>NZ_CP065410.1:2463333-3079166 GCF_020544405.1 Pseudomonas sp. IAC-BECa141 | reverse complement strand
TCGTTACCGCACGATCTGCCGGTCAGTCTGCCTTCCGACCTAGTGCGCCAGCGTCCGGATATCCTCACCGCCGAGGCGCAATTGCATCAGGCCAGCGCGCAAATCGGTGTCGCCACGGCGGCTATGTTTCCCAGCTTCAGCTTGAGCGGTACCTACGGGGCGGCTGGGTCGTACACCGGTTCACTGTTTGCCGGTGCCGGACGATTCTGGAACTTCGGGCCGTCGATCGATATTCCGCTGTTTCAGGGAGGGCGCCTGTGGTACAGCCGCCAGTCGGCAATTGACGCCTATCAGCAAGCAGCGGCGAACTACCGACAAGTGGTGCTGGAGTCTTTCGCGCAGGTGGCGGATGTGCTCAGGGCAATAGAGCTCGATGCGCAAACGTTACAGAAGCAGGCCGAGGCGCAGGCCGCTGCCCGAGAGGCCTTGAGATTATTACAGGCCAACTATCGCTCGGGTTTGGTGACCTATCTGGATCTGCTCGTGGCCAACGTGCAGTTGCATCAGGTCGATATTGCTTACCTTCAAGCATTGGCGCAGCGGCATCAGGACACGGTTGCGTTGTTCGTGGCGCTGGGCGGTGGCTGGTGGAACCGGCCCGATACTGGCATTAGCGGAAACTGGCCATGAAATACAGTGGAATTCTGCGCATCGGGTACAAACTCCTAGTCAATGATCGCGCCAAATTCTCGGCGTTACTGGTGGGTATCACCTTCTCAGTGTTCCTGATGATGCAAATGACCGCCATGTTCGCTGGCATCCTGAACCGCGCCTATTCGACGGTCACCAATGTCGGAGCACCGATGTGGATCATCGATCCGGCGGTCAACACCCCGACGATTGCCATCCCGTTGCCGGACTACCTGCTGGACGCAGTGCGCAGCATGCAGCAGGTGGAATACGCCGTCCCGGTATTCATTGGCAGCGCCCAGGTGCGCCTGGAAAATGGCACATATCAAGGGGTTAGCGTGATTGGTCTGGACGACACCAGCCTGCTCGGTCGTCCGGCCCTGGAGCAGGGCGCCATCGAGGATATCTACGCCGAAAACGCGTTCATCGTGGTTCACGATGCTGAATTCGCAAAACTGGGCAACCCTGCCATCGGTACCTCGTTCGAGCTCAACGACCACCGGGGCATCATCGTCGGCATCGCCAGGGTTCTGGTCGGTGGATTGACCGGAGTGCCGACGCTTTACACAACCTACCGGCGTGCCATCGAATACATCCCTACGACACGCTTCACCGTGTCATACATCTTGCTCAAGCCCAGAAGCCGGCAAGGTGAGGCAGCCATCAAGCAGCAAGTGGCGCGGTTGGGCTACATCGCCCTGACCAGGGATGAGTTCAACCGGCGTATTGCCGACTTCTACATCTATCAGACCGGTGTCGGGACCAATATTCTGATGATGACAGTCATCAGTTTTCTGGTCGGCCTGTCGATTTCCGGTCAGACGTTCTACAGTTTCATTCTGGAAAACCTGGATAAGTTTGCCGCTTTGAAAGCCATCGGCGCCAAGAACCGGGAGATGGTCTACATGATCTTCTTCATGGCCATGTTCACCGCGATGACCGGTTATGGTCTGGGCATCGGACTGGTGACTCTGATGATCGTCATCGCACGAACCTATCTTCCCAACTACGCTGCGATCGTCACTTTCTGGAATCTGGGACTGGCGTTTGGTCTGGTGCTGTTGATTGCCGGGTTTTCCAGCTACCTGGGCATTCGCAAGGTGCTGAAGATCGAGCCGTTCGACATTTTCAGAGGCTGAGGCCCAAGAAAAAGCCCCTTGCCAGTTTTCCGGCAAGGGGCATACATCTGCGGATTCATTCGCCCTTGATCGGCACGACCTTGTCCGCTTTCATCGCTTCGGGCTTTTTCGGCAGCGAGATGCTCAATACGCCTTTGCTGAAGTGCGCATCGATCTTCTCGGCGTCGACCCCTTTGGGCAGGTTGAACACACGCTCGAAGGAACCATAGTGACGCTCGCTCAAGTAATAGCCCTTGCGTTTTTCTTCCTTGTCCTCTTTCTTTTCGCCCTTGATGATCAGGCTGCCGTTGGACAGTTTGATTTCGATGTTCTTCTGGTCCATGCCGGGCAGTTCGGCCGTGATTTCGAAGCTTTTATCCTTTTCGGTGATATCCACGGCCGGCATGCTGGGGGAGAAGACGTCACGCGAGAAGAACGGTTCTACATCAAACAGCCCGCGGCTGAAGGGTGACATCAATGATCCACGGTGAAAATCCTCGAACAGGTGATCAACCTGCTGCCGCAGCTTTTCGAGTGGGCGCCAGATATCGGTCGTCACGGGCACCTGACTGGATTTTGCTTCCGCATGTTCCTGCATCTTTTTCAAGGAATTGCTCATTTTCGGTACTCCTCTCGGATTGAAGGCGCAGCGTCGGACGTCCTGTCGGCGAACCGCGCAGACTGAAAGAACTCCTTACAGCGTCAACGTCCCGGACCACAGCATCCAGCCCGCATAGGCCGCTGCGATCCAGATGATGATCAGCAAACCTGTCTCGGGACCGCCAAGAGGCTGACCCTCACGGGCTTTCAGTGTGCCCAGGTAGATCAGTGAGCCAGGGGCGTAGAGCAACGCGCTGAGCAGCAAGTATTTGGGGCCTGCGGCGTACAGCAACCAGACGCAATACAGCGTGGCGACCAGCGCGATGGCCAGGTCTCGCACTTGCAAGGCGCGATGACCGGCGTAGGTTTCGCCCTGCCAGGTCATTTTCAATGCATACAGACTGCTGAGCAGGTAGGGCAGCAGGATCATCGAGGTGGCAAGAGAAATCAGTGCCAGGTAACTGGCGCTCGAGTAAAGCGTCAACAGCAAAAACAGCTGGATGCATCCGTTGGTCAGCCACAAAGCGTGGGCAGGCACGCCCCGGGCGGACTCCTTACCAAGCGACGGTGGCATGACCTTTTCTTTCGCCGGTGTGAACACCGATTCAGCCGCCAGCAGTGTCCAGGCGAGTAGGGCGCCACCGACCGAAACAATCAAACCGATGCTGATCAGCACGGCACCCCATGGTCCGACGGCGGCCTGCAGTACGCCGGCCATCGAAGGATTTTTAAGGGCGGCCAGTTCCGGTTGTTTGAGTATGCCCAGTGACAGCAGGGACACCGCGATCAACAACAATAAGGTGATGATAAAACCGATGACAGTGGCGCGTCCGACATCGGCGCGCTCTGCCGCGCGGGCAGAAAACACATTGGCGCCTTCGATGCCGATAAACACCCAAACCGTCACCAGCATTGTGCTTTTGACTTGGTCGAGAGTGCTGCCCAGCCCCGGTGTTCCCCAGAAGTCCATGGCGAACGTGTCGCGCCGGAACGCCGCGATCACGAAGCCGATGAACAGCAACAGCGGCACAATCTTGGCCGCGGTGCTCAAGGCATTGGCACGAGCCGCCGTACGCATGCCCCGCAAGATCATCCAGTGCAAGGACCAGAGCACCACTGACGCGCCGGCAATCGCTGCTTTGTTATTGCCTTCACCAAATGCTGGAAAGAAGTAACTGAGCGCGGCAAACAGAATCACCAGATAGCTGACGTTGCCGATCCAGGCACTGATCCAGTAGCCCCAGGCAGAGTTGAAACTGAGAAAGTCACCACCGAGTGCCCGAGCATAGGCAAACACACCGTTATCCAATGCCGGCTGGCGGTTGGACAGGGACTGATAGACCAGTGCCAGCGATAGCATGCCGCCGCCGGTGATCAGCCAGCCAATGAGGATCGCCCCGGCCCCGGCGCTGGCCGCCATGTTTTGAGGAAGGCTGAAAATCCCGCTGCCGATCATCGATCCCACCACCAGAGCGACCAGAAGGCTCAGAGTGAGTCGCTTGGGCTCGGTTTTGGGTAAGCTGCCGGCCAGTGGGGGATGTTGGGCGGGGGTAGCGCCCGGTTGGATGTCTTGTAGTTGAGTAGCCATGACGTACCTCCACGAGACGGAATGGTCGGCATTGACCGCGAACGTCGAGGATTAATTTCGTCGAGAAGCGCGCATGTGTGTTTGATTAAAATCAACTGCAGGGAAAAACCTGAGGGCGTCGGTCTCACTAGCTGCGGCCGCATAGTTTTGAGCCAAAGGAGGGCAGATGTGACAGCAAATCCTCCTGCTCCAGGAGCGCTTATAGTTAGCTCAAGTAAATAGATGTTTAGTTGAGCTATACACGAAGCACATCGAAAATGACTGGGAAAGCCTATGAAACTAAGTCATATGACCGCCAAGGACGTGATCACTGCTCTGGATCTGGAACCGCACGTTGAAGGCGGTTTTTTTCGCAGAACCTATCAGGCCGACCACCGGGACATGCTCGAAACTATCGGCGGACCGCGGTATCTGATGACGTCGATTTACTACTTGCTGACCGAGGAATCGCCGGTGGGCCAGTTTCATTTCAATCATTCCGACATCCTGCATTATTTCCATCTGGGCGACGCCATCGAATACAGCCTGATTCATGCAGACGGTTCACTACAGACATTGGTGATGGGTAGTGACGTCCTGGCTGGACAGCAACTGCAGTTCCACGTACCGGGCGGAATCTGGAAAGCATCCAGATTGCTGAATGGCGAGAATGGATTCGGGTTGATCAGCGAAGCGGTTTCACGTTGTAATATTTTGTTACGTGTAATGTATATTATGTTAAAGAAGATGTTTTGATACCTCGGTAGAAACCTATTCGGTCAAACAAGGCGCCGCTCTGGGCGATAGTGATGTCCGGAGCATCCTTTAGAGCGGCGCTCTGCGCTTTCACCTCTTCCCCGCTGCCATTCAGATTCACGCAAGTCACCTCTAACTACGGCTTAAAGACTCATTCTGCGCAGTCGATATCGTACGAGTCGCCAGAATGGGCAGCATCGCGCGCGCTCCGCCTCTGAATCAGGTTTCTCTGCATGTATTCAACGCAAAAGCTTGTCTGCAAAACAACGGTACTGAACGGTCGGTACGTTTCATTCAGGGTTTCCAGATTTTTTGTGTTCATGGCACTCGCCATTTGCAGCCTGCTGTTTGTTTCATCTTCGGCGTACGCGTTATCGGCCAGCTGCACGACGCTCAACGGTTTGAGCGGTTCGGGTAGCTTTTCTCGCTCCTTTCCTGCTGGTTCCTTTTCTGCCGGCGAGAGCGTCTCGGTCACGTTCAGTGACAACGGCGGCAACGTCGGCAACAGCAATCCGTCGTCCGCCGATAACGTGATCCTGCGCAACCCGACCACGTTCTCGCCCTACTTCGACTACCGCAGCAACACCGGCAGTGCAGGTAGTCATGCGGGCAGTGCTTCGGCTGCAAATCTGACCAACGGGCTGTTCATCAGCACCAAGGTCGGCACCTACCTGAGCACGGTGACCATCAACTGTGGTGCGGCGGTTTCCAGCGATGCCACCCTGTCGAACCTGATCCCTTCAGCCGGTACCTTGTCGCCTTCATTTTCATCGGGCACCAGTACCTACAATGTCGCGGTCGCGAGCAACGTATCTTCAATCACCTTCACGCCGACGGCCTCCGACAGTAACGCTACGATCACGATCAACGGAATGAGTGTGGGCTCGGGTGCTACATCGCCAGCAATCAGCCTGAACACGGGGTCGAACACGATCAGCGTATTGGGTACTGCCCAGGACGGGAGTACCACGCACCTGTACACCATCACGGTCACTCGGGCCGTCGCTGCGCCGGATGCGAGCAATGTCTCCGCGACCGTGGCTTCCAACAGTTCCGGCAATCCGATCACTTTGGCCCTCTCAGGCGGCACTGCGACGTCGGTTGCCGTTGCATCCGCCCCTTTACACGGGCTTGCCACCGCCAGCGGCACCTCCATCAGCTATACGCCGGCATCAGGTTACTCAGGCCCAGATAGCTTCACCTACACCGCCAGTAACTTGTCGGGCACCTCCTCCCCCGCGACGGTCACGCTAACGGTGACGGCGCCGACACTGGTGTTGACCCCGGCTGCCGGTGCGTTGCCTGCCGGTCAGGCGGGAACGGCCTACAGTCAATCATTCAGCTCGACCGGGGGCTCGGCGCCTTACAGCTATACAAGCTCCGGAGTTCCCGCAGGGCTGACTCTCGATGCAGCCAGTGGCGTTCTGAGTGGTACGCCCGCCAGTCCTGGCAGCTACAACCTCTCTGTCAGCGTGACGGATCAACATGGCGCCGTCGGCAATGCCAATTACACGCTGAGCATTGCGGGTGGGCCAGTGCCTGTGGCCAACCCGGTTTCCGCCGCCATCGCTGCCAATAGCAGCGGCAGTATTGCGCTGTCTCTGGCGGGAGGAACAGCCACGTCGGTCGCGGTTGTCACTGCACCAATGCACGGCAGTGCGATGGCCCGAGGCCTGACGATCACCTATACGCCAGTGGCCGGGTTCTCCGGGACGGACAGCTTCACCTACACCGCCAGTAATGCCTCAGGCACCTCGCCGGCAGCGACGGTCAATCTGACGATTTCAGCCCCTACCCTGATCGTTTCCCCCGCCGCCGGATCGCTGCCAGCGGCAACAATCGGTGCCCGTTACTCACAAGCATTGAGCGTAAGCGGTGGCAGCAGCCCCTATCGTTTCAGCGCCACTGGTCTGCCGTCGGGCCTGAACATCGATGCCTCCTCCGGGACAATTTCCGGCACACCTTCGGAAGCAGGCTCGGCGACCATTGCCGTGCAAATCACGGACGCCACCGGTGCGACGCTCAATGTCGCTTACAGCCTGAGCATCGGCGGCACGTTGCCAAGCGGCGCCGACCGCAGCGCATCCTTGTACGCCGGGCAGGCAGTCACCGTGAACCTGGCGGATGGCATCAGCGGCGGGCCATTCACCGGCGCGGCATTGGTGGACACGCCTTCCAAAGCCATGGGACAGACGACGCTCAGCGGGACGAGTCTGACATTTGTGGCTGCCGCACAAGCTTCAGGCGCTGCGATCATCCGTTACACCCTCAGCAATCGCTGGGGCGCGTCGCAACCCATCACCCTGACGCTGCAAGTGGCCGGACGTTCCGACCCGAGCAAAGACCAGGAAGTGATCGGCATGCTCGGCGCCCAAGCGCAAAGTGCCGCACGTTTTGCCCGCGCACAGATCGACAACTTCAACGACCGCCTCGAACAACTGCACGACAAAGAGAACCGTCGTGGCAGCAGCTTCAACCTGCAACTCGGCTTGCCGCAATCACGCCAGTCACGCACCGGCAATACCAGCGCCTCGGAGATGTACCAGGCACTGTCGTCACTCAGTGGCAGCGATCGCACAGCCTCCCCACAATTGTCCGCAGCCCCCGGCTCAAACAGCGGATTGCTGGGAGATGAGAACCTGTCGTTCTGGAGTGGTGGCTACGTCAACGTCAGTGATACCCGCCGAGACGATGTGAAGCTCGACAGCACCATGGTCGGTATGAGCGCCGGCGTCGACTATCGCTTCTTCGATGCCTTCACCGCCGGCATCGGTTTCGGGTACGGCCGGGACTCCAGCGATATCGGCTCCGAAGGCAGCCACAGCAAAGGCGATTCATTCAGCGGCGCGATCTACGGCAGCTTCCACCCTGGCCGCGTGTTCATCGACGGCTTGCTTGGGTATAGCAACCTGTCGTTCGACAGTCGCCGCTATGTGACCGATAACGGCGGATACGCCAAGGGCTCGCGTGACGGCGATCAGATCTTCGGCTCGCTCAGCTCGGGTTATGAATTCAGGGAAGACACCTGGCGTATCGCACCTTATGGCCGTGTCGACGTGTCATCGACGAAGCTCGATGGATTTCGCGAATCCGGCAGCGGCGCGTTCGACCTTGCATACGCGGCACAACGCATGAGCGTGTTGTCCGGAACCGGTGGTTTGCGGGGGCAATATGGCCTGTCGCTGAAGCCGACGGAAGTGACGCTGCGTGGTCGCCTCGAATACAGCCACACCTTCAGCGGTGACAGCACGGCGCACATGGGGTACGCCGACATCAGTGACGCCACCTATGGCGTGTCCACCCAGGGGCAAAGCGAAAACCTGATGACCGTCGCACTGGGAGCTGACTTCTCACTGCCCGGTGGCTTGACGACAGGCGTGACCTATCAAGGGTCATACGGATTGGGGGACGACTCCAGATCTCATGCGCTGATGCTCAGACTTGCAACGCGATTCTGATATCAGGGAGCGGCGTCTCAATAGAACACTCGGAGGGTGGAGGTATCGGACAGCGTTTCCGTCATTTACGTCCATGGTTATCACCTGATCAACACACGCGTCGGCTTTCCAATACAGAGAACAAATACATACCGGCCAACATAGCCAACACGAAAATGATTATTTGCCAGTGCCCCGTCAGCAGAGTAGCTACAGCCGGCCCAGGACAAATCCCCGCAATTCCCCAACCAACACCGAACACTAGACTGCCGCCAATCAAGCGGGAGTCCAGCTCTCGCTTTACGGGTATCTGCATGCGGGCACCCAGCAAGGATTGCTTGTTCTTGCGCGCCCAATTCAGGGGAATAATCGCCACTGCAATCGCCCCTCCCATCACCAGAGCAAGTGACGGATCCCAAGCTCCGGCGACATCAAGAAAAGCCAATACCTTGGCAGGGTTCGCCATGCCTGCCAGGAGTAGACCTAAGCCAAAGATCAACCCTGCAAAAAATGCGCTCAACTTGATCATCTTCAAGCTCCCAAAACATGACGAATGACGTACACCGTTGCGAAGCCGGCGGTCATAAAACACACCGTTGCCACGATGGAGCGAGGAGACAACCGGGAGATCCCGCACACGCCGTGACCACTCGTACAGCCCGAGCCGTAACGGGTTCCCACGCCGACGAGCAGCCCCGCAATAATCAGGGCCGGCCACTCTGTCTTGATCTCTATTTCCGGCAAAACGGTCAACGCTCCCCACAACAAGGGCGCAAGTAAAAGACCAAGAAGAAACAACGCCTTTTCGCTCCAGCCTTCACTATCAAATTGCATCACGCTACCTAGCAAGCCGCTGATGCCCGCGATACGACCATTAGCGAGAACGAACAAGCTGGCCGCCAGCCCTATCAAGGCGCCGCCGCCTAATGACGTCCAGGGTGTGAAGTTGATCCAATCGATGTGCATTTTGTATCTCCTGTACACAAGTGCTGGTTAAGCCTGAGCCCGAAGAGCAAGTGTCTGCTCCTGTGGTAGAGGAGCCTGTGCCTGACCCCTCGACTGACTCGCTCGGGCACGGTTGCTATCTGCGAACAGATCCTGACTCAAGTCACCGTGACAGCCGCATTCAACATCAACACCACAATCAAACCGACCACGGCTACGATGGATTGAACCACCGAAATGGTTTTGGTGGCTTCGCCCATAGTCATGCCAAAGGATTCCTTCACCATCCAGAAGCCCGCATGGTTCGCATAGTTGAAGAACAGCGAGCCACAGCCTATGGACAAGGCTAGCAGCGGCAGGTTGAGGCTGGGATCAGCACCTGCAAGCGGCGCCAGCAAACCCGCAGCACCAACGATACCTACAGTGGCTGAACCGGTAGATACCGAGAGCAGCATGGCGATCAACCAACCCAGGATCAGCGGAGGGAACGCAGACTGCTGGGTCAGGTGCACAATGGCATCGCCTACCTTGGCGCTGGTCAGCAGTTCCTGAAAGGCACCACCGCCGGCGATGATCATGATGATTGAAGCGATGGGCTTGAGGCTCTTGCCCAGGGATTCGCGCAGTTGCCCTGCATCGCCACCTCGCGCGAGTACCAGACTCGCCCCTGCGAACAGAACGCCCAGAAGCATGGCTATCAGGGGATTGCCCAAGAAACTGGCCATCTTCAGGATTGCATTGCCCTTGGGTAATAGCATCTCGGCGACGGCATGAATCAGCATCAGGATCGCCGGTAGCAAGGCTGCCAGCACGCCAAGCCATACGCTGGTGCTTGGTTGATCGTCGGCTTTTTCAGCCAGGGTGAACTGATCCAGCAAAACCTGATCCGGCCGGGTGCTCATACGCGGCGAAATGAATGCGCCATAAAGCGGGCCGCCCAAAATCATTGCAGGAATTGCGGCAAGGAAGCCATAGAGCATTGTGGGCCCAACCGAGGTTTTGAGCGCGGCGATGGCCGTCAAGGGGCCAGGGTGCGGCGGTACCATCCCGTGCATGGCTGCAAGTGCCGCAATCACCGGAACACCCACATACACATACGCTGAACCTTTGAAGCGAGCCTGGCTTTCCAGTTTTCGCGCCACGCTGAATATCAGCGGCAGCATGATCACCAGGCCTACCTCGAAAAACATGGGAATACCAATTACAAATGCAACCATCATCATGGCCCAAGGGATCATCCGATCCGATGTCCGCTTGAGGATGACCTCGGCGATCTGCTCTGTGACACCTGCGTCAGCAAGAATTTTGCCCAGCATCGCTCCAAGCGCGATGACCACCCCTACTGCACCCAGTGTCTTTCCGGCGCCGGTGATCACGTGGGAGACGATGGATTCCGGCTCCATTCCGGTTGCAAAGCCGACGCCCACGGAAACCACCAGCAAGGCCAGGAGCGGGTGCATTTTGAGACGTGACACGATGAGCCCCACCAGCACCAGGACGCTCACCAATGCGGTCAGTAACAGGTCTATATCTAAGGGGGTCATGAAAGGATCTCGGTTGGGCCGACGCAAAAACTGCACTCGGATTTGAAAGAAAAGTTTGAAACCGTAACGCCTGTCGGTGCATGTAATAAGCGAAGCTTCGTTTGGGTGGGTTCAATTTCGATTTCGGATGACATGTTCATGGAATCTGCTCTTTTGTAATTGGAATCAGCTGCTACACAAAACGTCCCGATGAGGCACGGCAGGTTTTAATGCAACGTCGCACGTCGAACGTTCTGTAGGTATTGATTTAAATGGGAGAGATGAATGGGCATTTGCGAATGCAGGCGCAAGTTTCAGCTTTTGCCTTTCGCAAAACCGAACAACCTTCGAGGGGCTTGCACCAGAAGCGAATAGCTAACCTGCGGCGAACACTCCAGGGCTTTTAACTGATCGACTACGGTGCGAAAACCGATGCTTTGCTCATGCTGCGTATGCGGCCAGTCGCTACCCCACACCAACTGGCGAACGCCAAAACTTTGTTCCAGCAGCGGTAATGCCACTCGAGCGAAATTGATGTTCTGTTGCGGCGTACCTCCCAAACGATAGATTCCCGATACCTTCATCCAGATCGAACCTTTTGACCCCAACTCCAGTAACTCGCAAAAACCGGGCTGATCGACGCCCGAATTGGCATCCGGCCGGCCAAAGTGATCGATCACCAACTTCAAACCGAACGGGGCCAATTGATGAATCAGCCCAGGCAGATCCTTTACCTCCCGATGCAATTCGACATGCCAGTCAAGATCAGCAATGTGGCTGAAAAACGCTCTCCAGGCACTGTTACGAAAATCAGGTAACGCCTTGCCCATCAGGTTCAAGCGAACGCCGACCGCGCCCAGGCGATCCATGTCATTCAACATGGCGCGACTGACGCCTGGCTCCAGCACAACCACGCCTCGCAACTGATCCGGCGCTTGCCTCAACGCCGCCAGCAAGTAGCTATTGTCAGTACCGAGAAAGCTCGGTTGCACCAATACGCCATGGCTTAGGCCATGAGCGTGCAAGTGCGTCAGATACTGCTCAAGCGTGGCGTTGTAATCAGGGGTGTAGCGCCGTTCACCGATCAAATTCAGATCACGGCTAAACACATGAGCATGGGAGTCGATGCCGGTGATCGGTGTAGAGCAGGTATCAGTCATAGCATTCATCTAATAGAAGGTAATGGGCATCAGGCCCGCGCACTCTCGTTGCCGTTGATCGCTACTGCCACCGATGTATTTGAAGCTTCGAGGCTGCGTCCACGGGTTTCCGGCAGACAAAGTGCCGCGATCACCGCCACGCCATAGGCAATCCCGGCGTCGATACCAATCGCAGAGCCAAGGGACATGGAGTCGCTCATGTGGCCGACCAGGAACGGGAATACCGCTGACAGCACTCGGCCAAAGTTGTAGCAGAAGCCCACACCGGCACCGCGCACGTCTGCCGGGTATAGCTCGTTGAATAACGCGCCAAGGCTTGCGGGAATACCGGCCGCAAAAAAGCCGAGCGGGAACCCCAGGAACAGCATCTGGGTATTGGTCAGTGGCAGGAACACGTAACACTGCACAGTGACGACACAGCACAACGCGAACAGCACGATGTTTTTACGACGGCCAATGCGGTCGATCAAAAATCCACTGACCACGCATCCGCACCAAAAGGCGAAGATGATCACTGCGAGGTAACCACCAGAGTTCAGCACCGAGAGGTTACGCTCGCTCTTGAGGAACGTCGGCAGCCAGGTCATCACTGCGTGGTAACCACCGTGCGCGCCCAAGCCCAACAGACCACCGAATAGCGTCACGCGAATCAGTTCAGGACGGAAGATACCTGCCAGGGATTTGAAGAAACTTTGCGGGATGGCTTTTTCTTTTTGCAGGCGCTGGAAACTATCAGGCTCCTCAACATTGCGCCGTACCCAGATAATCAGGAACGACGGCAGCAAGCCAACGATAAACATCACACGCCAGGCCATATCCTGCGGCACGAACGAATAAATCAACGCAAACACACCGACCGCCAGGCCCCAACCCACAGCCCAGGCGCTTTGCACCGTACCCATTACCTTGCCACGAAGTCCAGGGTTGATGGTCTCGGCCATCAGCACCGCGCCGGCCGCCCACTCACCGCCAATGCCGAAGCCTTGAAGTGCTTTGACGATCAGCAACTGATGGAAACCAGTGACGAACGCCGACAGAAAGGTGAAGAACGAGAACCACAAGATCATCCATTGCAGCGTGCGTACCCGGCCGTAGCGGTCGGACAATGTCCCCCCTACCCATCCGCCGATGGCCGAAGTAACCAGCGTAACGCCACTGATTAGTCCCGCGTCACCCTTTGTCAGGGCGAATGCGGCGATCAGCGCCGGAATCGCCAAGCCAAACATTTGTACTTCCAGTGCGTCGAGCGACCATCCGCCGAAGCAGGCCCAAAACGTTTTGCGCTCCCGAGGAGTGATTTGGCGATACCAGCTGAACATGATTCTTATCCTTATAAGTGGAACTTAAGGCAGCCGAAAGCGAACCGCTCCGCTACAGGGCCATTTTTGGCAATAAACAGGAAACCAGCGGCGACTTACTCGCCGCTCAACGATTCACTACACAGGTAGGTGCTAGCGGATATCCACGCTGTATCGGAAGTGCTCCGCATGCCCACGGGAACGACGCCACTCCAGTGGTGTGCCGGCGTAATCACGAGCCAATCGCTCGATCACTACCACTGGGCTGCTGACCGGTACCTGCAGCAGTCGAGCATGCACCTCACTCACCGATTCAGCCGTGAGTGTCTCTTCGGCGTAGGCGACGACCTGACCGCAGATTTCTTCGTAGATCGGATATAGCAGTGGGCCTTTCCGGCTGAGGTCAACTTCCAGCAGTGCTTGAAAGCGGTTGCGCGGCAGCCAGATCTCTTCGGCAAGCACGGGCTGAACTTCGAGCAATCGAACACGGACAATGCGGATAACCGGCGCTTCGACCGGTAACCCTAACGCTTGGGCTACAGCTGAAGGCGCGGCTACTGCTTCGATGGACAGAATGCGACTCTCCGGTACCTGGCGTTCGCCGGCAGCGGTTTGAAAACGAAAGAATCGAAACAACGACGATTGAAACTGGGGTCGGCGAACGAAAGTGCCTCGGCCTTGTTGCCGCTCAAGAATTCCCTCGCTGACCAACGAATCGACCGCTTTGCGCACGGTGCCAGTAGACAACTGGTATTCCGCTGACAGTGCGGCCTCAGTGGGAATAGCCTCGCCTGGACGCCAGCGGTTGTTAGCGATCTGTTCAGCCAAGTGGTCACGCAGGCGTTGGTAAAGCGGCAGGCGAGCATCACTGGAAAGAGAATTCATCGACTTTATTCACCTTGTTATCTAGTCATCTATATGAATCTTGGGGCGAGTATTTCGCCAGACAACTGAACTGTCAAGGTGGGCAACGGCATCGCGCTGACGAGTGGAGTCAATAGCCTCAGATAAAGATGACAAGCCCGCTGGTTCAATCACGGGTTAGGTGAGGCAATGCCGATATGGCTAAAAAATGCGTCAAGTGGTTGTCGCGTCGGGGTAAAAAATCCGTCTCGTGAGGAAAATCCGCCCAAGCAGTTTACTGCTCGACGCTGCCGATGACTCCGTTCGCCGGCAGTTCCTTTATCTCGGGCCTGGTACTGCTTGACCAGGACGAAGACATCTCCGTCCTGGCTCGTCCGTCGCTGTTACACGTGATCAACGTTGCGCGCAGCAACGGCAACGGTGGTCGGTGAATCGGAAAGTTTGACGAAACGCCGAGTGGCGCCATCCAGCGCATCGATGCAACCTGCCTCGATGTCATAGACCCAGCCATGCAGATTCAAACTCCCCTGCTCGAGCGCGAGCGCCACCGATGGATGAGTGCGCAGGTTCGCCAATTGTGCAATCACGTTTTCGCGAACGAGGCCATCGAGCTTGTCACGTGGCGTATCGAATTCATGCGCGGCGTTAATCGCTTTCGCCGCATCCGAGTGACGAAGCCAGTTGGCAACGGCCGGAAGATGATCCAGACAGGTGCAGCGTGAAATCGCGCCCATCGCCCCACAATCCGAATGGCCGCAAATCACGATGTCCTTTACGCCGAGCACGGCAACCGCATATTCGACAGTGGCCGAAACCCCACCCGGTTCAGGTCCGTACGACGGCACGATGTTGCCGGCGTTGCGGATCACGAATAGCTCGCCCGGTTCGCGCTGTGTGAGGAGTTCAGGCACTACACGACTGTCCGAGCACGTGACGAACAGCGCCTTGGGGTTCTGTTCTGTCGCGAGCTGCTTGAAAAGCTCGACGCGCTGTGGATACACCTCGCGCTGAAAACGCAGAAAGCCATCAATAATGTCACGCATGGAATCCTCCAAATCAAACTGCCGGATACCGACACGAGCACTCGACATGACCTCGTGCCGCAATGGTGCTCATTATTGCAGACCTCACGCGCATTGGATGTATTCAATCCACGACGGGTGAGGCGGCTCCTGACGGAACTCATTTTTTGCGCGGAAGCACAGCCCCTAACACCTGTTTGGCGGTTTGCACGACAATCCCCGCCTCGTCCGGATCACCCTTGAGCAACGTGGTGGCGAACTTCTTCGCTTGCTCGAGCTTGATGTGCGGGGGAAGCGGTGGAACGTTGGGGTCGGTCTTGAACTCGATCAGCACGGGGACATCCGAAGCCAGCGCCTGCTCCCACGCGGCGGCCACGTCGTCTTCGCGGTCGACGAATATGCCTTTCAGCCCAATGGAGATGGCGAACAGGTGATAAGGAACATCGGGAATGCTCTGCGACGCTTCGAACTTCGGATCCCCCTCCATGACCCGTTGCTCCCAAGTCACCTGATTGAGGTCTTCATTGTTGAAGACGGCGCAGATCCATTTGGGGCTTGCCCACTGCCGCCAATATTTGGCCACGGTGATCAACTCCGCCATATTGCTCATCTGCATCGCGCCATCGCCCACCAGCGCGATCACGGGACGCTCCGGGAACGCGAATTTGGCCGCAATCGCATAAGGCACAGCGGCGCCCATCGAGGCCAGGCCGCCAGACAGGGAACACTTCATGCCGCGCCGCACTTTCAGATCGCGGGCGTACCAGTTGGCGCAAGAGCCGGAATCGCTGGCGATGATCGAAAGTTCCGGCAGACGTGGCGACAGTTCGAACACCACCCGTTGCGGATTGACGGGATCGGCCTTGGCCATGGCGCGTTTTTCCAGGGTTTTCTCCCAGGTAGCGCGCCAGCCCTCGACCTTTTTGCGCCATTTGCGTGAAGTTTTGTGCTCAAGCAATGGCAACAGTGCAGCGAGGGTTTCTCCGGCGTCACCTACCAGATTGACCTCCATGGGGTAGCGCAAACTAAGCATGTCGGGTTGCAAATCGATCTGCACCCCGCGTGCCTGACCTTCCTTTGGCAGAAATTCAGAATACGGAAACCCAGAGCCGATCATCAGCAAGGTGTCGCATTCGGTCATCAGCTTGTAGCTGGGTTCGGTGCCCAGCAAACCGATGCTGCCCGTGACCCAGGGCAGTTCGTCCGGCAGTACCGCTTTACCGAGAAGCGCCTTGGCGACACCGGCGCCAAGCTTTTCCGCCACGGCGATGACCTGGTCGGTTGCCTGCAACGCACCGGCCCCCACCAGGATCGCCACTTTTTCGCCTGCATTCAGAACCTCGGCGGCACGTTGCAGATCCGCGTCATAAGGCACGACTTTCGGTTTGGTATAGCCCACCCCGGAATGCACAGTGCCATGGGTTCGTCCCGGAGCTTCATATTCGATGTCCTGCAAATCGTTGGGCAGGATGATTGCCGTGACGCGCCGCTCACCGACAGCCGTGCGTACCGCCCTGTCGATCAAGTGGCGAACCTGCGCCGGGGCTGACGCCTGTTGCACGAAGGCACCGGCGACATCCTTGAACATCGACAGCAGGTCGAGCTCCTGCTGATAGTGACCACCGAGTGCCGCGCGGGCCTGTTGCCCCACAATCGCCAGCACGGGTACGTGATCCATGCGCGCGTCGTAGAGTCCCGTGATCAGATGTGAGGCACCAGGGCCTGACGTGGCGATACATACCCCCAGCTCGCCGGTGAACTTGGCATGCGCCGAGGCCATGAACGCGGCCATCTCTTCGTGCCGCGCTTGAATGAATTCGATCTTTCCCCGCGCCCGGCTCAGTGCGCCGAAAACGCCGTTGATGCCGTCGCCCGGATACCCAAAAAACCGCGTCACGCCCCACTCGCTCAGTCGCTCGACCAGAAAATCGCCTACAGTCATTGTCATGTCGTTTTCGCCTTCACCCAGTGCATGTAAAGGACTGGACAGTCCGGCGGACGGCGAAGTTCGTGTGGATGTCGAGCCCCTCCATCAAGTGACGCATGGGCTGATTGCAATCCTGCTTGAGGTTGCTCCGGGCATCAGCAGTTATCTGTAGCTGTCACAAATTCCATTTCTGCTGACACAAAGGCGAATTTTTACCGCCCCTTGGACATTGGCGTGGAGCCCGCTGGCTGCGCTTTCGGTGCTAGAGCACGCCATTGAGCAGCAAACTACACTTCATTCTGAATTAGTGATTTAACTAGGTAGTTACCTAACTATATAATGCCCCCTCATTTCAACGGGACATTCAACGTGAAGCAGAGTCAACGCCTCTCGGGCATATCAACATTCATTCTGGTCGGGCTGGGCGTGATCATCGCCCTGCTCGGCCTGGCACTGGCCGCTGGCGGTGTGAAATTGGTCAGCCTGGGAGGCTCTTGGTACTTCCTGGTCGGCGGTCTGGCGATGGCCGTTTCCGGTCTGCTGATCGCCCGCCGCAAGCCTGCCGGCGCCTGGCTGTTTGCGGCGTTCCTGCTGGGGACGGCGATCTGGGCAGTGATCGATGCAGGGCTGGTGTTCTGGCCGGTGTTCTCGCGTCTGTTCATGTTCAGCGCCGTGGGCCTGGTGGTCGCGCTGGTCTACCCGATGCTCAAACGCGCCGATGGCGGCGTCGCGGGTCGCGGTGCTTACGGTGTTGCGGCTGTTCTGGCGGTTGGACTGGCGGTGGCCGCGGGCAACATGTTCGTTACGCACCCGACCGTCGCGCCTACCGGTACTGGCCCGGGCCTGACGCCAGTGGAGCCGGAAAAGGCGCAGAAAGACTGGGCGCACTACGGTAATACCGAGGGCGGCAGTCGCTTCGCTGCGCTGGACCAGATCAATCGCAGCAACGTCGACAAATTGAAAGTCGCGTGGACCTACCACACCGGCGACATCGCCGAAAGCGACGGCAACGGGGCCGAAGACCAGCTGACTCCACTGCAGATCGGCAACAAAGTCTTCATCTGCACCCCGCACAACAACTTGATCGCGCTGGATGCCGACACCGGTAAAGAACTCTGGAAAAACGCGATCAACGCTCAGTCCAAAGTCTGGCAGCGTTGCCGTGGCATGGCCTACTTCGATGCCAGCGCAGCCGTCGCCAAACCGGCCGGTTCGCCTGTCACCGAGCCCCCGGCCGCTTCTGCTGCCAACTGCACCCGTCGTTTGCTGACCAACACCATCGACGCCCGCCTGATCGCAGTCGATGCCGACACCGGCGAGTTCTGCCAGGGTTTCGGCAACAACGGCCAGGTTGATCTGAAGGCCGGTCTGGGCGATGTGCCCGACAGCTACTATCAATTGTCATCCGCGCCGCTGATGGCCGGCACCACCGTGGTGGTTGGCGGTCGTGTGGCCGACAACGTGCAGACCGACATGCCGGGCGGCGTGATCCGTGGTTTCGACGTGATGACCGGTGCCATGCGCTGGGCGTTCGACCCGGGCAATCCGCAGGATAAAAAGGCACCGGCCGATGGCAAAACCTATGTTCGCAGCACGCCGAACAGCTGGGCGCCGATGTCCTATGACCCGGCAACCAACACAATCTTCCTGCCAATGGGCAGTTCGTCCACCGACATCTATGGGGTCGAGCGCAGCAAACTGGATCACACCTACGGCGCCTCGATCCTGGCGCTGGACGCCAACAGCGGCGAAGAAAAGTGGGTCTACCAGACCGTGCACAACGATCTCTGGGACTTCGACCTGCCGATGCAGCCAAGCCTGATCGACTTCACCAAGGACGGCAAAACCGTGCCCGCGGTGGTGATCGGCACCAAGGCCGGACAGATTTACGTGCTCGACCGTGCCACCGGCAAACCGCTGACCGACGTTAAAGAAGTACCGGTCAAGGCGTCGAACATTCCAAACGAACCCTACTCGCCAACCCAGCCGAAATCGGTAGGCATGCCGCAGATCGGTGCCCAGCACCTGACCGAGTCGGACATGTGGGGCGCAACCCCGTACGACCAGTTGCTGTGCCGGATCGATTTCAAGTCGATGCGCTACGACGGTCTGTACACCGCGCCAGGCACTGACAAATCCCTGAGCTTCCCGGGCTCGCTGGGCGGCATGAACTGGGGCAGCATCTCGACTGACCCGGTGCACGGCTTCATCTTCGTCAACGACATGCGCCTGGGGCTGTGGATTCAGATGATCCCGTCGCAGAACAAGGGCCAGGCAACTTCCGGTGGCGAAGCGCTGAACACGGGCATGGGCGCTGTGCCGCTGAAAGGTACGCCGTACGCGGTCAACAAGAACCGCTTCCTGTCGGTCGCCGGCATTCCCTGCCAGGCACCGCCGTTCGGCACCCTGACCGCGATCGACATGAAGACCCAGAAAGTCGCCTGGCAAGTGCCGGTCGGCACCGTTGAAGACACCGGTCCACTGGGTATTCGCATGCACCTGCCGATCAAGATCGGTCTGCCAACCCTCGGCGGCACCCTGTCGACTCAAGGTGGCCTGATCTTCATTGCCGGCACCCAGGACTTCTACCTGCGCGCCTACAACAGCGGCAACGGTGAAGAAATCTGGAAAGCTCGTCTGCCGGTCGGCAGCCAGGGCGGCCCGATGACGTATGTGTCGCCGAAAACCGGCAAGCAGTACGTGGTCATCACCGCGGGTGGCGCCCGTCAGTCGACCGATCGTGGCGACTACGTGATGGCGTACGCGCTGCCGTAAACCGCAGCGCCCTCCTTTATTTCACTTGTGCGCGGCGCCTTCGGGTGCCGCGTCGTTTTATGTCCTTCGCTCTGGATTTGCGCAATGTCATTGGCTGTTCGCTTTTCTCACGCCGGCGTATTCACCGGCATGCTGTTCGGTCTCACCTGCGGCGCTGCCCTGCCCGCTTTCGCCGATACCGATTCGAGCGTTTTTACCCGCAATACCCTGACCGGCGACTGGGGCGGACTGCGCCACCAGTTCGACGAAGACGGCATCAAGTTCACCGGCGACTACACCGGCGAAACCGCCTACAACGCCGACGGTGGCCTGCATCGCTCGGCGCGCTACTCGCAAAACATCAAGCTCGGCGCGCAGTTCGACCTGAGCAAACTGTACGGCGTCGAAAACGCCGGCAAGATCCAGCTGAGCATCAACGACCGACGCGGCAACAGTGCCTCCGAAGATCTGGTCGGCAACCGTCTGCCCATCCAGGAAAACTACGGTGGCCTCTACACGCGCCTGACCGAACTCAGTTACGAACGCAGCCTGTTTACCCCGGCGCTGAACGTCAAACTCGGCTACATGGCCATGGGCAACGACCTCGGCGGTCTCGACAGTGGCATTCTCTGCAACTTCATGAACGCCGGTTTCTGCGGCCATCCGCTGAACATGTCCGGCGGCAGCGGCTGGACCAACTACCCCAACGCCCACCTGGGTGTTCGGGTGAAATACGACCTCTCCCCGGCCTGGCAACTGCGCGTGGCCGCGTTCAATGTCGACCCGCAAAGCAACGGCAATTCCAGCCGTGCCTGGCACCTGGGCCCGAAACACACCACCGGCACCGTGGTGCCGATCGAACTGGTCTACAAGCAGGCGGGCAAACTGCCGGGCGAGTACAAGGTCGGTTATTACTACGACAGCTCCGACGTCAAACGCATCGGCAGTGAAAAGGAAGTGTCCGGACGCGGCGGCCATTACGTCCTGATCGACCAGGCCGTCTGGGCCTCGGACGCCTCCGAAGGCCGCAGCCTGCACGCTTTCGGCCAATACTCGGCGGCCAGCGAAGCCGCGTCGCCATTCAGCAAGTGGTACGGCACCGGGCTGGTTCTGTACAAACCGTTCGAAGGCCGCCCGCGTGACACCGTGGCCCTGGGCTATGGCCGCGCAGTGCCGAATCCGCGCAGCCGCGATGTGCAGCAGGACGCCGCAATCGCCAATGGCGCTGCGTTCCCCAATCTCGACAGTGCCGAGCAATTGATCGAACTCGGTTACGGCTATCAAGCCACTCCATGGCTGACGCTGCGCCCGAATGTGCAGTACATCATCGAGCCGGGCGCGTTTTCCGGACAGGACATCGACAATGCACTGGTGTTTGGATTGCAGGTGAAAGCCGCGCTCTGATACCGACGTTTAGCGACCACAAAAAAAGCACCCGGACAGACTGTGTGAAAACGCACTGAAGGCCAGTGCAACAAACGCCCCGACTTGGTTGGGGCGTTTGTTTTCGTGCGAGCAACAGACGAAAAAAGGCCGTTCAACCGATCAAAGTCATCAGTTGACGCGCGCCGCGTGCAATTTCTTGTAGCTCTCGATCAGGCGCAGGTGCCGATCCAGCCCTTCCAGCTTCATGCTGGTCGGCGTCAGGCCGTAGAAGCGCACGCTGCCATTGACCGAGCCGATCGCCGCATCCATGCGCTCGTCGCCGAACATGCGGCGGAAGTTGGCTTCGTAGTCTTCCAGCTCCAGATCCTCGTCCAGCTCCATTTCCAGCACGACGTTGACCGCTTGATAGAACAAGCCGCGCTCGACGGTGTTGTCGTTGTATTGCAGGAAGGCTTCGACCAGATCCTTGGCCTGCTCGTACTTCTGCAAGGCGAGGTAGATCAGCAGGCGCAGTTCGAGAATGGTCAACTTGCCCCATGGCGTGTTGTCGTCGAACTCGATGCCGATCAGCGTGGTGATGTCGGTGTAATCGTCCAGCTCGCTGTGTTCCAGGCCTTTGACGAGATTGCGCAGGCCGACCTTGCTCAAGTTGTGCAGGTTGAGGATGTCGGCACGGAATTGCAGCGCTTTGTTGGTGTTGTCCCAGATCAGGTCCTCTACCGGATAGATCTCCGAGTAGTCCGGCACCAGAATGCGGCAAGCCTTGGCGCCGATGTGCTCGTAGACCGCCATGTAGACTTCCTTGCCCATGTCTTCAAGGATGCCGAACAGCGTCGCGGCCTCTTCGGCGTTGGAGTTTTCGCCATTGCCGGAGAAGTCCCACTCGACGAATTCGAAATCGGCCTTGGCGCTGAAGAAACGCCACGACACCACGCCGCTGGAATCGATGAAGTGCTCGACGAAGTTGTTCGGTTCGGTCACGGCCTGGCCCGAGAAGGTCGGCTGCGGCAGATCGTTGAGGCCTTCAAAGCTGCGGCCCTGCAGCAATTCGGTGAGGCTGCGTTCCAGCGCCACTTCGAAGCTCGGGTGCGCGCCGAACGAGGCGAACACGCCGCCGGTGCGCGGGTTCATCAGCGTCACGCACATCACCGGGAATTCACCACCCAGCGACGCGTCCTTGACCAGCACCGGGAAGCCCTGCTCTTCCAGCGCCTTGATCCCGGCGAGGATGCCCGGGTATTTCGCCAGTACCTCTTGCGGTACATCCGGCAGGGCCATTTCCCCTTCGAGGATTTCGCGCTTGACCGCCCGCTCGAAGATTTCCGACAGGCACTGCACTTGCGCTTCGGCCAGGGTGTTGCCGGCGCTCATGCCGTTGCTGAGAAACAGGTTTTCGATCAGGTTGGACGGGAAATACACGACCTCGTTGTCCGACTGGCGCACGAACGGCAGCGAGCAGATGCCGCGCTGGGTGTTGCCGGAGTTGGTGTCGTACAGGTGCGAGCCGCGCAGTTCGCCGTCACGGTTGTAGATGCCCAGGCAGTATTCGTCGAGGATTTCCGCAGGCAACTCATCTTTGGCGCCAGGCTTGAACCAGCGCTCGTCCGGGTAATGCACGAACTCGGCATTGGCGATCTCTTCGCCCCAGAACTGATCGTTGTAGAAGAAGTTGCAATTCAGCCGCTCGATGAACTCGCCCAGCGCCGAGGCCAGCGCGCTTTCTTTGGTCGCGCCCTTGCCGTTGGTGAAGCACATCGGCGACTGCGCATCGCGGATGTGCAGCGACCAGACGTTGGGCACGATGTTGCGCCACGAAGCAATTTCGATCTTCATGCCCAGGTCGGCCAGAATCCCCGACATATTGGCGATGGTTTGCTCCAGCGGCAGGTCCTTGCCGGCAATGCGGGTGCCCGCGCCGGACGTTGCAACCGGCATCAACAAGGCCTGGGCATCGGCGTCGAGGTTCTCGACTTCCTCGATCACAAACTCTGGCCCGGCCTGCACAACCTTTTTAACCGTGCAACGGTCGATCGAGCGCAGGATGCCCTGGCGATCCTTCTCGGAGATGTCCGCCGGCAGCTCGACCTGGATCTTGAAGATCTGGTTGTAGCGGTTTTCCGGATCGACAATGTTGTTCTGCGACAGACGAATGTTTTCGGTCGGGATATTGCGGGTGCTGCAGTACAACTTTACGAAGTAAGCCGCGCACAAGGCCGACGACGCCAGGAAATAGTCGAACGGACCCGGTGCAGAGCCATCGCCCTTGTAACGGATCGGTTGATCGGCCACCACCGTGAAGTCATCGAACTTGGCTTCGAGTCGGAGGTTGTCGAGAAAATTGACCTTGATTTCCATGCGGGTTACCAGAATAGCGAGCTAAACAAATTGGCCGCCATTATCCGGTTTTTGAGCGTGAAGTCTTGTGCTTTCGGGTCAAGGACGTCCGAGCGGTCAGACACGACTGGCACAACTTCTGAACATCCCCAGGCTGAAGATGTTCTAGATTGAACAGACACCGGATCAAGGACGAGCAGATGGATATCTCCAGCCATTCGACGCCACTCCCCAACCTTCAGGGCCCTGTCACCCGGCGTCTGGCTGTGGCGGTGGGTGCTCTGTTCATTGCCGGGGTGATGGCGGCAACTGCCGCGTTGCTCGGTATTGCCACTCATCTGGATGAGGAGGACGTCGACGACGTGCGGTTCTATTCGGCGCGAGCGCTGGAAAACCGGATCACCGCATCGAAGAACTACATCAGCAGTTACGCCTACTGGACGACAGCGTATGAACGTTTGGGCGGCACAGTCGACACGAATTGGGCGTACACCGAGCAGAACATGGGCAAGACCCTGTTTACCAACGACGGCTATGACGGTCTGTTCGTGCTGGATCGGGACCGCACCAAATACACCGTCGTTCGCGGGCAATTGCTCGATGCGCAAATGCGCCAGTTTCTTGAGGTTCCGGCGCTCAGCCTGGTGGAACAAGTGCAGAACCAGCCGGACCTGACCAGGCCTGTCAGTACTTATTCATTGTTCGAAGGCTGGCCGGCGCTGGTCACCGCTGCGGCGATCCTTCCCAACGATGAGCGTCCGGTGGGCGATCCACAAAAAACCTCCGTGCTGGTCTTCGTCGACAAGCTGACGCCCACCAAGTTGCGCAAGATCGGCAGCGGGTACGGGCTGAACAATCTGAAGCTGGCACCGGATGGCACCATCGACCCCGGCCAGCCCCGCGTCCCGCTGGACAGTACCGGCTACAGCCTCGTTGCTGATCTGGAGCGACCGGGCCAGCATCTGCTGTGGTCGTTGTTGCCTACCCTCGGCCCCGCTTTGATCGTGTTGATGGCCCTGACCGCGTGGTTCTTTCGCCATGCGCTGCGTTCCTCGCGCTACGTCGACGACAGTTTTGAAGCGATGCAGGCCTCGAATCAGGCACTGCTGGCGTCCAACCGCGCCCTTGAAGCCAGCGAGGAGCGCTTCCGGGCGGTGGCCGAAGCGGCTTCCGACTGGATCTGGGAAGTGGATGAAGCGTTGGCCATCACCTATCTGTCGGCCCGGTTCAGTGCAGTCACCGGCTATGAGCAGGCCCAGTGGATCGGCAAACACATCGGGCACTTGCTGGTCTGCGACACCACGCCACTGGATCTGTGGCTGAAAAAACTCGATGACGGGAGCAACGCCAGCGACCTGCGCTGCACCTACCGTGACCGCAAGGAACAACAGCGCCACTGCCGCCTCTCGGCCAGGCCCATCGTGGAGGGTGCGGCAGTCGTCGGTTATCGCGGCACGGCCAGCGACATCACCGATGAAGTCGCCGCCCATGCGCAGATCCAGCACTTGTCCCTGCATGACGCGCTGACGGGCCTGCCCAACCGCAACAAGCTGTCGCGCTATCTGGACGACGCCCTGTTACTCAAGGAGCACGCCCCGCCTTTGTCGCTGCTGATGATTGACCTGGATAACTTCAAGCCGATCAACGATTCGCTCGGGCATCCGGCAGGCGATGCTGTGTTGCAAGAAGTCGCCAGCCGCTTGCGCGAATGCACGCGCGACCACGATATCGTCGCCCGTCTGGGCGGTGACGAGTTCGTCGTGGTGCTCTGCGGCATGGACACGCATCAGGAGATCGACAAATTCTGCACACGCCTGATCGGCAGCCTGCATCAGCCCATCCTCTTCGAACAGCAACCGTTGCACATCGGCGCCAGTGTCGGAATCGCCCTGAGCCGGCGTCACGGGTACGTTGCCAGCGAGCTGATCCGTTGCGCGGACATTGCGCTGTACCAGGCCAAATCCGAAGGCAAGAACACCTGGTGCTATTTCGAAGCGCACATGAGCGATCAGATCCAGACGCGCCGGCAGATGGAGGATGAACTGCGCCGCGCCCTGACGAACAATCAGTTTGTGCTGCACTACCAGCCCCGATACACGGTCGATGGCAAGAAAATCGTCTCGGTCGAGGCATTGGTGCGCTGGCAGCACCCTGTCAAAGGGTTGCTCGGGCCGGATGTCTTCATTCCGCTGGCCGAACAGACCGACCTGATTGTCCCCTTGGGCCGCTGGGTCCTGCGTGAAGCGTGTGAAACGGCACTGACCTGGCCGGCGGACATTTTGCTGTCGGTCAACCTGTCCCCCGCGCAGTTTGCGATCAGCGATGTGGTCGAAGATGTACGCGAGGTGCTGGTCGGCACTCGCTTCCCGGCCAGCCGACTGGAACTGGAAATCACCGAGAACGTCATGCTCAACGACACCGACGGCGCGTTGACCACCATGAACGCGCTCAAGGAACTGGGCGTGCGCCTGAACATGGATGACTTCGGCACCGGTTATTCATCCCTTGGCTATCTGCGCGCCTACCCGTTCGACGGCATCAAGATCGACAAACGTTTCATTGCTTCCATCAGCACCGGCGCCAATGATCGGGCGGTGGTCCAGGCCATCATTGGCCTGGGTAAAGCGATGGGGCTGACCGTGACTGCCGAAGGCGTTGAAACCGAGGAACAACTGGACATCCTGGGCAAGGATCAATGCAACGAAGTGCAGGGTTATTTCATGAGTCGCCCGATCGACAAGGCGGCCTTCGCCAGTCTTCTGCAGGCATCAAGAGCCACCCCTGTCGAGCCTGCCAGACAGCGAAAAGGCCGGGTGAACTGAGGACGCTGACTCAGCACATCCGCTCAATCGCAGCACGACGGTTTGCTTCAGTATCCGGCGACTTCCCTCACGGCCGGTCACTGACACATGAAAGCTTTCATGCAACCGCGTTTTGCCCTGGCACTCTTGTATTGCGCAATGGCCGACTCGGCATTTGCCAGCGGATTTCTCGACGACGCCAAGGCCGAAGTGCTCAGCCGCAACTTCTACCTGAGCAACGACTACCGCTCGCCCTCACCCACCGGCAAAAACTACAAACAGGAATGGGCTCAGGGGTTTATCGGCACTTTTGCATCCGGTTTCACGGATGGAACCGTCGGATTAGGCCTTGATGCCCACGCTTTTTACGGACTGAAACTTGATGGCGGTAAAGGGCACTCCGGCACGGGGCTGTTGCCGGTGGACAGTGACGGCCGTAGCG
The DNA here is from genome assembly GCF_020544405.1 of Pseudomonas sp. IAC-BECa141. Taxonomy (NCBI): domain Bacteria; kingdom Pseudomonadati; phylum Pseudomonadota; class Gammaproteobacteria; order Pseudomonadales; family Pseudomonadaceae; genus Pseudomonas; species Pseudomonas sp. IAC-BECa141. The sequence continues at coordinate 3,052,602 of NZ_CP065410.1, read as the reverse complement.
CAAGCGACTATTCCAGCGCCGGCGGTGCGCTGAAGCTCAAGGCCTCGAAGACTACCCTCGCCTTCGGTGAAATGACCGTGGAAACGCCGGTGTTCGACACCTCGGACAAACGGCTGCAACCGGAATACGCCACGGGGTTTCTGCTCGACAGCCACGAGATCGAAAACGCGCGCCTTGTCGCCGGGCGCTTCACGGCATTCAAGAACCAGGACAGTTCTTCCGGCAAAGGCGATTTTCAGGGCTACGGCGCCAGCACCCGAGGCGAAAGCATCAGTTTCGTCGGCACCGACCTGTTCAGCGACAGCCCGGTGGGTGGCGCGCTGTATGCGTCCGATCTGAGCGACACCTGGCGCCAGTACTACGCCAACCTGCATTTCAAACAGTCCGGTCTGTTGCTCGATGCCAACGTCTACCACACCCGCGATACCGGTCAGGCGCTGGCCGGCGACATCGACAACACCGCGTTCAGTTTCTCGGGCAAATACACCTTTGGCGCCCATGCGGTGATGCTCGGCTGGCAACGCATCAATGGCGACACGCCGTTCGATTTCGTCGGTGGCGACTCGATCTACCTGGCCAACTCGATCAAATACGCCGACTTCAACGGTGCCCACGAACGCTCCTGGCAAGCGCGTTACGACCTCGATCTCGGCGCCTTCGGCATTCCGGGGCTGAACTTCATGACCCGTTATGTTTCCGGCGGCCACATCGACGGCACCCACGCACCCAAGGGCGGCGCTTATAACCCGTTCGACGCGGACAGCGGGCAATTCCAGCCACAGCAAGGGGACGGCGGCAAACACTGGGAGCGCGATATCGATCTGCGCTACATCGTCCAGTCCGGCGCGGCCAAGGATTTGTCAGTGCAGCTGTCCCACGTTTCACACCGGGCCAACAGCGCCCAGGCAGGGGATGATATCGACCGGATCTACGTGGTGATCCAGTACCCGCTGGGTTTTTGAAGGGAAAATGGCGGAAGGCAGCCGGAGTCGAACCTGCCCGGGAACGGATGCCGTCCCCAACCGGGTTTGAAGCCCGGCCGCGCCACCGGGCGCGATTGCCTTCCTTGAACTCAGCTGGCGCCAGAGTTGGCCAGCGCACTGTCGAAGCGGATCTGCCGGCCTTCGCCGACGCGCCGGGTCAGGCCCAGCCGATCGAAGTATTCAAGGATCTGAATACTGCGTTTGCGTCCCAAGCCTAGCGCATCACGGAATGCCGTGACTTCGATTTGCGGATTTTCTTCAGCCAGGCGCAGCAACACCGCCGCCATTTGCCGCAACGTGATGTCGGTGACAAACAGGTCGCGCACCACTTGATGCGTCACGCCAAGGCGCGCCAGTTTGCGCAGCAGCAAACGCACGGTCGCATCTTCCTGGTCGACGACTTTTGCCATGTCGCGTACCCACGGCGGATCGAAACCGTTTTGTTCGAACAATGGCTGGAGCGCCTGCCACAGGGTTTCGTCGTCGGCACTCAGGCGTACCTGGTGCTCGGGCAAATGCAGCCACGGGCCGCTGGCGACCAGTGAACCGGCGCCGAGCAGTTCTTCCAGCAGGCTGATGAACGTTGCACGTTCGACACTCAAACCGCTGAAGCGTCGCAGACGGTCGCGATCCGGCCCCATCTGATCGGGCTCCAGCTCATGAAAGCGTGCCAGTTGCTCCAGCAAGGTGAACTTGAGCATGCCCCAGCGTTGCGCATTGAACAGCATCGGTCCTTGCCGGGTTTCGATCAGGCGGACGTTATCCGGCAATGACCAACGCTCACGCGGACGATTGAACTGACGCTCCAGGCGCTGCGGATCAAGGCCGCTTTCGCTGTATTCCAGCAACGTCGGCAAGGCCTGTTCCAGCTCGGAGTTGATCGCCAGTGCGCGCAGCTGCGCCAGCCGTTCCGGGCTGCGCCGTTGACGGGCTGGCGCGAAGGGATCGAGCACGCGTCCACCGCCGAGCGTTCGCTGGGCACTGGCGTCACGCAGGATCAGCGGGTCACCGTGGACGCCGTGCACCGGGACGTTCGTCAGCAGTTGCGCAAACATGCGCTCGCCGGGCGCCAGGCTCGAGCCTTCCAGCAAGGCGACCCGGGCGATCACGTCCTGCGTGCCCAGATGCAGGTGCACTGGCTGGAAATGCTGGAAAACCCGTTCGCCCGGCAACAACCGGAATTCGATGTCCAGCCGCTGGGTCGGTGCGTGCAGCCATTCGGCGAGCAACCATTGGCCGCGATGAATCTGCCCAAGTTCCAGACGATCCGCGCTGATGTTCAGGGCTACGCGCTGGCCGGCGAATGCCTGCTCGGCGGCCTGATTCTGCGCGTGCAGTCCCCTGACTCGCACGGTTTTGCCCGCCGGGCCGAGGCTGAGTCTGTCACCCACGGCGACCGCGCCTGAAAGCGCCGTCCCCGTCACCACGATGCCGGCGCCGGCGACACTGAACGCCCGGTCGATCGCCAGACGAAATCCACCGTCGCGACTGCGTTCTTCGCTTTCTATCTGCAGCAACGTCTGGCGCAACGCGTCGACACCCTCGCCCGTCACGCTGGAAACCGTCAACAGCGGCGCCCCGGCATAGGGGCCAGACGCCAGAAGGCTTCCAACCTGTCGGCGGACTTCTTCCACCCTGCCCGCTTCAACCCGATCGCACTTGGTGATCGCCACCAGCGCCCGGGGGATGCCCAGCAGCTCGACAATCGCCAGATGCTCGCGGGTCTGCGGCATCACTCCGTCATCCGCCGCCACCACCAGCAACACCAGATCGATGCCTTGCGCGCCAGCGAGCATGTTGTGGGTGAATTTCTCGTGACCTGGTACGTCGATGAAACCTGTCAGCCCGGCGCCCGGCGCCAGTTCTGCGTACAGATAACCGAGGTCAATGGTCATGCCGCGTTCGCGTTCCTGCGGGCGGCGGTCGCCGGTTTGCCCCGTGAGCGCTTGCAGCAATGACGTCTTGCCGTGGTCGATGTGCCCTGCCGTGCCGATGATCACGTTTGCAATTGCCCGAGTTGCGCCTGCCACGCCGGTTCATCGTCGAGTTGCCGCAGATCCAGCCACAACGCGTCGTCATCGATGCGCCCGAGCACCGGGATCGGCAAGGCGCGCAACCCGGCGTCCAGGTTCAGCAGGCTACGTCCGCGCAGGCGTTTCGATACCTGCGGGCGCAGGCACAGCGCTGCGCTCGGCAGGCGTGCCACCGGTTGGCTTCCGCTGCCGATCATGCCCAGCGCAAGTTCTGCGGTGACGGTCCAGCCCTCGCCCAACAATTCGGACATGGCCGGTTGCAGGCGTTCGGCCTGGGCCAGAATCTCGGCTTGCGGCCGGGTCAGCAGGCGCAGGCTGGGCAAACGTTCGGCCAGACGATCCGGGTCGCGATAGAGACCGAGCACCGCTTCCAGTGCGGCCAGGGTCAGTTTGTCGACCCGCAACGCGCGTTTCAGCGGATTCTTCTTGATCTTCGCGATCAACTCCTTGCGCCCGACGATCACCCCCGCCTGCGGGCCGCCGAGCAATTTGTCACCGCTGAAGGTGACGATGTCGGCGCCATCGAGCAGCGCCTGGCGCACCGTCGGTTCCGCCGGCAGGCCCCAGCGAGTCAGATCCAGCAGACTGCCGCTGCCAAGATCTTCCAGCAGCGGCAGATCATGCCGATGGGCCAACGCGGCCAGTTCGGCGGTCGGGACCCGGGCGGTGAAGCCTTCGATGCTGTAGTTGCTTGCGTGCACGCGCATGATCAGGCCGCTTCGTGGGCTGATGGCGGCTTCGTAGTCGCGGGCATGGGTGCGGTTGGTGGTGCCGACTTCGTGCAGACGCACGCCGGCGCGGCTCATGATGTCGGGGATGCGGAACGCGCCGCCGATTTCGATCAGCTCGCCCCTGGAAATGATGCCTTCCTTGCGCGCGCCGAGGCTGTTGAGGGTCAGCAGTACGGCGGCGGCATTGTTGTTGACCACGGTCACGGCTTCGGCGCCGGTCAGTTCGCGGATCAGGCCTTCGATCAGGTCATCGCGGTCGCCGCGCTTGCCGCTGGCCAGGTCGAACTCCAGATTCAACGGATAGCGCGCCGCGAGTTGCACCGCGTCAATGGCTTCTTCGGGCAACAAGGCGCGCCCGAGGTTGGTGTGAAGCACGGTGCCGGTCAGGTTGAACACCCGGCGCACCTGGCTGCGCTGCTTCAACGCCAGACGCTCGGCCACCCTTCCGGCCAGGGCTTCGGGGCTGATTTCAACGGCGGTCAATTGCCCCGCCAGCACGGCTTCGCGCAAGTCATCCAACAACTGGCGAAACCCCGTCAACAGCGCCTCGCGCCCGTAACGCTCGGCCAATGGCTGACACGCGGGATGGCGCAACAGGCTGTCGATGGAAGGTAAACGCAAGGCAAAGACACTGACGGACATCAGGCACTCCGGAAAAAACCGATGCGCCTGAGTGTAGACCCTTGCGTCATTCGTCTCCTGGTGCCAGCAGCAGATTCGGCGCCAGCCGCTGATAACCGTCCTGAGCCAGGCGCATGTCGAGCAGCAGACTGCCCAGATCTGCCGACAGCGCCTCGCCCTCCGCGTCGTTTTCCAGATACAGCAGCTTCAGATAGCTGTTGCAGCCCGGACAGACTTCGGCGCGCAACGGCGCCTGATTGGCGGCGTGGCGGTCATCCTCAAGACTCAGGTATTCAAGCCCTTTGCTCTGTTCGCAATACACGCACTTGACCCGCGCCACATGCCATTCGCAGGCACACAGCGAACACACCAGATAACGCAGGCCGTTGTGCTTGCCGCGATGGCGGATCACCCCGGCCATGGCCGGCGAACCACAGGCCGGGCACTGGCTGAGGCTGTCGCCGGGTGTCAGTTGCAGATTCGCTGCGCTGAGCAGCCAATGACTCCACGCCGCTTGCAGCGCCGCGCCGAGAAACGGCACCAGCGCCGCGGGCACCAGCGAATATTGGCCGCTGACCAGCGCCACGGCCCAGGCGCGCAACTGGCCGGGGCTGGCAAGGCGCAGCGTGGTCACGGCCTCGACCACAGCAGGTTGCTCGGGGGCGACATAACGCTGCAGCAAGGCTTCGAGATAAAGCTGCCAGGTGTCCTCGCGAATCAATGTGTCGGCGGCGAACGGCGGCATGCCGTGTTGCCGGCAGACTTCGAGCCGCTGTTCATCAAGCGACGCGGTCGAGGGCGGATCATCGAGGATCTGCTGCTGGACTTGGCACAGCCCGGCAATCAACTGCAGGTAGTCGGCCAGCGGATGACCTTCGGCCAAACGTTCAAGACGCCGGGCCCGCAACATGAACAGGTTGTGCGGTGGCAAGTGCAGAAACGGCGGCGAACTGGCGGCCGCTTCGATTTCTCCGGGTTCAAGGATGGTTGGCAACTGTCAGCCCTTTTTCGTGACCGGTCGCTCTGGCGGATCCTGGCTTTCCACCTCGCGATACCAGAGTGCATGGTGTTTCCTGGCCCAGGCGCGACTGACCCAGCCGTGCATCATCGCGTCCACCGAACCCTTGATCCAGATCCCGGCGTAGATGTGCACGATGATGCTCAGGATCAGCACAAACCCCGCCAGTGCGTGCAGCAACATGGCCCAGCGAATCGTGGTGATGCCGAAGTAATGACTGAAATACGCGCGCCAGATCACCAGTCCCGTGAACAGCAATGCGAGCATGCACAGCAGTAAAGTCCAGAACAGCAGTTTTTGCCCGGCGTTGTACTTGCCCACCGGCGGCACGGTTTCTTCGTCGTTGACCATTACCCGGTCAATTCGCCGCAGCCACTTCCAGTCGTTGTCGATGAAGAAGTTCGAGCGCCAGAAGCGAAACACCAGGCCGAGGAAAAACACGAACATCAGCACGCCCATGAACGGATGCAGGATCCGCGTCCAAGGCCCGCCTCCGAACAGGTGGGTCAGCCAGAACATCGACGGATGAAACAAAGCCAGCCCCGACAGTCCGGCCATGAAGAACAGAATCGCCACCAGCCAGTGATTGGTGCGCTGATTGGCGGTGTAGCGCAGGATCGTCTTGTTGCTCATGGCCGGCCCTCCCCGCGTGGGTCGAAGGTGTGCACTGCCGGATCGACGACGTGCACCGAGGTGTCGGGCGGATCGGGATGTTCATCTTCTTCGACCCGGTTCGGGCCGATCCGCACGTAATGGAAGAACCCGGCCAGCACCGCGGCGCCCATGGCCAAAAGGCCCAGCGGTTTGCTGATGCCTTTCCACAAGCCCACCAGCGGACTGATCTCGGGGTTGTCCGGCAGTCCGGCGTAGATTTTCGGCGTGTCGGCGTGGTGCAACACGTACATGACGTGGGTGCCGCCGACGCCTTCCGGGTCATACAGGCCGGCATTGTCGAAGCCACGGCTTTTCAGGTCGACGATGCGCTCGGCGGCGTGGGTCTTCATATCGTCCTTGGTGCCGAACACGATGGCACCGGTCGGGCAGGTTTTCACACAGGCCGGCTCAAGCCCCACCGCCACCCGGTCCGAACACAGCGTGCATTTGTAGGCCTTGTGATCTTTCTGCGAAATGCGCGGGATGTTGAACGGGCAACCGGTGATGCAATAACCGCAGCCGATGCAGTGGTCCTGGTCGAAATCGACGATGCCGTTGGCGTGCTTGATGATCGCGCCGGGGCTGGGGCACGCCGCCAGGCAACCGGGCTCGGCGCAGTGCATGCAGCCGTCCTTGCGGATCAGCCATTCGAGATTGCCGGCGTCGGTTTCATGCTCGGTGAAGCGCATCAGCGTCCATGAATCGGCGCTCAGGTCCTGCGGGTTGTCGTAGGTGCCGTGGTTGTGGCCGACCTCGTCGCGCAACTCGTTCCATTCCGAGCACGCGACCTGACAAGCCTTGCAACCGATGCATTTGGTGGTGTCGATCAGTTTGGCCACCTGTTCCTGGTCGCGTATCGACGGCGCCGGTGTGGTGGTGGCCGAGCGGGCAATGATGTCTTGGCTGGCCATCTAAAGATTCTCCATCAGAGCTTCTCCACGTTGACCAGGAATGACTTGGATTCCGGGGTCTGTGTATTGCCATCGCCGAGGAACGGCACCAGGGTGTTGGTCAGGTAACCGTGACGCGTCAGGCCGGTGAAGCCCCAGTGCAGCGGAATGCCGATCTGGTGCACCACCTGGTTGTTGACCTGCAACGGCCGGATCCTTTTGGTCACCACCGCTACCGCTTCAATGAACCCGCGCTTGCAGGTGACCCGCACCCGGTCGCCGGCAGCGATGCCTTTTTCCTTGGCCAGCACTTCGCCGATTTCCACGAACTGCTCGGGTTGGGCAATCGCGTTCAACTTGCAGTGCTTGCTCCAGAAGTGGAAATGCTCGGTCAGCCGGTAGCTGGTGGCGGCGTACGGGTAATCCTTGGCGACGCCAAGGCTGTCCCACACCGAATCGAAAATCCGTGCCGCAGGGTTGCTGATGGCTTTCTTGTTTTCCGGGTGCAGCGGGTTGATGCCGATCGGGGTTTCGAACGGCTCGTAGTGCTCGGGGAATGGCCCTTCGTTCATCTTGTCGACGGCGAAGAACCGCGCCACGCCTTCGGGGTTCATGATGAACGGGTTCATCCCGGCCTCCGGCGGCACGTCGGCCTTGTAATCCGGCACGTCGGTGCCGCCCCAGGCCTTGCCGTTCCACCACACCAGGCGTTTTTTCGGATCCCACGGTTTGCCGGCGACGTCCGCAGAAGCGCGGTTGTACAGAATCCGCCGGTTGGCCGGCCAGGCCCACGCCCAACCCTGATGCTGATGCATGCCGTAAGGGTCGTTATTGTCACGGCGGGCCATCTGGTTGCCGGCTTCGGTCCAGCTGCCGCAGAAGATCCAGCAGCCGGACGCGGTGCTGCCGTCATCCTTGAGCTGGGCGAACCCGGCCAGTTGCGAATTGCCCTTGATCGTCGCGCCGGTGGCGTCGGTGAAATCCGTGGTGGCGTAGCCGTTGATCTCTTTGGCGATCTCTTCCGGCGAGGGTTCTTCGGCGATCTTGTACGGCCACGACAGCTTCAACAGCGGATCGGCGAATTTGCCGCCCTGGGCCTGATAACGCTCACGCAGGCGCAGGAACAGCGCACTCATGATCTGCACGTCAGTGCGCGCCTCGCCGGGGCCGTCGGCACCTTTCCAGTGCCATTGCAGCCAGCGGCTGCTGTTGACCAGCGAACCGTCCTCTTCAGCAAAACAGGTGGTCGGCAGACGGATCACTTCGGTCTGGATGTCGGCGCTCTTCACATCATTGAACGGCCCGACGTGTTCCCAGAACTGCGAGGTTTCGGTGGCCAGCGGGTCCATGACCACCAGCCATTTCAGCTTGGCCAATGCGGCCATCACCCGGTTCTTGTCCGGCAACGCGGCAATCGGGTTGAAGCCCTGACACATGTAGCCGTTGACCTTGCCCTGCCCCATCAGGTCGAACACCTTGAGGATGTCGTAGTTGGGGATGTCGAGTTTCGGCAGGTAGTGGTAGGCCCACTGATTCTCGGCGGTGGCATTGGCGCCGTACCAGGCTTTCATCAGGCTGACGTGGAACTTGCTGTAGTTCTGCCAGTAGGACAATTGCCCCGGCCGCAGCGGTACTTGCGTGCGTTTCTTGATGTAGGCGTTGTAGTCCTGCTCCATGTCGGTGGGCAGGGTCAGGTAACCCGGCAGCGCGTTGGACAGCAGGCCGAGGTCGGTCAGGCCCTGAATGTTCGAGTGCCCGCGCAAGGCGTTGACCCCGCCGCCGGGCATGCCGACGTTGCCCAGCAACAGTTGCACCATGGCTGCGCTGCGGATGATCTGCGAGCCGATCGAGTGCTGGGTCCAGCCCAACGCATAGAGGATGGTCATGGTCTTGCCCGGTTGCGAGCAAGTGGCGATTTCCTCCCAGATCTTTTTCATCGCGTCGACCGGCATGCCACAGATCTGGCTCGCGAGGTCGATGTTGTAGCGGCTGTAATGCTGCTTCATCAATTGATAGACGCAGCGCGGGTCCTGCAGGGTCGGGTCGACTTTGACGAAGCCGTCGTCACCCAGTTCGTAACCCCAGGTGGATTTGTCGGTGTAGCTGCGTTTGGCTGCGTCGTAACCGGTGAACAGTCCGTCTTCGAAGCCGAACCCGGCTTTGACGATGAACGACACGTCGGTGTAGTTGCGCACGTATTCGTGCTGGATCTTGTCCTCGGTCAGCAGGTAATTGATCAGCCCGCCCATGAACGCGATGTCGCTGCCGGTGCGAATCGGCGCGTAGTAATCGGCCACGGACGCGGTCCGGGTAAACCTCGGATCGACCACAATCAGCCGCGCGGCGTTGTGCGCCTTGGCTTCGGTCACCCATTTGAAGCCGCAAGGATGGGCTTCTGCTGCGTTGCCGCCCATCACCAGGATCAGATTCGCGTTGGCGATATCGGTCCAGGTGTTGGTCATGGCTCCACGGCCGTACGTCGGGGCAAGACTTGCCACCGTCGGGCCGTGTCAGACACGCGCCTGGTTATCGAACCCCAGCATGCCGAGACTGCGTACCACCTTGTGGGTGATGTAGCCCGCTTCGTTGGACGCTGCAGACGCCGCGAGGAAACCGGTAGTCAGCCAGCGATTGACCGTCTGCCCCTGGGCGTTCTGCTCGACGAAATTGGCGTCGCGGTCGGCCTTCATCAGGTCGGCGACGCGGTCGAGGGCTTCGTCCCAGGTGATCCGGGTCCATTCGCTGCTGCCGGGCTTGCGCACCTGCGGGTACTGCAGGCGGCCGGGGCTGTGAATGAAATCCAGAAGGCCCGCGCCTTTCGGGCACAGGGTGCCACGGTTGACCGGGTGGTCGGCGTCGCCCTCGATATGGATGATGTTTTGCGCAACGTTCTTCGCGGCATCGCCCTGGCTGTACATGATCAACCCGCAACCGACCGAGCAATACGGGCAGGTGTTGCGGGTTTCATGGGTGTGGGCAAGCTTGAAGTGGCGCACCTGCTCGGCGAAGGCCAGCGTCGGGGCCATGCCCAACGCGCCCAGGCTAGAGCCTGCAAGGCCGATACCGGCGACCTTGAAGAACTGACGACGGCTGAGATCCATCGTGCACTCCTGATCAGGTGGAACCCGGTACTGGTGCCGGGTCTGTTCTGGACAATCACGGTTGCGGCACTTGAGTGCCGACTTTTTCACTGTAGACAACGTGTGGTTGGCCAGTGTGAAAACCGACCGTCGGCCGTTTGTCGGATCACCACCTCCCTGTGGGAGATTCTATGGTTTAGGGGAAACCCTCAACTTGCTTTCGGCTGGTATTCGCTCTGCCCCTTTAGTAGTGCGAATACGACCCGAGCAAGTTTACGGGCCAGAATCACCAGTGCCTGAGTGGTGCTGAACCCTTTAGCTCGTTGCTCTTCATAAAAACCTTTCCAGGTCGCTGTTCGGCTGGCCGACATGGCTGCATTGTGCAAAAGTCGGCGCGCCTCCGGATCACCTCGTTTTGTCAGACTGCGACGACCGTCCTTCTGCCCCGACTGTGAAACCCGTAAATCCATCCCCAAAAAAGCGATGAATGCGTCAGCGTTTTTAAACTCGCCCCGTTGAAACGCCGCGATCAGGCGAGCTCCAGTCAAAAAGCCTATGCCTTCAACTTTCATGCAGCGCCTTAGATGGACAAGTAAACCGGCCTCTTTAAGGAGGTCGTTGATCATCTTCTCGACCAGCACTTCAAGCCTCTGCATTGAGGCTATTTGCTCGGCAAAAGCGGCTTTGAGCAGCGGCTCATTTGCCCAGCTCTGTACCAGGCCAACTCGTGCCTGAACCAGCGCGGCGCGCCGGCGGAAAAGGCTCAAGAGCTGACGATACAGCGGCGATGGTGGAGTCCATGGGTGAAGCTCTTCATATTCGTTTTTCAGATAACGGGCGAGCAGCTTTGCATCCAGCGCGTCGGTTTTGGCGCGAACCTTCACACCTTTGCGGTAGTGGCTTAGTTCATAGCCACCGACCATGTAAATCGTGCAGCCGGCATCATGGGCCAGATCGGCGAATTCCAAGTGATAGATATTGGTCGACTCAATTGCTATGTCGACCGGTGCCGGCAAGGTTTTCAGCCATTTCTTGATGGCTGGCTTGTTATTGGGAAGCGTTTCCAGCAGATCCAGTTCGGTCTGGTAGATCACCAGCTCATCTTTGGCGACATCCACGCCCACGATTGGCTTGGAAACAGAAACCGACATTGCCATTGAACACCCCCGAGATATGGTTTTGAGCACTTGAAGGGCTCACCCAGAGGCGCAGGCTTGTTCCTATCGTCGGTCTAGCCAGATGCATTCTTTATCGGCGCTTGGGTGAAAGGAGGAGGGGAGAAATCTCCCACGGATCTGTACTGCGCCAACAGTCAGAATCGAGCCTTGTCCCTCCTCCTCCCTTCAAGTACCAGCATACAAGCGAGCTTGCTCGCGAAAAGCGGTGTGTCATTCAACATTGATGCTGCCTGACCAGACGCATTCGCGAGCAAGCTCGCTCCCACAGGTTTTGTGTGCTCCTTCAGGAGCATGGGCTTATCATGGCGGGCACGACCCATCTCCGCCTTCAGAGACCGCGCATGACTTTCGATTTTGATCAGGTATTCGACCGCCACGACACCGGCAGCACCAAGTGGAGCCGCTATCCGGCCGACGTGTTGCCGATGTGGGTCGCTGACATGGATTTCGCTGCGCCGCCAGTGGTCATCGAGGCGTTGCAACAGCGCCTGCTGCACCCGTTGGTGGGTTACAGCGTGGCCCAGGACAACCTGCGCGAGGCCATCGTTGCCGACCTCTGGAACAAGTTCGCCTGGCGGGTCAAACCGCAGGAGCTGATCTTCCTGCCGGGTGTTGAATCGGGTTTCAACATGGCGCTCAAGGCGCTGGTGCAGCCTCAGCAGAACGTCGTGGTGCAAACCCCGAACTACCCGCCGCTGCGCCATGCGCCGGGCCATTGGGGCCTGAACAAGGTCGAACTGGAATTCAACGCTCTGGCCGACGGCACCTACGCCACGCCGCTGGATGCCTTGCGTGAATCCCTGAAAGGTGGCGGCGCCCTGCTGCTGAGCAACCCGCACAACCCGATCGGCAAGGTCTTCGGCCGTGAAGAACTGCAAGCGGTGGCCGACATCTGCATGGCGCAGGACGCCTGGATCATCTCCGACGAGATCCACGCCGAGCTGTGCTACGACGGCCGTGTGCACATCCCGACCGCCTCCCTGAGCCCGGAGATCGCCCGTCGCACCATCACCCTGATGTCGGCGAGCAAGGCCTACAACATCGCCGGTCTCAAGACCTCGTTCATGATCATCCAGGACGCCGCCCTGCGCGAACGCGTCAACCACGCCCGTTGCGGCATGGTCGACAGCGTCAACCCGTTGGGCATGGAAGCCACCCGCGTGGCCTACAGCGAGGCCGGTCCGTGGCTGAAGGAACTCAAGCAATACCTGCAAGCCAACCGTGACTGGCTGGTAGAAGCGGTTCGCAGCCGTCTGCCCGGCGTAACGATCAACGTTCCACAAGGCACTTATCTGGCGTGGCTCGACTGCTCGGCGCTGGATCTGGACGACCCACAGAAATTCTTCCTGGAGCACGCCCGCGTCGGCCTCAGCCCTGGCCTGGATTTTGGCGATCTCAGCCAACAGTTCGTGCGCCTGAACTTCGGCTGCCCGCGCTCGATGCTGGAAGAAGGGATCTCGCGGATGGAGCGAGCCTTGAAGTCCCGGTAATCACGTCAGGACAAACCCAAGCGTCAATCCGATCGAACTCACTCAAGACAGGCCGGGTCAACCGGCCTACCTGACATGAGACCCGGAGATTGACGATGACGCACTATCCAAAACCCCCATTCCCGAAACAGGCACAACCGGTTCCTGGCTCCCAGCGCAAGATGGAGCCCTACCCCGATTGCGGCGAGCAAAGCTACACCGGCTCCGGTCGGCTGGCCGGCAAGATTGCGCTGATTACCGGCGCCGACAGCGGCATCGGCCGGGCGGTGGCAATTGCCTTCGCTCGTGAAGGTGCAGATGTAGCGGTCGCCTATCTCAACGAACACGAAGATGCCAAGGAAACCGCGCGCTGGGTCGAACAGGCCGGCCGCCAGTGCCTGCTGCTGCCCGGCGACATTGCCCAGAAGGCCCAGTGCCAGGCGTTGGTGGACCAAACTGTCGAGCGCTTCGGCCGCATCGACGTGCTGGTCAACAATGCAGCCTTCCAGATGACTCATGAAACCTTCGAGGAGATTCCCGACGATGAATGGGTGATGACCTTCGACGTCAACATCACCGCGATTTTCCGTCTGTGCCAGGCCGCCATCAAACACATGGGCCCCGGCGCTTCGATCATCAACACCAGTTCGGTCAACTCGGACATGCCCAAACCCACCCTGCTCGCCTACGCCACCACCAAAGGCGCCATCGCCAATTTCACCGGTGGTCTGGCCCAGATACTCGGGCCGAGGGAGATTCGCGTGAACTGCGTCGCGCCGGGGCCGATCTGGACGCCGCTGATCGTCTCGACCATGCCGGATGAAGAAGTGCAGAACTTCGGCGAGCAGACACCACTCGGCCGGCCCGGCCAGCCAGTGGAAGTCGCGCCGATCTATGTGCTGCTGGCGTCGGACGAAGCCAGCTACATCACCGGTCAGCGCTATGGCGTGACCGGCGGCAAACCCATGCTCTGATCACACCGCCGAAAAAAGTGAACCGCTGGACAAGGCGACCTCTCCATACCTTCATGGCCCGTTCGGGTTGCAAGAGATCAGGAGGTCGTCATGTCCGCACCTATCGTCAAACTCTTCACCCAGCCGAACTTCGCCTGGACCGATATCCGCCGCGAAGAAGAAGCGCATCCGCGTCATTACCTCGCCCATCTGCTGTTACTGGCACTTGTTCCGGCGGTGTGCCTGTTCATCGGCACGACTTATGTCGGCTGGAGCCTGGCGGCGGGTGAAACCGTCAGGCTCAGCAGTGCCAGCGCTCTGCAGCTGAGTGTCATGCTCTACCTCACTATCGTCGTCGGTGTGGCGATCATCGGCGGTTTCATCCGCTGGATGTCGCGCACCTTCGATGCGCGGCCGACGCTCAATCAGTGCATAGGTTTCGCGGCGTATACCGTCAGCCCGTTTTTCCTCGCCGGGATCGCCGGCCTGTACCCGAGCCGCTGGCTGGCGGTACTGGTGCTGGGCGCGGCGTCGATTTATTCGACGTTTCTGCTGTTCGTTGGCCTGCCGACCTTCATGCACGAGCGCAAGGAACAGGGCTTGCTGTATTCGGCGAGCGTCTGGGGCGTTGCGCTGCTGGTGCTGGTGACGTTGCTGGTATCGATGATTCTGCTGTGGTTCAACGTGCTGACGCCGCAATACCTGCGCACGACCGCGGGTTAGGTCGGGCATGTTGCGGCGACATCGAATCGGCGCGGCGGGCCTCCCGTCGTGAGCTTCATCGTTTGGGTCGCGGTGCTCGGCGCCGTGCTGCTCATGCTTGCACTGACGTCCTCCTATCTGCGATGGATGCCGGTGACGACATCTGCGGTATGCCTGCTGTTGGGTGTCGGCATCGGGCCGGTCGGGCTTGATTTGCTGAAATTGCCGCTGGACGAAGCCTCTTTGTGGATGGAGCACCTGACCGAAGTCGCGGTGCTATTTTCTCTGTTTGTCTGCGGTTTGAAACTGCGATTGCCGCTGCGCGACAAACGTTGGCGGATCGCATTCGGCCTGGCAGGTCCGGTGATGGTGCTGACGATCATTGGGGTCTGCCTGCTGCTGCATTTCGGCTTTAACCTGAATTGGGGCCCTTCGTTGCTGATCGGGGCGATTCTGGCGCCGACCGATCCGGTACTCGCTGCGCTGGTACAGGTCAACGATGCACGGGACGTCGACAGCGTGCGGTTCGGCCTGTCCGGCGAGGCCGGGCTCAATGACGGGATTGCCTTTCCTTTCGTGATCCTCGGGCTGTTGCTGCTGCACGGTGAAGGTTTTGCCGCCGAGTGGCCCGACTGGGTGCTACGCAGCGTGCTCTGGGCCGTGCCCGCCGGCTTGCTTTGCGGTTACTGGATGGGCCGTGGCATCGGCCGCCTGACTTTGTCACTGCGTATCCGCAACGATGACAGCACCCTCAGCCCCAACGACTATCTGGCGCTGGCATTGATCGCACTGGCTTACGTGGCGGCGGAATCCATTGGTGGCTACGGCTTTCTGTCAGTGTTTGCCGCCGGCCTGGGGTTGCGGCAGGAGGAAGTCAAATTCACCGGCGCCCACCAACCACCCGCCGAGCATCTAGTGCAACCGGTGGTCGGCCATCAGAACGTCGAACCGCAGCAGGCGGTCCATGGCGATACCGAACGACTGGAAGACAGCCAAGTGGCCGCCGGCATCATGATGGGCGACATGCTGTCTTTCGGAGGTCTGGTCGAGCGGGCGATGGAAGTGTTTCTGGTGACCCTGCTGGGCGTGGTGCTGGTCAGTCACTGGGACTGGCGGGCGTTGCTGGTCGGCGGCGTACTGTTTTGTGTGATTCGCCCCGTTTGCGTAGCGTTGATGCCATGGGGATCGCTACTCGCGGGGCGCCAACGGTTGTTGATCGGCTGGTTCGGCATTCGAGGCATCGGCAGTCTGTTCTACCTTTTCTATGCGCTGAACCATGGACTGGACAACAGCGTGGGCACGCTGTGTACCGACCTGACCCTGTCGGTGGTGGCGCTGAGCATTCTGCTGCACGGCGTCAGCACCCAGCCGATCCTCGCCCGCTACGAGCAGCGTAAACAGCCGGACAAGTCGACAGACCGCTCTTGAGCGCGGTGCTGCTTCAGCTTCCCGGGTTGGTCACCTGAATGTAGATGGCATACGTGCCGAGCAACATCCAGAACGTGGCAAAGATCCACGGCGTTCGAATGGAAAACAGCAGTGACTTGCGATAGCCCTTGTGGCTCGATTCCATCTCACTGAACAAAGGCGATTCGTCATAAGCCAGCCCCATCAGGGGTTCGCTGCGCAGCAATTCACTCTGTTTGAAATGCCAATGATCGATGATGTCGTAAGCGGCACGAATCCCCGGCCAGGCATTGAGCGAACTGAGCATGCCAAGCAAGGCCAGGAACGGTGGCACCACCAGCGTGAACAACTTGCCCCACTCGGGGTTGAGGTTGGCCATGCAGGACGCGAAGGCAATCACCAGAAACGATTGCGCCGCCAGGTAGGCGTCGGTTCGATTGGCCAGGATGCTGGTTTCGTACTGGATTTCCCGTCGGTAGAAATCCAGCCGCTCCTTGGGTGAGCCGAACATTTTGGCGTTATGTTCGTTCAGGGTTTCTTCGGCGGTCGGCTCGGTCAATATGCGTGGCACGGTAGAGCGCTCCAGGACAAAGCGTTTGGAGGCGCCACGTCCCGGACAAGTTCAGCTCGATTGCCCCGATTCACTTCATCGACCGGGCAATGATCTCCATCAGATTCAGTTGATTGAACGGTTTCGACAGTCGTGGCAAGCCGGCTGCAAAGCCTTCGAGGCGCTCGGCATAACCGGTGGCGAGGATGATCGGCAGATCCGGCTTGAGCATGCGTACGGCGTGAGCCAGTTGTGCGCCGCTCATCTGTGGCATGGCCATGTCGGTGATCATCAGGTCGATCACCTGGCCCTGATCGAACAGTTCCAGCGCCTGGGCGCCGGAAGTGGCGCCGATTACCCGATGGCCAAGGTCTTCCAGCAACAGGACGGTGCTGGTGAGCACCAGACTGTCATCATCCACTACCAGCACGCTGAGGCGTGGCACCGTGTCGGTGGACAAAACCGGGGCATGCGGTGTGGCGGCGACGCTGTCGATGGCTACCGGCAACCACAGCTCAGCGGTCGTACCCTGCCCCTTGGTACTTTTCAGAATGAATCGCCCGCCCAGTTGTTCGATGAAGCCGTGGACCATCGACAACCCAAGCCCGGTGCCTTTGCCCAGGCCTTTGGTGGTGAAAAACGGATCGGTCGCCGATGCCAGCGTGTCAGCGTCCATGCCTTCACCGGTATCGATCACCCTCAGGCAGACGTAACGCCCGGCCGTCATGGTCGAGTCGTTTTGTTCGAGCACAACTTCTGGCTCGGCACGGATGATGACGCTTCCGCCATCGGGCATGGCGTCGCGGGCGTTGGTCGCCAGGTTAAGCACCGCCAGTTCGAGCTGGTTGCTGTCAGCCAACACGGCTTGCAGATCATCGGGGAATAGAGTTTCGATGCGGATCCCCGGCCCCAGCGAACTGCGCAATAGCCCAGTGATGCCCTGCACCAGTTTCGGGATTTCGATCGGTTCGGTCTTGAGCTCCTGACGCCGGGCGAAAGCCAGCATGCGTTGGGTCAGCGAAACGCCGCGCAATGCGCCCTGCGTGGCGTTTTCCAGCAGACGGCTGACTTTAGGGTCCTCGCCCAGGCGTTTGCGCACGATTTCCAGGTTGCCGAGAATCACCGTCAGCAAATTGTTGAAGTCATGGGCAATGCCGCCGCTGAGTTGGCCGATGGCCTGCATTTTCTGCGCCTGGAACAGCGCTTCACGGGTTTTCTCCAGGGCCTGCTGCGCTTCGGTAGCTTCGGTGACGTCGCGGGTAATCTTGGCAAAGCCGAGCAAGGTGCCGGTGTCGCCGCGAATCGCATCGACCACCACATGCGCCAGAAACCGCGTGCCGTCCTTGCGCAGGCGCCAGCTCCTGTTCTCGAAACGGCCTTCGCTTACCGCGGTTTCCAGGGCGCGCTGGGGTTCACCCGCCTCACGGTCTTGCGGGGTGTAGAACATCGAGAAATGCTTGCCGATCACTTCATCCGGCTTGTATCCCTTGATTCGCTGGGCACCGGGGTTCCAGTTGGTCACCCGGCCTTCGGGGCTGAGCATGTAGATCGCATAGTCGGTGACGCCCTGCACCAACAGGCGGAACTGTTGTTCGCTCTGCTTGAGGGTTTCTTCGGCCATCTTGCGGTCGGTCAGGTCGCGGGTGATCTTGGCAAACCCGAGCAGTTGCCCGCCCGGGCTGAAAATCGGATCGATCACTACGTGGCACCAGAAGTGCGTGCCGTCCTTGCGGACCCGCCAGCCTTCACCCTCGAACCGGCCTTCGCGGATCGCCGTGTCCAGCGCTCGCTGCGGCAAACCTTTTGCGCGGTCTTCATCGGTGTAGAAACGGGAAAAGTGTTCGCCGAGGATTTCCGATTCTTCGTATCCCTTGAAGCGTTTGGCGCCGGAGTTCCAGCTGGTGATGATGCCATCGGGGTCGATCATGTAGATCGCATAATCGACCACCGCATCGATCAGCAAACGAAAGCGCATGTCTTCAATTGCAGCGGACTTCTTGTTCTCGCTCATCAGGCTTGGCTCAAAACAGTTTTTCAATCACCGGAGTATGCGGCAAACCGGCGGATTGGAAAGGTGCTTCTGCGAGATCGAGGTGCCACCAGCGTGGCAGCAATTGGCGGATGCGACTTTCGGCAAAGCGATCATCGATCAGCATCACCACGCCGCGATCCTGCTGGGTACGGATCACCCGCCCGGCGGCCTGCACCACTTTCTGCACGCCGGGGAACAGGTAGGTGTAGTCGTAACCGGCACCGAAGATCGCGGCCATGCGCCGCTTCATCTGTTCATTGACCGGATTGAGCTGGGCCAGCCCGAGGGTGGCGATGAATGCGCCAATCAGCCGTGCGCCGGGCAGATCGATGCCTTCACCGAACGCGCCGCCGAGCACGGCAAAACCGACGCCCTGGCTGTCGGCGGTGAATTGATCGAGAAAGTCCTGCCGCGCGCCTTCGGTCATGCCCCGGGATTGCTGCCAGCGGGTGATGTGCGGGTGCCGCTCGGCGAGCAACTGCGCGACCTGTTGCAGGTAATCGAAACTGCTGAAGAACGCCAGGTAGTTGCCCGGACGCTCACTGAACTGGCGGGCGATCAGCTCGACAATCGGCTCCAGCGATGCCTGACGGTGCGTGAAACGGGTGGAAATCCGGCTGACGATCCGCACCTGCAATTGTTCGGCGCTGAACGGCGATTCGACATCGATCCAGACGGTGGCGGCCGGCGTGCCGAGCAAGTCGGCGTAATAGTGGCGCGGGCTGAGGGTTGCGGAAAACAGCACGCTGCTGCGCGCCGCACTCAGGCGCGGGCCGATGAACGCCGCCGGCACCACGTTGCGCAGGCACAGCTGCGATAACGGTCGCTTGCGCTCGAGGTCGCGTTTGCTGATGTCGAACAGGTAATGCGCGTCGAACAGCTCTGCTACCCGGCCGAACTGCAGCATCTCGAAATAGAAGTTCTGCAACGCGCTGTCGAGCCCTTGCGGGTGATCGTTGAGGTAGTCGCCGATACTCGCCGTGCAGGAAGAAAGCGCCTGCAGCAGTTTTTCCGGCGCCTTGTCGTAGGCCTGATACGGCGCCAACTGGTCATTGTGCAGGGCGTTCCATTCACGGTTGACCCGCTGCAGCGACTTCTTCAAGGCCTCGGGCGCGGTTTTGCGCACGCTGCCCAGTGTCGCCTGATCGAGAGTGGCGCTGTACATCTGCCGACCGCGTTCGACCAGGTTGTGCGACTCGTCCACCAGCACGGCGACGTTCCATTGATTGAACTGGGCCAGGCCAAACAGCAGCGCGCTGAAGTCAAAGTAGTAGTTGTAGTCGGCCACCACCACGTCGGCCCAGCGGGCCATTTCCTGGCTCAGGTAGTAAGGACACACCGCGTGCTGCGCGGCGACGTCCCGCAGTGCAGCCTGATCCAGCAGGCGCAATTGGCTGGCGGCTTCGCGGGCAGCGGGCAAACGGTCGTAAAAACCCTGGGCCAACGGGCAGGATTCGCCGTGGCAAGCCTTGTCCGGGTGTTCGCAGGCCTTGTCCCGGGCGACCATTTCCAGCACCCGCAGGGGCAGGGTTGCGCTGTGATCGAACAGCACTTGCGCCGCATCCAGCGCCAGTTTGCGTCCGGGTGTCTTGGCGGTGAGGAAGTAAACCTTGTCCAGTTGCCGCGGCGCCAACGCCTTGAGCATCGGAAACAGGGTACCGAGTGTCTTGCCGATCCCGGTCGGCGCCTGAGCCATCAGACAGCGGCCGGTGCTGACAGCCTTGAACACCGATTCGGCGAGGTGACGCTGGCCGGGGCGAAAGGCGGCATGGGGAAAACCCAACTGCTGCGCCGCATGGTTGCGCGCTTCGCGGTGGGCCATTTCCTGTTCGGCCCACGCCAGAAACAAACCGCACTGTCGTTCGAAGAACTGCCGCAGCGCTTCGGCGCTGAACGCCTCGACCAGACAGGTTTCCTTTTCCGTGACGATGTCGAAATACACCAGCGCCAGATTGATCTGCTCAAGCTGCAATCGACAGCACATCAACCAGCCATAGATTTTCGCCTGGGCCCAATGCAGTGAACGATGATTGGCCGGTTGTTTGCTCAAGTCGCCGCGGTAGGTTTTGACTTCTTCCAGGCAGTTCTGCGTCGGGTCGTAGCCGTCCGCCCTGCCCTTGACCTTCAATGGCCCGAATGCGCCCTCCAGCGCCACTTCGCTCTGGTAAGCGTCGTTGCGCCGGGACGCCACCGTACGATGCCCGGCAATCCCCTCCAGCGCGGTCGGTGACGGGGTGAAGCGCAAGTCGAGGTCACCGGTTTTGGCGGTGAATTCGCACAACGCCCGCACCGCGATGCTGTAGCTCAAGCGCCCTGCTCCGCCCATTGCACGTAACACACGGCGACCGGCATCCGGTGCGTATGGCAGAACTCCAGCCAGCGCAATTGGTTGTCCTGCAAGCGATCGCCCGGGCCTTTGACTTCGATCATCCGGTAGGTATTGTGCTGCGGCCAGAACTGGATCAGGTCGGGCATGCCGGCGCGATTGGCCTTGATGTCCAGCAGCAGACGGCTGAACCAGTGCTTGAGGTGTTCGGCCGGCAGACAGGCCAGCGCCTGCTCCAGCAGCTCTTCATTGAGCGCGCCCCAGAATACGAACGGCGACTGCACGCCCCATTTGGCGGCGAACCGCGCGCGGATGGTGTCGGCATAGCGGCCATCGTCGAGTTCGGCCAGACAGGCCTGAAACAGCTGCGCACGACGCAGCTGGAAGTCCTCGTTGAGCAGATCCACCGGCCCGCGCTGAAACGGGTGAAAGAACGCGCCCGGCAATGGCGCGAAGATCGCCGGCCAGCACAGTAGGCCGAACAATGAATTGATCAGGCTGTTTTCCACGTAATGCACCGGGCCCGTTTCTTCGTGCAGGTGCGCCTGAACGTGATATTCCACCGACAACGCCGGATCCAGACGCGGCAGGTGCAGATCCAGCCGTTCCACCAGACCGGGCGCTGTGCGTTTGATCGGTGGCCCGCCGAGCTTGCGCCGCAAGCGCGGCAACAGCCGTTGCAGGCCCTGCTGTTCGGTAGCGGTTTCCGGCGCTTGCTCGGCAATCACCGCCAGTTCCAGCGCCAACGCATATTCGGCGCTGCGCTCCAGCACGCGGATCATCCGCAATCGGGCGCCGGGATAGGCGCAATCGCGATAGATCCTAAGGGCCAGGGCGAATTCGCCGATGCGCTCGCAGTATTGGCCGATCTGGAACAACAGCTTGCCGCGTCGGCGTTGCAGCCACGGGTTGTCGAAATGCAGCGCCGCGACCTGTTCGACGATCGGCTCCAGCGGCTCGCCGGCCTCGAAATACAACTGGCAGTCATGCAGAAACAGACAGGCATCGACGTCGGCACGACTACGCAGGCCCCGGGAGTCGGCGCTGAATTCGACTTTTTCGTAGGTGAAGATGCCAAGGTCGGCGAGCACGAACTCCGACCAGTCCTGATACAGGTTGCCGAAGAACATCAGGCGAAAACGGTCGCACAGCTGCATCAGCGTCAGGCTGAACAGCCGATCCGCCAGCGTCGGGCACCACTGCCTGAAACTGCGGGGTTCGGGAAATTGTTCGTGCAGCAGCGGCAGCCAGTCGACTTTCTTGCCTCGTGGCTGGTCGATGGCCGGGCCGAAGGCTTGCAGGATCTCGGCCTTGAGCAACACCTCGAACAGATCCGCCATCGCCAACGGCGCCTGCTCATCGAGCCAGCCATGCTCCAGCAGCGGTTGCGCCGCCTCGGCGATGTCGCCTATTTCCGGATAATTCAGCTTGCCGGCGCGAAAATGCACGCCCTTGCGCATGACCATCCGCACCAGCAACCCCTGGGATCCGCGCGGCAGTGCCTTGAAGTCGTGGATGAAGGCGTGCTCCGCTTCGCTCATGACGTCGGCGTAGCGAAGCTCAAGCCAATCAAGCACCTGGCGGAAGTTGTTGAGGTAATAGAACGGGTCGTCGAGGGGATTGGCAGTCACGGTGAATTCGGGGCCATGGCAAGCGAGTACTGGTTATGCGTACAGATACCAGCCTGCCCCCGCAGGTGCAAACGGAAAAAGATCAGTGGCACCTCCGGTGTGGTTTTTTTCAGGTGGCCATCGAACTTTTCCGGGCGCAATGGCACCAACCGCGTTAGAGGCCGACATTGGTCGAAATGAACAGGAATGCTGCTTATGAAAATCAAGACTCTCGGGATCCCGTTGGCTGTTGCGGCGCTGTTGGCACTGGCCGGCTGCTCTACCCAGACGGTGGTCACCTTGCAGAACGGCACCCAATACCTGACCGAAGACATGCCCGACACCAAAACCGAGGATGGCTTCTATGAGTTCAAGGATATTTCCGGCGCCAAGGTGCGTGTACGTGCAGACGAAGTAGCCACGGTGCGCAAGGAAGACTGACCGCGACCCCATCAAAAAAGGCTGCGTTCCTGTTGGAGCGCAGCCTTTTTTGCATTTGTCAGCGGGGTAACGCCATGCCCGGGATGGAGCCATCGCAGTTCAACGCTCGCTCGCCGCGCCGGACCATTTCTTCCTGCAAGCGCTGGCAACGTTGGCGTTCCTGCTGCGCCATGCGGTCGATGCTCAGGTTACCGGTCATTTCCGGTTCATGGTCTTCGCCGATGCGAATCGTCACGAACGGTTGTTCGGGCTGGATGTAAAAGCGGCTTTTCTCTTCAACGGGTTTGACGTCGTCACTGTCGGCCGGTTTTGGCAGTTGATCGGTGGTGACGCCATAGCGGCTCAGAATCGAGCTGTGAGGCAGATCGGCCCAGGCATTGGCCGACAGCAGCGCCAGTCCCGTCATACCGATAAACCTCTTGAAACCTTTCACGTGTGAATCTCCTGTACTCGTTGGCGGCCTTTGGATGACGAACGTTGCCGTCATGACTTTAGGCCGCATTTCCTGTTGGTGCAGGGATTGGAGTCAGGGAATGGCGGGTGAGTCACTTTCGATATAGGAAGGTTTGATGGGGAGAGAGCTTGCTCCCTCCCCACGCTTGCCGTCAGGCGATCACAATCCCGTCGGCACTCAAGCTGTTCAATGCAACCCCGACCAGCGTCACCGAATCAGCGCCGAATTTCAGCACCGTATCCTGTCCCACCGCCGTGGCATGGGCGCGGAAGTCGTCGCCCGGCAGCACCCCCTGCACGCCGAGGAACACCAGTTTGTCATTGGCGGTGTAACCCAACACGCGATCCTGACCGAACGCGCCGCTGAACAGGAAGGTATCCGCCCCGCCGCCCGACTCCATCAGGTCATTGCCGGCGCCGCCGACGAACACGTCGTTGCCCGCTCCGCCAATCAAGTGATCGTTGCCGTCAAGGCCGAACAGCCAGTCACCGCTGGCCTTGGCCTTGAGGGTGTCGGCGCCGCCGGTGCCTTTCACGCTCGACTCGTACTGAGTGACATTGTTGCCGACCTTCAAACCGGTCGCGGTGACGCTGTGGGTCACGTCATCCTTGAACAGGCCCCAGAGAAAACCCGGCTCCTTGGTGACGATGCTGCCGATATCGCGGGTGATGCTGATGCCGCCGTTGGCATCGCGGATGTACAGGTTGCCGACGCCGTCGTTGGCGAAGTCGTAGGTATTGACCGACTTCTGCAACTCCAGAGTGTTGTTGCCCGAGCCGCCGAGCAGAATGTTGTAGCCCCCGCCATCGCGGAACGTGTCGTTGCCGGCGCGGCCTTCCAGATAATCGTTGCCGCTGCCGCCCTGGATCAGGTCGTTGCCGTCGCTGCCGATGATGAACGTGCTGCCCTTGTGGGTTTCGGCGTTGCGGTTCAGGTCCTGTACCCAAGTGCTGGCCCGCGCCGGGTCCGACAGGTTGGCGACGATGATCGTCGAGTCCTTGCTGGTCAGGTCGTAGAACTTCGACTCGATCACCCGGTTCATGCCATCCCCATAAGCGGTCGGCAGGTGCGAGATCCAGGTCGGAATGTTGATGATCGAGAACGGCAGCACGTTCCACGCCGCCGAGGCGTAGTGGTCGTTGAAGCTGACGATGTTATCGGTCGCCGACTCCTTGGGCGCGTCGTGCACGCCGAGGGATGCACCGGTGAAGGTCGAGCCGTCGAGGGCGCGGAACACCGGGTCGTTTTCGTAGCCGACGTTGAGCACCTTGTCGGTGCTGCTTTGGGTCGGCGAGGCGTAGGCGATGTAGTTGGAATCCTGGAAGAACCCGCCCCATTTGCTGGTGCTCAAATCCGCCATGCTGTTGACCGCCAGCCCGCCCAGGCTGTGACCGCTGACCAGCACGTCCTTGCCGGTCAGGCCATGGGCCTTGGCGAACGCCACCACATCGTTCATCAGGTTGCCGAAAGCTTCGCCGACGTAGTTTCTGGCGTAATCCTTGGGCCCGAATGCGGCGAGCAAGTCGTTGATCACGTCACCGATCGAGTCACCGATCAGGATTTCCCGTGGGCCGCTGGTGCCGCGAAAGGCGATGCCGATCTCGGTGAGATGGCCCTGAGCGTCGTATTTGCCGAGGATTTCCACTTGGGCGCTGGTGTAGCCGGCCTTTTCGCCGAAGAAGGTGCCGCGGGCATCGGTCTTGCCCTCGTAACCCAGTTGCGAGGCGGTGATCGGGGTCCAACCGGCTTTTTTCACCGCATCAAGCGCGGCTTTTTCCGAGTCGGGGTTCCACGGAATGCCAGGGATCACCCCCTGGGAATCCGTACCGCCGATCAGCGCGGTCACCAGCGTGGCCGGCAAACCGAGGCCGAAGCCGTTGTGCTGATAACCGACGGCAAAGCCGTTATCGAGGTTGTGGTAGGAATACAGCGTGATGGCCATGGCGTCGCTGAACAGCGCCTTGGAGTCCGCCGTACCGAAATTCTTGTAGTCATACACACCCATTGCTGTTGCCTCTCTTTTTGTTGGAATTGTTCAGAGATAGCTCACAACCAGAACGCCCCTCCCGAGGCGCCCCGGAGCATTTACTACACAGTCACAATGTGGGAGCGACGGTGCGACGATTCGACTTGCTCGCGATCGCAGTCTGTCAGTTACCGGTTGGGTGACTGACACGCCCTCTTCGCTCCCACAAGGTTTGTCAGGCGAAGACGAAACTCGAATCCGACAGATTAGCCACACCGACCCCGACCAGCGTCACGGCAAAATCGCCAATCTTCAGCACGGTATCGCTTCCGGACTGCGACGCGTGTTGCTTGTAGTCGTAGCCCTGCCCTGCGCCTTCGACGCCCATGAACACCAGTTTGTCGCTGCCCTGGTAGCCATTGATCGCGTCGAAGCCAAACGCGCCGCTGAACAGGAAGGTATTGTTGCCACCCACCGCGCTCATCACGTCATTGCCGGCGCCGCCGACGAAGGTCACGTGGGCCTTGTCGCTTTGCAGGTGATCGTTGCCGCCCAAGCCGAACAGCCAGTCGCCGTCAGCGGTGGCTTTGAGGGTGTCGCCCATCGCGCCGCCGCTGAGCGAGTGGTTGTACTGAGTCAGTTCGGAACCGTTGGCCAGGCCTTTGGCAGTGACGGTCCAGGTGATGTCCTTGCTGCCCCACCACGACCCCGACTCCTTGCTCACCAGCGCGCCGATGTCGCGGGTCATGCTGATGCCGCCGTAGGCGTCACGCACGTACAGCGTGCCGTCGCCGTCGTTGGCGAAGCTGAAGTTCTGCAACGGCTTTTGCAGTTCGAAGGTGTTGTGACCCTGACCACCGAGAAGGATGTTGAAACCGCCATCGTCACGGAAACGGTCATCGCCACCCAGGCCTTCCAGAAAGTCGTTGCCCGCCCCGCCCTTTAGCCAGTCGCCGCTGTCGGTGCCGATGATGAAGGTACTGCCGGTGTGCGGCTCGCCGCTGCGGCCCAGATCCTCGACCCAGGTCTTGCCCCGCGACGCTTCCTCAAGGTTGGAGACGATGATCGTCGAATCCTTGTGCGTCAGGCCGTAGAACTTCGACGCGATCACCCGATTCAGGCCGTCGGCATACCCCAGCGAGCTGTGGGCCGACCAGTTCAGCGGATTGGCGATGCTGAAAGGCACCAGGTTCTGCGCGGTGGACGCGTAGTTGTCATTGAAGTTGACGATGTTGTCGGTGGTCGAATCGTGCGGTTTGTCGTGCTTGCCCATCGACGCGGTACTGAACGTGGTGCCGTCGAGCACGCGGAACACCGGATCATTCTCATAACCGATGTTCAGCACGTTGGTGCCGGTGCTGCTCTGGGTCGGCGAGGCGAACGAAATGTAGTTGGCGTCCTTGAAGAACCCGCCCCAGTGACTCGCGCTCAACTCCGCTACGCTGTTGACCCCGAGGCCGCCGAGGCTGTGGCCGCTGATCAACACGTCCCTGGCCGCGATGCCATGGGCGACGGCGAAAGCAGCCACCGATTCGAGCAGATTGTCGAAGGCGTTTTTCGCGTACTGGGTGGCGTAATCCGTCGGGCCGATGGCGGCCAGCAGATTGTTTTTCATGTCGCCAAAAGTGTCGCTGTAACCCAGCCCGCCGGTGCCCCGGAAGGCCACACCGATGCCGATCAGCTTGCCCGCGGCGTCGTGCTTGCCGAGCACTTCGGCTTCGGCACTGGTGAAGCCGTCCTTCTCGCCGAAGAACGTGCCCTGCTCCCCGACCTTGCCCTGATAGCCCAGCGCCGTGGCGCCGATCGGCTTCCAGCCGGTGCCGGGCAAAGCCTGCCCGGTCGGCGTGTAGGCATACAGCGTCAGGGCGATGGCATCGCTGTACAGCGCTTTGCCGTCGGCATTTTTGTAATCGAACAGTCCCATGTTGTGCTCTCTCTTCCTTTCAAAAACGGCAGTTCTCTGAAGAACTGCCGTTACACCCTAGAACTGCCAGTCCAGCGTCAGGCCCACACCGTGATCCTTTTCGTTGGAGCCGATCAGCCCGTTGTAGTCCAGGTTGACCCGGACATCGCGATTGAGCGCCAGCCCGGCGCGCACGCCGACCACCGCTGCATCCCGATCCATCGACACACTTTGCACGGTGAACGCACTGTTGCCATTGACGAAAGCCAAGTGACTGTCGGAGTCCACGCTGCTCAAGTTGTGCTGCCAGCCCAGGCTTGCGCCCAGTTCCAGCTGGTGTTTCTCCGACAGGGCAAAGGTACGTTTGGCCCGCACACCGAGGGTCGACAACACCACGTCGCGGTTGTCTTCACCGCCTTTCAGTGCGGCGGCATCACCCTTCTCGGTGAAGCTGTCGCTGTCGAGGTGCACGTAGGCCAGATTGGCGAACGGCTCCAGGTTCATCGGTTGCAGGCCCAGGTCGTAGGCCGCTTCGGTGAACACTTGCGCGGTGGTCGCATCGCGCTTGGTTTTCTGTTTGCCGCTGACGCCGCCGAACTGCAGGTCACGTTTGACGTCGATGCGATGCCAGCTGTAGGCCGCACCGACGGTCAGACGCAGCGCATCGATCTGATGTCCCAGGTATGCACCCAAGTGATAGCTATCGACCGACGCGGACGAATGCGTCCCCTCGCCCATGCTCAACGAGCTGTCGCTATAACCGGTAACGAAACCCAGACGGGTATCTTCAGCGATCAAGCCGTCGACGCCGGCCAGCAGGCCGCCGATGGAGCTGGTGGAATCGGCGTATTTCGATCCGCCATCGCTCTTGCCCCATGAACCCAGCACTTTGACCCAGGCATTGCTGCGATCGTCGGTTGGTGCATTGGCATCAAACACATCCCGTTCACGCAGACGTTCGCCCACGGCATCGCGCAGGTAGCGGCTGTCGTTGATCAGCAGCGTGCCGATGGCCGGGTGAATCTCGCCGGACAGTTGCTGGAAGGCATCCTGCGCAGCGGCCGCCGACGGCAACAGCAACAGGGTTTCGAACAACGCATTGCCGGCGCCGAGGCGCTCGGCGGCAGCACCGACCGCGCGCTGGTTCGGGGTCAGGCCAACGCTGGCGAACGAGGCGCCGTTACGTCCGACGTCCAGTTGCACACCGCTCGCCGAGTAAGCCAGGGTACCGCCGAGGAACGCGTAGTCGGGCAACACTTGTCCGAACTGACCTTCAATCCCGCCCGCTGCCTGCAAGATGTTGAACCGGGTGCCGAGCAGGCTTTTCACTTCGCCCGTGGTCAACAGCGTCGGGCTGTTTTCCAGCGACATGGTCACGGTTGCGCCTTCGATCACCGCTTTGCCGCCGGCGACGATGCGGTCGCTGCTGGTCGGCGACACTTCCACCGCATAGGTCGAACCCGGCGCGAAGGTCACATCACCGGCCACGTTCAGGGTGCCGATGGAATTGCCCGGCGCCACGGTGCCGCCGCGGTTGGCGGTCAGCGCGGCGATCCGGCCGTTACCGCCGAGAATACCGCCGTCATTGACCGTCACCGCCGATTGCAGCGAGCCATTGATTGCCAGTCGACCCTGATTGACCAGAGTCGGGCCGCTGTAGGTGTTGTTGCCGGTCAGCACCAGAGTGCCGATGCCTTGCTTGGTCAGACCGCCATGGCCGGAGATGTCGTTGCGCCAGGTGTCGAGCCCGCAGGTGATGTCGTTGCACACGCGCTCGGTGGGCTTGCCCGCATCGATGATCGCGCCGATGCCCGGCAGATCGGCCACGAACTGGCCGGAACCGTAAGCGCCCTGGATGCGGAACTCTTCGGGAATGTCCTGCTCGGTGACGAACATCGCCGGGCCGTCGATGCCCTTGCGCAAGTTGATCATGCCCCAGCCATACAGGGCGTCGATGCCCGGTGCGCCGAGGTCGGTCGCAGTGGTGCGCAATACGCTGGCGACCTGATCGCCGGACATGTACGGGAAGCGCTCCATCAGCACGGCGATGGAGCCGGCCACGTGCGGCGCGGCCATCGAGGTGCCGTTGTAGTTCTTGTAGCCGGTGGTCAGGTTATCGGCGTTGGTGCCTTCGATGATCGAGCTGAAGATTTTCGTACCCGGTGCCGAGACGCAGAAACTCGCGGTGTAGCCGCAACGCGAAGAGAACGTACTCATGATGTACGGATTGGCACTGGCCAGATCCGGGTTCTTTTGCAGGGCGGCGACGGTGATCCAGTTCGGCGCGATATCCGGCACGAAATAACCGAGGCCGGCAATGGCGTCCGGGTTGTTCAGGTTGTAGTCGTTGCCCGCTGCGAAAATCGTCACGATTCCGCTGCGTGCGGCAGCGATTGCGCCGTCGTAGGCGCCGCCGGGTCTGGTGCCCAGCAGTGTGCGGATTTCGTTGAACTGCACTTGCGCGTCGTTGACGGTGAAATGCGGATACGCCGGGTCACGGCCGCCGAGGTCGAAGCGGTCGGTGATGCCGATGCCCCAGCTGTTGTTGATGATCCGTGCGCCGCTGGCGATCAGCGCATCCCAGCCGGCCTTGTACACCGCGCCGTCATTGCCGAGCACGATGCCGTCTTCCGGGCCCGGGTCGCCGTTGTCGGCGCTGATGATCTGCGCGCCGAACGCCACACCATGCATCGGCCCGCCGTCACGGCTGCCGGCGGCAATACCGCCGACGTGGGTGCCGTGGGCGCCGAGCTTGCCGTCGGAACCGACCGAGGGCGAACCGTCATAGCGGAACGCGTCCCCGGCTTTGACCGGGATGTACGGGTCGGTGTATTCGCGGATCCCCGAGGTAACCAGGGTGACGACCTTGTTGCTACCGGAAAACTCCGGATGCGCGGCGTAGACCGGCTGGTCGAAAATTCCCAGTTTCACGCCTTTGCCGGTGTAGCCGGCGGCGTAGGCGTAATCCGCACCGATGGCGCCCAGGCCCCAGTCGGCCTGGAATTCGGCGCTGCGCCAACTGCCCGGATCCCCTGACCGGCCGCTTTCCACGTAGGGCGCGGCGTGTGCGCTGCCCCAGGTGGCCAGCGCGCAGAGCAAAGCGAAATTGAGAGTTTTCAGGCGAAAGCATCCACCCGATTGCGCGGGTGTGTTGTTGTTTTTCATCCGGCGACCTTCCTTAGTGATGTTGCGAAAAATCCGTCTATTGAAGTGATCGTTGACGTGATCGTTCCCACGCTCTGCGTGGGAATGCCTCTAGGGACGCTCCGCGTCCAGTGACGCGGAGCGTCACGGTCTGCATTCCCACGCGGGAGCGTGGGAACGATCATCTCTCGGTGAGTCAGAACTGCCAGTTCAGGCTCAGGCCCACACCGTGCTGCTTCTCGCGGCTGGCCAGTTGCCCGGTGTAATCGAGGTTGATCCGCATGTCGCGGGTCAGCGCCAGGCTGGCCTGCACGCCGAGCTGCGCAGCGTCGCGCACCAGTGGCGAGCTTTCGACCGTGTACGGCGTACTGCCGCTGGCGAAGCGCAAATGCTGTTCGGAGTTGATGTCGGTCAGGCTGTGCTGCCAGCCCAGATGGCCGCTCACTTCCAGCTTCTGCGCAGACGGCAGGTCAAAGGTCTTGATCGCCCGCACGCCGAGGGTGCTCAACACTGCGTCGCGCTGATCGTCGCCGCTGTCCAGCGCGGCGGCGTCGCCCTTCTCGGTGAAGCCGTCGGTGTCGAGGTGTACGTAGGCCAGGTTGGCGAACGGCTCCAGGGCCAGCGGTTGCAGGTTCAGCCGATAAGCTGCCTCGCCGAATACCTGAGTGGTGGCGGCATCGACCTTGGCTTTCTGCCTGGCGCTGAAGTCGCCGTACTGCAAATCACGTTTCACATCGGCGCGATGCCAGCTGTAAGCGGCGCCGGTGCTCAGACGCCAGGCACCGATGTCGTGTCCGGCGTAGGCGCCGAGGTGATAGCTGTCGACCTTGGCCGAGGAATGCGTGCCCGAGCCCATGCTCAGCGAACTGTCGCTGTAACCGGTGACCAGACCGATGCGGGTTTGCTGGTCCAGCGCGCCGTCGACACCGGCCAGCAAGCCACCAATGGAGGTGCTGTAACTGGCGGTGTCCTGGCGCGAATCGGTGCTGCCCCACGCGCCCAACGCCTTGATCCAGCCGTTGTTTTGCGTGGCTTGGGCATCGTGCAGGCGTTCGCCGATGGCGTCGCGCAATTGCCGACTGTCGTTGATCAGCACCGAGCCAAGGGCCGGGTAGATTTCACCGCTCAACTGTTGAAAGGCTTGTTGGGCGTCACTGGCGGTGGCCGACAAAAGAAGGCTTTCGTACACGGAATTGCCCGCCCCCATGCCTTCCACGGCGGCGCCCACGGCGCGCTGATTCGGGGTCTGGCCGACACTGGCAAAGGATGTCCCGTTGCGCTCGACATTCAAGCCAATACCGTTGTCGCTGTAGGCCAGGCGGCCACCGATAAACAGGTAATCCGGCAGCACCGCACCGAACCGACCCTGAATGCCGCCGGCTGCTTGCAGAATGTCGTACTGCTGGCCGAGCAGGCTTCTGGCCTCGGTGGTGCTGAGCAAGGTCGGGCTGTTTTCCAGCGATAGGCTCACGGTGGCGCCGTTGATGGACGCGGTGCCGCCGGCGACGATGCGGTCGCTGCCGGTGGGAGACAACTCCACGGCGTAAGTCGAACCCGGCGCAAAGCTCACGTCACCGGCCACGTTCAACGTGCCGATGGAATTGCCCGGCGCCACGCGGCCGCCACTGTTGGCGGTCAACGCGCCGATTCGCCCGGAACCACCGAGGGCGCCGCCGTCATTGACGGTCACGGCCGAGGTCAGCGAACCGTTCACCGTCAGCAGGCCGCCATTGACCGTGGTCGGCCCGCGATAGCTGTTGTTACCGGTCAGAATCAGTCGCCCGTCGCCGGACTTGATCAAACTGCCTTGATAAACCCGAGTGGAAGCCGCTGCATCATGGGCCATGCCCACGGCGTAATCGGTCTGATCCTGCTGAGTGGCCCCTGCCGGCAGGCCGTTCTGCCAGCCTTTGCTTTGCAGTGTCTGCTGCCAGGCACTGTGCTCGGCGAGGTCTTCGCTCTGGCGCTGGATCAGTGCTTTGTCGCTGATGTCGTTGCTCCAGACATCGCTCTGCCCGGCCGCCAGATTAGCGTCGAACGCCCCAAGCAACTGCCCTGGCCCGCGCATCGCCCGGTACAGGTTGGCCACGCCCCAGCCGACTCGCTCGGTGGGCGCGTCGGTCACCGAACCGTCGAGTTGGGTGGCGGTAGTCAGCAGCACTTCGAGCGCCTGCTGATTATTCATGTACGGATAACGTTCCATCACCAGCGCCAGCGCCCCGGTGGCATGCGGCGCGGCCATCGACGTGCCGGACTTGATCGCATAACCGCCGTCGGGAATGGTGCTGTCGATTTTCGCCCCCGGCGTGGTGATGCACCAATACTTGGCGATCCCGCACTGGTTGTACTTCTGCTGATTGCTTTGATCGAGTCCCGAGACTGCCAGCCAGTGGCCTTCCAGATCCGGCTGAAAGTACGGCAGCGCCGAGCGGACGCTGGCGTTCGGATAGCCACTGTTGCCGGCGCTGAACACGTTGATCACGCCGCGACGGGAAACGTCCGCCGCCGCATCGAGCCAGGTGCCTTTGTTCCAGTGCTGGGCGTACGCGGCGTGCAGGTCCGCGAGGGTTCGGTAGCTGACATCCGGCGGCTGGCTGCCCCAACTGTTGTTGATCGCCCGCACGCCGGCATCGGCCAGGGCGTCGTACACCGCTTTGAAGTAGCGCGGATCAGGATTGGGGCCGAACAGAAAACTGTCGTTCTTGTTGGTGTTGCCGACGTAGATTTGCGCGTTGTACGCCACGCCATGCATGCCGGTGCCATCGCGGGACGCGCCCATGGTGCCGACCACGTGGGTGCCGTGGGAGTCGTTGTTCGGGTTGAGGGTGCCGTTGACGTTGAACAGCGAGCCGTCAAGGTAGCTGCCGCTGGCCAGCACCGGGTGATAACGGTCGCTGGCGAATTCGGGATGGGCGGCGTCGAAACCGGAGTCCAGCGCGCCGATCTTCACGCCCTTGCCGGTAATGCCGACGGCGTAGGCCTGATCGGCCTGCATCCGGCCCAGGCCCCAGTCACGCAGAAATTCGGCGCTGCGCCAACTGGCGGGATCGCCGGGTTTGCCGGCGTCGAGGTATTGAGCCTGGGCCGGGTTTGCAGAAATCACAAGCAGCAGGGTGCCGACCGAAATCGGCTTGATGCGTACGTCCATGTTCACCACTCTTTTTGTTGTTTTGGGTTGAAGCTTTTGCGTAAACGCTACAGCGTCATTGTGTTCGTGGGCCTTGTCCGAAGGCCTCATCCACCCGCGCCAGATCCTGTTCGCTCAAGGTGCCCGCGTAGTAATGCAATTTGGTCCAGGCCATGAGGTAGTCATAGCGTGCCTGGGCCAGGTCGCGGCGGGTGGTAAACAGTTGTTGCTCGGCGTTCAGCGCGTCGAGGTTGGTCCGCTCGCCGCCGAGAATGCTTTGCCTGGTCGACACCACCAGCGCTTCGGCCGAGGTCAGGGCCTTTTGATAGGCGCGCAATTTGCTGACTCCGGAAAGGCAGGCACTGAACTGGCGGCGCAATTCGATCAGCGTCTCGCGGGTCTTGCCGTCCAGTTCGTACTCGGCCTGCTCCATGGTGCGGCTGGCCTGACGGGTCGAGGCTGATACCCCGCCGCCGGCATACAACGGCACGCTGACTTCGAAACCGATGGTGTTGGTTTCGTAACGCTGGTTATAGGTGTTGCCGCTTTCCGACTCGTTCTGGCGCATCGTGGCGTAGGCACTGACTTTCGGCAGATGCCCGGCGCGATTGCGCTCGACTTCGTAACGCGCCACTTCCACGGCCTGACGCTGGGACGCAAGGTTCGGGTTGTTGCTGATCGCCAGTTCGTGCCAGGTGTCGTAGTTGGCTGGCATCAGGGCGAAGGTCTGGAAGTTCTGATCCAGCGGCGCCAGATCACTGATGTCCACCGCCGGCACCCCGACGAGTGCGCCCAGTTCCCGCAACGCGGCGTCCTGCTCGTTGCGCGCCTCGATTTCCTCGGCGGTCGCCAGTTCGTAACGCGACTCGGCTTCGAGGATGTCGGTGCGGGTGCCCTCGCCCTGCTTGAACATGTGCTCGTTTTGCTGGAACTGCTGCTCGTACGCCTTCTTCTTGGCCTGCGCGATGTCGATCTGATCCTGGGCAAACAAGGCCTTGGTGTAGTTATCCAGTACGCGAACCAGCAGTTCCTGGCTCTTGCCGCGAAAGTTCTCATCGGCAAACAGCGACTGGGCCACGCCCTTGCGATACGCCGCGTAGGCTTCGTAGTCGAGCAACGGCTGCTGCAGGGTCAGGCTCGAGCCGTAACTGCTGTAGTTGCGGTCATCGGTGCGGTTGCGCGCGCGTTCGTCGAGGGACGTGGCCTTGGACGAGTTGCGACCCTTGTTGTAGTTGTAACCCAGTTTCGGCAACAGGCCGGCGCGGCCGATGGCACGGTTTTCGAGGCCTGCGTCGCGTTCCTTGATCGCCCCGAGGAACACCGGGTCATTGCGCAACGCCTGTTCGTAGATTTCGAACGGCCCCATGGCCGCCACTGCGCTGTTGCCCGCGAGCAGCGCGAACGCTGCCGCCAGCATGGAAAGCTTATTCATACAGCCGAACATCCTTATTCTTCGGTCAACGCGGAACCGGCGCGGTCGAGCAGCGGCTTGAACAGGTAGTTGAGGAGTGAACGTTCGCCAGTGCGCACGAACATTTCCGCCGGCATGCCGGGCTTGATCACCAGACCGTTGAGTTTCTCCATGGCCTGATCGCTGACGCTGCTGCGCAACACGTAGTACGGCACACCGGTTTTCTCGTCGACCATCTGGTCGGCGGAAATCAGGCTGACTTCGCCGGGCACTCGTGGCGTCTTGCTCTGGTTGAACGCGGTGAACAGGATGTCGACCGGCAGGTGGGTGCCGACCTTGTCGATCAGGTTGATCGGCAGGTGCCCCTCGACTTCCAGGCGCGTGCCTTGCGGGACAATTTCCAGCAGGGTCTCGCCCTGACGCACCACGGCGCCTTCGGTGTGCACGCCGAGGTTGACCGCCACGCCGTCAGCGGTGGCGAGGATTTCGCTGTGTTGCAGGTCGAAACCGGCGGAGGTCAGTTGCTCGGACAGCGTGACGCTTTTCAGTTGCGCGTCGGCCAGTTGGGTGCGGACTTCCTTCTGGTATTCCTCGCCGTGCTGTTGCAGTTTCAATCGCGATTCAAGGATGCCCTGCTCCACCCGGCCACTTTCGCCAGTGTTCTCGGCCAGTTGCTGCTGCACCTGCGACAGTTGGCGCTGGTATTCCATCAAGCGGTTACGCGGGATGTAGCCGTTGTCTGCCAGCGGTTGCAGGTTGCTCAACTGTTGTTGCAGCGAGTCGGCCTGGGCGTTGAGATCAGTACGGGCGCGACGCATGCCCGCCAGTTGTGCAGTGGCGCCTTCAATACTGGCGCGTAGAGCGGCCTGCTCACGGGCGAACGCTTCGCGACGGCTGCTGAACAGTTGCCGTTGACCTTCGAGCACCAGTGCCAGGCGCGGATCGGCGTTGTCGCTCAGTTCTGCCGGAAAGGTCACTTGCTTGAGGTTGTCACGCTCGGCCTGCCAGCGCGCCAGGCTGGCCCAGGCCATGCGGTATTGCGCCTGCAACGACTGCACGTCGGCGGCGACCTGGGTCTGGTCGAGGCGAAACAGCGGCTGGCCCTGCTTCACGATCTCGCCTTCGCGTACCAGAATCCGGCTGACCACGCCGCTGCTCATCGACTGCACTGCTTTGCGCTTGCCCGACACCACCACGGTGCCTTGCACCGGAATGCCTTGATCCAGTGGCGCCAACGCCGCCCAGGTAAAGAAACTGCCGGCGCCGACCAGTGCCAGAATCCAGCCCATGCGGGCGAAGAACTTCGCATCGCGCTCCGGCCGCTCGGTGATGTACGCGTGCTCCATCGTCACTTCGTTTTGCGTGTTCATGTTCGCGCTGCTCATACACCCGAATTCCTTGTCGTCGGCTGATACTGTCGGCTCATGCTGAGCCCGGCCGGTGCCTGTGCAGGTTTTTCGCTTTGTTGTGGCGAGTTGCCGGGCGGATTGCCGGACAACGCTTTGAGCACATCGTGGCTCGGGCCGAAGGCTTGCAGGCGACCGTCGTTGAGCACCAACAGCTTGTCGGCCTGGGCCAGTACCGAAGAACGGTGAGTCACCAGCACCACGGTGGTGCCTTGGGCCTTGAGTTGCACGATCGCGCTGGACAATGCGGCTTCGCCGACGGTGTCGAGGTTGGAGTTCGGCTCGTCCAGCACCACCAGGCTCGGGTTGCCGTATAGCGCACGGGCCAGTGCCACGCGCTGTTTCTGGCCGCCGGACAAACCGCTGCCGTCCTCGCCCAGTTGCGTGTCGTAGCCTTGCGGCATGCGCAGGATCAGTTCGTGTACGCCGGCCTGTTGCGCGGCCGCCACGACCTTTTGCGGATCAGCTTCACTGAAGCGGGCGATGTTCTCGGCGATGCTGCCGCTGAACAATTCGATGTCTTGCGGCAGATAGCCGATATATGGGCCGAGCTGATCGCGGTTCCAGCGATGGATGTCGGCGCCGTCCAGGCGCACTGTGCCGCCGAGGGCCGGCCATACGCCGACCAGCACCCGTGCCAGGGTCGATTTGCCTGAGCCGGAGGCACCGAGCACGCCCAGCACTTCACCGGCCGCCAGGTTGAAATTGACCATGTGCAGGGTCGCGGCACGCTGTCCCGGAGGACCGGCGCTGACTTGTTCGAAGGTGATCTGGCCTTTCGGTGCCGGCAGCGCCATGGCGTCATCGCTCGGCGGGAAGGCTTGCAGCAGCGCATCGAGGCGGCGGTAAGCCAGCTTCGCCCCGCTCCACTGTTTCCATACGGCGATCAACTGGTCGATCGGGCTCAGTACCCGGCCCATCAGGATGGAGCCGGCGATCATCATGCCGGCGGTCATGTCGCCCTTGATCACCAGCAATGCGCCGAGGCCCAGCACCAGCGATTGCAGGCACAGACGCAAGGTCTTGCTCAATGAGCTGATGACTGCGCCAGTGTCGCTGGCCTGGTTTTGCAGGCCAAGGAAGCGCGAATGCACCTGGAACCAACGCTTGCGCAAGGCGCCGAGCATGCCCATGGCTTGAATGGTTTCAGCGTTGTGCAGATGGCTGGTGGCCAACTGGCTGGATTTCTGCGAGTAACCGGCAGCTTCGCCCAGCGGCTTTTTGGTCATGTATTCGTTCAGGCACGCCAGCGCGATCAGCAGCAGCGCCCCCGCCGTGGCCAGCACGCCGAGCCAGACGTTGAACAGGTAAATCACGAACAGATAGACCGGAAACCACGGCGCATCGAAGAACGCGAACAGCGCGGGCCCGGTGACGAATTGGCGAATGTGGGTCAGGTCGCCCAGCGACTGCCCGGCGTTGCCCTCGCCCTTGAACAGGTTGCGCTCGAACGCCGCCTGATAGACCCGCAGATTGAAACGGCGCTCCAACTGGCTGCCGATGCGGATCACGATAAAGCTGCGCACCACTTCCAGCAGCCCGATGAAGGCAAAGAAACCCACGACCATCAGCGACAGCATCGCCAGGGTGGTCTCGTTTTGCGAAGACAACACTCGGTCATAGACCTGCAGCATATATATGGAGGGCACCAGCATCAGCACGTTAATCAGTGCGGTAAAGCATCCGACGCTGATCAGAATGCTTTTATAGTCACCCAATGCCTTGAATAAGGGAGCGGTGGCTGGGGCCTTCGCCATGTTCATTGATCATTCCTGAAATGATTGAGCTCGCCCAACAATGTCGAGCGCTCAATTGTTATATCGCTTACCTGCGAGAGATGACTTGCAAGTATCCGCTTACACTTTCACAACAACTTTTCGAATACTTATAACTTTCGGGTACTTCTTTATATTCGCTTCGTTCATTAACGGCAGCGTTATTGCTCGATACGCTTGAGCGTCACGATCAGACCCGACTTCAAAGTGCTGGAATAAAGTCCGTCATGTTGTCGGCCGAAGAACTTGATTCTTGAGCCTTCCTTGCCGGTGATGGACAGACCGTCCGGATCGGGAAACCAGCCGATGGCGTTTTCTTGCAGCCATGCGCTCAGGCAATCAGCCCCATGGCCCAGCGTCTGGTTCGGCTCAAGGTCGATTACGCAGGTATTGGAGGGTTTGTCTTGCAGCGCCTGCGCTTCTGGAGCGTCATGGGCGGCGGTCAGCGTGGCTTGCCAGTGTCCGGCAAATACCGATGGATCTTCGAGTCTGAGGCTGCTTGCCATGGTTGTTTCTCCAGAAATCATCATCAGCATCGGCATGAAACAGGTGACTGCCATGCGGGAAAAGAGGTTTTGAATCATAGGAAATATCACTCCGGCGTGTAGCCTTGCGCACGCAGCGAGACGAAGCAAGCGAAGAAAGCGGCGCATCAAGCGCCGCTTTCCCTTGTCACATTACGCCACGATGTCGCTGGCGGCTGCCTGGCCAACGGTGCTGACCTGGAAATCAGCTACGCCGTGACCGGAGAAGTCCACCGACAACAGGCTGTTGCCACCCGAAGACGTCAGCACTGCATCACCCGCCGCACCGGTGAAGGCGCTGACGAAGTGCAGGCCGGCGCCTTTGGTGATACCGGTCAGGTCGATCTTGTCCAGGCCGCTGACGAAATCGAGGATCTGATCGATCGCACCCGGCTTGGAGTCAGAGCTGGCCGCGAACACAAAAGTGTCCGAACCCGCGCCGCCCCACAGCTTGTCGGCACCACCGGCTCCGTAGAGGATGTCGTTGCCGGCACCGCCCTTGAGCTCGTTGGCCACACTGTTGCCGATCAGCAGATCGTTGCCGGAGCCGCCGATCGCGTTCTCGATGGTGACGCCTTTGGCGATGGACACGTTGCCCACCAGGCCGCCAACGTCGGAGAACGAGGCTTCATTAAGGTTGATCTTCTGGTTCTGGGTGAAACCCGAGAAGTCGAAGGTGTCCTTGCCGCCCGCATCCCACACCGAGAACACCAGCTTGTCGGCCGACGACGAAGCGCTGAGGAAATCGCGACCGGCGTTGGAGTTGAAGCCGTAGGTGGTGTCACCGGTACGGGTGGTCATGTTGGCGCCGTAGAGTTTCTGGATCGCGGCAATGTCATCCATCAGCGGGCCGGAGGAATAGGCTTCCACGCCGCCCTTGCTGAAGTTCTGGCTGGTATTGCTTTCGCTCCAGTAACTCATGACGCTGTAGCCGCGGGTGTCTTGGCCGTAGGTCGCGTCGTTGTAGGTCGGGTTGCCGTTGCCGGCGTTGTAGTCGCCCGGGTGCGCCAGGCCAAGGGTATGGCCGATTTCGTGAGTCAGGGTCTGACGACCGTAGTTGTTCAGATCCGGGTTTTTGTTTTGCGTATAGCCACTGTTGATCAGGTACCACGACGTGCCGTCGTAACCGGCGCCGGTGCCTGGCAGATAAGCGAACGCTGCAGCGCCATCCTGGCCGCTGCTGTAGTTACCGAAGGTCATGTGGCCGTCGCCGCCCGAGGCTTTCTCGGTGAAGGTCACGTTGGCCACATCGGCCCAGGATTGCATGGCGAGCACGGCCTGGGCTTTTTGTTGAGCGCTGAACTGACTGAACCCGCTGATCCCGTGCTTGTTCATCGTGCTGGACGATGCCGAAGTCAGGAACGTGTAGGTGAGTTCGATTTTGCCGCTGCCGTCCTTGTCCTGGTAGGCAGCGCCGTCGCGCAGCAACTGGGTTGCGGCCTGGTCGACGGAAAAGGAGGGTTTGCCATTGACCGTGAGGTTGCCGCCACGATCGTACTGATGGCTGAAGCTATTGATCTGGTTATACGCCGTGCTGGTCGCTGCCAGAGGTTGCGGCGCCGCGCCCAGCTGGAAAGCCTGTTCGGCGGTATCAATAGCGTTAGCTTTTACTTTCGACATAAACACACTTCCTTGTATAGCAATGGAACAGTTTTTGTCCGATAGCGACAACCTCTGGCGAGATTGTCCTATCACTCGCCCAATGAAGGCGTAAGAAACCTGACACAATTTGAAATCTAACGTCTAGCGTTTTTTTGAGATCAAATTGAACTGTTCCGGGAAACTCCCGTAAACAAAGCGCGTGCGCCAGAAAGAAGTTTGCAAGTGCAGTGAGCCTGCCTAATTGTCTGACGATTTATTATTTAAATATTAAATATCGGTAAGTTGTTTTTTGTTAGCAGCGTCTCACTTTGCTGCACTTTATCAGTGCAACGCCAGTGTATTGATATCAAGTTGTCCCAACAGCACCTGTTCAGGCGAGGGCGGTACCGCCCTCGCCTGTTTTCTTCAGCTGCCGGTGCGAATCTTGTTCCACACCCGCGTGCGGATCCGGTCGATGTTCAGTGGCATCGCCTCCAGTGCGAACAGTTTGCCCATCATTTCCGGGCTCGGATAAATCTTGGTGTCATTTTTGATCGCCGGATCGATCAGGCTGTCAGCCTGTTCGTTGCCATTGGCGTAATGCACGTAGTTGCTGATGCCGGCCATCACGTCGGGCTGCAGCAGGTAGTTCATGAAGGCGTAGCCGGCCTTCTCGTCCGGCGCATCCGCGGGCATGGCGACCATGTCGAACCAGATCGCGGCGCCTTCCTTGGGAATCTCGTAGCCGATTTCGATGCCGTTCTTCGCCTCTTTGGCACGATTTTCCGCTTGCAGGATGTCGCCGGAGAAACCGACGGCCACGCAAATGTCGCCATTGGCCAAGTCGCTGGTGTACTTCGAAGAATGGAAATAGCTGACATACGGCCGCACTTTCATCAGCAGCGCTTCAGCTTTCTTGTAGTCCTCGGGGTTCTTGCTGTGATGCGGCAAACCCAGGTAGTTGAGCGCTGCCGGCAGCAGTTCCGGGC
Organism: Pseudomonas sp. IAC-BECa141; assembly: GCF_020544405.1. NCBI lineage: Bacteria > Pseudomonadati > Pseudomonadota > Gammaproteobacteria > Pseudomonadales > Pseudomonadaceae > Pseudomonas > Pseudomonas sp. IAC-BECa141. Next base: position 3,011,644 of record NZ_CP065410.1, on the reverse strand, counting down.
CGTTGTCGAGGATCGCGACACCACACTTCTGCAGCTTTTCCATGTATTCGGGTTTGAAGATCAAGTCCCAGGAGTCCACTGGCGCGTTATCACCCAGCACGGCCTTGACCTTGGCGATGTTGTAGCCGATGCCTGTGCTGCCCCACAGGTACGGAAAGCCGTGTTCGTTGCCCGGATCGTTGGTCTGCAAGGCCTTGAGCAACACCGGGTTGAGGTTCTTCCAGTTCGGCAACTGGCTCTTGTCGAGCTTCTTCAGCGCCCCGCCCTCGATCTGCCGCGCCATGAAGTGGTTGGACGGAAACACCACGTCGTAACCGGATTTGCCGGTCATCAGCTTGCCATCAAGGGTTTCGTTGCTGTCGTAGACGTCGTAGGTAACGCCAATGCCACTGGCCTTTTCGAAGTTCTTGGCGGTGTCCGGCGCGATGTAGTCGGACCAGTTGTAAACCTTGACCGTATCCGCCGCCTGAGCGAGGGAGACGGCGAGCATCAAGGGTGCGAGTGCGAGGGTCTTTCGGATCATGGATCGATTCCTGTGTTGACTATTGTTGTTGGCAGGCAATCAAAAGGATCAAAGCGTCAGAAAATCAGGACATAGGTCTTGCGTACGGTTTCCTCGATGTCCCAGATCCCGAGCGTATTGGCCGGCAACATCAGCGCGTCGCCACCTTGTATGTGCAGGGTTTCGCCGCCGTCGTCCGGGGTGAACGTGCAGCGACCGGAAATGAAATGGCAGAACTCCTGAGCGGTGATCTGCCGCCGCCAGCGACCGGGCGTGCATTCCCAGACGCCGGTTTCAACGCCGTCATCGCGCTCGACGCTGGTGGTCGAGGCAATCGCCACCGGCGTGCCGAGCGGCACGGCCACCGGGTTGGACTCATCCAGTTGCAACGTGGCGGTGTTCTTGAATTGGGTGATGCTCATGGCGTTACCTGTCTCTTGATAAACAACGTTCAGTGCATGAAACCTTCCATGAACCCGGCCACGCGGCTGGCAAGCTTGCGCCGCCAGGGCGCGGTCGCCGGGTTGGCCAGGGTCTGATCTTCGTGGACAAAGCTTTTGATGATCGCGTTGTAGCCGAGCCAGCGGCACGGCTCCGGCTCCCAGGCTCGCAGTGCGTGGATCCCGCCGTCGGGCAGCACCCACGGTTGATGTGTCAGCTCGGTGTCGCGCTCGAGAATCAGATCCGCAAGCGTCCGCCCGCCCAGGTTGGAAGCGCCGACACCCTCCCCGCCATAGCCGCCAGACAGCGCGATGCCGTTGGCCCGATCACAGAGCATGTGCGGTTTGAAATGCCGGGACATGCCGAGATTGCCGCCCCAGGCGTGGGTGATCTGAACGTTTTTCAGTTGAGGGAACAGCTCGCCGAACAGGTAGCGGCGCTGCTCGACTTCATCGCGGGTCAGGTCGAAGTTGTGGCGCAGCTTGCCGGCGAATTGATAGCCGCCACGGGCGCCGAAGATCAGCCGGTTATCAGCGCTGCGCTGGCCGTAAGTGACCTGACGGCTGAACTCGCTGAAAGCCTGGCCCCGACTGAGGCCGATCGCGTCCCAGGTCGCGGCGGACAACGGCTCGGTGGCGACGATCAGGCTCTGTACCGGTAATTGATAACGGCCCAGCGGTGGCAGCGTGACCGAATACCCTTCGATCGCCGGAACGATCCAGCGGCTGCGCACGCTGGCCTTGTCGGTGCGCAGGCTGCCGGCCTGCCAATGGGTCACCGGGCTGTTTTCGTAAATCTTCACCCCCATGCTTTCGACGGCTCGCGCCAGGCCCCGCACCAGTTTTGCCGGGTGAATGGTCGCCACATGTGGCGCGAAGATGCCGCCGTAAGGTTTGGCGAGGCGCAGCTGCTGCGCCAGCTGTTCGGGGCTGAGCCAGCGGTAATCGTCGTCGGTCAGTCCCTGGGCGTGGAGTTTTTTCAGGTAATCGCGAAGACTGACTTCCTGCTCGGGATAGCGCGCGGCGCAGTACAGCACCCCGCCTTTGCGGTAATCGCAGTCGATGCCTTCGCGTTCGAGGACAGTCGCCACCTCATCCGGAATGCCGTGCAGCAAGTCGTAAGAAGCGCGGCGTTGTTGCGGCGACAGCCCTGCCAGCAGGCGATCTTCCCCCAGCAGATTGCCCATCAACCAGCCGCCATTGCGGCCGGACGCACCGAAGCCTGCGGTTTGCGCCTCGATGATGGCGATGTTCAGGCTCGGCGCCTGTTGTTTCAGGTAGTACGCAGTCCACAACCCGGTGTAACCGGCGCCGATGATCGCCACGTCGACGTCCAGGTCCTGCGCAAGCGACGCACGCGCGGTCAGCGGCTCGTCGAGTTGGTCCATCCACAAACTGATAGTGCGCCACGCCGGCATGCAAGACTCCGCCAATCCAGGTTTCGATGGCGTCGATCCTAGAGGCAGAACTCAGGAATTGTCTTGCGCGCGTGTCCGCAAAGAAATTTGCTTCGCGTAGGCCTTGGGCGACTGGCCGGTGTGCTGGCGAAAGCAGCTATAGAACGCCGACAGCGAATTGAAACCGGCGGCGAAGGCCAGTTCGTCGATGCGCAGCGGCGCAGCAGCGTTGTCCAGCGACCGCAATAGATGTTGCAGCCGCGCCTGATTGACGTAGCGGTAGAAGCTTTGCCCCAACACCTGATTCAGCAAATAGGAAATCTGGTTGCGGCTGTACCCGCACTCCTTCGCCACCCGTTGCAGGTCGAGTTCGGGGTCGAGATAAGGCTGCTGACTTTGAAAATACTGCTGCAAGTCATCGGCCATGAAGCTCAACTGGCGCGGCGACAAACCCAGCCGACTCACGGCCGGGCGCTGGCTGCTTGCCGTCGGGCTGTCGGCCTGTTCGCGCACCAGCGAGGCATATTCGTTGACCCGCCAGATCTGACCGTCCTTGACCGTGATCGCTTCGCTGGACCGAAACGACACTAGCCCGTTACCGCCGCGCAACGTCACTTCGTATTGAATGAACGCGGTATTGCCGTCGATGCGGATGCGGTCGCAATGTTCCAGCGCTTCGTCGGATTCACGCGGCATGCTGACCCGGACGTACTCGCGCAACTCGTCGAGGCCAAGCACGCGGTTCTGGAAGAAATCGTTGTACTGGATGTCCGGGTGGTACAGCGCCATCACGCCATCCAGGTCCCGGTGTTTCCAGCACAGGTGATAGCGCATGACCGTTTCGGCCGTGGCCCGGGTCTGTTCCGGGCCGTCATCATCGGCGTGCATAAGGGACTCTTGGAAAAAGAACCGAGCTTGCCCAACTTCTGGCGCTGCATCAATAACCCGACCGTGATGGCATTTTGGCGACGATTGGAGTGAACCGTGACTTACATCAAAAAAGTCCGCGCAATCGCTAAATGAACTGAAAATTCTCACAGGAAATTCACATTCAGATGCTACTTTTAAGGCAATCACCGGTTGGGCCAATGAAGGCTCTTCCCACCTACCATGAGCAAACGGAAGCGCTCGATGAAGAAGGCGGGCAACACATGAATAAAGGGTCAAGCAAGGTCACGTTCCCCAATGCTTGCCAGCTGATGCGCTGGCATTTTCATCCAATGGGTTTCGAGGCGACCATGGATGCGCCCGGCAGCCTGGTCGCCCGCCTGTTCGATCGGGCCAGCGGCGAAACCCTGATCGCGATCGCCGGCATTCCCTGTGCCACGGTGATGAATGCGGCGGATGTGGAGCGAATAATCGAAGCTGTGGAGGATGAGCTGGAGGCTTTCATTCCTCCTGAATCTCTCAAGAGTTACGCATAACTTGCTGATTTAAAATAAAAAAGCCCGCTTATGCGGGCTTTTTTATGGGCGCCAAATTCAGGCCGTTTTCTTCTCTGGCCGATGATCGATGAAGAACGGTTTGCCCTTGGTTACCCGGTCCGAAGCCCGAGGCATATTCACCGCCTGACTGTCCTGAGGCTCGACATACCAGTAGCAATGGCTGACTGCGCGGGTGATGCCGACATAGGCCAGGCGCAGGATTTCGTCTTTTTGCGCGCTGTCGTACGGCTCGCTGTCACCAGCCTTGCCGAGTCCGGCCATGCGATAGACCTGATTCTTGTAGGGGGAACTGGTCATGTGCTGGCAATCACCCAACAGGAAGACCGCGTCGGCCTGCAGGCCTTTGGCGCTGTGATAGGTCAATTGTTTCAGGCGTCGCGCTTCGTAAGGCAAGCTCGAATCCACATTAACTACAGATTGAATATGCTGCTCTATCAATGACTTATCGCTACTTTTTCGATAGAGCATCAGGATTGAATCGCCGTTTCGATAGTGTTCTGCCAGACGCTGGCCGAGTGCCTGATCGTCGCGCTCCAGCACGTTGACGGGCTGCAACGGCTTCTCCTCGCCGCTGGCTTTTGCCTTCTTGCCCGGGATCGCGGGCGCGGCACGAACGATGTGTTCTGCCGCGTCGATGATGTGCTGATGACTGCGATAGTTGTCACTGAGCATTACACGGGTCGTGCTCGGCGACGGGAACTCCTTGTTGAATTCCATGAAGTAACTCGGCGAACTGCCGCGCCAGCCGTAGATCGATTGCCAGTCGTCGCCCACGCAAAGCAGAGACGATCGCTGCGCGCCTCGCCCGACGTGCATGGCCGGGCCGCGGCTGCGGATTTCCAAGAGGCTGGCACGAATCCACGAAACGATCTGCGGCGAAACGTCCTGGAACTCATCAATCATCAGGTGCGACATCGGGCGCAGCAGCTCATCGCTGAGCAGTTTGAGGTTTTCCGGTGAGTGCTCGCTGAACAGCGCGAACATCCGGTTATAGGTCATGATCGGCGGCTTCTGATCCAGAAGGTGATCTTCCAGAGCGCGCCAAAACAGACTCAGGGCCTCGAAGAAAAACCTGTCCGGATCGTCCTTGGCGAAACTCATGCGGCCGACGGCGTCAGGTACGTCGAGCCCCAGGTTCTCGATGAAACCTGCGGCGGCGACAAAACAGTCGAGCAACGGCGCGGACGCCAGCTCACCCTTGACCTTGTAGTCGAAGCCCGGACCGGCGCTGACATCACCTGCAAGCGTGGCCAACAAGCGCCTTGAGGATTCATAACTATCCAGCCAAATCAATGGCTTGCGACAGAAAGCTTGAAACAGGGTGCGCTTGACTGCCCACTCTGCACGAACCGTCAGCTTGGCGTTGGGACGGCAGACCTGCGGGTTTTCCCGAGGATCGAAACCCAGTACAACCCAAGCATCCAGACTCGGAATATAGCCGTGGCAATGGAACGACGCGCCGTTGATTTCGAATGTCTGGCGGCTCGGCTCGATGCCCTTGATCGGCCAGGCGCCGGCGCGAAGCCACATGTCCTCGATCATGTCGCACAACTCTTCATCCCGTCGGGCCGCGAGTTCCGTTACAGCGACGCGCTTCTGCACGTCCGGGTGATCGCGCTCCAGTTCCTTGAGTTGCAAGGCGTGGCGGGACAACGGTTGGATCAATTGCGCGAAGCGCGGGTCTTCGTTGTAGAGACGGTGGTAGCAAGCGTTCAGCTGCTGGCGTTGCGCGTCGTTGATGCGCAGATCAAATGGATTGCTGTCGACGTCTTCGTCACCCGGCTGCGCGCGGTGGCTGAGGTTTTCGAATGCCTGCAAGCGCTCGAATCCCGGCAGGCTGCGGATCATCGGCAGGATTCGCGAGTGGAAGGTGCGCACCAGGTCTTTCGCAGCTTTTTGACTGAGTGCCCGGCCCCATAACGCGAACAGTTCGATCATCTTGTTGATGAAGTCCTTGCGCGACTCGCGAGTGAAAGTCACCACGGTCATTGAATCGAGCTCAAAGCCGAGGTAATGGGTCAGCAGCAGGATCCGCAGGACCAGCGTAGTCGACTTGCCGGCTCCAGCACCGGCAATCACCGAAGTTGACGGGGTATCGCTGAAAATCATCTTCCATTGCGCAACGCTTGGCTGGGCGTGGGCTGGCAGCAGGCGCGCGACGTCGGCTTTCATGCGCTTTTTCAGTTCTGCGCTGAGCGGCAGGCGCCAGTCGTCGAACAGGTGATTGTCGATACCCGGCGGGCGATGCTCGGTGTTGCGGCTGTCGCGGATCAACAAAACCTGCCGGCCCTCTTCCAGCCCGTCAGCCTTGCCTTCCTTGTACCCGTAATCCACGCCGGCAGTATGTCCGCTGCGAAAGCCGTCGGCCTGGCCGTGCAACCACGAAGCCCGGTGCTGGGCGCGCAGTTGCGTCAGGCCGTGCCCAAGGAAACGCGCAGCCAGGCGCTTGAACCAAGGCATCTCGGCCAGGGGACGAAGTTCGGGAGGAAGATCGGGGGTGTGTTGCGCCACGCTGACGGACTCCGGATGTGAGGCTGTTGGGAGCTATGGTGTCTGCATTTGCTTTTTTGTTCTAGCGAAATGCTTACAGGTCATTGGTTTAGGCGATGAATTGAAAGTCGGATGAGACGGTTTCGAGCCTTATTAATATCTATCGATTCGATTGGAATGCCGCACTTTTTACGCTTTTTATCGATGTTTGGCTGATAGATGATGCCTGTCATCAATCACCGGTCTCGCTTCGTGGCTCAGGCATCGCGCCCCATGACGAACCTTTTGAGGAGACGATCATGCTTGAACTCAGACCTTTCAGCTCGCTGGGCGGCGCCCATCACGGCTGGTTGGATGCCCATCACCATTTTTCGTTCGCCGAGTACTACGATCCGCAACGCATGAACTGGGGCAACCTGCGCGTGTGGAACGACGACATCATTGCCGCCGGCACGGGCTTCCCGACTCACCCGCACCGCGACATGGAAATAATCACCTACGTGCGTGAAGGTGCGATCAGCCATCAGGACAACCTGGGCAACAAGGGCCGCACCGAGGCTGGCGACGTACAAGTGATGAGCGCCGGCACCGGGATCGCCCACAGCGAATACAACCTGGAAGCCACGGACACCAAGATCTTCCAGATCTGGATTCTGCCAACTGAAACGGGCGCACCGCCGTCCTGGGGCGCCAAACCGTTCCCGAAAGGCGATCGCGAAGGTTTCGTGACCCTCGCCAGCGGCAAGGACGGTGACGATCAAAGCCTGCGCATCCGCGCCGACGCGCGTTTGGTGGCGGCCACTGTCAAGGCCGGAGAAACGGCTGAATACCGCCTCGATGCCGGACGTCGGGCGTATCTGGTTCCGGCGACGGGTGTCATTGAAGTCAACGGCTTGCGTGCACAAGCTCGAGACGGTGTGGCGGTGGCTGATGAACAGGTGCTGACCGTCACGGCGCTGGAAGACAGCGAGATCGTGTTGGTGGACCTGGCCTGACCGGCGAATCGCGGGCACAAAAAAGGGCGACCTCAGGGTCGCCCTTTTCCGTTGTCTGGCGTTATTTAGCGCTGATCGCACCGTCTACCAGGGTTTGCGCTTCAGCCACCAGTTGCTTGAGGTGGGCGTCGCCGATGAAACTTTCGGCGTAGATTTTGTAGATGTCTTCGGTGCCCGAAGGACGCGCAGCGAACCAGCCGTTTTCGGTCATCACTTTCAGGCCGCCAATGGCCTGATCGTTGCCTGGAGCCTTGCTGAGAATACTCTGGATCTTCTCGCCCGCCAGTTCGGTCGAGGTGACCTGCTCTGGCGACAGCTTGCTCAGCAGCGCTTTCTGTTCCGGATTGGCCTTGGCGTCGACACGCACCGAGAACGGTTCGCCCAGTTCATCAGTCAGTGCACGGTAGGCCTGACTTGGGTCGCGACCGGTACGGGCTGTCATTTCAGCGGCCAACAGGGCCGGAATCAGACCGTCCTTGTCGGTGCTCCAGACACCGCCATCCTTGCGCAGGAACGAGGCGCCGGCGCTTTCTTCGCCGCCAAAACCCAGCGAGCCGTCGAACAGGCCATCGGCGAACCATTTGAAACCTACCGGCACTTCGTACAGACGACGGCCCAGACGCTTGGCCACGCGATCGATCAGACCGCTGCTGACCACGGTTTTGCCCACGGCTGCGTCGGCACGCCATTGCGGACGGTTCTGGAACAGGTAGTCGATCGACACCGCCAGGTAGTTGTTCGGTGCCAGCAGACCGCCGGATGGCGTGACGATGCCGTGACGGTCGTGATCCGGGTCGCAGGCGAAGGCCACGTCAAAACGCTCCTTCAGACCGATCAGGCCTTGCATGGCATGGCTGGACGATGGGTCCATGCGGATCTGGCCGTCCCAGTCGACGGTCATGAAGCGGAACGTCGAATCGACTTCCTTGTTCACCACGTCCAGGTCCAGGCGATAGTGCTCGGCAATCGCCGACCAGTAACGCACCCCAGCTCCGCCCAGAGGATCGACGCCAAGACGCAGCTTGGCACCGCGAATGGCATCGAAATCGATGACGTTGATCAGGTCGGCCACGTATGTGTTGACGTAGTCGTGACGATGGGTGGTTTGGGCCTTGAGCGCTTGCTCGTAGCTGATGCGTTTGACGCCGGCCAGTTTGTTGGCCAGCAGTTCGTTGGCCTTGGCTTCGATCCACTTGGTGATGTGGGTGTCGGCCGGGCCGCCGTTGGTTGGGTTGTACTTGTAGCCACCGCTTTGTGGCGGGTTGTGCGACGGGGTGATGACAATACCGTCGGCCAGGCCGGTAGTACGACCACGGTTGTAGCAAAGAATGGCGTGGGAGACTGCCGGGGTCGGCGTGTACTCATCACCTTCGGCAATCATCACGGTCACGCCATTGGCCGCCAGCACTTCCAGCGCGCTGGCCCCGGCTGGAGTCGACAGCGCATGCGTGTCGATACCGACAAACAGCGGCCCGGTGATGCCCTGGGCTTCGCGATACAGGCAGATCGCCTGGCTGATGGCCAAAACGTGCCACTCGTTGAAACTCAAATCAAAGGAACTACCCCGGTGCCCGGAGGTGCCAAACGCCACGCGCTGGGTGGAAACCGAGGCGTCGGGTTGACCGGTGTAATACGCCGTAACCAGTCGCGGGATGTCGACCAACAGTTCTGCCGGTGCCGGTTTGCCCGCAAAAGGACTGAGTGTCATGCAAAACCTCTGAAATAGAGTGGTTCAGGAAATTACACCGGAGTTTACTGGCAGTTTGGCCGAAGCGCGATGGGGTCTATTGCACACAGGCCGGGTGTTTACGCGCATCTGTCCGCGGAGCCAGTCGCAACGCATCCCCGAGCAGTCCGACAAGTCTTAACAACTCGTGCTCGGCGCTGCCTGTCACGCTCAAACGCATGTGTTGCGTGTGCAGGCCCTGTAGGCTGAACAACTCCCCCGGTGCAATCAGCACGTGCTGTTTGAGTAACCGATGAAACACTGCATCCATCGCGATCGGGCGTGCAGAGCGCAGCCAGATCGTTGCGCCGCCAGCGGGTTCCACAACCTGCAGAAAGTCGCCCAGACGTTCACGTATCAAATCGATCCATTGCGTTCGACGCTCTCTGAGCAAGCACTTGAGCATCGGCAAATGCTGGTCTACTCGCCCACTCGCGTAGAGTCGGGCGATGGCCTTCTGGCGGATCGGTGACAGGCGGAACGAACGCAGCAGGAAGTGACGCTGAAGGTCCGTACGCCATTGTCGCGCCAGTACAAAACCATAGGGCGCTTCGACCCCGATGACGTTTTCGAACATGGAAAACACCAACAGGCGGTCGGGATCCACCAGCTCGCGCAGCGGCGTTTCTTCGGCGTCGTCCAGCAACTCGCCGTGACAATCATTTTCCAGCAGCCAGGTGCCATGCTTCACAAGCAACCGCGCAATCGCCTGACGGCTGGACAGAGGAATGCGGCTGCCATGGGGCATATTCAATCTGGAGGACAGCAGGATCAGTCGCACCCGCTCGTTTGCGAGTAGCCTCTGCAGTTTCTGCGGGTCGAATGCGCCATCTGGCTGTAGCGGCAGCTCGATCACCCGAACCTCGGCGGACTGGAACAGACGCAGAATCATCCAGTCACACGGCGACTCGATCACCACGGTTGCGTGGCGCAGCTCAAGGGCGGCGATCAGGATTTCCAGCACCCCTCGCAGATCGGCACCGATGTAGACGTCTTCGGCGTGCCAGCAATGGGCGGCCGATGTGGTGTAGCGGGCAGCCAGCAACGTGCGCAGTTCCAGTTCGCCGCAAGGCTGGGCCAGCGTCTGCAAGTGCCGGGGATACTGGCGCAACAACTCGCGTTCAAGCATCAGCAACGGACGATCCAGGGGTTGGATCGACGCGGGCTCATCAGCACTCAATACTTGCATGCCGAAGCGTCTGGCATTCACGTAAACCGTTTCCAGCAAATCACTGCCGCACCCGGGTGGCATGACTGTCGATGTCGGCCGCGCGAAATATCCGGATTTGGCCACGGAATAGACCCGGCCTTCTTTTTCCAGCAACGCGTAGGCGTATTGAATGGTCGAAATCGACACATTCAGCCGTTCCGCCAGTTGCCGTAGCGACGGCAGTCGAATGGCTTCCTGATTGCCCGGCTCGCTGATCAGCTGTGTCAGGTAACGATAGACCGCCTGATAGGCAAAGTCGGATTCTCTTGGCTCACTCATGAGCGTACGTCCGCAGACTTGTCCCCGTGGCCGGACAACAAAACCCCACTCAACCTTCCGCCGAACGGTCGTCCAGAGTGGCCTCGTGCTCGAGTAACTCCTGCGCTTTGGGAACATGTCCGTCCATCTGGATCGCTTCCATTGCGTACAACCGGCAGATCAGTCGCAGTGGCAGGCCGCTGACATCGGTCATCCATTGCAAGACCTGCTCCGGAGCGTGCAAGCCTTGCATGGCACGGTGCAGATCCGGCATGGCAACCAGCATGCCCGGATGACAGGTGCGCAGGAATCGCTCGAGGCCGGCGCCAGCGTTGATGAAAGGTGCGAACAGCAGGCAAACCAGTTGCTGTTCAGTGAGGCCGAAATTCTTTTGCAGGGAAGCCGCGGCCAGCGATTGGTGCTCCGCGAGATCGGACAGATTGCCGAACGCCGATTTAAAGCGTTCGCAAACCTGCTCAGGTGTGTTCCTGCGGCGCATCGTTGCCAGACATTGCTGCTGATACTCCGAGACCCCGGCCCCATAGGTGCGTCCTTCGGTATAGCTGGCCTGCAAACCTTGCAGGTAGGCGCCGACCAGGGGATCGGCACACTCGCCGGTTCGCGCCTCAAGCATCAGATCGTCGGCCTGAAAGCCGAGGAAATCGCTGAGCAAGGGCCAGCGTTCCTCCATTTTGCCGACCACCATGTCGTCGATGCCGATATAGCTGGTACGACGGCAGGCTTCGAACTCACCGAGCGGTCGCCACGGTACCCGATCCTCCTGGGCATAGAGCTCGCGATAACAATCGCTGCCGAGGCTGTCGAGCAAACTGAACAGTTCATCGAACCCGCCGCCCTTGCGCGACAACCCGCCCATGCCGACCTTGCGCACGGCCCGGTCGAGGCCATCGAGAAACTGCTCCTGACGACGCGCGTTGTCGCTGTTGATCAAGGCGTCGACACCGTTGCTCCAGCGGGCGACCTGACCGTAGAACTCGGCGGTGGTCAGGTACAGGTCATCCCAAAGCGTCAACGGCTCATCCCGGTCGCGGCGATGTCCTACCATCAGCAGGTTGAGCCTGCCGGCTTCGCGCCCCTCGTCGCAGACAGGCGCCAGATGGTTGAATGGCAGGATCTCGCGATGATCCACCATCAAAAGTTCTACGCGTGGATCGTCATACAGGAACAGCGCACTGAAGCTGCGGTGCATGTTGTGCAATGCCGAAGCCGGTACGCCATTGCAACGCAAGGTGGCAACACGCAACTGAAACGTGGCAGGCGCGCGCCCGGCGATGCTCAACTGGGCTGCACGCAAAAGGGCCAGGCTGTAGCAGCAGTCGCGTGTGCCGGACTGGATGGCCAATATCTTGAATTCACCGATGCGATCCATGCCCCCGGCAGCAACTGCCAGGCGCTGGATCAACAGCTGCAATGCCGTGCGCTCGGCACGGGAAAAGAAACTCAGCAGTCGCTGCAATACTTGCTGGTAGACATAATTCATTGCCTGATCATGGATCGCGCTCATCAGTACTTCACCCGGTATCAAAGGTTTTATATCGCACGGCCACGAATGGCGGACGCACAATCATTCTTCATTAATTAATAGTCGCTGAAATGCTAACACTTAAGCTTTTGTAGTTATTTGAAACAGTTGAGCCAGCGACATTTAGGAATCACGGCCGACACCGCCGAAAGCCCCGCAACTACTGGGCGCCTTCCGGGATAAAGTTTTCCTAGGAAACTTCTTACAACTCCCTGCACATAATTAGCACAAGAAAAAAAGAAGGGATTACATTGCACCCCTACAAACTTTAAACAGAAGTTTGAGGCGCAATGATAAACAGCCGATTGATGCTGTACGACACAAACAGAATGCACAGACATAGCTCATTCCTTGAGATGAAAGTAGTCATTCAATTATCAGCGTCTGGAGGGCAATTAGAAGATACAGATCGAGAGTAAAAACCAGTTCAGTTGCTGAACATCCCCAGGCTTCTGGCCCAGGGTTTCTCGATGTCTGAAGGATAAAACGCACAAGAGTCCGTGGGGCCACGGACTCTGACAGGGAAGATCAGGCAGGTTCGATTTGCAGGGCAACCCGCTCGCGGCATGGGCACTCGTCCATGTAGCGATGTGCTTCGACAAACTCGTTGAACGGGAACACACGAGTCTTGAGCGGCAGCAGCACACGATCGGCAGTGAGCTGGTTGATATCACGCAAGGCGCGCTGCAAGGCGACATGGTCCTGAATGATGCCGAGCTCCGGCTTGCCGGTGAAGTTGCCGATGCAATGCACGAAGAACTGAATGTTCTTCTGAAACGCGGCACAGGCCGGAAACGGCGTCTGGTTGCCGCCCTGCAGGCCGTAAAGCACCAGGCTGCCACGGGGAGCCAGCACATCGCCAAGCAGCGACATCTGCGGTCCGCCGAGACCATCGAACACAACGTCGACGCCACGGTTGTCGGTGATCTTGTTGATTCGCATCAACAGGTCTTCTTCTTCGGTGACGATTACTTTCTCGGCACCGAGAGACAGCAGGTACTCACGCTCTTCCGCCGTTTTGGTGGCAGCAATCACCCGCACACCCAGCGCCTTGCCCAACTGTACGAAGGACGGCCCGGCGCAGTGGCTGGCGTCAGTCACCAGGGCGAACTGCCCGGGTTTGACCCGTGCCAGATCAACGTAACCGAAATAGGCGATCAACAGCGGCGTGTAATGCACGCTGGCCTCAATCGGGCTGAGCACGTCCGGATAACGGGTCAGCGCGGTGCGCGGCAGAACGATCAGTTCGCCGTAGACCGGGTAATCATTGGGGCTTTCGGCCGGGAAACTGGCCACCTTGTCGCCCTCGGCCAGATCTTCGACGCCATCGCCGATGGCTGTGACTACGCCGGCCATTTCATGACCGAGGCCCGAAGGCAGACGCGCCTGGGACGACGCCAGATTCTGGCGCCACAGCGTGTCATACCAGCTGATGCCGATCGCCTCGACACGCACCTGCACTTCGCCAGGACCTGGCTGAGCAGCCGCATGCTCTTCGCATTTGAGCACCTCGGCTGGACCAAACTTGTGAAAACGGATCGTGCGGGACATCGCAAACCTCGTCAAAGTAACCTCTAATGCCCTGAACTCTATCTGGGCTTTCCAGCCAAGACTATCAGTGGCTATTAATAGTCGACATGCCTGTCATTGATTCCGCAGCATGGTCAGCATTGAGAAAATCCATGAAAAAACTGCTGCCGGCTTCTCAGTAAAGCTGAATTACCCGGTGCAGACTACCAGCCTTTCCCCGTAAGATTCATGCCGGCCATTGTTCTCATATGGTCGCTCTCGTCAAGCTTGATGACTCTGCCAGGACTCCAGATGAATCGTAATGACCTGCGTCGTGTCGACCTCAACCTGTTGATCGTGTTCGAAACGCTGATGCATGAGCGCAGCGTGACCCGTGCGGCGGAAAAGCTGTTTCTCGGCCAGCCGGCGATCAGCGCGGCACTTTCTCGCCTGCGCGGCCTGTTCGACGACCCTTTGTTCGTGCGCACCGGACGCAGCATGGAGCCTTCCGCCCGCGCGGTGGAAATCTTCGCCCTGCTCTCTCCGGCCCTCGACTCCATTTCAACCGCAGTCAGCCGAGCGGCAGAGTTCGACCCGGCCACCAGCACCTCTGTATTTCGCATCGGCCTGTCTGATGACGTCGAGTTCGCGCTGCTGCCGATGCTGCTCAAGCGCCTGCGCGCCGAGGCGCCCGGCATCGTGCTGGTGGTACGCCGCGTCAACTACATCCTGATGCCCGGCCTGCTTGCCTCCGGTGAAATCTCCATCGGCGTCAGCTACACCACCGACCTGCCGGCCAACGCCAAACGCAAGGTCTTGCGCCGCAGCGCACCCAAATTACTGCGCGCCGATACTGTGCCGGGACCATTGAGCCTGGACGATTACTGCGCCCGTCCGCATGCGCTGGTGTCGTTTGCCGGCGACCTCAGTGGTTTCGTCGATGAAGAGCTGGAAAAACTCGAGCGTAAACGGCATGTGGTACTGGCGGTGCCGCAGTTCAATGGACTGGGTACGCTGCTGGCGGGCACCGACATCGTAGCGACCGTTCCCGATTACACGGCGGAAGCACTGACAGCGGCTGGTGGTCTGCGCGCGGAAGATCCACCGTTGCCTACTCGTACGTTTGAACTGCACATGGCGTGGCGTGGGTCGCAGGATAACGATCCGGGGGAAAGGTGGTTGCGGTCGCGGATTCAGATGTTTTTCGGCGATCCTGACAGTCTCTAGGTTTCGCCGGGCGTTTGTTCATCTGATCACTTCAGGTGCATCTCGCTATTACAGCCCGCCCGACTCATTTACCGCCCGTTACGTCCAGGAATGTACCGGTAACAAACGAGGCCTGCGCGCTGGCCAACCACAAGATGGCCCGCGCCACTTCCTCCGGCTGGCCGCCCCGGCCCATCGGGATCGAGTCCTTGACCCGATCAACCCGTCCCGGCTCGCCGCCACTGGCATGCATGTCGGTATAGATGTGACCCGGGCGGATACAGTTGACGCGAATGCCCTCGCGGGCCACCTCTTTGGCGAACCCGATGGTGAATGTTTCCAGCGCGCCTTTCGAGGCCGCGTAGTCGACATATTCATTCGGACTGCCCAAGCGCGCCGAAGCCGACGAGACATTGATCACCACGCCGCCCGCACCGCCATGCCGCCGGGACATGCGTTTCACAGCCTGCTGGGCGCACAGTATCGGCCCGAGAGCATTGACCGCAAAGATGCGCTGCATGCGCTCGAAGCCAAGGTCCTCAAGGCGTGACTGTTGAGCCAGCACGCCAGCGTTATTGACCAGGACATCGATGCGCCCGAACGTGTGGTCGATCGCTGTGAAAAGCCCCGCGACCTGCTCGGGGTCGGCACTGTCGGCGCGCATCGCCAGCGCCTTGCGTCCCATCGCTTCGACATCTGCCTCAACCTTCAGCGCGGCGGCGTCATTGGCAACGTAACTTATCGCGACGTCGTAGCCTTGTTCAGCGGCGAGTCGGGCGGTGGCGGCGCCCACTCCCCGACTGCCACCTGTGATCAGAATCAGCGGAGCCTGCGAGACGTTAACCATGAAATTACTCCTTGGCAGATGAAGCCGAGTCAGCCGATGATGATCGCGCCGCTGGCGATCACCACACAGGCCAGCATCCGGCGGACGGTAAGTGTTTCACCGAGGAACAGGTACCCAAGCAACGCCGCGAACAGCACGCTGGTTTCACGCAAGGCTGACACCGCGCCCAGCGGGGCTTCGTTCATCGCGTAAATTACGATTGCATAAGCAAGCAGAGAGACCAGCCCACCCATTGCCGCAGCGAACATTCCGGGCCGGATCGAAAACAGGCTGCGGGCATCGCGCAGACCAATGTAGACCGCCGGCATCAGCACGCCCCACAAGGCACTCATCCACACCGTGTAGGCAAGCGGCGCACCGGAAAGCCGCGCGCCAATGCCGTCGATCACGCTATAAGCCGCGATAAAGCAACCGGTTCCCAGTGCATAAGGCAGGCTTGGCACCGACAGGCTGCGTCCCCGGAAGGCCAGCGAAATGATTCCGCCTGACACCAGCGCAATGCCGAGCAACTGGCCGGGGGTGATGGTTTCGCCGGCAAACAACACGGCGCCGAGCGTAATCAACGCAGGTGATGAGCCGCGCGAAATCGGATAAATCTGTCCCAGATCGCCGACCCGGTAACTGCGCACCAGAAACAGGTTGTAGCCGACATGCAGCAATGCCGAGAGCAGCGCGTACCCCCAGCTCTGAGGTGCAGGCGCTGCCATGAACATCGCGGCAATTGCGCAAACCGTGGCAATCGCAACGCACATCACCGTCATCGACCAGAGCCGATCGACACCGCCGCGCAACAGTGCATTCCAGCCGGCGTGCAGCAGCGCGGCGAACAGGACAAGGAGGACGAGATGAGTAGGCATTGGCCATTTTAGGCAGCCCGAACGGCAGGATTACAGAGAAGACTCCTCATTGCACCATGAGTGATTATTCATGTCTTGAAACTTGCCCGCCCTGCACTTTCAGCGCCTCACCGAGTAACCATTCGCGAAAACACTCAATGTGCGGCTGCGTCTCAACGCCCTTGGGACAAACGAAGTAATAAGCGAGCGGCGACTGAAACGGCACATCGAACAGCCGCACCAGACGGCCATCGCCGATTTCGTTCTCGACATGCCCACTGCGCACCAGAGCAATACCCTGGCCGAGCAAAGCCGCCTCCACCGTCATATTGGTGTCGCCAAACCTGACGCTTTCCCGCAGTGGCGAAAACGCCAGCCCGACGGACTGGAACCACACTTCCCACTTCGGCGCCAGTTCAGCGCCGTCACGAGCCAGCAGCGGCAACTGCAACAAGTCGGCAGGACTGCCCGGCATTCCGACGCGTTGCAGCAGTTCGGGACTGGCCACCGGGAAAACCTGCTCGCCGAACAAAAACTGCGAATACAGACCAGGATAATTGCCCTTGCCCAAGCGAATCGCGACATCGGCTTCGCTGCTGGCGAAATGGATGACCTTGTCCGTGGTGTCCAGCGACACCAACAGTTCCGGGTGCTGGCGGGCCAGGTTCGGCAAGCGTGGCAGCAGCCATTTCAGCGCGAAGGAATAGGTTGTGCTGACGCTGAGCCGGACCCTGCCCTTTTGCTCCCGCAAATCAGCCAGCGTCGCCTCAAGGCTCATGAAGAACTCGCGCACAATCGGCGCCAAGGTAGCGCCCGCAGGCGTAAGCCGTAACGACTTGCCGCGTTCAAACAGCTGCAGGCCCCAAAGTTCCTCCAAATGCCGGAGCTGATGGCTGACCGCGCTTTGAGTCACATGCAATTCCTGCGCGGCGGCGGTGAAAGTCGGGTGCCGGGTAGACACTTCGAAAGCACGCAAGGTTGCGGTCGGGGGCAGATCACTCATAAACACAGGGTCCGGGATTGGCCAAACATCGAAGTATGAATATCAAGTCATGTTAGAGCGAAGGTTCGCTGGTTGCTTCTTGCGTGTAACGGGACTCGCGATGATTGCGTATTGCTCCAGCAGCCAGGCGAGCTCTTTGTAAACAATCGCCAGATGTTCCGCACCGAGCCGGCTCATCGCTTTTGCTGTGCGCCGTGCCTGTACTGCAGTGATCCCCGGCTCATCCGAACATCGAGCCATTCGCCGAATGCTGGCTCGCGCACATTGGGCGACGGCAGAGTCAGGGTCAATTTCGTCCGTGCACAGTTGAATTCGGTTCAATTGCTTACTCAATTGCAGCGACAGCCATCCAGCTCGGTCATCAAGCTTGATATCGGTGCCAAGCAGATTCTTCAATGTAACGATTCGATGCTGCTGTTTCGATTGCCATAGCGGGTGATTGATAGTGTCTGCACGACGCAGCAGTGACCGGATGCCCCTTTGAATAGAGCGCTTCAGTGCTTGAACATCCCGTGCTCTGTCTCTCGGCATCATCTGGAACGCCAACAGGCAGACGGCCATGGCCACGAACCAGGCGAGCGACTGATTGGCAAAATCAGCGAAATCATAGACCGCCGTACCGCCAGTACTCACCAAGGTGTTGAAGCCGATCAGGTAAGCAACCCTTTGCAGCGCGTGGCGAGGCTGACTCGTCGCATGAATCCCGAACGACCAGAATGCCGCCAGCATCAGCAGCAACAGGGGGAAATCGTTGATCTGCGGCAACAGCAGAAACTTGCACAGCGCAGCGGCGACCACGGCATAAAATGTACCCCGGATAAAACCGGCCATGCCTTGTTCCGGCGCGGGAGCGGTCGCCAGCAGTGTGCAGCAGGGCCCAACGACAGCCAGCAGCGTGGGGCCCTGACCCCAACCGCTGAGATACCAGATGGCGCCGGCGGCCAGTAAGGCGAGCAGTGCCCTGCAGCCGTTGCGTGCGGCATCGGCGTAGTTGCGGTGGAAACGCACGACCCTTACCGGTTGCCGGCGAGGGTGATCGAGGCTGGAAAAGTGTTGCAAGGCTTCGCTCAGGTCGGTCAATTGTTCGCAGAATGGTCGTACGCCGGGGGTTGCCCCCGCGCAAGCCTCCACCTGAACACGCAGTTGCCTCACGGTCTGGGCACAGGCGTGATAGTCGTCGCTTATCCGGTTACTCAGCGCGAGCAGCGCCGCACTTGTTTGGGCGAGCAACGGCGGCTCGGTTTCCATGCCGCAACGGTCGTAGTGCATATCGAGCACCACGGCGTGTAAATGCGCCAGCCCTGCCTGAATCGCCGATTGCCGCGCGCGAAGCAGCGCTGACTCACCGCGTCCCAGCCCCAACAAATCGTCCACTTTGCCGATATCGATGGCGAGCTGATGAGCCTGTGTAAACCGCTCGGCGCGCTGTTCGCCCGAGAGGTGCATCGCAAGCAGCCTGGCACTGCGGGCAGATACTTCGGCGAGCGTGCGTCTGATTTTGTACTCCATGGTCCTCGAGCTGAACAGCGTGACCACCAGACTCAGGCAAAGCACGCCGATTGCCACCGCTGTGCCACGGGTCACGATGTGCTCAAAAGCCTTTTGTGGCGCGACGATGGCGGGACCCAATGCGAGGCAAACGGTATATCCGGCCACGACGGCAGCGGTGGCCTGGTAATGACGCAACACGGTCATCGCCGCCACACACAAGCCCAGCCACAGGCCGATGCCGAGCAAGAACAGCAACATCTGTTGGGCGAACAGCCCGGTCAGGACGCAAGCTGCGAACAAACCTGCCAAAGTCCCCAGCATCCGGTAGAAACCCTTGCCGCGAACCGCGCCTTGTACCGGCTGCACCAGCAACAACACCGTGGAGGCGCCCGAGAACGGCGAGTCCAGATGCAGCTGAAAGCCGAGCCACAGCGCCAATCCTGCCGCCAGGACGCTGCGCGATACGTAGGCGAAAGTGCCAGGCGTCCAGGGCCGAGGGATTGCCGCAAACAGCCGTATTAACAGACGGGTCATCACATGAATGCCTGCAACCAATGGATGAGGCGCCAGCGCGGCACCGCGTCGGGGTGCGTGACTTCGACGCTGGCGGTGTCGCGCTGCAAAGCCTGGCCGAGGGGAAATCCGTACAAAGGACGGCTGAAGCGTTGGGCTACGAATCCGTCAGTTCCTTCATCAGCATGTTTCGCAAAACCTTGGGCAGCCCACCCGCGCGCTATCTGCGCAGTACGCATACATCAGCGCTGGCTGAGCGTTCAGCGTGAGGGGCGCCAGGGCCTGGTCACTTCTGCCGGACATTTAATCGTCGCGTAATCCTCACCGCGCAGGTTCAATCGCGACAGTTGCAGAGCGCGCAACACAGAATTGTCATCAGCCAAATTGATAGCCACCTAACGAAAGGTGCATGCTAGAGGGCTTCGCTCGGGCTTATATCATTCCGAATGATAGTTACCTTCGTGTCATTCGATTCGTTTGCTTCCTACCCGCCGAGCATCATCCGCCCATCTTCAATACATTGGCGGATGCATCCATGGAACAATCACTCAAACATTTGCGCTTTCCGTTGGCTATGTTGGCCGTGCTGGTGATGAGCGCCTGCGGCAAGACACCGGAAACCGCCGCCACCATGCCTGCTGCCAAAGTCAGCGTGGCCAAGGTGCTGGAACAACCGGTCAACGAGTGGGACGAATTCACCGGGCGCCTCGAAGCGCCGGAAACCGTTGAAATCCGTCCGCGGGTCTCCGGCCAGATCGACGAAGTCGCCTTTACCGAAGGTGCGCTGGTCAAGAAAGGCGACCTGCTGTTCCAGATCGACCCGCGTCCGTTCCAGGCCGAGGTCCGCCGCCTCGAAGCGCTGGTTGCCCAGGCCCGCGCCAACGCCACCCGTAGTGAAAACGAAGCTGGTCGTGGCGAACGCCTGCGTGCCAGCAACGCGATCTCCGCCGAACTGGCCGACTCGCGCACCAGCGCTGCACAAGAAGCACGCGCTGCAGTCGGCGCCCTGCAAGCGCAGCTGGATCTGGCCAAACTGAACCTGAGTTTCACCCGCGTCACCGCCCCGATCAGCGGTCGCGTCAGCCGTGCCGAGATCACTGCCGGCAACCTGGTGACCGCCGACACCACTCCGCTGACCAGTGTGGTGTCCACCGACAAGGTCTACGCCTACTTCGACGCCGACGAGCGTGTGTTCCTCAAATACACCCAACTCGCCCGTCAAGGTCAGCGCGGCGCCACCACTCCGGTGTACATGGGCCTGTCCAATGAAGACGGCAACCCGCATCTGGGCCAGATGAACTTTATCGATAACCAGGTCAACCCGAAGACCGGCACTATCCGTGGTCGCGCGGTGTTCGACAACAGCGACGGCAGCTACACCCCGGGTCTGTATGCACGCTTGAAACTGGTCGGCAGCGGCACCTACAACGCCATGCTGATCAACGACGAAGCGGTCGGTACCGACCTCGGCAAGAAGTTCGTGCTGGTGATGGATGGCGACAACAAGACCGCCTACCGCGCCGTCGAACTCGGTCCGAAGATCGAAGGCCTGCGTATCGTGCGCAGCGGCCTGAACAAGGACGACACGATCGTCGTCAAGGGTCTGCAACGGGTTCGCCCGGGCTCCCCGGTTTCGCCTGAAGTGATTCCCATGGCCAGCGAGCAAACCATTGCCGCTCTCGCTCAACAACGACAAGCGCTGGAAGCCAGCAACCTGCCTAAAGTCGCACCTGCCAAAGGCGCGCCGGGTTCGGTTGTGAAACTGGCTGCTGCGACCCCACGCGGTTAAGGGACGACAACTTCGATGAATTTTTCCCAATTCTTCATTTCACGGCCGATCTTCGCAGCGGTACTGTCGCTGTTGATTCTGATCGCCGGTGCGATTTCGCTGTTCCAGTTGCCGATCAGTGAATACCCGGAAGTCGTGCCACCGACCGTGGTCGTGCGTGCAAACTTCCCGGGCGCCAACCCGAAAGTCATCGGTGAAACCGTGGCGGCTCCGCTGGAGCAGGCCATCACCGGCGTCGAGAACATGCTGTACATGTCCTCGCAATCCACCGCTGACGGCAAGATCACCCTGACCATCACCTTCGCTCTGGGCACCGACCTGGACAACGCACAGGTGCAAGTTCAGAACCGCGTGACCCGGACCGAGCCGAAGCTTCCAGAAGAAGTGACGCGCATCGGTATCACCGTCGACAAGGCTTCGCCCGACCTGACCATGGTTGTGCACTTGACCTCGCCAGACAAACGCTACGACATGCTGTACCTGTCCAACTACGCAATCCTCAACATCAAGGACGAGCTCGCTCGCCTCGGTGGCGTGGGTGACGTGCAGCTGTTCGGTATGGGCGACTACTCGCTGCGTGTATGGCTGGACCCGAACAAGACCGCTTCGCGCAATCTGACCGCCACTGATGTGGTGACCGCAATTCGTGAGCAGAACCGTCAGGTGGCCGCTGGTCAACTGGGCGCGCCCCCTGCTCCGAATGCCCAGAGCTTCCAGCTGTCGGTCAACACTCAGGGCCGTCTGGTCTCCGAGGAAGAATTCGAGAACATCATCATTCGCGCAGGCGACAACGGTGAAATCACTCGTCTGAAGGACATTGCCCGCGTTGAACTGGGTTCCAGCCAATACGCCCTGCGTTCGTTGCTGAACAACCAGCCGGCCGTGGCAATCCCGATCTTCCAGCGTCCTGGTTCCAACGCCATCGAAATCTCGAATGAAGTTCGCGGCAAGATGGAAGAACTGAAGAAAAGCTTCCCGCAAGGCATGGACTACAGCATCGTCTATGACCCGACGATCTTCGTGCGCGGCTCCATCGAGGCGGTGGTTCACACCCTCTTCGAAGCACTGATTCTCGTGGTTCTGGTGGTGATCCTGTTCCTGCAGACCTGGCGCGCGTCGATCATTCCGTTGGTGGCGGTGCCGGTATCGTTGATCGGTACGTTTGCGGTGATGCACCTGTTCGGCTTCTCGCTCAACGCCCTGTCGCTGTTCGGCCTGGTACTGGCGATCGGTATTGTGGTGGACGACGCCATCGTGGTGGTGGAGAACGTCGAGCGGAACATTGAACTGGGGCTCAACCCCTTCGATGCGACCAAAAAGGCCATGGGTGAAGTTACGGGCCCGATCATTGCCACGGCGCTGGTGCTGTGTGCGGTGTTCGTACCGGCGGCATTCATCTCGGGTCTCACCGGTCAGTTCTACAAGCAGTTCGCACTGACCATTGCGATCTCGACCGTGATCTCGGCTTTCAACTCGCTGACCCTGTCGCCAGCGCTGGCCGCTGTGTTGCTGAAAAGTCATGACGCACCGAAAGACCGTTTCTCGCGAGTGCTGGACAAGATCTTCGGTGGCTGGCTGTTCCGTCCGTTCAACCGGTTCTTCGACCGTGCCAGTCATGGCTACGTCGGCACCGTGCGCCGGGTCATCCGCGGCAGCGGCATCGCCCTCTTCCTGTACGCAGGCCTGATGGTGCTGACCTTCTTCGGTTTCTCCAGCACACCGACCGGTTTCGTACCTGGCCAGGACAAGCAATATCTGGTGGCCTTCGCGCAACTGCCGGACGCCGCAAGCCTGGATCGTACCGAAGACGTGATCAAGCGCATGTCCGACCTGGCATTGAAACAGCCGGGCGTGGAAAGCGCCGTAGCGTTCCCGGGCCTGTCGATCAACGGCTTCACCAACAGCCCGAACGCCGGCATCGTGTTCGTGACCCTGAAACCGTTCGAAGAGCGGAAAGACCCGAGCATGTCCGCCGGTGCGATTGCTGGTGCCTTGAACGGCCAGTATGCCGGGATCCAGGAAGCCTACATGGCGATTTTCCCACCGCCGCCGGTACAAGGTCTGGGCACCATTGGTGGTTTCCGCCTGCAAATCGAAGACCGGGGCAACCTGGGCTACGAAGAGCTGTACAAAGAGACCATGAACATTATTGCCAAGAGCCATAACGTTCCGGAACTGGCCAACCTGTTCACCAGCTACACCGTGAACGTGCCGCAAGTCGATGCCGCCATCGACCGGGAAAAAGCCAAGACCCATGGCGTGGCCGTCAGCGACATCTTCGACACCCTGCAGATCTACCTGGGCTCGCTGTATGCCAACGACTTCAACCGCTTCGGTCGCACCTATCAGGTCAACGTTCAGGCTGAACAGCAGTTCCGCCTCGAGTCCGACCAGATCGGCCAGCTGAAAGTACGCAACAACAAAGGCGAAATGATCCCGCTGGCGACCTTCATCAAGGTCAGCGACACCTCGGGGCCGGATCGCGTGATGCACTACAACGGCTTCATCACCGCTGAAATCAACGGTGCGGCAGCCCCGGGCTACAGCTCCGGACAGGCCGAAAAAGCCATCGAGAAACTGCTCAAGGATGAACTTCCGAACGGCATGACCTACGAGTGGACCGACCTGACCTACCAGCAGATTCTGTCCGGCAACACCGCGCTGTTCGTGTTCCCGCTCTGCGTATTGCTGGCGTTCCTGGTGCTCGCGGCTCAATACGAAAGCTGGAGCCTGCCACTGGCGGTGATCCTGATCGTACCGATGACCCTGCTGTCGGCCATCACCGGTGTGATCATCTCTGGCGGCGACAACAACATCTTCACCCAGATCGGTTTGATCGTACTGGTGGGTCTGGCCTGTAAGAACGCGATTCTGATCGTCGAGTTCGCCAAGGACAAACAGCAGGAAGGTCTTGATCCGCTGGCCGCTGTACTGGAAGCCTGCCGTCTGCGTCTGCGGCCAATCCTGATGACCTCGTTCGCGTTCATCATGGGTGTGGTGCCACTGGTGTTCTCCAGCGGTGCCGGTGCCGAGATGCGTCATGCCATGGGTGTGGCGGTGTTCTCCGGGATGCTGGGTGTGACCTTCTTCGGTCTGCTGCTGACCCCTGTGTTCTATGTGCTGATCCGTAACTTCGTGGAGCGCAGTGAAGCTCGCAAAGCGGCCAAGGCGCAAAATCTTCAAAAGCCACTGGAGGCGCACCAATGAGTCTGAAAGTCTTCCTGCCGAGCCTGCTGGTGCTGGCCCTGAGTGCCTGCGCCGTCGGCCCTGACTACAAGACCCCGACGACGGAGGCGCCGAACATCACGTCCGCCACCGACGGCGCTGCCGGCCAGAAGAACTTCGACCGTTCGAAATTCGAAGGCATCTGGTGGCAGCAGTTCGACGATCCGACCCTCAACCAGTTGGTGACCCAATCGCTGCAAGGCAACCGTGAACTGCGCGTGGCGTTCGCCCGCTGGAAAGCTGCCCGGGCGATCCGCGACGACGTCAGCAACGATGCGATGCCGACCATCACCAGCCGCGCCAGCAGCGATCTGGCCAAAGGTCAGATCCCGGGCCAGACCACCAAACGGGTCAACAGCGAACGCTATGATCTGGGGCTGGACATGGCTTGGGAGCTGGACCTGTTCGGACGCATCCAGCGCAATCTGGAGGCCAGCGACGCCGACCAGCAGGCGGCCGAAGCCGATCTGTACCAACTGCAAGTCACCATGATTGCCGAACTGGTGGATGCTTATGGTCAACTGCGCGGTGCCCAGCTGCGGGAAAAGATCGCCCTGGCCAACCTGAACAACCAGCAGGAGTCGCGCAAGATCACCATCAGCCTGCGTGACGCCGGCGTTGGCGATCAGCTCGATGTGGAACGGGCCGATGCACGGCTGGCGTCAGTCGAGGCCAGCGTGCCGCAACTGCAGGCAGAACAGGTACGGCAGAAAAACCGCATCGCCACCCTGTTGGGTGAGCGTCCGGACAAACTGACCGTCGACCTGAGTCCGAAAGACCTGCCGGCGATTGCCAAGGCCTTGCCGATCGGTGATCCGGGCGAACTGCTGCAACGTCGCCCGGACATCCTCAGCGCCGAACGCAAACTGGCTTCGGCCACTGCGCGTATCGGTGTGGCCAAGGCCGACCTGTTCCCTCGGGTCAGCCTCAGCGGTTTCCTCGGCTGGACGGCCGGGCGTGGTTCGCAGATCGGTTCCTCGGCGGCCAATGCCTGGGCACTGGGTCCGAGCATCACCTGGGCGGCGTTTGATCTTGGCAGCGTGCGGGCCCGCCTGCGTGGCGCCGATGCCGATGCCGAAGGCGCGCTGGCCACCTACGAGCAGCAAGTGCTGCTGGCCCTGGAAGAGTCGGAAAACGCCTTCAGCGATTACGGCAAACGTCAGCAACGTCTTATTTCGCTGATCCGTCAGAGCGAATCGAGCCGCAAGGCTGCCGACCTCGCCGAGATTCGCTACCGCGAAGGCACCACCGATTTCCTGGTATTGCTCGACGCCCAGCGTGAACGTCTGAATGCCGAAGACAGCCAGGCCCAGGCCGAAGTGGACCTGTATCGCGGCATCGTTGCGATCTACAAGGCCCTCGGTGGCGGCTGGCAGCCAGAGACGGTCGCGAGCAAGTAATCGTTTTTTAAAGAGCTCCTTTGGTTGGCCGCAACCAACCAATTTTTTGCCCCGCGTATCATTCGGTCGCGGGGCTTTTTTGCGCCTGTCCTTCAGTGTTCTCCAGAACGGTGACCGTCGCGGTGGTGCCGGCTCTCAGTCGGTTCTTGCCTGCGTAATCTGGATCGATGCCGATCCGCACCGGCACCCGTTGCGCCAGTTTCACCCAGGTGTAGCTGGGGTTGATGTTGGCCAGCAATCGACTGCCCGGCGCGTTTTCCCGGTCAGCAATGGCGAAGGCAATGCTTTGCACGGTGCCGCCGAATTTTTCCCCGCTCATCAATTCGATCCGCACCCGGTCGCCCTCCTCGATGCGTGGCAGCTTGGTTTCCTCGAAATAGCCGCTGACATAAAACGAGCCGCTGTCCACCAGCGCCAGCAAGGCGCCGCCGGCCACCGCGTAATCCCCCTGACGGGTCAGCAGGTTGGTGACATAACCGCTGACCGGCGCTTCGACACGGGTGCGTTGCAAATCCAGTTCAGCCTGGGTCAATGCCGCAATCGCCAGTTGCACGTTGGCTTCGGCCAGACCGAGATTCGCCTGATTGCGTAACAGATCCGCTTGGGCCACCGCTACGTCAGTGCTCGACTTCTCCCACTCCTCCCCTGAAATCGCAAACCCTTGCTTGAGCGTACGTCGCCGGCGCTCTTCGCTCTGGCGCTGTTTGAGCAACGCTTCGCTGGCAACAATGGCCGCTTGCGACTGCCCGAGCGTGGCCCTGGCAACCTCCACCGAGCGCTTCGCATGCTCGACGGCGAGGCTGTAGCGAGCCGGGTCGATCTCCAGCAACAACTGCCCCTTGTCGACATGCTGGTTGTCCTGCACCGCCAGCGTGACGATGCGGCCCGAAACATCGGCCGATAGCGTCACCACATCCGCCCTCACCCGCGCATCCCGCGTCCACGGGGCCCGGGTGTAATGCTCCCAGGCAAACCAGCCGAGCACGATCGCCAGCAGTACCACCGCCAATGTCGTCAATCGAGTGAGCAAGGTCTTCAAGGTTTCAGGCTCCCATCAGCAGAATCAGTGTGGCGCACACACAGGCATACAGAGCGCCTTCGAACAGCGCCTCGTGCCAGACAAAACGCAGGACGCCGAGCCGGCGCAAACCCCAGTCGAGAAATAAAAAAACCGGTATGGCCAGCAACAGGGCCTGGGCGATGGGAGGCAGGTAAACGCCGCCAATCTCGAAATCAATGGGCAAGGACGGGCTCTCCTTCAGAACGATGGGGCTGCAAATGCTCGCCGTGTCGCTCCAGAAACGACACCACGATCAACAGGGCCACACGCATGCGAAACACCGACCACAAGTGTTCATGGGTGGCGACATGCAAGGCATCCAGCTCATCGCCAAGCGCATGCAGCGTAGTCAGCAACGGCGTCAGGGGCACGTCGGGTCGGCCCGCGACAAAACGACCGGTCTGACGCAATGCCGTCGCCAGCTGTCGCCCAAAAGCGTCGGTGAGCAATGTGTTGTTTTGCGCCTGTTGCCTGAGCTGGTGTATGGCCACGCCCAGCGCCACACAGCCGAGACTGATTTCATACAGACGCTGCATGTCCCGATCATTGGCGGCCGGCAACACGCCCAGCATCGAAGTCAGGCGATCGACCATACGGCTTTCGAAGGCGAATTGCTGTTCGTCGGTGGCCGGACTCTTGATCAGTTCATAGACCTGCTCCCTAGCCTCGTTGTAGAAGCGCCGGATCCGCAGGGCCGGACGGAACGGGAAAATCCAGGCATAGACAATCAATGCCAACATCGCCGCACTGACGTAGGCCCCGGCAAATTCGAACCATTGAATGGCGGTGTTCTGCCCGGTACCGACGTTCTGTGGGCCGAGCATCAAAAAACTCGACAACCCCAGCCCCATGCCGATACCGGCGGTGGCCGGGCTGGACAGTCCGACCGCGATCACATACAGCAACGGCGCGAGCATCAAGGCCAACATTTCAAAATCACTGATCGTCGGGACCAGCATGAACTGATAGAACGCCGACACCACCAGTGCCAGTCCCAGCCCTCGGGCGTAGCTCTGCGCGGCGATCAGAGGTCGCGGGAATGTCGCCATCAACGAACACAGGATTCCCACCAGGATCATCCCGCCCCGCGCGCCGTCCCAGGCGGTTTCGATCCAGATCAGCCCGGCCACCAGCAATGCGCTGAAGGCGCGGATGGCGTTCATCGTCGCGAGCGTGAAATCCAGATGCAAGGGATTGGATTGGCCACGGAACATGCAGCTGGCTTCCCGCCCTTCCTGTATCGCATCGCTCAATTCGAGAATCTGCTCCAGTTGCTGCAACAGCCGCGCCTGTTCCCAGCGCAATGCCCAGGCCAGCGAGCGCAGGGTTGCACTCATGTCTTCCGTCAGCTGTTCGGCCTTGTAGGCGAGCGCTTCGAATTGCTGTTGCAGCGCGACGAACTGATGACGAACCTCGGCCGGCAAGGAGCGCCCTTGTTCTGCGAGCTGATCAAGCAATGCCAGTTCCTCGGCGCGCAATTGCTGGATGTCCAGCGGCAGATCGCCCTCCCAGCGTTCGGTGAGCAATTCCCGCTGGTGACGCAACGCGGTCAGGCGCGAGGTCAGCAACATCAGTTGATTGCCCAGCAACAGCACCAGATTGTTGGCACTGCGCAGGCGCGGGGCATCGAAGTACAAATGCCGGCGCAGCCCTTCAAGCGCACTGATCTCCCCCAGCAACTGCATTTGCCGGCGCTGAAAGTCCGCTTCGCTTTCTTCTGTCCTGAGGACGGCAGCCGAATGACTGGCGACCAACCTGATCACCTGATCGACCTTCGCGAAATAGTTGCGTGATACCGCCTCTGGCCGCGCCGTCAGCAGGCTGACCACGCACACGCACGCCACCGCCAGCAAGGTTTCGGTAACCCGGGTCACCGCCAGCAGGAAAGTGCCGTCCTGATCCGGAATCGCCAGCAGCGCCACCACCACGGCGGTATACCCACTGAGCACGAACGCCTGCGAGCTGGTGTAGCGCAACAACGTGCCGCCGGCCGTGCACAGGGCCAGCCACAGCGCCAGGGTCGTGATGAACGGCAACGGCGCCTGGGGAAAAATCGCCATCAGCAGCACTGCCACTGCCGCGCCGAGGGTCGTCCCGATGATTTGTCCGAAGCTGCGTGCCAGCGCCATCCCGGCCAGGGGCTGGCTGATGATCACCACGGCCATGATCGACCATTTCGGCTGGTCCAGATCGAACAGGAACGCCAGGTACAAGGTCAGCAATCCGGCGGCAATGGTGCGCAAACCAAACAGCAGCACTGCCTGGCTGGGGTGGATCACCGCCTTGAAATAAACAAGCAGGGATTGCATGGGTAGCCTCTTCGAAACAACTTCTGCAAGCGTAGACACTGCATGGAGGGCATGACGACTAACAGGGTCGACAAAAGCTGTAGGGCGATTCAACGCCTGTAGCAGGCCATATCCGGCAGAGAGTTTGACTCACGGCGCGAGCTGACAGAAGCTTGCGACCTCCGCTACAAAACGAAAGTTTCGGAAATCCGCATGCCTCAGTCTCGCCGCTATTTGCTCGTCAGCCTCGGCCTCGTGCTGGTCTTCATCGTGGCCTGGCTGTCATTGCGCAGTACCGCGCCCGTGGTGCCGGAAGCGATCAGGCATGGGTACAGCGAAGCGCTGGCTGCCGCTCGTGCCGGGCAGCCGGGTGCCGCGCGAGTTTTGTATCAGCAACTGGGGCGTCCGGATCTGTCGGTCAAGCGGCGTGTGTGGCTGCATGCCGAACTACCCAATTACCCGAGCCCGCAGGCCTTGAAGCTGGCGGATGCCGATCTGCAAAACGCATCGCCGGACGTTCGGCTGGCAGCGATCAAAAGCGTGACCGGTCTGGTGCCGGGCGGACAGCGCAGCCTTCTGCTGGGGCCATTGCTTGAGGATGAAGACCAAACTGTCCGCTTCGCGGCGATCAACGCCCTGCTCGGCTTGTCTCCGGATCAACTGGGCCTGTATTTCGCCCCGCTCCAGCAAGGCATCGACGTGTGGGAGCAGGCGCTCAAGACCCAGCCGCAAAGCGCGGCCAACTACGTGCAACTGGCGCGCCTGTATCTGCACAACGCCGAGCTGAAACAGGCACAGGAAGCGTTGGAGCAGACCTTGCGCCTGGACCCCGGGAACTTGCCGGCGCTGGTGATGCAGATTGAAGTGCTCGACCGCCAGGGCCAGAGCGACGCCGCGCGGCAATTGCTCGCTCGACAATTGAAGGCCCAACCCGACTCGGCTTATCTGCAACATGCGCTGGGACTCTGGCTGTTGCACCACGATCAGCGCGAGTACGCCCTGCTCGGTCTGTCCAAAGCCGTGGAGCTGGAGCCTGACAACAAGGACTACCGCTACGACCTCGCCACCACCCTGCACAGCGCCGAAGAACTGGAAGCGGCGCAAAAGCAGTTGCAGGAAATCGTCCAGCGCCACCCGGCTGATCGCAAGGCGCGGGTGCTGCTGATCAGTTACTGGAAAGAGAGCGGCCAGTTACAGAACGTACAGATTCTGCTGGCCCAGCTTGAGCAGATGAACCCGGACGACCCTTCGTTGCAGCAAGGACTCTAGCGGTCTTCTCGACACATCCTGCAAGAAACTTGGAACCGCCGTCTCGGCATAAGGTCATGTAAATCAGGCAGTGCCAAACGGCGTCCGGCGCCCGCTGCCTGGTTTCTCCTAGTCATGAGAGGGCATTTTTTGTCTACATCGAACGCGTTGATCAGTGCCAAAGCCGCCACCGGCATCGAGGGCCTCGACGATATCCTGGCCGGTGGTTTGTCTCGCAGTCATGTTTTCTTGCTGGAGGGCGAGCCTGGAACCGGTAAAACTACCGTCGCGTTGCATTTTCTGCTGGCCGGCGCCCGTGCCGGTGAACGTTCGCTGTACATCACGCTGTCCGAAACCGAGCACGAATTGCGCCAGGGTGCGGCGTCCCACGGCTGGGAACTGGACGAAAACATCGAGATTTTCGAGCTGACGCCTCCGGAAAGCCTGCTCAACGCCGAACATCAGCAAAGCCTGTTGTACTCCTCGGATCTTGAGCTGGGCGAAGCGACCAAACAGATTTTCGAAGTAGTCGAGCGCTTCAAGCCCACCCGGGTCGTACTCGACAGCCTCTCGGAAATCCGCCTGCTGGCGCAAAGCTCCCTGCGCTACCGCCGCCAGATCCTGGCGATCAAGCATTACTTCGTGCGCTACGACGCCACGGTTTTGCTGCTGGATGACTTGACCACCGAATCCCTCGACAAAACCGTTCACAGTGTCGCTCACGGTGTGATCCGCCTCGAAGAACTGACCCCCAACTACGGCGCCGAACGCCGTCGCGTGCGGGTGATCAAGTATCGCGGCCAGAAATACCGTGGCGGCTTCCATGACTTCACCATCACGGGCGATGGCGTGCACGTTTTCCCGCGTCTGGTGGCGGCGGAGCACCGCAGCGACTACCCGCGGCTGCAGCTGTCCAGCGGCATCAGGGAAATGGACGCTCTGTTGGGCGGCGGTATCGAGACCGGCTCCAGCACGCTGATTCTGGGCCCGGCAGGGACAGGCAAATCCTTGATCAGCATGATTTTCGCGGCGGCTGCCGTGGCGCGCGGTGAAAAGGCTGCCCTGTTCATTTTTGACGAAGAATTGGGCCTGCTGTTCGAGCGCATGAAAAACATCGGTATCGACCTGAAGGCCCTGCAGGCCACCGGCAACCTGCTGATCGAACAGGTCGACGCCGCCGAGCTGTCCCCCGGCGAGTTTTCCCACCGCGTACGCCGCTGTGTCGATGAAGGTGACATCAAGACCGTGGTGATCGACAGCATCAACGGCTATCAGGCCGCGATGCCCGAAGAAAACGCGCTGGTACTGCACATGCACGAACTGTTGCTGTACCTGAACCGCAAGGGCGCCGCGACGTTCATGACCGTCGCCCAGCATGGACTGGTCGGCGACATGCATGCTCCGGTCGATATCACTTACCTGGCCGACACGGTAATTCTGCTGCGTTACTTCGAAGCCGCGGGCAAGGTCCGTCGGGCCATCTCGATCATCAAGAAACGCACCGGCAGCCATGAATCGACCATCCGCGAATACCGCATTTCCACTCAAGGCATGACCATCGGCGAGCCTTTGGAGGCCTTTCAGGGTGTATTGCGCGGCGTGCCCACCTATCTCGGTGCAAGCAACCCGCTGCTCAAGGATGACAACTTGTGACCGTCACCGTACCGCTATCGGAACGGGCGCTGATCCTTGCGCCGCTGGGACGCGACAGCCAAGTAGCGCTGATGATTCTCAACGAGGCCGGATACGGTGGGCTGATCACGCCCGACCTGGCCACCCTTTGTACCGAGCTCGAGCCCGGCGCCGGTCTGCTGCTGATCGCTGCCGAGGCCCTTAATGGTCCGGAACTCGAGTGCCTGCTGGCGTATCTGGAACAACAACCGGCGTGGTCTGATTTGCCAATCGTCCTGCTCACCCATCACGGCGGATCCGAACAAGGCCCTTCGTCGCAGCTCAGCAAGTTGTTGGGCAACGTCACTTTTCTTGAGCGCCCTTTCCATCCGGCCACCCTGGTCAGCCTGATCTCCACCGCCCTGCGCGGACGACGACGACAGTACGAGGCCCGCGACCGCCTGATCGATCTGAGCAATAGCGAACGTCGCCTGCAATCGACGCTGGAAACCCTTGAGCAACAAGTGGAGGAACGCACCGCGCAACTGCGGCACAACGAGGAAGCCCTGCGCCAGTCGCAGAAGATGGAAGCGGTCGGCCAGCTCACTGGCGGTATCGCCCACGACTTCAACAACATGCTGACCGGAATCATCGGCAGTCTTGAATTGCTGCGCCGGCGGCTGGCCCGTGGCCGCCTGGATGATCTTGACAGCCTGATCGACCTCGGTGTGACCTCGGCCAACCGCGCCGCTGGCCTGACTCACCGCTTGCTGGCGTTCTCCCGTCGCCAGTCGCTGGATTCCAAAGCCGTTCATATGAACGATCTGGTGCAATCGATGGGTGAGTTGCTGCAACGCAGCCTCAACGAAAGCATTCACCTTGACATGCGCCTGCACCAACAATTGTGGGTGGCCGAGGCCGACCCCAATCAACTGGAAAGCGCCCTGCTTAATCTGGTGATCAACGCACGCGACGCGATGCCCGACGGCGGCAATCTGGTGGTCGAGACGGGTAATCAGGTGCTGGATCCAGACTACACCGCGGCCTACAGCAATCTTGAACCTGGTGATTACGTTGTATTGAGCGTCACAGACAATGGCTGCGGCATGCCGGAAAGTGTCATCAATCGCGCGTTCGATCCGTTCTTCACCACAAAGCCGATCGGCCAGGGCACCGGTTTGGGTCTGTCGATGATCTACGGTTTCAGCAAACAGTCCGGTGGTCATGTGTCGATCGACAGTAAGATCGATGAAGGCACCACGGTCAAACTCTACCTGCCGCGATTCCAGGGCGAATCACTGCCTCACGCACCAACGGATATGGAACAGGCGCCCGACGCCGTGGAAGGCGAAACCGTATTGATCGTCGAAGACGACCCGGCCGTGCGCGTGCTGGTCAGTGCAGTATTGAGTGAACTGGGTTATGGATTTGTCGAGGCCAGCGATGCCGACGGTGCCGTGCCGATTCTGGATTCGGAGCAGCGCATCGATCTGCTGATCAGCGACGTCGGCCTGCCGGGCATGAACGGCCGGCAACTGGCGGAAATCGGCCGGCAATACCGGCCAGACCTGAAGGTCCTGTTCATCACAGGTTATGCCGAGCACGCCGCTGTGCGCGGCGGGTTTCTCGATCCTGGCATGCAGATGATCACCAAACCGTTCACCTTCGATCTGCTGACGGCAAAGGTTCGGGAAATGATCAAGAACTGAGGCGGTTGACGCCTCAGGCCAGCAGTTCCTGAATCTTCTCCTGCAACACATCCAGATCGAATGGTTTTTCCAGGATCGGCGCCCGGCGGGTAATCGGGCTGCCGGTCTCGCGGATTTCCTGCGGATAGCCGCTGATGAAGATCACCTTCAGATCAGGGCGCAATTTGACGGCGGGCTCGGCGATCTGCACGCCGGAGATCCCGCCAGGCAGGCGAAAATCAGTAATCAACATGTCCAGATGCGGCTTGCTCGCCAGAATCTCGAACGCCTGCTCGCCGTTTTCGGCCTGCAATACGCGATAGCCCTGGCTTGACAGATAGTCTGTCAGGACCATCAGGATCACCGGTTCGTCCTCGACGACGAGTACTACATCTTGTGCATCTACGCTCATGGGAAGCCTTTGTTCGTTCAATAGCTGCTGATACGACCGTGTGGTCACTCAGAGGTTGCGTTTGTTTTGCCGTTTTCCTGGAGCGGCAGACAGACGCGAAACAGGGCGCCCTCGTTGATCTTGCTTTCGACGACGATGGAGCCGCCATGGGCGGCGACGATCTGTTCGGAAATGAACAACCCCAGCCCGAGGCCGGCCACCACCGTCTTGGCGGAGACACGTTCAAACTGTTGAAAAATGCGCTTCTGATTTTCTTCGCTGATGCCGATGCCCTGATCCTGAACTTCGATCCGGGCTTCATCGTCTTCTCGATAAACCCGAACCTGGATCGGACTTTTACCGCCATAACGCAAGGCATTGGTCAGCAGGTTCGACACCACTTGCTCGATACGGAATTCGTCCCACTGCCCTTCCACCGGTTCGGTCGCGGTGAAACTGACCTCAGTCTCGGCGGCTTCGATCTGCTGGGCGAAATTCTCCAGCAGAGTGCCCACCAACTGCACGAGGTCAAAGCGACTCGGTCGGATCGACAACTTGCCGGTGCGAATCCGCGAAACGTCGAGCATGTCTTCGATCAGTCGGATCAGGCTTTTGATCTGGCGCTCGTCGCGGTCGACCATGGCGTGCATCTTGTCGAGGGTGAATGCGGCGGCGTTGTCCCGGGCCAGGTGCATCTTGCGCAGTTGGGTTTCGAGAATAAGGCCGTTGAGCGGCGTACGTACTTCATGGGCGACGATCGACATGAAATCGTCGCGCATGCGCACCGCCTGCTCCAGTTCGCCCTGAGTGCTTTGCAGTTGCTGCAACAGCGCTTCCTGCTCACGCCGGCTCTGCTCGAGCGCTTCGACCTGTTGCTTCATCGCCTTGCTCTGGCGGTACAGGTCGACGAAGACGTTGACCTTGCTCTTCACCGCATGGATATCCAGCGGCTTGTGCAGAAAGTCCACCGCCCCGCTTTCATAGCCCTTGAACGCATAATTGAGTTCACGGCCGGCGGCGCTGACAAAGATGATCGGGATGTTCTTGGTTTTCTCGGTGCCGCGCATCAGTTCGGCCAGCTCGAAGCCGTTCATGCCGGGCATCTGCACGTCGAGGATGGCCATGGCGAATTCGTGTTGCAGCAGCAGCGACAGCGCTTCGTCCGCCGACAGCGCTTTATAGACGGTGCGGTCTTCGCGTTTGATCAGCGCTTCGAGGGCCAGCAGGTTCTCGGGCAGATCGTCGACGATCAGCAGTTTTGCCTGGATATTACTCAGCATGCGATTCGTTCCAGCTCGACAAGCAGACGGCCGATGCCGTGGATGGGAAGAATGTAATCCGGTTGATGTGTCTTCAGCGCCGCGCGTGGCATTGTCGCGACCTGCGCCTCGTCCGGGTCTTGCACGATGGTCAGCCCGCCCTGGCGTTTGACTTGCGCCAGGCCCCGCGCGCCATCGTGGTTGGCACCCGTCAGCAACACTGCAGCCAGCGTCGGCCCGTAGGCATCGGCGGCGGATTCGAACAGGAAGTCGATCGAAGGCCGCGAGTGATGCAGACGGTCTTCAAGACTCAGCGACAAGGAGAAATCCTGCTCTATCGACAAGTGATAGCCCGGCGTCGCGAAATACACGGTGCCGGGGGTGATGTCCTGTTTGTCGATGGCTTCTGCCACCGGCAACGTCAGCCGTCGGGCGAACACATCGGCGAGCTGGCTGCGGCGCTCTTCAGGCAAATGCAACACGATGATGATCGGCAGCCCGAATCCGGCCTTTAATGAACCGAGCAAGTTCAGCAACGCCTCGACGCCACCGGCAGAAGCTCCGATCACAATCGCCTCGATCCGAGGCAAATCCGCTGCACTGTTCATGTTTTTCGGTAGATCCGTTCTTGTTTCACCAGCGGTTCGAACTGGTTGGAATAGCCGGAGAAATCCAGAGTTTCCTTGCTGCCCAACACCAGAAAACCGCGGTGGCACAACGATTCGTGAAACAACCCAAACGCTCGATCCTGAAGTTTTTTGTTGAAATAAATCAACACGTTACGACATGAAATTAATTGGGTTTCGGAGAATACGCTATCGGTCGCCAGGCTGTGATCGGCGAAGGTCACGTTCTCGCACAGGCTCTTGTCGAAAATCGCGTAGCCATAGGCAGCAGTGTAGTAGTCGGCGAACGAGCGCTGGCCACCGGCCTGCTGATAGTTGGCGGTGTAGGCGCGCACGTTCTCCATCGAAAAGATCCCCTGCTTGGCCTTTTCCAGCGAGCGCGGGTTGATGTCGGTGGCGTAGATGATCGTGCGATCAAGCAGGCCCTCTTCGCGCAGCAGGATCGCCATCGAGTAGACCTCCTCGCCGGTGCTGCACCCCGCGATCCAGATCTTGATCGACGGATAGGTCCTGAGCAGCGGCACCACTTCCTGACGGATCGCCAGGAAGTGCGACGGATCGCGGAACATCTCGCTGACCGGGATCGTCAGCAATTGCAGCAACTGCATGAACGCCGTCGGGTCGTGCAGGACTTTCTCCTGCAAGGCCGAGATGGTCGCGCATTCGAACTGGCTCAGCGCATGTTGCACCCGGCGCTTGATCGAAGCGCCAGAGTAATCGCGAAAGTCATAGCTGTATTTGAGATAAAT
Organism: Pseudomonas sp. IAC-BECa141; assembly: GCF_020544405.1. Lineage (NCBI taxonomy): Bacteria > Pseudomonadati > Pseudomonadota > Gammaproteobacteria > Pseudomonadales > Pseudomonadaceae > Pseudomonas > Pseudomonas sp. IAC-BECa141. The sequence continues at coordinate 2,974,899 of NZ_CP065410.1, read as the reverse complement.
CGCCTCGATCAGCAGCCGCAGTTCGATTTCACTGTTTCGTTCAACGTGATGACTACGTTCCACTAAATGCGTTCCATCTTCGGTAACCACACGCGAATCAGCGAGAACAGGCGATCCAGGTCGATGGGCTTGGCCAGGTAATCATTGGCGCCCGCCTGCAGGCAACGCTCCTGATCATCCTTCATGGCCTTGGCCGTCACCGCGATGATCGGCAGCTTGCGCCAGCGCGGATCCTTGCGGATTTCCATGGTGGCTTCAAACCCATCCATTTCCGGCATCATCACGTCCATCAGCACCAGGTCGATGTCCTCGACTTCATTCAGTTTTTCAATCGCTTCACGGCCGTTACGGCCGATGACCACGACTGCACCCTTGGTTTCCAGCGCGCTGGTCAGGGCGAAGATGTTGCGCACATCGTCGTCTACCAGCAACACTTTCCGACCTTCGAAGACCTTGTCGCGGCTGCGGGCGGTCTTGAGCATCTTCTGCCGTTCATGGGACAACTGCGATTCGACTTTGTGCAAAAAGAGTGTGACCTCATCCAGCAAACGCTCCGGCGAGCGCGCGCCCTTGATGATGATCGAGCGCGAATACTTGCGCAGGTCGGACTCTTCGTCGCGGGTCAGGTTGCGTCCGGTATAGACGATGACCGGCGGGAACGAGCAGATGTCCTCGGTGGACATTCGCTTGAGCAATTCGTTGCCGAGCATGTCCGGCAGCTTCAGGTCGATGACCATGCAATCGAATATCGTCGTGCGCAATAACTCCAGCGCGTCCTGTGCCAGGCCGACGGCGGTGATCTCGATGTCGTCGTCGCCGATCAGCCGGGCGATGCTTTCCCGTTGCAGATCGTCGTCCTCGACCAGCAGTACGCGTTTGACCTTCTGGGTCAGCTTGGCTTCCAGACGGGCGAACACATCCTTGAGTTCTTCGCGAGTGGTCGGTTTGACCGCATAACCGATGGCGCCCATGTGCATCGCTGCTTCGACACGGTCTTCCACGGAAATCACATGCACCGGAATGTGCCGGGTTTCGGCGTGTTCTTTCAGGCGTTGCAGGACGGTCAGGCCCGAGTGGTCCGGCAGGCGCATGTCCAGCAGGATCGCGTCCGGCACGAACTCTTTCGCCAGGTCGTAACCTTCGTCGGCGCCGTGGGCAACCAGGCACTGATAGCCCAGTTCGTGGGCCAGATCGTAGAGGATGTGCGCAAAATTCGGCTCGTCTTCCACCACCAGGATGCAACGAGTATTGAACGGCGCCTTGTTGCGATCATCGTCGAAGCGCGGGATGTGGACCGGCGCCAGAGGCGAAACCGCCGCCACGGACGCCACGGGCGCGATGACCGGCGTAGAGGCCGGTGGGGTGAAGGTCAACGGCGTTATCGGCGTGTCACCCGGCTCACGGTATTGCTGCGGCAACACCAGAGTGAAAGTACTGCCCTGCCCCGGCGCACTGCTGACGCTGATCGAACCGCCCAACAGCGTCGCCAGATCCCGGGAAATCGACAGACCCAACCCGGTGCCGCCGTATTTGCGGTTGGTGGTGCCGTCGGCCTGGCGGAAGGCTTCGAAAATACTTTCCTGTTGATCCTGCGCAATCCCGATTCCCGAATCGCGCACAATGAAGCCAATGCGATCGTCCGGCTGGCCGGCGATGGTCAGGCTGACAGTCCCGTGCTCGGTGAATTTCACCGCATTGGACAGCAGATTCTTGATCACCTGTTCCAGACGCTGACGGTCGGTAAACAGGGTGATCGGTGCATCAGGCTGCAATTCGACGTTGAACGTCAGTTTCTTTTCCGCCGCCAGCGGTTCGAACAGGCTGCGCAGGCTGTCGGCCAGACGCGCGACGCTGGTGTTTTCCGGCATCACTTCGAGTTTGCCGGCTTCCACTTTGGAAATGTCGAGAATGTCGTTGATCAGGTTGAGTAGATCGTTGCCGGCGGAATAGATCGACTCGGCAAACTTGACCTGCTCGGCACTGAGGTTTTCCTGCGGGTTTTCCGCCAACAGCTTGGCCAGGATCAGCGAGCTGTTCAGCGGCGTGCGCAGTTCGTGGGACATGTTGGCCAGGAATTCGGACTTGTACTTGCTTGAACGCTGCAACTCTTCGGCGCGTTCTTCGAGCTGGATCTGGGCCTGATTGAGCTCGGTGTTCTTCTGGTCCATGGCATCGCGCTGCTCGGCCAGAGTCTGGGCCTGTTCGGCCAGTTGCTCGTTGGTCTGTTCCAGTTCGATTTGCTGGGTTTCCAGATGCGCCTGGGATTCCTTGAGAATCCGCGACTGTTCTTCCAGCTCTTCGTTGGCGGTCTTCAGCTCCTCCTGTTGCACCTGCAGCTCTTCGTTGAGTTGCTGGGTTTCGGCGAGCACTTCCTGCAAGCGTTGGCGATAGCGCGCCGCTTCGATGGAGGTGCCGATGTTGCCGGCGATCAGTTCCAGCAACGCCACATCACGATCGGTGAGCGGACGCAGGAAACCCAGTTCAATCACGCCGTTGACCCGTTCGTCATCGCTGGTCGGCACCACCAGCACGCTGTGCGGCAGGCCTTCGCCCAGGCCGGAGCTGACCTTGAAATAGTCGGACGGCACCGAATCGAGTCGAATCAGCCGGGCCTGCTGGGCGACCTGACCGACAAGGCCTTCGTCGCTGTAGATCGATTGATCCTGTTGTTCCTGCTCGCGGGAGAAACCGTAGGTCGCCACGCGTTTGAGGCCACCATGTTCTTCGCGCACATACAAAGCAGCGACAGCGCTGCCAAGGTACTGGGCACAGAATTGCAAAATGTTGCGCCCCAGCAGATTGAGCGTCAGTTGCCCCAATACCTGCTCTGCAAGCTGAGTCTGGCCATTGCGCAGCCAGGCTTGCTGCTCCAGACGAAGCGCGCTGGCCTCTTGCGCCGCCAGGGTTGCGCCATAGCTTTGGGACAGGTTGAGCAGATCGCGCCGGCCTACATAGGCCAGCAGGCCGCTGATGCCGGCCACGAACAGCAGGTAGAGGCTGATGCTCCAGATCGTGGTGCGGCGCACGTCTTCGTTGCGTGAAGCACGCAGAAGCTGTTCGGTTTCAATCACGTCTTCGAACTGTTTACGTATTTCGTCGGTCAGGCGCTTGCCCTTGCCCGCTTTGACTGCTGCCTTGTAGTCACCGCTCGCGCGTTGCAGATCGATCATCGACTGCGCATACGTCGCCCATTCGGTTTGCAGCGCCTGAAGACGACGCAGGCGATCGGTCTGCGCCGGATTGTCGGCAGTCAGTTCAAGCAAGGTGCTTAGCGCCACGGCGATGCGCGGCTTGGCCGTCTCGTACGGGTCGAGGAAATGCTCGTCGCCGCTGAGCAGAAAACCGCGCATGCCGGTTTCCAGGTCCACGGTGAGTTTCACCGCTTCGTTGGCGTTATTGATCACCCGGTCGGTGTGCTCCACCCACTGAATCACGGACAACAGATAAGTGATCAGCGAAACGAAGAACACGGCACTGATGAAGCCGACGCCCAACGGCAAACTGACGTTGCGGCTCAGAAGTTTGCGAAACCGTTGCTCATCAACCGAAGACGGAGAGGACATGTGGCAGCCTTGTCGAACTGGTGAAAACCAGGGAGTTTGCCCCAAAACAGCGGCATGGATCCATTTTTCTCACAGTTTTAGTATCGTTTTCCTACATTTGCCTGCGCCGAATCGCAGGCCAGCGGTTATCCTTGCCCACCCGTTTGCGCCTATTCTTTTTTGTATCCATCCGGGAACTTGTGGCTATGCGCCACTTACTCATGCAAGAGCCCGGCATTTTTGATCGACCGGCGCCCCGTCCCCCATTCTTGAGAGCCGCCATTATGTCCAGCACCACGTCCACCATCCTTGTAGTAGAAGACGACGCCATCGTGCGCATGCTGATCGTCGATGTACTGGAGGAATTGGAGTTCAAGGTTCTGGAAGCCGATGGCAGCGAACAGGCGCTGGAAATCCTCAAGGATGTGAATCAGCACATTGATCTGATGATGACCGACGTCGGTCTGCCGATCATGGATGGCCGTCAGCTGGCCACCGAAGCCCGCACAATTCGCCCTTCACTGCCGATTCTGTTTGCCAGCGGTTATGCCGAGACCATTGAAGTGCCGGCAGATATGCATGTGATCGGCAAACCGTTTTCGATCGATCAACTGCGCGACAAGGTGAAGAGCGTTCTGGGTCAACACTGACGCAAACGGCTTTGCAGCGCGGATTCAACCTCAGGATATGTTCTAATCCGCGCGTTTTTTCTTCTTCTCTCTCGTTCTTCAGGAAATACCTTTTCATGAGTCAGCCCGCAACCAAAGTCCTCGTCATTGGTTACGTCTGGCCGGAACCCCGTTCCTCCGCAGCGAGCGGGCATGTGATGCAGATTCTTGAGACCTTCCTGCAACAGGGCTGGGACATTACTTTTGCCAGCCCCGCAGGCGTTGGCGAACATCCGGCCGATCTTGCCGAATTGGGCATTCGCACTGTTCCGATCGAATTGAACAAAAGCAGCTTTGATGTCTTCGTCAGCGAGCTGGCGCCGGATATCGTGCTGTTCGACCAGTTCATGATCGAAGAACAATTCGGCTGGCGCGTGGAAAAACACTGCCCCAATGCTCTGCGCGTACTGGAAACATCGGACTTGCAGAGTTTGCGGCACGCTCGTCATCAACGTTTGAAGGATCGGCTGAAGAGCAGCGATGACGCTGACGACTTCCATGCACTGTTCGCACCTGCGCTGCGCGAAGAGTTCGAATTGATGGCTGACACCGATCTGGCCAAGCGCGAGATTGCCGCGCTCTACCGCTGTGATCTGAACCTTATGATCTCGCCGGTAGAAATCGAGTTGCTGGTGCAGCAGTTCAAATTGCCGCCCGAGTTGTTGCACTGGTGCCCGTTGATGGTCGAACCGGCCCGCGTTCCAGCAAAAACATTTGAAGAGCGCGCGAACTTCCTCAGTATCGGCAACTTCCGCCACGCGCCGAACTGGGACGCGGTTTTATGGATGAAATCAACCATCTGGCCGCTGATCCGCGCGCAACTCCCGAAAGCACAATTACACATCTACGGCGCCTATACGCCGCCCAAGGCAGCCGCTATGCACAACGCGGCGCAGGGTTTTCACATCATGAACTGGGCGGAAGATGCGTTGCAGGTCATGTCCGAAGCGCGCATCTGCCTGGCACCCTTGCGTTTCGGCGCCGGCATCAAAGGCAAACTGATCGATGCCATGCTCTGCGGAACGCCGAGCGTCACTACGCCGATCGGCGCCGAAGGCATGCGCACCGACCAACCCTGGCCGGGTGCCATTTGTCGTACGGCGCAGGATCTGGCCAATGCCGCCGTTGAGCTCTATCGCGACGAGGTCCGTTGGCAAGCCGCTCAGTCTCAGGGGCAAGCACTGCTCAACGACGTTTACCCGCAAGCGATACATGGACCGGCATTGATCGAAAAGTTGCAGGAATGTCGCAAAAACCTTGTTCAACTAAGACGTCAAAACTTCATGGGCAGCATGTTGCGCCACCATTCGCACAAGAGCACGCAATATATGTCGCAGTGGATTGAAGCCAAAAACCAGAATAAATAATTCTCCAGACAACTAAAAAAACATTCGCCAACACGTTGAATCAAACTCCAAATGGTCAACTAAAAAGCCAGACATTATAAAGACCCTGCAAGTGCTGCCTTGACTGTTTCGCAACGCAGCACACTACTTCAATACATGCAGGATGCATTCATGAGCACTCATAACTGGATGGGATCGACTCCCGCCATTGATTCACTGTCGATATTTGAACTGTCATTGCCGGGCACCCATAACGCCGGCAGTGACTGGAAAGCTTCCTATCCGGTTTTCGGTCCTCCGCGCCACTGGCTCGCCTGCCAGCATGACAGTTTTTTTGCCCAGCTGAATAACGGTTCCAGGGTACTCGACATTCGTCTGACTTATGACGCGAAGGCCAAAGAGCTGGAAAAGTTCATCGCTCACCACAATGGATATCGAAATTCTAGAACCCTGAAAAATCTGGTAGTGGATGTCAAAGCGTTTCTTGAGAACAATCCGGATGAGTTCATTATTCTGGATTTTCACAGCCTCGATGGCGCCGATTTTGATTACGACTACTTCAATAAAATAATCATCCAATTTCTGGGGCAACGTCTTGTTCCCCGCCAGAATGCAACTCTGAGTCTTCGTGAACTCAAGCGAATCAGCCCCCAACAGCGCGTGTTTGCAGCGGCCAAGTCTCATTGGCAGCTGGAACACAATGCATTTCATGACGTCGTCAATCATCAATGGTCCGGTAGCGGCATTACCAATCCTGAAGAACTGAGGCAGTTCATTGACAGAGTTTTGCAAAGCCCTCCTGGTAGCTGGCGGCTCTGGTCTTTATCCGCCACCAGCTACACCGCCCTCGGCGGCCCCGTCGATATCCATGACAAGCTGAACGAATGGTTTGATCTGGATAAGAGCGACTGGGCGTTGAAGTGCAACATCATCATGTCGACTTCATGGAAGAGTCGGACCTGGTGGAGTTCTGCCGGATCGCCAGCCTGAAGAAAGCCCGGCAACGGGGGCTTTGAGCTGCACTGGAAACTGGCGCATCCCGTGCACAAAGAGGCATGATCGCCAGGCGATAACAAAAAAGCGCCCGATCATGACCCGAACAGCCCGCGTCACCGACCCCTCGTATGAATTGATGGATGACCACAACGGGTTGTCCATCATTTACCGCCAGCACGGCTTCCCTTGCCCGCTGGTGCGCTGGCATTTCCACAAGGAATACGAGTTGCATTTGATCGTCGCCAGTTCGGGCAAGGTGTTCATCGGCGACTACATCGGCAACTTCTACCCGCAGACGCTGTTCCTGACCGGCCCAAACCTGCCGCACAACTGGATCAGCCAGGTGGCCGAAGACGAAGTGGTCGAGAAGCGCGACATGCTGGTCAACTTCACCGATGAATTGTTCGAGAGCGGCCATCATGTGTTCGCCGAACTCAAGACCCTGGCACCGTTGCTGGAACGTGCGCAGTACGGCATCGAATTCCGCTCACCACAGACAATTCGTCAGGCCATGATCCTGATGCAACGCATCGCCGATTCAAACGGCATTACCCGTCTCGGGCACTTTTTCATCCTGATGGAGTTGCTCGCGGCCTGCGATGACTACCAGTTGTTGTCCGGCGCAACCACCCCGCAACTGGCCGACGAGCACAACATCGACCGCACCAACCGCGCGGTGGACTACATCTTCGCCCACTACGCCCGTGAACTGCCGTTGGAGGAAGTCGCCGAGCACCTGGGCATGAAACCCACCTATTTCAGTCGCGTGTTCAAGCAGGCGACTGGGCGCAATTTCATCGAATTCGTCAATCGCCTGCGCATCAGTAAATCCTGCGAGCTGCTGGCGGACGGCGACAAACCGGTGACCGAGGTATGTTTCGAATCGGGCTTCAACAATATTTCCAACTTCAACCGGCGCTTTCAGCAGCTCAAAGGCATGACGCCTTCACATTATCGCCGGCTGGTCGTACAGCGCCTGACCGAGCAAAACCACGGCTGACGCAGGAAAACCTGTACGGATTCATGGCTGCCGCCCTTCTGAAACGCCCTTCCCTGCGTTTATCGCGTCAATCCCGAGTGCAAAAAAGTATCGATTCAAGTGCTAGGGATGATTTGTCAGCCCTGCGTTAGAAGGCTGTAATCAGTGCACATTCTTCCCCTGCCGGAAGAACACAAAAACAATAACTGTCCTTCTGCCCCCGCCGGGCGCAGAAAAGGAGTGCACGATGCAACCCACTGCAAAAGCTCTGCTGGCCCTCACCTGCATGACCCTCAGCAGCGTCAGCCTTGGCGCCCAGACCCTGACCATCGCCACCGTCAACAACAGCGACATGATCCGCATGCAAAAGCTCTCGAAAACCTTCGAGACCGAGCATCCGGACATCAAGCTCAATTGGGTGGTGCTGGAAGAAAACGTCCTGCGCCAGCGCCTGACCACCGACATTGCCACCCAGGGCGGTCAGTTCGATGTGTTGACCATCGGCATGTACGAAGCTGCACTCTGGGGCGCCAAGGGCTGGCTGGAACCGATGAAGGATCTGCCGGCCAGCTACGCACTCGACGACGTGTTTCCGTCGGTGCGTGAAGGCCTGTCGGTCAAGGGTTCGCTGTACGCCTTGCCGTTCTACGCCGAAAGCTCGATCACCTATTACCGCACCGACCTGTTCAAGGACGCCGGCCTGACCATGCCGGAGCGTCCGACCTGGGAGCAGATCGCCGGCTTCGCCGAGAAACTCACCCAAAAGGACAAGGAACAATACGGCGTCTGCCTGCGCGGCAAGGCCGGCTGGGGCGAGAACATGGCGCTGATCACCACCGTGGCCAACGCCTACGGCGCGCGCTGGTTCGATGAGCAGTGGAAACCGGAATTCAGCGGCCCGGAATGGAAGAACGCGCTGAACTTCTACGTCGACACCATGAAGAGGTCCGGCCCGCCGGGCGCCTCCAGCAACGGTTTCAACGAAAACCTCGCCCTGTTCAACAGCGGCAAGTGCGCGATCTGGGTCGATGCCAGCGTCGCCGGATCGTTTGTCACCGACAAGACCCAGAGCAAGGTCGCCGATCACGTCGGCTTCACCTACGCGCCGCATCAGGTCACCGACAAAGGCTCGGCGTGGCTGTACTCGTGGGCGCTGGCGATTCCGACCAGCTCCAAGGCCAAGGACGCCGCCAAGGAATTCAGCGCCTGGGCTACCTCCAGGGAGTACGGCGAACTGGTCGCCAAAACCGACGGCATCGCCAACGTACCGCCGGGCACTCGCGCCTCGACCTACAGCGAGGCCTACATGAGCGCCGCACCGTTTGCCAAGGTCACGCTGGAATCGCTGAAAGCCGCTGATCCGAGCAAACCGACCCTCAAGCCCGTGCCGTACATCGGCATTCAACTGGTGACCATCCCTGAATTCCAGGGCATCGGCACCCAGGTTGGCAAGCTGTTTTCGGCCGCGCTGATCGGCCAGACCACGGTCGACCAGGCGCTGACCGCTGCGCAACAAACCACCGAACGCGAGATGAAGCGCGCGGGTTATCCGAAGTAACCCGTAAAGCTCGCTCCTGCCTCCTGTGGGAGCGAGCTTGCTCGCGAAAGCGGTGTTTCAGTGAAACATTTGTTGTCTGACACGACGCCTTCGCGAGCCAGCTCGCGCCCACCGGGGATCTCCATAGGTCTGTATGACTCGGTTGTGATCACCATGAATACTTCAACTGCCAAAGCCCACATCGACCTGTCGCAGCCCCGGCGCAAAAGCCGCGTGGCCAATCCCGGCTGGTTCCTGGTCAGCCCTTCGGTGGCCCTGTTGCTGCTGTGGATGATCGTGCCGCTGGGCATGACCGTCTATTTTTCGATGATCCGCTACAACCTGCTCGACCCCGGCGTAAACGAGTTCGTCGGGCTGGAAAACTTCACCTACTTCCTGACTGACTCAGGCTTCATGCCCGGCGCCACCAACACCCTGCTGCTGGTAGGCAGCGTGCTGCTGATCAGCGTGGTGTTCGGCGTGTTGATCAGTGCGTTGCTGGAGGCCAGTGAGTTCTTCGGTCGAGGCATCGTGCGGGTGATGCTGATTTCGCCGTTCTTCATCATGCCCACGGTCGGTGCGCTGATCTGGAAGAACCTGATTTTCCATCCGGTGTCCGGGATCCTCGCCTACATCTGGAAGCTGTTCGGCGCGCAACCGGTGGACTGGCTGGCCCACTACCCGCTGCTGTCGATCATCATCATTGTCTCGTGGCAATGGCTGCCCTTCGCGATCCTGATCCTGATGACCGCCATGCAGTCCCTCGACCAGGAACAGAAGGAAGCCGCCCGCCTCGACGGCGCCGGCCCGATCGCAATCTTCTGGCATCTGACGCTGCCGCACCTGGCGCGTCCGATTGCCGTGGTGGTGATGATCGAAACCATCTTCCTGCTGTCGGTGTTCGCCGAAATCTTCACCACCACCAACGGCGGCCCCGGTTACGCGTCGACCAACCTCGCCTACCTGATCTACAACCAGGCGCTGGTGCAGTTCGACGTCGGCATGGCCTCGGCCGGCGGCCTGATCGCCGTGGTCATCGCCAACATCGCCGCGATCATTCTGGTGCGGATGATCGGCAAAAACCTGACTGACAAAGCCTGAGGCCTGCCATGACTCTTCAACAATCCCGCCGGCTGCAAAGCCTGCTGCTCGGCACGCTGGCCTGGGCCATCGCGATCATCATTTTCTTCCCGATCTTCTGGATGGTGCTGACCAGTTTCAAGACCGAAATCGACGCCTTCGCCACACCGCCGCAGTTCATCTTCACGCCGACGCTGGAGAACTATCTGCACATCAATGAGCGCAGCGACTACTTCAGCTTCGCCTGGAACTCGGTGGTGATTTCCTTCAGTGCCACGGCACTTTGCCTGCTGATCGCGGTGCCGGCAGCGTACTCGATGGCGTTCTACGAAACCCAGCGCACCAAGGGCACGCTGCTGTGGATGCTCTCCACCAAGATGTTGCCGCCGGTGGGCGTGCTGATGCCGATCTACCTCCTGGCCAAGAGTTTCGGCCTGCTCGACACGCGCATCGCGCTGATCGTGATCTACACGCTGATCAACCTGCCGATCGTGGTCTGGATGGTTTACACCTACTTCAAGGACATTCCCAAAGACATCCTCGAAGCCGCCCGCCTCGACGGCGCCACCCTCGCCCAGGAAATGCTCCGCGTGCTGTTGCCGATCGCCAAGGGCGGCCTCGCGTCGACCGTGCTGCTGTCGCTGATCCTGTGCTGGAACGAGGCGTTCTGGTCGCTGAACCTGACCTCGTCCAAAGCCGCGCCGCTGACCGCGCTGATCGCTTCCTACTCAAGCCCCGAAGGATTGTTCTGGGCCAAGTTGTCGGCCGTCTCGACCCTGGCCTGCGCGCCGATCCTGATCTTCGGCTGGATCAGCCAGAAACAACTGGTGCGCGGCCTGTCGTTCGGCGCCGTCAAATAAGAATTCGCAAAAGGAGCGCCATCATGGCCAACCTGAAAATCAAGAATCTGCAAAAAGGCTTCGAAGGTTTCTCCATCATCAAGGGCATCGACCTTGAGGTGAACGACAAGGAATTCGTGGTGTTCGTCGGCCCGTCGGGCTGCGGCAAATCCACCCTGCTGCGACTGATCGCCGGCCTTGAAGAAGTCAGCGGCGGCACCATCGAACTGGACGGGCGCGACATCACCGAAGTCAGCCCGGCCAAGCGTGACCTGGCGATGGTGTTCCAGACCTACGCGCTGTATCCGCACATGACCGTGAAAAAGAACATGTCGTTTGCCCTCGATCTGGCCGGTGTGCCGAAGGCTGAGGTCGAAAAGAAAGTCGGTGAAGCGGCGCGGATTCTCGAACTGGGCCCGATGCTAGAACGCAAGCCGAAACAGTTGTCCGGCGGCCAGCGTCAGCGTGTGGCCATCGGTCGCGCGATCGTGCGCAACCCGAAAATCTTCCTGTTCGACGAACCGCTGTCCAACCTCGACGCCGCCCTGCGGGTGCAAATGCGCCTTGAGCTGCTGCGCCTGCACAAGGACCTCAAAGCGACCATGATCTACGTGACCCACGATCAGGTCGAAGCCATGACCATGGCCGACAAGGTCGTGGTGCTCAACGGCGGCAAGATCGAACAGGTCGGTTCGCCGCTGGAGCTGTACCACAACCCGGCCAATCTGTTCGTCGCCGGCTTCCTCGGCACGCCGAAAATGGGCTTCCTCAAAGGCCAGATCGCGCGGATCGATGGCGCGAGCTGCGAAGTTTCGCTGGACGCCGGCACTCGCATCACCCTGCCATTCAACGCGTCGAACCTGAGCGTCGGCAGAGCCGTGACCCTGGGCATTCGCCCGGAACATCTGGAACTCGCGCAACCGGGCGACTGCACCCTGCAAGTCACTGCCGACGTCAGCGAACGGCTGGGCAGCGACACCTTCTGCCACGTCAAGACCAACGCCGGCGAAGCCCTGACCATGCGCGTGCGCGGCGATCTGGCGAGCCGTTACGGCGAACAACTGAACCTGCACCTGGACGCTGCCCACTGCCACCTGTTCGATGCCGACGGCGTGGCGCTGACCCGCCCGCTGCGCGCGGCTGCCTGATTTCGAGACTGACCCGATGAAACTGAACAAGCAAAACCTCAACCGCCTCGCCGCCGAAGTAAAACTGCCGGCCTACAGCCTCAGCGACACCCGCCAGGGCATCGCCCACATTGGCGTCGGCGGTTTCCACCGCGCACATCAGGCGTATTACACCGACGCGCTGATGAACACCGGCGAAGCGCTGGACTGGGCCATTTGCGGCGTCGGCCTGCGCGCCGAAGACCGCCGCGCCCGCGACGACCTCAAGGAACAGGATTACCTGTTCACCCTGTTCGAACTCGGCGACAACGACGACACCGAAGTCCGCGTCATCGGTGCGATCCGCGACATGCTGCTGGCCGAGGACAGCGCTCAGGCGCTGATCGAAAAACTCGCCGACCCGCAGATCCGTATCGTCTCGCTGACCATCACCGAGGGCGGCTACTGCATTGATGACAGCAACGGCGAGTTCATGGCGCACCTGCCGCAGATTCAGCACGACCTGACTTACCCGCAACAGCCGAAAACCGTGTTCGGTTTCCTCTGTGCCGCGCTGGCCAAGCGACGTGCGGCAGGCATTCCGGCGTTCACGGTGATGTCCTGCGATAACCTGCCGCACAACGGCGCCGTCACCCGCAAGGCGCTGCTGGCCTTCACCTCGCTGCTGGATCCGGACCTGCGTGACTGGATCGACGCCAACGTCAGCTTCCCCAACGCGATGGTCGACCGCATCACCCCCATGACCAGCACTGCGCATCGCCTGCAACTGGCGGACAAACACGCCGTCGACGACGCCTGGCCGGTGGTCTGCGAACCCTTCGTGCAATGGGTGCTGGAAGACAAATTCGTCAACGGCCGCCCGGCCTGGGAAAACGTCGGCGTGCAATTCACCGACGATGTTTCGCCCTACGAAGAAATGAAGATCAAACTGCTCAACGGCAGCCATCTTGCACTGACTTATCTGGGCTTTTTGAAGGGTTACCGCTTCGTTCACGAAACCATGAACGACCCGCTGTTCGTGCGTTATATGCGCGCCTACATGGATCTGGACGTGACCCCGCAACTGGCGCCGGTGCCGGGCATCGACCTGACCGACTACAAGAACACGCTGGTGGCACGGTTCTCCAATCAGGCGATTGCCGATCAGTTGGAGCGGGTTTGTTCGGATGGTTCGTCGAAGTTTCCCAAGTTCACCATTCCAACGATCAATCGGTTGATTGCCGACGGACAGGAGACCAAACGAGCGGCGTTGGTGGTGGCGGCCTGGGCGCTGTACTTGAAGGGTGTGGACGAGAATGGCGACACTTACTCGATTCCGGATCCTCGGGCGGCGTTCTGTCAGGGGTTGGTGGCGGAGGATGCTTTGATCACTGAGCGGTTGTTGGGGGTTGAAGAAATCTTCGGTACCGCGATACCGCGCTCGAAGGAGTTTGTGGCGGCGTTTGAATGGTGCCTGAACAGCTTGCGCGAAGAAGGCGTGACTCGCACCCTCGAACACCTGTTGACCTGATCGTTCCCACGTTCTGCGTGGGAATGCAGCCCGGGACGCTCCGCGTCCCTCGATCTGTGTGGAGCGCACATGACAACACAGCAACTGTTCCTCGGCATCGACTGCGGCACTCAAGGCACTAAAGCCATCATCCTCGACACTGTCAGCGGTCAGGTCCTCGGCCAAGGCGCCGCCGCCCACACGATGATCAGCGGCGCCAACGGCCGTCGCGAGCAAGACACCGCGCAATGGCTGGAGGCCTTCGCCCTCGCCACTCGCCGTGCCCTGCTGGCAGCGAAAGTGGACGGCCAGTCGATCCTCGGCATCGGCGTTTCCGGTCAGCAACACGGCCTGGTGCTGCTCGACGAGCAAGGCCAGGTTCTGCGCCCGGCCAAGCTCTGGTGCGACACCGAAACCACGCCTGAAAACGATCGCCTGCTGACTCACCTGGGTGGCGAACAAGGCTCGCTGGAGCGTCTCGGCGTGGTCATCGCGCCGGGCTACACCGTCTCCAAACTGTTGTGGACCAAGGAAAAGCATCCAGAGGTGTTTTCACGCATCGCTCGGATCCTGTTGCCCCACGACTACCTGAATTTCTGGCTCACCGGCCGTGCGTGCAGCGAATACGGTGACGCATCCGGTACCGGCTATTTCAACGTGCGCACCCGCCAGTGGGATTTGCAGCTGCTGCGTGACATCGATGCCAGCGGTCGCCTGCAATCCGCGCTGCCCGAGCTGATCGACGCCCATCAAGCAGTCGGCACGATCCTGCCCGCAATCGCCGAACAGTTGGGCATCAACCCCGATGCATTGGTGTCCAGCGGTGGTGGCGACAACATGATGGGCGCCATCGGCACCGGCAATATTCAGCCGGGTGCGATCACCATGAGCCTCGGTTCTTCCGGCACGGTGTACGCCTACGCCGAAGCGCCAAAGGTCAGTCCGGACGCGTCGGTCGCGACCTTCTGCTCCTCCAGCGGTGGCTGGCTGCCGCTGATCTGCACCATGAACCTGACCAACGCCACCGGCGCGATCCGCGAACTGTTCAACCTTGATCTCGATGCCTTCAACGCTTTAGTGGCCCAGGCCCCGATCGGCGCTGACGGCGTGAGCATGTTGCCGTTCCTCAACGGCGAACGCGTGCCACCCCTTCCCCACGCCACTGGCAGTCTGCATGGGCTGACGATCGATAACCTGACGCAAGCCAATCTTTGCCGCGCGGCGGTCGAAGGCACCACCTTCGGCCTGCGTTATGGACTGGATCTGTTGCGCCAGAATGGTTTACAAAGCCGCAGCATTTGCCTGATCGGCGGCGGCTCGAAAAGTGCGGTGTGGCGCCAGATCGTCGCCGACATCATGAACACCCCGGTGATCTGCACCGAGCAGAGCGAGGCCGCTGCCCTGGGCGCGGCGATTCAGGCGGCGTGGTGCAAGTCGTGGTCGAACGGCCACGAAGACACCCTGGCCGACCTGTGCCAGCGCTGCGTGAAGCTCGACCTGAACAGTGAAACCCTGCCGGTTGCCACGAATGTCGCGGCGTTCCAGCAGGCCTATGAACGCTATCGACTGCATGTCGCAACCTTATAAAGAGCAAACAACTATGTACCTGGTGTGTGGCGAAGCGCTGTTCGATTTCTTCAGCGAAGACGATGCCGGCGGGCAGGCCTCAAAAGTCAATTTCAAGGCGATTGCCGGTGGCTCGCCGTTCAACGTGGCGGTGGGGTTGCGCCGGCTGGGCGTGGATTCGGCGCTGTTCGGCGGGTTGTCCAGCGACTACCTCGGCCGGCGCTTGCAACAGGTGCTGCAGGATGAGGGCGTACGTCCGGACTATCTGGTGGATTTCGCTGCACCGACCACCCTGGCGATGGTCGCGGTGGGCGCCAATGGCTCGCCGCATTACAGCTTCCGTGGCGAAGGCTGCGCCGATCGCCAGTTGAGCCTGGCACACCTGCCAACGCTGGGCCCTGAGGTGCGCGGTTTGCACTTCGGTTCCTTCTCGCTGGTGGTGCAACCGATTGCCGATACCTTGCTTGCGCTGGTGCAGCGTGAAAGCGGCAAGCGCCTGATCAGCCTTGACCCGAACGTGCGCCTCAACCCCGAGCCGAACATCGACCTGTGGCGCGAACGAATCGCTACGCTGGTGCCGTTGGCAGACTTGATCAAAGTCAGCGACGAAGACTTGAGCCTGCTGTACCCCGAGCAGGACCCGCAGCGCGTCATCGAAGGCTGGCTGCAGCATCGTTGTCAGGTGGTGTTCCTGACCCGTGGCGGTGAAGGTGCGACGGTGTTCAGCCGGGCCCACGGTTCATGGTCGGTGCCGGCGAACTCGGTGAAGATCGCCGATACCGTCGGCGCCGGCGATACCTTCCAGGCCGCGTTGATCACCTGGCTGACCGAGCATGAGCTGGATTCGGTGGAAGGCGTTCAGCACCTGAGCCGCGAACAGATCGACGGCATGCTCAGGTTTGCCGTACAGGCCGCCGCCCTTACATGCAGTAAAACGGGTCCGGATTTGCCTTATCGCCACCAGTTGAGCTGACCGCGTAGACTGGCGCCCTTTTTTGCACGACGGGATGACGGCTTTTGAATTCGGGGCGCACGGTTGGACTGTTGGTATTGGCGGCACTGCTGACCGGTTGCGGAACATCGCCACCGCGTTCGCCGGAAAACCTCTGCGAGATTTTCCGCGAAAAGAGTGATTGGTACGACGCGGCGCAAGTCACGCAAAAGCGCTGGGGCGTACCGATCCAGGTGCCGTTCGCGATCATGTATCAGGAGTCCGGCTACCGCTACGACGCCAAGACGCCCCGCAAATACCTGCTGTGGGTGATCCCGTGGGGCCGGGTTTCGACGGCCTCGGGCTATGCGCAGGCCAAGGATGAGGTCTGGTCCGATTACCAGAAAAGCACCGGCCGATATGGCGCCGATCGCGAAGACTTCGACGACGCCATCGACTTCGTCGGCTGGTACATGGACAAGACCACCTCGATCAACGGCGTGTACAAGTACGACGCCTACAACCAGTACCTCAACTACCACGAAGGCTGGGGCGGTTTTCGCCAGAAGACCTATGCCAGCAAGGCGTGGCTGATGCCGACTGCGCGCAAGGTGCAGAACCGCTCGGACATGTACGGTCAGCAATACGCGGCGTGCAAGGATGATCTGAATCGCGGGTTCTGGAGCCGGTTCTGGCATTGGCTATAGCGGTAGCCATGAAACCGCATTCGCGAGCAAGCTCGCTCCCACAGGGATTTAGAGTGACCACAATTTAGTGAGCACCCGGGAAACCTGTGGGAGCGAGCTTGCTCGCGATGGCGTCAGCTCAGACACCGCCGACCTATGGGTTACAACACCGAAAAGTTGTAACTCACAATCAACCGGGTCTCATCCACATCCCGGGCAAACTTCTCGTAGTTGGTACGGTAAGTCGCATTGCGCAAACGCAGGCTGACATCCTTGAACGTCCCGGTCTGAATCACATACTTCAACTCGCTGTCGCGTTCCCACTCTTTGCCTTCCTGATCGCTGCCCGGCACCTTGACGTGATCGCCGTTCACGTAACGGGTCAGGAAACTCAGGCCATTGATGCCGATGGCCTTGAAGTCATAGTCATAACGCAGCTGCCATGAACGTTCCTGCGCGGCGGCGAAGTCGTTGACCTGCACGTAGTTCACCAGATACGGGTTGCTGCCATCCAGATATGGCATCGAGTTATCGCCATTCATGCGCTGCCAGCCGGCGCTGAAGGTGTGGCCGCTGATGCCGTAGGACAGCATTGCGCTCAAGGCACGGTTGTCGATGGAGCCGGCCTTGGCATCACCGCTGTCGGCGCTCTTCAGCAAACGCAGATCGGCTTTCAGCACGCCGTCACCCAGCGGCTGATTGGCCAGCAGACCCACAAAGTGCTGGCGATAGATGTCTTCCAGCTCGGCGTAGTGATACTGCGCAGTCAGGCGATCGTTGATCTTGTAGTCGAAGCCGTACATGTCGAAATGATCGGCGGTGGTGTTGCAGGCATAGCGCTTGTTCTTGCAGTGCACGCGGATGTCTTGCGAATCGGTCGAATCCCGCGCGGTGTATTTGTCCAGACGCGCGGCCATGAAGGTCAGGTCCTTCACCTCCTTGGAGGTCAGCATTGCCCCGTTGAACATGGTCGGCAGCAGGCGACCGTCGTTGTACTTGAGCAGCGGCAGATCCGGCAGCAGCGCGCCGTACTTCAGCACGGTGTCCGAGACTTTGACCTTGGCGGTCAGGCCCATTTTTGCGTATTGGCCTTTCGAGCCGCGCGGGTTGTCGCCGCTGGAGGGCAGCAGGCCGCTGTTGCTGCGATCAGGGCTGGTATCGAGCTGGAAGCCCGCCATGCCCAGCGCATCGATACCGAAACCGACAGTGCCTTCGGTGTAGCCCGATTGCAGATTGAGAATGAAGCCCTGCGCCGACTCTTCGCGCTTGGACGCGCCCTGATCATTGGAGGTGTGCCCATCACGGAAATCACGGTTGAAGTACACCGTGCGCGATTCGATCTTCGCCGTGGTGTCTTCGAAAAAACCGCTGGCCTGGACCTGCGCGGTAAAACCGGCGCACAGCACAAAGGCTCCGAAGCCAAGCGACTGGCGCGGGGTGATGAGGGGAAATGGGGGACGCATTGAAAACTCCAACAGGGCAACGATTGCGCAGAGGCGCAAACAACCAGAAATAGCTCCCGTCCCGGGTCGATAAAGAACCGGGAGGCAGTGAACACGCGGGGGTGAAGAGCAATGATGGCAGATGGCTTTGACGTGCTACAGGCGACTTTAGTCTGAAACTGACTGGCTGTTCCTGGACGCTGAGGTTGACGATTGCACGCAATCTCTCGCGCGCAAGTGCCTGTTTCATGGGGCGAAACAGCCGACCTAAGGGTTTTCCCTATGACTTCAGGCCTGTGCTTCTACGGCATTTGCGCCTTGAACGAGGCGGTTTAATCCTGCACCATCCGCCCACGCTAATCCAAAGGACGGAAATAAAGGCATGCTGGACGCCAATGCTACCCACATTACCCTCACGCTCGAAGGCGCCTCCGCCGACCTGCAAGTCCTCAGCTTTACCGGTCGCGAAGCCCTCAACGAACCGTTCCGTTTCGACCTCGAACTGGTCAGCGCCCGCCCCGACCTCAAACTCGAAGAACTCCTGCACAAGCCTGGCTGCCTGACCTTCGGCGCCACTGGCGAGGGCAAGATTCATGGTCTGGTGTACCGCATCGAGCAAGGTGATTCCGGCAAGACCCTGACCCGTTACAGCATCAGTCTGGTGCCGCAACTGGCCTACCTGCGGCACAACCATGACCAGCAGATCTTCCAGCAAATGACGGTGCCGAAGATCATTGCCCAGGTGCTGGAAGATCGCGGGATCCTGTCCGACGCCTACAGCTTCCAGCTCGGTGCCGAGTATCCGGAACGCGACTACTGCGCGCAGTACGACGAATCCGACCTGCATTTCATCCAGCGCCTGTGCGAAGAGGATGGCATTCACTTCCACTTCCAGCACGGCAGCAGCGGCCACAAACTGGTGTTCGGCGACGACCAGACCGTGTTCCGCAAACTGAAACCGGTGAACTACCAGCAAGACTCCGGCATGACCGCCGACAAACCGGTCATCAAGCGCTTCAACCTGCGCCTGGAAACCCGCACCAGCCGCGTCAGCCGCCGCGATTACGATTTCGAAAAACCGAAGATTCTGCCCGAAGGTGCCGTCAAGTCCGCGTTCGCCCCGGACCTGGAGGACTACGACTACCCCGGCCGCTTCACCACGCGTGAGCGCGGCAAGTTCCTATCGACCCGCGCCCTGGAACGCCATCGCAGTGACTACAAACTGGCTGAAGGCAAAAGTGACGAGCCGACCCTGACCACCGGCCACTTCCTGACCCTGGCCGAGCACCCGCGCGCCGAGTGGAACGATTTGTGGCTGCTGCTGGAAATATTCCACGAAGGCAAGCAGCCGCAAGTGCTGGGCGAAAACGTCACCAGCGACGTCACCGACAACAAGAGCGATTTCCACCAGGGCTATCGCAACAGCTTCGTGGCCACCCCGTGGGACGCCCACTACCGCCCTGCCCTCGAACACCCGAAACCGAAAGTCCTCGGCAGCCAGACCGCCATTGTCACCGGCCCCGCCGGCGAAGAAATCCACTGCGACCAGTACGGCCGCGTGAAAGTGCAATTCCACTGGGACCGCGAAGGTCAGGCCGACGACAAGACCACCTGCTGGCTGCGGGTCGCCAGCGGCTGGGCCGGCGCTGCCTACGGCGGCATCGCCATCCCACGGATCGGCATGGAAGTGCTGGTGACCTTCCTCGAAGGCGACCCCGACCAGCCACTGGTGACCGGCTGCCTGTACCACAAGGAAAACGTCGTTCCCTACGACCTGCCGGCGAACAAGACCCGCAGCACCTTCAAGACCCTGAGCTCACCGGGTGGCAAGGGCTACAACGAATTCCGCATCGAAGACAAAAAAGGCGCGGAACAGATCTACATCCATGCCCAGCGCGACTGGGATGAGAACATTGAGCACGACCAGAAGATTCGGGTTGGCAACGAACGGCATGACACGGTCGAAGCCAATGTTTTAAGTGAATTCAAGGTTGAAGAGCACCGCATCACTCATCTGGATCGTGTCAGTGAGATGCGGGCGAATGATCACCTGACCGTGGGCGTGACCCAGCATGTGAAGGTCGGCACCGCGCAGTTCGTTGAAGCGGGCACGGAGATTCATTACCACGCCGGCGACAAGGTCGTGATCGAGGGTGGTATGGAACTGACGGCCAAGGCTGGCGGCAGTTTCGTCAAGGTTGATGCGGGTGGTGTGACCATCAGCGGTGCGGAAGTGAAGGCCAATACTGGTGGTGCGCCGGGGGTGGGTTCTGGCGTTCAGATCCTCGTGCCTTTCATCCCTGGCCTGGCAGCCCTCGACAAGGCCGGACGCTTGATGCAAACCCGGCTGAATCAAAAGATCGAGGCTGAATCGCTGGCCGTCGTGCCGAAGTTGAAGGCGCCGAAAGGCATCTGCGTTGAATGTCTGAAGAAAGCCATGCGGGAAAAACTGGCCCTGCAATCGGGAGCCAATTGATGACGAAGGACGACGCAGCGAAAGCCTGGGCAGAGGCGAATAAAAACGCACAGTCGCGATTCGCAATCGTAGAAACGGGCCTGCTCGCTGAGCCGGCTCGGCAGCAATTTCTCAAATCCGATCCGTCACGCCGCCCCTTGATGCTTCAACCGGAGTTCGCCGAATTGCGCAACTACGGCCCATGGCTCGTGGACGTCAGCGACATGGAATTCGAGGCCTTTCTCGCCCACGAATACTTCACCGGCTGCACCACCATGGCCAGCTGGATCCGCACCGACTGCCCCGCCGACAAATTCGCGGCGCACCTGAGCGACGCCTTGCTGGCAAAAAATGAAGCCGGCGAAGTCCTGATGATCCGCAGCTACGCCCCTGAAGTACTGCCGATGCTCCACGCCCGCGACGATCTGTCCTGGCATGCCTGGCTTTTCGGCCCGTTGCAGGAGTGGTGGGTGCCAGCGGCGGATGATGAGTGGCAATGCTTCAAAGGGCTTAACCTGGAACAGCCGGGCAAGTACCAGCCGATTTTCCTGGACGCCAAGTTATGGAAGGACATGGAGATCGATCCCCTGCCCTACAACCTGACCACCGAACTGGAAAAAGACGCGCCGGAGGTATTCACCAGTAGCTGCCATGGAGACCGGTTGAAGCAGGTCAAGCACGCGCTGGACGCAGGTCGCGCAGAAGGCTTGTCTGACCCGGAAGACGTCAGCCTGTTTGCCACCCTGCAATTGATGGATCCCGAGTTCCCGGCGAATTGGCCGATGTGGGGAAAAGCCAAAGAGCGGGCTGTTGGGGAGAAGTTGCCGCTTGGGGTTGTGATGAGGGAGTTGTCTGAATGAGTCAACATTTTTCCGTAGAAAGCCGATTGGTGAAAAAGAGCCCTGGAAATATTCAATGTCGTTAAGCCTGAATAATTTGAATCAACGCAGATGGAAGAACCGAGCCTTAGCTATCGGCATCCTTATTATTGCTGCCCCTTTTTTAGCATTTTTCATTTATAGCCAAAACCGAATGCCCGGCGCGGCGTTGACGTCTCATAACTATATGGACAGACCTGTCGGTAGCTACTGGGTAAATGATAACTGGGGTGGAAACGGAGGCGTCACCTGCTGCTGGGACATATCCGGAGAAAATGCCAAATTAGTTTGGATCCTGAGCATGTCAAAAGCTCAGGAGGACCAGGGCATGAAAATAGAGAGACATGAGGCTCTGTTGCCCCTGCCAAAACGTAAAGCCGGAGACGATACATTGCACGTCTATTTTCTCCCCGAAAACAAGATTGAGCTTTTGTGGTCTGCCACGACCCTGGATACGAGGTACGCTCCGGAAAACTCAGCAAATCCTCCATCTGACGGACCAGGAAGTCATCCATGAGCACACCAAAAAACTTGTCTGATGCACAAGCTATCAGCGCGCGTTCAAACACGGACACGGTGGGTAAGAAGAGTTCGGTATTGCCCTGTGAAGCAACTCTTCACGTAGGATTTTTTTTTGACGGCGTCAGTCGAAATCTCGAGAAGGACTTAAGAGAGGACCGAGTTACGAATATTGGACGGCTTTTTCTTGCCTATCCTCATGAAAAGACGGCTGCGCCCTCCGACCCAGCCAACCAGTATCATAAATTCTACATATCCGGGCTCGCTACATCTTTCGACGCTACTTTAGGAACAAACGCAACTACCAGTTCCGCCGACCTCAATGGCGCAGTGAGTAAAGTCAAGGATGATGTCTCAAAGCTGCCTAAGGATAACGCTACAGAAGCGGCTGTCGATGTTGGCAAGGACCTTTTGACGGGAAAAAACTGGTGGGAAAACCTCACGAACAATATAAGACCGAAGAATATTATTTCCACGATTGCCACAGCAGCAGCAAAAGCGTCAGTCGAAGGTGTCTCGCCGGTCCGTGACGACGAAGTTGTTTTTAGCTTACTCAAAACTGGTGTGGATACTCGATTAGAAGCCGCAACAAATCGATTCGAAAAACTCGTTGAAGATGTGAAAAAGGCAAATCCGATTTCGATCAAGAAAATATCTGTGTCGATATTCGGATTCGATTATGGCGCAACACTGGCGCGAGCCTTTGCTCATAAGATATTCGAAGCGTGCGACCCTGGTACTACTACCTACAAAGGCGCAAAACTTGAAGTTATCTTCGCGGGTTTGTTCGATGCGGTCGATAGAAGCATGGAAGCATCTGTCGTTCTTGATTTTTTGCTGCCAATCTCCAATAAAGTCGATGACGGAGAGTGTCTGCCGGGCCCTGTAAAATCAGCCCTTCATCTAGTTGCTGCTCATGAATGCAGGGATAACAGGCGTGCTCGACTGATTGGCACTGGATCACTCACCCCGCGCTGGGAAGAGCGCTTGGTTCCAGGAACAAGTTTTGATGTAGGGGGAGGACTAAAAAAAGACAGTACCCCTCACAGTCGCGAACTACACATGGCAGCTCTGCACGATATGTACCGCGCAGCCTACAGTGCCGGAGTTCCCTTCCCTTCGATGGCAAAGCTCCAGGAAAAAGATAGATACGTGTCCAGTTTCTTCGAGTTACACGACCACATTAATGGCACAAGCGCCATTGAGGCGAGTAATCGATACATTTCCAAGGCTGGCAATAAAAAAGTTTCTGCCGATGCCTTTCTCGCCCATCGCCGTCTTTATATTCAAAGACTTCGCGGACTGTGGGAGTTGTACAGTGAGCAACACCGTGCTTATTCCGAGGAAGAAGAGCGTTTGGAGCGACCGGTTTTTGGTGAAAATGGATCTTTCAAGCGCATGTTGGGAATGGGTAGCGAAACCGAAGCTCAAGCCAAAAAGCGTGATACGTCTCTAAAACAGACACGTGAGAGCAAAGAAAGTCTTCGCGCTGAGCTTGGTTGGCTTGAGGAAGTTGATAGAGAAGCCAAACGTCTGCGCATCGGACTTGCTTCGAAATCAGAAAAGGCATTATTGGATGAATGGTTTGCCCCGCAACCAAAGGGCCTCAGCTTCGACATCGAAGATCTTCTGGAGCTCTATCTGAGTGATAGATTCATGATAAACAATATGACGCAATCCCCGAGCACAATAAAATATTTCCTGGTTCGAGAGTTCGATATTCCTGATTTGAAAAAGACTAAAGGAATGTCGCCAGACTACATGGAGCAAATGATGCGTAAGCCATCGACGCAATCGTCAGGCGCTTAGAGTCGAAGTAAGGATAGTCTAAGGTTAGGCTCAAATTGCCCCTGACAGACTAGTTTGGATATCTTTGATTTCATAAATGATCCAGTCCCGGATGAAGAGCCTCGCCTTTAGCTCATCGAAAGCCTCCAACAGCATCACGGGCAGATAATGCTTCTGCCCGTGAATACTAGGCCGCTTTTCAAACCATCAAACCGGAGCCTGCCAGCTCAACATTTTCTGCTGCGCAACTTGCAGCAAATCACTGCCATCCTGCGTCAGCAGGTATAGCGCATGGGTGATGTGGGGAATGTCCTGGACATCGGCGTGTTTGAAGCACAGGCAGTGCAGGGTTTCGAGCAGGTCGGCGGCGGCGCGTACGCGCTGGACGGCGGCTTCGAAGATGTCTTGGGGGTTGGCTTGGGTGTCGATGACCAGCGGTGCGCTGTCGGTGACGCCGCTGTTGAGCGGGAGATAGCGGGAGGAGCTTAGTTTCAGGATTGGCATTGGAATTACTCAAGGCAGCTTGAAAGTAACCGCCAGCACCGTGACCAAACGATGGGGAGGCGGACTGTGAACAGGCTTGGTCAACCGAGAACCACCTGACTCGGCTCGCCCGAAGGCGACCCTGCACACAGCCGCCACAGCAATGCACTCCACGGACACGAATGTTCGTCGGGGCGAATAATGGCACACATGCACAGGTGATTACGTTAGGTGACCAAACCTAAGCCGCTGATTTTGCAGCGACACCAAACCATAACCGCCCCACTCCAGCCCCCGAAAGCAGACAAGGCATCCACCCTTGTAGGAATCCGCCGAGACTCCCCCGTGAAACAATCCCCGTCCGGACAGCCGGCGTTCAGCCCGGTTAACCATCGCTTAACGCCGCGGTCAAAAACTCTACTGAACCGCACGCCCTCAGTCCCTGGCTGATGCCCAGTGCGGCAGGTTTGGCTTGCAACATGCCGAACTCATTTTCCGTCGCACCGGAGTCCATCATGAACATTCGTCCGTTCCTGCTCACCACTGCCCTCGCCTGCACCGCGTTTGCCGGGCTGGCCCAGGCCAATGACACCGCCAAGGCTGTTCCCTATGAATACGGCATGCCGTTGCATGTCGCCAAAGTGGTATCCCTGACTGAGCCGCCGACACAGGAATGCAAGGTCATCACCGCCGACATGAAGTACATCGACAACGCCGGCAAACCCGAGCAAATCAGTTACCGGAAATTATCTGACGCGTGCAGCTTCCAAAACTGACAGAAAGCTCTGATTTGCGGCTTTGCGGTAGGCGAACACGGGTCTCGAAGGGTATGCTCGGGGCCCTCCTCACTGCCGCAAGGATTCGCCATGCAGTTGTCGTTTCGCACGCTCTCGACCCTCACTTTCTCCCTGTGTTTTCTGCTGTCTTTGGCGTGGGGGCTGGCGCCACAGATGTTGCTGGCGATCTGGAGTATTGAGTACACAGAGGCAGCAGGATTTGTTGCACGACGCATGGCGGTGCTGTTTGCGGCGCTGGGGGTGATGTTTTATCTGGTGCGCAACGCCCCGGTGTCGATCGCGCGTAATGCGCTGAGCAACGGCTTTATCGTCGGCTGTTTTGGCCTGGCGGTGCTGGGTTTTGCTGAATGGCTCAACGGCCACGCCGGCCCCGGGATTCTGCTCGCGGTGCTGGTAGAGTTCGCGCTGGGCCTTGGCTTCTTGCAGGCCCGGCGCGTGACGGTCGAACTGGGTGAAACAGTCAGTTAAACGACTCGGGATCGCGGCACTGAATGGATTGCCGATTGTTGCGCAAGATCCGAGCGCAACCCGGCGATCAGGCCGTTGATTTCGCGACAGCTGTTCAGATGACTGGCATCAATGCCACTCACCAGCAGCTCAACCTGATCGGTCTTGTGATCGCCATACACCTTGACGGTCATCGACAGATCCGGGGACAGCGTGCA
Source organism: Pseudomonas sp. IAC-BECa141 (assembly GCF_020544405.1). Taxonomy (NCBI): domain Bacteria; kingdom Pseudomonadati; phylum Pseudomonadota; class Gammaproteobacteria; order Pseudomonadales; family Pseudomonadaceae; genus Pseudomonas; species Pseudomonas sp. IAC-BECa141. The sequence goes on along the minus strand of NZ_CP065410.1, from coordinate 2,949,086 downwards.
CTGACAGCGTTTCGGTAGAAAGCTGCTTTCAATGATGTTGCGGAGTTCCAAGGCAGACAGAAACATGGCGAAACCTCTCCTTACTGTGAGACTGCCAATCAAGTATTCACGTCGACCGTTGCCACAGTTTCCCACGGGTGTATCCCCGCTGAATCCTTGGGTGTGACAAGCGGCTGTACTGCGAAAGCCCATTGGAGTGTAGGCGCCCAAACTCGGTGCGCTGCACCAAATCAACGCATAAAACGTGCCTTTCATCAGGTTGCATTCACCTCCTTGCAAATCAATGACTTGGCAAAAAGACAGGCAACTGGCCAGTTGCAAAATGCAAGATCCGATCGTGCAGGCACTGCAATTTGCATGCGGCTGGCGGTTTGCATTCATCCCCTGTGACAGTGAGAATGCCCGTCAACCAACGTACACCCGCCAGGAGGCTTCAATGGGAAATTTCACTGTTTACGCGACCGCCGGCCTGATGCTCGCCAGCCTGTCCACCCTCACCCACGCCGCCAAGCTTGAAGACACCGCGCCTTATCCGAAGGCTGAAGCGGGCTTCACGCGCCAAGTCATCCACCTGCCGCAACAGGCCCAGGAAGAAAACTTCAAAGTCGAAATCCTCGCCGGCAAGACCCTCGAAGTCGACTGCAACCGCCAGCGCCTGGGCGGCACCCTCGAAGAGAAAAACCTCGAAGGCTGGGGCTATCCGTTCTATCGCCTGGAAAAAGTCAGCGGCCCGATGAGCACCCTGATGGCCTGCCCACCCGGCACCCAGAAAAAGCGTGCGTTCGTACCGGTCATCGGTGACGGCTTCACCGTGCGCTACAACAGCAAGCTGCCAATCGTGGTTTACGCACCGTCGGACGTCGAAGTGCGTTATCGCATCTGGTCGGCCTCGGAAAAAGTCGGCACCGCCATTCCCGAGTAACTCGCCAAGGAGCAGCGGCATTGATTACCTGCCACGTCAGATACGTGATTGACCCCTACCAGCTGGACGCATTCGAAGCCTACGCCAAGACTTGGCTCGGCATCGTCGAACGGCTGGGCGGAACGCATCACGGCTACTTCCTGCCCTCGGAAGGCGCGAGCAATATCGCGTATTGCCTGTTCAGTTTCCCGTCGCTGGCGGATTACGAAAGCTATCGCCACATCGCACTGACCGACCCGGAAAGCACGGCACTGGTGGCCGATCTGGTCGAAAAGAAGTTCATCGTCAGCTACGAACGCAGTTTTCTGCGCCCACTGCTGCCCTGAATGCTTCAACTGCCAACGGCTGACAGCTGCTCTGCCGGAAACTCCGACTCATCTGACCAAGGAAGGATTAATGATGTCCATCGCCCTGCCCCTCACTGCATTGATTGCCTTCAGCGGCTACACCGTTTCCGTGATGCTGCAAGCCGAGCAATCGCTGATCGACTTCGGCATCAGCCTGATGTCGCGGCCGGACACTGCGCAGGTGGTAATCGATCTCTATCTGCTGGCAACACTGGCCGGCGTCTGGATGTACAAGGACGCGCGCAAGCGTGGGCAGTCGGGCTGGTCAGTGGTGCCGTATCTGTTGCTGACGGCGGTGTTTGTATCAGTCGGGCCGTTGTTGTACCTGGTTGTTCGGGGCCTGCAGGATCGCAAACGCCCGGCCCCGGTCATTTCGCCAGCCGCCTGAGCCCGAACAGCATCCCGCCCGCCCCCAACAGCATCGCCGCCAGGAATAACGGGTACGACACCCACCATGGCGTGCCGGCGGTCATCATGCTGAATTCCGACATGCCGCCAATGCTCGCAATCAGGTTGAGCGGCAGGAACACCACGTTGATCAACGTGAGTTTGCGCAGCAGGTTGTTCATGCTGTTGTTCATCAGGTTGCCCCGAGCGTCGATCAGCCCGGAGAACACCGTCGAGTAGATTTCCGCCTGCTTGTAGCACTGGTTGTTTTCGATGATCAGATCGTCGATCAGGCCAATTGCTTCGCTGCCGAAATGCTGTTTTTCCGCGTGATTGCGCAGGCGTGTGAGTACCGCGCCATTGCTGTGCAGGGCGTTGATGTAATAGATCAGGCTTTCGCTGAGGTTGAACATCTGCACCAGATGCTGGTTCTGCATCGAGGCGTTGAATTTCTGCTGCAACTCCCGGGCGACCAGTTTGATCACCTTCAAGTGCCCAAGGTAGTGATGGATGTTGTTGAACAGCAGGTCCAGCAACACATCCAGCGGCGTATTGAGTGGTCGGCCCGTGCCGAGACCGTGCAGCGGCGTGTCGTCGGTGGCGATCAACAGCAACTGACCTGGTGAAAACAGCAATCCGCACGACGACACCTCGAAGGCCAGGCTGCCGCCGCCGGAATAGTTCTCCGGGCGCTTCCAGATCAGGAACAGATGATCGGGATGGAATTCAATCCGCGACACCTCGTCCGGGTCCAGCGCCGAGGCCAGCGCGTGTTCATCGAGTTTGAAGTGACTGTGGAGCAAATCGCGCTCGGCAGCGTCCGGGTCGCTGAACAGCATCACCTCGGCGTCCAGTCGCTCGACCCGCTGCAAGGCGCCGTGATTGAGTGCAAAGCTGTTGATCATCGGCCGGTCACCAGGCCTGGCCACGGCGCTTGAGTTCGAGGCGCCGCACAAATTCTTCCAACACGAGTGAATACAGATCGTCCTGCAAATAAGCGTCTTCGATGCCGGCGTCGAGGTTCGGGTTGTCGTTGACCTCGATCACCACCACCTTGTCGCCCGCCTGTTTCAAATCGACGCCGTAAAGTCCGTCGCCGATCAGGTTGGCGGTCTTCACCGCCAGTTCCACCACCGCGCGCGGTGCTTCGTGGATCGCCAACGTGCGGCACTCGCCGTTGACGTCCTGGCCCTTGGCCTTGTGGTTGTAAATCTGCCAATGGCCCTTGGACATGAAGTACTGGCAGGCAAAGATCGGTTTGCGGTTGAGCACGCCGATGCGCCAGTCGTACTCGGTGTAAAAAAACTCCTGGGCCAGCAACAACACCGAATGTTCGAACAGCTCGGCGGTGGCGTCCAGCAAGGCCTGCTGGCTCTCGACCTTGATCACGCCACGGGAGAAGCAACCATCCGGGATCTTCAATACCAGTGGAAAGCCGAGGCGCTCGCCGACTCGCTCGAAATCTTCGGGTCGTTCCTTGTAGAGGATTTCCGTAGCCGGCATGCCCAGTTGATGGCTGTTGAGCAGATCCGTGAGATAGACCTTATTTGTGCAGCGCAGGATCGACGTCGGATCATCCATCACCACCAGCCCCTCACTTTCGGCCTTCTTGGCGAAGCGGTAAGTGTGGTTGTCGACGCTAGTGGTCTCGCGGATCAGCAAGCCGTCGTATTCGGCCAGCCTTGCGTAGTCCTTGCGTTCGATCAGTTCGACATCGATGCCCATGCCCTTGCCGACCCGCACAAAGTTTTCCAGTGCCCGAGCGTTGGACGGCGGTAACGCCTCCTGCGGATCATGCAGGATCGCCAGGTCATAACGCGCCACTTGCGGCGAACGCGGAACTCGCCAGATCTTGCGACTGAAGCCGTCCAGCGCATTGGCGAACTGGTCTTCCTGATCGTCACGCAACTTATGCAAGGCACCGGATTTTATACCTTCGATGTGCCAACCGTTAGTTCGGCGAAATTCAACTAACAGAATCGGACACGGGAATACTTCGAATAATTGCCGGGCGAGATCCTGCAACGGTTCGATATGCGTTTTGCCGAAATAAAGTGTGAGGGTAAAACCTTCGGTATCGCTATAGAGATGATGGCTGAGGGCTTTTTCCAGGGTTTTATCCAGGTCATCCAGGGCCAGACCATAAAGAGATTTTCGGGTCAGCTCGCTGATGGTCCGCACCGAAGGAATCACCTTGTGCCCCCGGGCCTCGGCCAGCAGCGAGCAGTAGTAGCCGTGGCCCAGGTACTTGTAACTTCGGCACAGATTGATCACCTGCACCCGTTTTCCCTGCTCGTTGTCGGGTGGTTGTTCGAGGTATTCCTGGGCCGTCAGGATGTCCTCGCTGGGAAAATACGAAGCCCAGTCTTCCTTGCGTTCGACGATGATCAACACTTGGCTGGAAGTTCTGATCTGCGGTTTTAAATAAGTTGCCGGTGGCAAACTTTGAATGGATACTTCGCGCCAATGACCCTGTACCGCTGACATAGAAATTGATCCGTTGGAGAACAAGACCTTTTCTATTAAGCACGAAGTTTTTCGAAAGTCCCGTTTCGTTACGCAACTTTTACGGTGGTCATATGAATGCTGTTTTTCGCCTGGCAGTCGTTGAGGATTTGCCAGCATTGCTCACGCTGGAGATGCACTGTTTCACCACAGACCGGCTCACGCGCCGCAGTTTCCAATGGATGATCACCCGGGCACACGGGCAATTGTGGGTGGCCGAACGCGAGGGACAACTGGCCGGTTATGCGCTGGTGCTGTTTCATCGCGGCACTTCACTGGCCCGGCTGTATTCCATTGCGATTGCGCCCGAAGCGCGCGGCGGCGGTCTGGGCAAACAACTGCTGCAACGGATCGAGGCCTGTGCGCTTGAGCACGATTGCGCGTACCTGCGGCTGGAAGTGCGCACCGACAATCCCGCCGCCATTGCCCTGTATGAGCGCAACGGCTACCGGCGCTTCGCGCTGATCCATGACTACTACGAGGATCACGCCGACGCGCTGCGGCTGGAGAAACGCATTCTCCAGCACCGCGATTCACGCGACATCAAGGTCCCCTATTACCGCCAAACCACCGATTTCACCTGCGGCCCGGCCTGCCTGCTGATGGCCATGGGGGCGTTGCAAGCCGATCGCTTGCTGGAGCGACGCGAGGAATTGCAGTTGTGGCGCGAGGCAACCACGGTGTTCATGACCGCCGGCCACGGCGGTTGCAGCCCGCAAGGCCTGGCACTGGCGGCCTGGCGCCGGGGTTTTACAGTGCGTTTGCAACTGAGCATGACCGGCCCGCTGTTTCTCGACGGAGTGCGGGACGCGCATAAAAAAGACGTCATGCGCCTGGTGCACGACGAGTTCATGGCGCAGCTGAACGACTCCGATGTCGTTCAACTCATTGGCGGAACGCAGGACCTGCCGGCGCTACTGGCCGACGGTGGGCAGCCTCTGGTGCTGATCAGCAGCTATCGCCTGACTCGTTCCAAGTCGCCGCACTGGGTAATCGTCACCGACTGCGATGAAGACTTTGTCTACCTGCACGACCCGGATGTCGATCACAGCCAGCACCGTCAGCCCATGGACTGCCAGCACGTGCCGGTCAGCCATGGGGAGTTCGAGAAGATGTGCCGCTTCGGTCGTGGCAAATTGCGGGCGGCGGTTGTGCTCTATGCCCGCTCATCCGCATGAAGGATTCATTTGAGTCCGACTTTGTACAGCGAACCGTCGGACTCATCGGTCAGCACATAGAGGTAACCATCCGGCCCTTGGCGCACATCACGGATCCGCTGTTTCAGTTCGCCCAGCAAGCGCTCTTCATGCACCACCCTGTCGCCGTCGAACTGCAGGCGGATCAGTTCCTGCGTCACCAGCGCACCGATGAAAACGTTGTGCTGCCACGGCTTGAAGCGATCGGCATCGTAGAACGCCATCCCGGTAACGCCCGGGGACTTTTCCCAGACATGGTGCGGCCCTACCGTGCCTTCGGCGGTCTTGCCCTTGGCTTCCGGAATCGGTTGCATGGAGTAGTTGATGCCGTGAGTCGCCAGCGGCCAGCCGTAGTTCTTGCCGCGCTCGATGATGTTCACCTCATCGCCGCCGCGCGGACCGTGCTCGTTTTCCCAAACGGTGCCGGTCCACGGGTTGAGCGCGGCGCCCTGGGGATTGCGGTGGCCGTAGGACCAGATCTCCGGGCGCACGCCGGACTGGCCGACAAAGGGATTGTCATCGGGTACTTTGCCGTCGGGGTAGATCCGCACGACCTTGCCTTGCAGCTTGTCCAGATCCTGCGCGGTCGGGCGGTCATTGTTTTCGCCCAGGGTGATGAACAGGTAACCATCCCGGTCAAACACCAGCCGCGAGCCGAAGTGGTTGCCGACCGACAGCTTCGGCTCCTGGCGGAAGATCACGTTGAAGTCCTTCAGGCTTTTCAGGTCATCCGAAAGGCGCCCGCGCCCCACCGCCGTTCCGGCCTTGTCACCCGCACCGCCGCCCTCGGCGTAGGACAGGTAAACGAGGCGATCCTGTTTGAAATCCGGTGACAGCACCACATCGAGCAATCCGCCCTGCCCCTTGGCCCAGACGTCCGGTACACCGGTGATCGGCGCAGACAGCTTGCCGCCGGCATCCACCACCCGCAGGTTACCGGGGCGTTCGGTCACCAGCATGCCCTGACGATCCGGCAGGAAAGCCAAGGCCCATGGATGCTTGAGCCCTTGGGTAATCGTCGTGACTTCAAGGGTGCCCTGCTCGCTTTGCAGCTCTTTGGGAGCGGCGGCGAACGCCGGGGCTGAGATCAGTGCGCTGGCACATAGACCGGCCAGAAGGGTTTTACGCAACATGCACGATTCCTTTTGTTCGTTTGAAGGGCTGACAGAAGTGGCTCTGCCATTCAACGGTTGCTCCCGCTGTCACGGGCCGGAGGATTGGGAATGAAGGTGGGGGGCTTGCTCGGAACGGAGCGCGGCGGCTGACCGTTGCCGATACCGCGGTTTTCCAGGGTCGGTGGCCGGGGCACTGGCACCGTGTTCGGCCCGCGAAGCGGCGGAGCGCTGGGCTGGGTGCCCTGCATGCTGTTGGGATTCGCCCGGCGGATCGGGCTGTTGTAGGGGTTGTTGCTGTTGCCGGTCGGACTTTGTGCCAGCAACAGCGATGAATACGTGGTTGCGCCCTCGGCGTGAACCAGCCCGCCACTGAGGGCCAGCAACGCAATGCCTAGCAGGAAACGGTTCATGAGCGGCCTCTCTGGATGTGCGTGTTTTGATGCACGTGGCTTAGAGCCTTCGAGTCCACGCTACGCCGTGGGTTCGGATTTGTTAACCCGTTACCGCTAAACAAGATGTAACACGGCTTGACCTGCCGTTTACCGCCGCCTCCGCAAACAACGGAAACTTTTGCGCCGGGCCACGGGTCACCCGAACATCACTTGGAGAACAGCACCATGGCTCGGGCAATCTGGAAAGGCGCAATCAGTTTCGGTCTGGTGCATATCCCTGTGGCTCTGGTTTCGGCGACCTCGTCACACGGCGTTGACTTCGACTGGCTCGACAGCCGCAGCATGGACCCGGTCGGCTATAAACGGGTCAACAAGGTCACCGGCAAGGAGGTCACCAAAGAGCACATCGTCAAAGGCGTGCAATTCGAAAAAGGCCGCTATGTGGTGCTCAGCGAGGAAGAAATCCGTTCGGCGCACCCGGTGTCGACCCAGACCATCGACATTTTCGCTTTCGTCGACAGTGAACAGATCCCTTTGCAGAACATCGACACGCCCTATTACCTGGCCCCCGACAAACGCGGTGGCAAGGTCTACGCATTGCTGCGTGAAACCTTGAGCAAAACCCGGAAGGTCGCCCTCGCCCGCGTGGTTTTACACACGCGCCAGTATCTGGCGGCGTTGATGCCGCTGGAGTCGGCGCTGGTGCTGGTAAAGCTGCGCTGGCCTCAGGAAGTGCGCAGCCTCGATGAACTGGCGCTGGGCAGTGAAGTGACCAAGCCGCAGTTGGCGAAGGGCGAGCTGGAAATGGCCAAACGGCTGGTTGAAGACATGACCGCGGACTGGACGCCCGAGGACTACAAGGACGAGTTCGAAAACAAGATCATGGCGCTGGTGGACAAGAAGGCCCATGAGGGCAAGATCGAAGACGTTGAGACCGTTGAGGGCGAAGAAGAGCGCAAATCGGCCGATGTTATCGACCTGACCGAACTGCTCAAGCGCAGTCTCGGCGGGAAGGCTCCGGCCAAACCGGCGAAGAAGACCGCCAGCAAGTCAACAACGGCGAAGAAGACCAAAAAAGCGTCGTGAAAATCAAATCGGGCGACTGTCTTTCAACAGTCGCCCGATTCGTCAGATCAGAATGAAGATCGCCAGCAGACCGCCGAAGATCGCCCACTTTTCCATGTAGTAAAGCTTGCGATTGCGCTTTTTCAGCTCTTTGCCACGCAGGCGAATCTTGTAGATTTTGGTAAACAAGCGGTTGATGCCACCGGTGCGGTCACCGGCATCGTTCGGTGCGCCGGCTGCCGACATCACGTTGCGGCTGAACCAGCCGTTGAATGCCGCTGCCCAGCGGTACTTCATCGGACGCTCAACGTCACAGAACAGGATGATGCGGTTCTGGTCAGTGGTGTTTTCCGCGTAATGAATGAAGGTCTCGTCGAACATCACCGCTTCGCCATCACGCCAGTGATAGTTCTCGCCATCGACGTTGATGTAGCAACCGGCATCGTTCGGCGTTTCCAGCCCCAGGTGATAACGGTAGGAACCGGCGTACGGGTCGCGGTGACGCACCAGTTTCGAGCCCGGCGGCAATTCGGCGAACATCGCGGCCTTGATCGAGCCGATGCTCTGCACCAGCTCAGTGGTGCGCGGGCACAGTTGCAGCGCCGACGGGTGGCTGTCGCCGTACCACTTCAGGTAGAAACGCTTCCAGCCGGTCTTGAAGAACGAGTTGAAACCAACATCGTCGTACTGGTTCGAGCGCTTGATCTCGCCTGCACGCAGCAGATTGCGGCCTTCCTCGCGGATCTCTTCCCAGTGCGTCTGCAATGGAGTCAGGTCGGGGAAGTCTTTCGGGTCCAGATACGGGGTATTGGGCTTTTTCGAGAACAGATAAAGAAAGCAGTTGATCGGTGCCAGGAACGAAGAGTGATCGCTCAGTTGACGACCTAGTTTGTGGCGCACGCGCCCCCGCAGGTGAACGTATGCAATGGAAATGACATATACAGCGGCAATGATGAGTTTCACGGAAATCGTCACACGTCAGAAGTGAACAAACTGCGCGCCTTTCAGGCGTTGGCAACAGGCCTTTCGCAGTGTCTGAATACAAAACAGCGCCCCGGTGGCACATCCCTGAGCCCGCGCGCTGGAAGGGCGCCGGGTGAATGGATGGCATTTTAGCCACAGTTTGTAACCAATAGTGAACCTTCATCTGTGAAAAACTGTCCCGCGATTGCACCAATCGGCACTCCGGGTGTCACTGCCCTATCGTTTAAAGAGCCAGACCAGTACAATCGCCGCCAAACTTTACGCGCCCCCCTTGGTTGATGACGGGAATTGCCCCGCCTCAGCGCACTTCGACTCGGGCCAAGCGCTCCGGCCGCACCTCGCTTTTCAGAATGCTTCGCAGGAAAAACCTTTGATTTCTACAGCTAACATCACCATGCAGTTCGGCGCCAAGCCGCTGTTTGAAAACGTTTCGGTCAAATTCAACAACGGCAACCGTTATGGCCTGATCGGCGCCAACGGTTGCGGCAAGTCGACCTTCATGAAAATCCTCGGTGGCGATCTTGAGCCGTCTGCCGGCCAGGTAATGCTCGAGCCGAACGTGCGCCTGGGTAAGCTGCGTCAGGATCAGTTCGCCTACGAAGAATTTACTGTGATCGACACCGTGATCATGGGTCACGAAGAGCTGTGGAAGGTCAAGGCCGAGCGCGACCGCATCTACTCGCTGCCGGAAATGAGCGAAGAAGACGGCATGGCCGTGGCCGAGCTGGAAACCGAGTTCGCCGAGATGGACGGCTACACCGCCGAATCCCGTGCCGGTGAACTGCTGCTGGGTCTGGGCATTCCGCTGGAACAGCATTTCGGCCCGATGACCGAAGTGGCGCCAGGCTGGAAACTCCGCGTTCTGTTGGCCCAGGCGCTGTTCTCCGATCCGGAAGTGCTGCTGCTCGACGAACCGACCAACCACCTGGACATCAACACCATCCGCTGGCTGGAAACGATTTTGACGGCGCGTAACAGCACCATGATCATCATTTCCCACGACCGTCACTTCCTGAACAGCGTCTGCACCCACATGGCCGACCTGGACTACGGCGAGCTGCGCCTGTTCCCGGGCAACTACGACGAGTACATGACGGCGGCGACCCAGTCCCGCGAGCAACTGCTGTCGGACAACGCCAAGAAGAAAGCCCAGATCGCCGAACTGCAAACGTTCGTCAGCCGCTTCTCGGCCAACGCCTCGAAAGCCAAACAGGCCACTTCCCGTGCCAAGCAGATCGACAAGATCCAGCTGGCCGAGGTCAAGCCATCGAGCCGCGTGAGTCCGTTCATCCGCTTCGAACAGACCAAAAAGCTGCACCGTCAGGCCGTGACCATCGAGCAGATGTCCAAGGGCTTCGACGGCAAGACCCTGTTCAAGAACTTCAGCTTTACCGTTGAAGCCGGCGAGCGCGTGGCGATCATCGGCCCGAACGGGATCGGCAAGACCACCCTGCTGCGCACCCTGATGGGCGAACTGACCCCGGACACTGGTTCCGTGAAGTGGACCGAAAGCGCGGAACTGGGTTACTACGCTCAGGACCACGCCCACGACTTCGAAGACGATGTGAGCCTGTTCGACTGGATGGGTCAGTGGACTCAGGGCGAACAAATGATCCGTGGCACCTTGGGCCGCATGCTGTTCTCCAACGACGAGATCCTCAAGTCGGTGAAGGTGATCTCCGGTGGTGAGCAAGGTCGCATGCTGTTCGGCAAGCTGATCCTGCAAAAGCCGAACGTTCTGGTGATGGACGAACCGACCAACCACCTGGACATGGAATCGATCGAGGCGCTGAACCTGGCGCTGGAAAACTACCCGGGCACGCTGATCTTCGTCAGCCATGACCGTGAGTTCGTATCGTCCCTGGCCACGCGCATCATCGAGCTGAGCCCGAACGGCGTGACCGACTTCAGCGGCACCTACGACGATTACCTGCGCAGCCAAGGCGTGGTGTTCTGAGTCGAATCGAGCGGTAAACAGAAAGCCCTGTCCTTGTGACAGGGCTTTTTTTGCTCATTCCTGATCGTTCCCATGCTCTGCGTGGGAATGCCTCAAGGGACGCTCCGCGTTCCAGCTCTGGAAGGGACGCGGAGCGTCCCGGGCTGCATTCCCACGCGGAGCGTGGGAACGATCAACGTGAGGACGTTAGTGCGTGGTGCGTGGTGCGTGGAAACGATCGTTAGCCTGCTTTCTTTTATTTCAGCGCCGAGCCATGATGCGGACTCTCCCACCGCCGCCCGCGAACGAGCCCTCATGTCTGCGCAGCAAAAGCCTCCGCAAAGCTCCATGGCGATCACCCTGCAGATCGTCTCTATCGTTTTCTATACCTTTATCGCCTTCCTCTGCATCGGTTTGCCGATTGCGGTGCTGCCCGGTTATGTCCACGAACAGCTTGGATTCAGCGCCGTGATCGCGGGGCTGGTAATCGGTTCGCAATACCTGGCCACCCTGCTCAGCCGGCCGATGGCCGGGCGCATGTCGGACACCGTCGGCACCAAGCGGGCGATTGTGTATGGCTTGTCGGGGATTGTGCTCAGCGGTGTGCTGACGCTGGTTTCGACGCTGTTGCAGAGCTTGCCGCTGTTGAGCCTGTCGATCCTGATCGTCGGTCGTCTGCTGCTGGGGATCGCCCAGGGCCTGATCGGCGTTGGCACTATCAGTTGGTGTATGGGCCAGGTCGGTGCCGAACACACCGCGCGCTCCATTTCGTGGAACGGCATCGCGTCTTACGGTGCGATTGCCATCGGCGCGCCGCTGGGCGTAGTGATGGTCGCCGACTATGGTTTCGAGAGCCTCGGCATCGCTTTGTCATTGCTCGCGGCCGGCGCCTTGCTGTTGATCCGCAACAAGCCGTCGGTGCCGGTGGTGCGCGGTGAAAGACTGCCGTTCTGGGCGGTATTCGGGCGGATTGCGCCGTTCGGTGCCAGTCTGAGCCTGGCGTCGATCGGGTACGGCACGCTGACCACCTTCATTACTCTGTATTACCTCAATCGCGGCTGGACCGGCGCGGCGTACTGCCTGACTGTGTTCGGTGTGTGTTTCATTCTGTCGCGCCTGCTGTTCATTTCAGCCATCGGGCGTTTCGGCGGATTCACCTCGGCGATTGCCTGCATGACCATCGAAACCGTCGGCCTGGTCATGCTGTGGCTGGCGCCTTCGACTGCGTATGCCTTGATCGGTGCCGGTCTGGCCGGTTTCGGCCTGTCGCTGGTGTACCCGGCGCTGGGCGTCGAAGCAATCAAGCAAGTGCCCAACTCCAGTCGCGGCGCAGGGCTGAGTGCTTATGCCGTGTTTTTCGATCTGGCGTTGGCGATTGCCGGGCCGTTGATGGGCGCGGTGGCGCTGAATCTTGGCTATTCGTGGATTTTCTTCAGTGCGGCCGTGCTGTCCGTGACCGGACTGGGATTGACCTTGCTGCTCAAGCGCCGGGCCATGGCGTAAGCGCTCACTGATCCGCCGTCTGCATTCCCGCGCGGGTCGGCCTGCCCAAGGCATGGGAGAAGAACCGCCCGGCCTCGGAAATCAGGTTGCGGTGGATGTCTTCGCGGTCCACACCATCGGCATCGGTGCACAACGCCGGCATGGCGAGGATCTGCTCTTCGGTGCACGGCGCCATGAACACGAAGTGCCCCGCCCCGGCCAACAGTTTGAAATCCGGCGCAGTCGGCAGCTTGCGCGCCAGGGCCGCGGCGTTTTTGTCGAAAGCCACCAGTTTGTCACCGTCCCCGCTGTACAGCAGCACTGGCACATGCACATCGGCCAGAGTGTGACGACCAAACTTGAGACTCAGCGGCGCCATCAGCAGCAATGCATGAACGCGCGGATCGGCCACCGGTTGCAGATCGTCGCGGTCGACAATCAACTCACCTTGAGTGTTGCAGGCGTCGCGGTCGTCCGGGCGCTCCTGGCAGTAACGGCGCAGACGATCCAGATCAGGCTGTGCACCGGACAGAATCAACGCTGTTTCGCCGCCCGCCGAATAGCCGATCACGCCAACCTGTTCGGCGTTGACATACGGCGCGAGCGTGCGATCGCCCAGCGTGGCGGTAATGGCTTCGGAAATCTGGATCGGCCGACCATAAAGGTTGCTCAGTGTGCCGAGGCGGCTGTGATCCTTGGAGTTGTCGCCGGGGTGAATCACCGCCACCACCACAAAACCCTTGCGGGCCAGTGACGTGGCCAGGTCGTGCAGCGCCAGCGGCGTGCCGGTGTTGCCATGAGACAACATCAGCATCGGGAAACGGCCGATGGCGACTTTGGTGTCTTCGCCGGCCTCGACCGAATAGCCTTCAAGCAGACTAAGATGCTCGCGGTCGCTGGAGGGATAGAACGCGATGGCGCGCATCGGTTGCAGGTCGAGCGGATCGAGGAACGTCATCTCGTGATACCCGACGCTCCAGCGCGGGTGCTGCCCGGGCGCAGCGTGCACTGAATTCAGGCTGCCGAGCAGGCAAATCAGTAACGCTGCACAAAGACGCATCATGGGATGCCCCACCCTGTTGTTACTCAATCGAAAGATCCGTGGAGTTCGACGCCCGAGATTCCGAGGTTCGGTGATCCGGCGCGGCGTTGCACTCAGACGTTGATCATCGGACTGCATAACCCGGGCCAGATTATGTAACAGTCAGAAACAAAAAACTCTGTATCTGGCCCTTGCGGAACCAGAATACAGAGTTTTTGAGGGTTTGCCTGAACAGGAGCTGTTCTTTACGCAAGCCTTACGCGGCGGCGAACAGTTGCTCGCTGATCTTCGCTTGAGCGGCAGTCATCGCGTTGTTACGCACTTCTTCGCCGTAGGCCAGGCCTTCGGCACGCACGACTTCGATGTCGGTGATGCCGAGGAAGCCGAATACCAGTTTCAGGTAGTCTTCGTGGGCCACGCCCGAAGCCTGACCGGCGTGGATACCGCCAGCGGTGGACACGATCACCACTTTCTTGCCGCCGCACAGACCTTCAGGGCCGGCTTCGGTGTAACGGAAAGTCTGGCCGGCAACGGCGATGCGGTCGATCCAGGCTTTGAGTTGGGTCGGCACGGTGAAGTTGTACATCGGTGCAGCCACGACGATGGCGTCGGCGGCGATGAACTCGGCCAGGGTGGTGGCGCTCAGTTCGGCTTCGTGCTGTTGTGCGGCGTTGCGCAGTTCAGCGGTGGTGCCGGCAGCAACCAGGGTGGTCGACGAGAAGTGGCTGATAGCGTCGGCGGCCAGGTCGCGGTAGGTCACGACAGCGCTTGGCTCGGCGGCTTGCCAGGCTTGAGTCACTTGGCTGCTCAGCTGACGGGAAGCGGAGTTGTCGCCCAGAATGCTCGAATCGATGTGCAGCAGTTTCATGTGGAATCTCCTGGAATGAATCGCCGGCGGCGACGGAATGGTGGCAATCCTACCGATGAAACCAATAGCTGATTAGACGGCAACAATGCGATAGTTTGTCCCACTGATAGAACAGTCGGATTTCCCCCATGCAAGACCTCAACGATCTCTACTATTTCGCCAAAGTGGTGGAGGCCGGCGGATTCGCCGCCGCTGGCCGCTTGCTCGGCATCCCCAAGTCACGCCTCTCGCGGCGCATCGCCGAGCTGGAAGAGCGCCTCGGCGCGCGTCTGCTGCAACGCACCACTCGCCAACTGAAGCTGACGGCGGTCGGCGAGCGATATCTGCGTCACTGTCAGGCGATGCTGCTGGAAGCGGAAATGGCCGATGAAACGGTGGCCAGCATGTCCAGCGAGCCTCGCGGTCGCCTGCGGGTTTCGAGTCCGACCGGGCTGGCCCATGAAATGCTGCCGGTGGTGATCAGCAATTTCCTTGGCAAATATCCCCAGGTGCAACTGGAAGTGACCCTGCTCAATCGCCGGGTCGACCTCATCACCGAAGGCATTGACGTGGCCCTGCGTGTGCGCGAACACGGCGATGAAGAACCGATGCTGGTGACCCGCCGGCTGCGTCAGGCACAAATGGTGGTGGTGGCGAGCCCTTCCTTTATACAGGGAGTGGAAATCAATCATCCGCAGGACCTGAAGAGCCTGCCGGTGCTGGGCGCCCTGGAGGCGGATCGCATGGTGCATGTGCGCCTGCTCGATCAGCACGGCAAAAGTTGCGACCTGGCACTGGAAGCCCGGCTGGGCATCGACGATTTCATCGTGCGCAAGGCGTGCGTGCTGGCCGGACAGGGTTTCACTCTATTGCCGATGATGTATTGCGAAGCGGAGCTGGATAACGGCACGCTGGTGCAATTGCTGCCGGACTGGTCATTGCCCGGCGGCTGGCTGCAAGCGGTGTATCCGCATCGGCGCGGGGTGATGCCGGCGGTGCGCGCGTGGATCGATCATCTGGTCGAATCGTTCAACGCCTGTGGAGAACGGCTGTTATGAAACAAGGAAAGATGAGCGAAACGGACGTCGCAGAATTTTGTCTGGCCTTGCCCGGCGCGCGGGAAGACTACAAATGGGGTGGCGTGCGGGTGTTTTCGATTGCCGGCAACAAGATGTTTGCCCTGCAGGGCCTGCGCGGTGATTCGCTGGCATTCAAGGTCGACAAGGATCTGTTTCTCGGTCATTGCGACCGACCGGGCATTCACCCGGCGCCGTATCTGGCCCGGGCGCAATGGATCATCATGCACCCGCCCTACCCGCTGGGCGCCGAGGAACTGCGAGGGCTGTTGCAGCGCTCCCATCAACTGGTGGTGAGCAAGCTGCCGAAGCGCGCTCAGGTCGGGCTGTTGCTCTAAAACAGTGCCAGCAGGTTCGAACCCAGGAACAACTGATCGATCCAGAACACCTGATGCAACGCCACGATCACCCAGAACAGCACCTGAAACGACACCTTGCGCGTCTTGTGCCGGAAGACCTGTTGAGCGATCAGCGCACCCGGCCAACCGCCGGCCAGTTCCACCGCATGGAGGATGTTTTCCGGCGTACGCCAGGCGTCGGCGCGGGCCTTGCGCTTGTCCGCCCAGTACAGGAAAAACGCCAGCACGCTGACCAGCCCGTAAGCCGTCAGCGGTACCAGGGAAATCCCGCGCAGCCACATCGACAGCGCGCCGGACAACGGCAACGCGCAGACGATCAGCAGCACCACCAATTTCAGTTTCAAATGCTGGATATTGCCACCGGAAGACCCGCGATCCGGGCGGCGTGCGCGGGAATCACTCATGGCTGGGCGGCCGACCAGTCGATCCATCCAAATTGCCAGGTCGCCAGAATCACCAGACCGAAGGCGATCCGATACCAGGCGAAGGCCGCGTAACTGTGGCTGCCGATGAACTTGAGCAGGCCGCGCACCGCGATCATGGCGAAGATGAACGCCGTGACGAAGCCGATGGCAAACACCGGGAAGTCTGCCGGTACGAACAGGTCGCGGTACTTGTAGCCCGAATACACCGCCGCACCGACCATGGTCGGCATCGCCAGGAAGAACGAGAACTCGGTGGCTGCCTTGCGCGACAGCCCGAACAACAGGCCGCCGATGATGGTCGAGCCGGAACGCGAAGTACCGGGGATCATCGCCAGACACTGGGCGAAGCCAATCTTGAGTGCATCCGTCCAGCGAATCTCGTCGACCGTTTCGGCGTGCACTTCATGCTGACGCTGCTCGGCCCACAACATCACGATCCCGCCCACCACCAGCGCGGCGGCCACGGTGATCGGGTTGAACAGGTAATGGTGAATCAGGTCGGCGAAGATCACGCCCAGCACCACGGCGGGCAGGAAGGCAATCAGCAGGTTGACGGTGAAGCGCCGCGCACTTGGCTGAGTCGGCAAACCGATGACCACGTCGAGGATCTTGCGCCGGAATTCCCAGACGACCGCGAGAATCGCGCCGAGCTGGATGATGATGTTGAACGCCATGGCCCGCTCGCCTCCGAAATCGAGCAAGTCGGCAACAATGATCTGGTGTCCGGTACTGGATATGGGCAAAAACTCCGTCAGCCCCTCTACAACTCCAAGTATCAATGCCTGCAAGGCCGTCCAAAGATCCATCAATCCCCCAAAGAGCGATGCCAGACGGCATGCCCCGATAGTATTTTTTTTGTTCACTGCGTTCAGCGTAGCTGGTCAAAGCTGTACCGATTCCGCACGCACAGGATCCACACGAAACAGTCAAAATTCCGTGAAAAATCAATTTGGATTCAGGTTTTTACGCGCGGCGCCGAAATCCTAACAGACAAGCCGTAATAGCGCTGCCGCGTTATACGACTTGGGTCGCGTATGCCCGGTCACCGAAACGTGGTTGGATGCTGGCGGTGGTTTATTACAAGAAAAGAATCCGGAGTGACAGCGTTATGAACAGCTTGCGCAGTGTGTCGATCAGCCGACGCTTGTGGCTCATCTTGATCGTGGCAGTCGTCATGCTGCTGACGTTGGGCGTTTTGATGCTCAAGCAGATCCATGATGACCTGTATCACGCCAAGGCCCAGAAAACCCAACATGTGGTGCAGACCGCCAGCGGTTTGCTGACGTACTACCAGGGCCTCGAAGCGGCAGGCACCCTGACGCGCGATGTGGCGCAAAAACAGGCGCTGACTGCCATTCGTGGCCTGCGCTATGACCAGAACGATTACTTCTGGATCAATGACCTTACGCCCGTGATGGTCATGCACCCGACCAATCCCAAGCTTGAAGGCCAGAACCTCTCGGCGATCCGCGACCCGGACGGTTTTGCGGTGTTCAACGAAATGGTCGCCATCGCCAAGGCCAAAGGCGCCGGCATGGTCGACTATCGTTGGCCCAAGCCGGGTGCCAGTGAACCGGTGGCCAAAACCTCTTACGTGAAACTGTTCGAGCCGTGGGGCTGGGTCATCGGTTCGGGCGTGTACGTCGACGACGTGCAGGCCGAGTTCCAGGGCCAGGTGCTCAAGGCGTCGGTTGTCGGTCTGGTCATTGCGGCGATCATGGCACTTCTGGTGATCCTGATTGCCCGCAGCATCGTCCGTCCGTTACAGGAAACCGTGAACGCCATGGCCAACATTGCCAGCGGCGAAAGCGATCTGACTCGCAGCCTCGACACCCAGGGTCAGGACGAGGTCACTCAACTGGCCCATCACTTCAATGCTTTCACCGCCAAGCTGCGCCGGGTGATCGGTGACTTGCAGGTATCCGCCAGCGCATTGGGCCAATCGTCCAGTGAGCTGGGCAACGATGCGGCACAGGCCCGGCAACGCAGCCAGCAACAGTCGCAGCAGATGGAGCTGGTGGCCACCGCCGTCAACGAAGTGACCTACGGTGTGCAGGACGTGGCGAAGAACGCCGAACACGCCGCCAGCGAAATGCGTGACGCAGAAGCCCAGGCCCAACAAGGCCAGGTCAACATCGACAGCAGCCTGCAGCAGATTGACAAGCTGTCCGGCACCATCGATCAGGCCGTCGAAGTGATCCGCACGCTGGCGACCGAGAGCACGCAGATTGGCAGCGTGCTGGAGGTGATCCGCTCGATTGCCGAGCAGACCAACCTGCTCGCTCTCAACGCCGCGATTGAAGCAGCACGCGCCGGCGAACAGGGTCGCGGATTTGCAGTGGTGGCTGACGAAGTGCGTTTGCTGGCGCAACGCACGCAGAAGTCCACGGCGGAAATCCAGACGATGATCGAACGCCTGCAAAATCATTCCGAAGCCGCGGTGAAGGTGATCGGCGACAGCAGCAAGGCTTCGCAACTGACCATCGAGCAGGCCGGCCTGGCCAGTGCCAGCCTGAATGCCATCGGCCAGGCCCTGCGCAACCTCAATGGCCTGAACGCCTCGATTGCCAGCGCAACGCTGCAGCAGGCGCATGTGGTCGAAGACATCAATCAGAACGTCACCCAGGCCGCGGGGCTGTCCCACAGCACCGCGCTGGCGGCAGAGCAGTCGAGTGTGGCGAGCGTTCGCCTGGGCGAGCTCAGCGAACAGTTGAACGGCTTGCTGCGTCAGTTTCGCGTCTGACGCCCTTTCAGGTGGGAACTCGTTTCCCACCTGTTTTTCGGTACAATCCGCTCCCTCTTCTATTCCCCCAAGGATCCTGCATGTCCGGGCTCGAACTGTTTGCCGCCGCTCTCGGTGTAATCGCCGTGTGGCTCACGGTCAAACAGAATCCGTGGTGCTGGCCGATCGGGCTGGTCATGGTGTTGCTCTACACCTGGGTATTCTTCGAGGTAAAGCTGTATTCGGACATGCTGCTGCAGGTGGTGTATGCCGGGCTGCAACTCTATGGCTGGTGGCAATGGACGCGGGCCGGGACGATGCACGACGGACGCGAGGTCAGCCGGCTCGACACCCGCTCGATTGCGCAAGGGCTGGCCATTGGCGCGGCGGGCAGTCTGCTGCTGGGCGCGGCCATGGCTCACTGGACGGACGCGGCACAACCGTGGCTCGACGCGGCGCTGACCGGTTTCAGCCTGGTCGCGCAATTCTGGATGGCCCACAAACGTCTGCAATGCTGGGCTTTGTGGTTCGTGCTGGATGTGATCTTCGTCGCGCTGTTTCTCTATAAAGGGCTGTACCTCACGGCGGCGCTGTATGCCCTGTTCACCGTAATTGCGGTGCAAGGCTGGCGCGAATGGCGTGCCGATCCGGCGTTGCAACGATGAAAGTGATTGTCCTGACCGGCCCCGAGTCCACGGGCAAGAGCTGGCTGGCGGCCGGCATCCAACAGCAGTTCGGCGGTTTGCGCGTGGACGAATATGTGCGCTGGTTCATCGAGCAGAACCCTCGCGATACCTGCCTCGCCGACATCCCTGAAATTGCTCGCGGACAGTTGCAATGGGAAGACGCGGCACGGGCGCAGCAGCCGCGATTGCTGATTCTGGATACGCATCTGTTGAGCAACATCCTGTGGAGCCAGACCCTGTTCGGCGACTGCCCGCCCTGGCTGCAAACCGAGTTGCTGGCGCGTCACTACGACCTGCACTTGCTGCTCTCCCCCGAGCAGATCGAGTGGACGGACGATGGTCAGCGCTGCCAGCCCGACTTGAATGAACGGCTCGCGTTCTATGAGGCCACCCGGATCTGGCTGCAAACCCATCATCAACCTTTGCAGATCATTCAGGGCAACTGGGCCGAACGCCAGCAGCAAGCCTTCGACGCGGTGCGCTCACTGCTCGCGGACTGACCCAGGTTTCGGGGCGAATGCCCCGTTCCTTCCCCTGTTTTGGGGCAAAAGTGTCCGTTCCTGAAACACTCCTGCGGGTGCAAAGTGCCCGTCTCAGCGCCCTTCATCACTTTGTCATGCGACTTGTTACGCAGATGAAACACCTGCGCGCAAACCCTTGTTCCAGAGCATTGCAATGACTTTAAGGGGTTGCGAAGCCAGTGACTTGTTTCAGCGATGAAACAGATTGTGTATCAACCCTGCGTCCAATCCACACAACCCTTTGAAATCAAAAGACATCTAAAAAGCGGCACAGCTTTCGCTCTCTCCTTCACAACGCTGAACAGGCTCAGCCCACTGAAGAAGGAATTGCCGCCGTGGGGAACATCAAAAAAGCCTTTACCTGCCTTCTGCTGATCGGATCAGCCGCCAGCGCTTTTCTCAGTTTCAACGTTCAGGCCGACGGCAATGGCGTGATCGTGCTCAACCGTGACGTCCAGCCGGTCCCGATCGGCCGCAGCGGCGGCAAAGATCCCTACCCGACCACCGTCAATGCCAACCCATCGGCCCGAATCAGTCAAGCGATGACCAGCACCGAACTCAACGACGGTGAATTTGCCAGTGTAGCCAGCGGCTCTTCAATTCGCGGCAGCATCACCACCCCGACCTCGAACATTCCGGGCATGAACACCGTGACCAATCCGAATGGTTTGCCTGGAATGGGAGGTGGTCACGGCGGCGGCGCCGGTGGCTCGATCTCCAACACCGTCAACCGTGCAATGAGTTCCGGTCTTGCTCCGCTGACCCGCATGGCTGGAGGCCAATAAATGAATCGTTCTCTGCTCCTGCTCGCCCTTCTCGGCTGCACCAGCGTCATGGCCGACCCCGGTTCCGTGAACAACGCGAACATTCAGGAAACCGGCATGCAATATCGCGGCAACTACAACGTCAACCAGGCGGCCGGCGACCAGATGCAACAGACCAATACCAAAGCCATCGCCATTGGCACCCATGCAAGTGCGACCACCAGCGTCATCCAGCACATCAATACACCCGCCGAGCGCACTGGCAATGCCAGCGCCACCATTGGCGGCAACTCTTTCAGCAATGGCAACGGAATCCTGGGCGTGAACCAGGGCGCCGGGGCCAACAACCAAATGGCCAACGTTACGCGCGTCAGCATCAGTGCTGCCCCGCAGAGCGTTGACGATAGCGCCCTTTCCCAACAGAACGTGGCGTTGTTACCGAGCTCAGGAGCAACTGGCACCTCACCCGGCAGTCGCCAGGTCACGACAAGTGATCAGGCCTTCACCGGCAGCCGGGGGGTAATCCAGGTGAACCAGAGTGCCGGGGTGGGGAACCGAATGGCTAACACCCTGAGCATCCGGGTCGCTGACTGACCCAAACAAGAAGCAGTGCAATTAGAAAGTACCAACACTTAACCAACTAATAAGCACGACGGAGAAACACCATGAAACCTACAATGGCCCTCAAACCACTGGTTTTCGCACTCGCAGCAGTGATGGCAATCGCAGCACAGGCAGGCGGTCGTGATGATAATCACGGTCATGGTAACGGGCATGGCAACCATGAACCAAAAGGCCCAACCCTGGAACAACTGCTGCAAATCGGCGCTGGCGCCGGGGCGGCAGTGCTCGACACGCAAAGCAGCTCTGGCAACCTGGTCGGCAACCAAGGCACCAAAAATGATGCCAACGTCAACAACTCGGCCAATGGCACCAACGGCAACGTTGGCATGAACAACACCGCCGGCGATGGCAACCAGCAAGACAATGCCGCCGCTCTGGCAACTGCCGACGAAAGTTTCATCTTCGGCTCTGCGGTGTCGGTCTCCAGCGCAACTCAAGTCAACACTAACAACGCCGTTGCGAACTACTCCACCACAAACAACGCCAATCTCAATAACGTGGGTAACGGCGGTTCCGGCAACATTGGCGTGAACAACAGTGCCGGCAACTTCAACCAACAGAAAAACAACCTGGCAATTGCTGTATCGGGTGGTCGTGTAGCTAACGCCGCTGCTGCTGCGAACCAGACCTCCACTGGCCTGACCGTAGCCAACAACGGCACTCAAACCTACAAAAAAGATACCCTCACCGGCACTTTCGCCGGGGCTGGCGCGTTCTACGCGAAGGGCACTGCAAATATCGAAGGCGACGATCACGGTCATGGCGGATATGGCAATAACGACAGAGGCCATGGCGGCGACAAAGATCAAAAAGCCAAATTCGAAGCAGTGGGCGTCTTTGGCCTGGCAGGTGTGACCACTCAACAAGTGATGACCCCTGATGGCTGGAAAAACCCTGTGACCAACAACGCTTCCATCTCCAATGTTGGTAACAACTTCTCGGGTAACGCTGGTTACAACAACGCCGCTGGTGTTGGCAACCAACAAAGCAACTCGCTGTCCATCGCCGCAGGTTGCAAAGCCTGCATGTAATCGCGATCGAAACGAAAGCCCCGGAAACGGGGCTTTTCCTCAGTCCGCAAAGGCGTATCGATCATGCGTAAGACTGCCCTCCTCGCTGTGCTTTGCTTCTGTGGCCTGACCCAGGCTGCCCAGATGCCCGTTGCTGCCCTGCCGGGCGGCACGCTTGTCTACAAAAACGTGCAAAGCATTCGTGAGCGCAAGTTTGCCGACATCGTCGAACAGAAAACCGACTTCAGCTGCGGCGCCGCCGCACTGGCTACGGTATTGCGCCAGGCTTATTGGCTCGACGTCGATGAGGAGCACATCATCAAAGGCATGCTGGTCAATGCAGACCAGGACCTTGTCCGTACTCAGGGTTTCTCCATGCTGGACATGAAGCGCTACATAGAAAGCATCGGCATGCGCGCCAGAGGCTACAAGATTCCCCGGGAAAAACTCGACGCTGTCACGATCCCGGTGGTGGTACTGATGGAAATTCGCGGCTACAAGCATTTCGTGGTGATGCAGCGGGCGGACAAGGATTGGGTTTACATCGCAGACCCGGTCCTGGGACACAAACGCTACTCCCATGATGACTTTGTCAAAGGTTGGAACGGCATCGTCTTTGCCATCGTCGGCCCCGGATATGACAAGGCCAATGCCTTGCGCAGCCCTCCGGTACCGTTGACGGCCAAAAACAAGCTGGATGCTTTCAACCCGGTCAAAGATGCTGAATTGATGGACTTCGGGTTCATACAGAGCGACTTCTTTTAATCGCCGATTACAAGAGTGGGGCTGGATGTCCCGGGAGCAGCAGATGAAAACCTCATACTGGCTGGCCGCCGCCTGCCTGGCAGCGAGCGCATCAGGCTATGCCAATGCAGGATTCAAACCCATTGAAATCAAGGACCAGGAGCTCGCTGAGCTACGCGGTCGCTACGTCATGCCGGGCCGGATCATCAGCTTCGGTGTCGTCATGAGCAGTACCTGGCGCAACGCCAGTGGAGATCTGATCGGGGCCTCGGCCACGATGCAATTGCAGGCAGCTTCGGTAAAACCCGAATTCTACGTCTCGACCATCAAGGAACACGGCAATGGCAGTACCCCGGAACTGGGGACGGGCTCGATCGTGGGTGGTGCGGGACTCAACTCCAGCCAGGGCGTGACGCAGAGTGTGCGCGCCGCCGGCGACGGCAACTCCGCCTACAACAACGTTGCGATCAACGTCAAAGAAGCCAGTCAGGCACCTGCACTGATGCCTGCCCAGGGCCAGGCCTTGATGGCCGGCCAGACCATTACCGGCAGCAACGGCGCCGGCAGCGTCGCGGTGTCGGCCACAGGCGGCGGTGTTCAAATGGCCATTCAGGCCTCCGGCAATCAGGGTACAGCCTTGCAACAGGTCGCCCAGGGCGGACTGCTGCAAAACACCCGTTTGCTGGGTAGCGCAAACGTAGTCAACAACCTGACTCAACTCAACGTTGTCCTTAACAATAACGGCATGAGTGCCGGCGCACTGGATTGCAACCTGACTCAACTCAGGGCACTACGCAATATCGGATATTGAACTACGCTGAGTCTCGATCATTGGGCTTAAAGGGACGGCTTATTCATGTATCGATCAGTATCACTGCGTGCCGCTGTATGTTTGAGTACTCTTCTACCTGCGGCGATGCTGCAAGCAGCACCCGACGCAGATGTGGAAGCCCTGAAACAGGAACTTTTGGAGCTTAAGCAACGATACGAAGTGCAACAGAAAGCCCTGGCGGTGCTCGAACAACGGGTCCGCCAGGTCGAAGACCAGCCCGCGTCCCCTCCCCCAAAACGCCTGGCCAAATCGCCTTCGGACATGAAAGGCAACCGGGTCGCCGCCGGCACCGGGGCTGCAGCAGCGTCGGGGGGCGCCGCCGGGGGAAGTGGCGCATCTTATGGCCAGTCGCTGGCCGATGATTCGCAACCGGCACAGAGTGTGTCCAACCTGTACGACGAAGCCAGCGGCTTCTTTGGCGGCGGCAAGTTCAGCTTTGAAACCGGCGTGACCTATTCACGCTACGACACCCGCCAACTGATCCTCAACGGCTTCCTCGCCCTGGACTCGATCTTTCTGGGCAACATCAACCTCGACCGGATCAAGGCCGATACCTGGACTCTCGACCTGACCGGACGCTACAACTTTGACAATCGCTGGCAGTTCGACCTGAACGTGCCGGTGGTCTACCGTGAATCGACCTATCAGTCAGGCGGCGGCAACGGAGGCGCCTCCAATGTCACCACCGAACAGGACGTAAGCCGCGACCCGACCATCGGCGACGTCAACTTCGGCATCGCCTACAAGTTCCTGGACGAATCGGTCAACACCCCGGATGCCGTGGTTTCCTTGCGGGTCAAGGCGCCAACGGGCAAGGATCCGTTCGGGATCAAGCTGCGCCAGACCGATGCCAACTCGAACCTGTTCGTGCCTGACACCCTGCCTACCGGCAACGGCGTCTGGTCGATCACCCCGGGCATCTCGCTGGTCAAGACGTTTGACCCGGCCGTGTTGTTCGGCAGCCTGTCCTACACCCATAACTTCGAGGAATCGTTCGACGACATCAGTTCGACCGTCAACCAGAAAACCCCGGGCAAGGTACGCATCGGCGACAGCTTCCAGATTGGCGCAGGTGTTGCCTTCGCACTGAACGAGAAGATGAGTATGTCGTTCTCCGTCTCGGACCTGGTGCAACGCAAGAGCAAGCTGAAACAGGATGGCGGCGATTGGGAATCGGTGGTGTCCAGCGACGCCAACGCCGGTTACTTCAACGTCGGCATGACCATCGCGGCCACCGACAACCTGACCATCGTGCCCAACCTGTCCATCGGCATGACGGACGATGCCCCGGACTTCTCCTTCAGCCTGAAATTCCCGTACTACTTCTAATCACCACACATGAAAAGGCCCGCTGCGATTTGCATCGCAGCGGGCCTTTTCAGCTTCCCGGGCTCAGGAAGCGCCGCGCCCTAGCGGATCTGATGCTTGTGCAGCAAACGGTAGAAAGTTGGCCGGGAAACCCCCAGCACTTTGGCGGCAACGCTGAGATTGTCGCTGTGCCGGTTCAATACATCGCACAGCGCCTGGCGTTCAGCGCGGATCTTGTAATCTTCAAGCGTACCCATCGGTGCCGCGATCGACTGCTGGCTGATCAGTCCCAGGTCTCGGGCCTCGATCTGTCGCCCTTCGGCCAGCACCAGACCCCGACGCACGCGGTTGGCCAGCTCACGGACATTGCCCGGCCAGTCGTGCTTGCCCATGGCGATCAGCGCGTCTTCGCTGAAGCTGCGCGGACGACGGCCGGTTTCGTGACTGTAGAAGTGGGAGAAATGGTTGGCCAGCATCGACAGGTCGCCGTGACGCTCGCGTAACGGTGCGGTGACGACTTGCAGCACATTGAGCCGGTAGTACAAGTCCTCGCGGAAACGTTTTTTCTCGATCGCGGCTTCGAGGTCGACGTGGGTCGCCGCCAATACCCGCACATCCACCGGGATCGGTTGACTGCCACCGACCCGTTCAATGTGTTTTTCCTGAAGGAAACGCAGCAGATTGGCTTGCAGCTCCAGCGGCAGATCACCGATTTCATCGAGAAACAACGTGCCGCCGTTAGCCGCTTCGATCCGGCCGATCTTGCGCTGATGGGCGCCGGTGAAAGCGCCTTTCTCATGGCCGAACAGTTCGGACTGGATCAAGTGCTCGGGAATCGCACCGCAGTTGATCGCCACGAAGGGTTTGCTGTGGCGTTGCGACTGCCGGTGCAGCGTGCGGGCGACGAGTTCTTTACCGGTACCGCTTTCGCCGCGAATCAGCACTGGCGACTCGGTGGGCGCCAGTTTGCTCAACAGTTTGCGCAGCTCGCGGATCGGTTTGCTGTCGCCCAGCAGCTCATGTTCGGGCTGGTCGACGTGAATCGTGCCCTGACCGCGCAGACGCGCCATGCCGAACGCCCGACCGAGGGTAACTTGCACCCGTGATACGTCGAACGGCAAGGTGTGGAAATCGAAAAACCACTCGCAGACGAAATCGCCGACGTTCTGCAAGCGCAACACTTCCTGATTCAGCACGGCGATCCATTCGGTGCCGCTGCGGCTGATCAGCTCCTTGACGGCTTCGGGACGTTCCAGGTGAAAAGGCTGCAACCGCAACAAGCCGACGTCGCAGCTTCGGTCGGCGGCATTTTCCAGGCTGCAACTGTCGACGTCCCAGCCCACGGCACGTAAACCCGGCAACAATCGGTGACAATCGTCGCAGGGGTCGACGACCAACAAACGTCTTAAGGCAGGCGCTTCGTTCATGACTGTTCCTTGGCGCCAAATTTCGGGAAATGATCGTAAAAACAGTCATTTGGCAAACCTGACTGTTACGTTAGCAAGAAATTGACGGCGTCTTGTATCGATTGCTTATAAATGTACAAGTGAACCAGTTATAAGAAGCCAGTTTATTAGTTAGCTATCGACTTAAATCTTTCGCCAGGCTTTCAAAACCTGTCTGAAGATTGAGTGTATGAAAGAAAGTCGAAATTTCTTCAGATTCTGTGTGACCCGCCAGCGGGTTGCGTGCATCAGTACAAGTAACTCGCCGTACGGTAAGCCCAACTGACGGCCGATCACTTGATTGGGCACTAATAGAGAGAAGATCCCATGACCGCCCCGCTCCGTATCAACGAAGCTCTTTTGATTGCCAACCGCGCATTTGAACCTTTTCAATGCGTCGCCTGGGCCCCACAAGACGGCAATGGCGAACTGAGCCTGACCGTTATCGACCGGACCAATTCCCACATCGGTCGCACCCAGATCCCGAGCAGCGCCTACTCCGATCCGGCGCAACTTGAACACCTGCTGCAACAGGCCCGCGCCGAACTGAGCGAAGAAGGCTATGCGCTGCAATCCTGGTCGATGCCACACTGATATTGGCGGGCAATGCGGATGACGTTCAAGTCATCCGCCCTCTTCTGTTAGTTGCGGATCCTTTTCCAACTTAAGTCTTTTTGTACAACTTTCCTCAATACTTTCGCGCCTCGATACTTGGCAGGCTTGCGACTGGTTCAAAAAGACACTGTTCTGGCACAGTGCGACCCTCCACCTGTTAGTTCTTACAGTTGTACTAGCGAGTGTTCAGGGATTGAATGTTTCGCTCATGCAGTTACCCGTTCCGCTTCCCGGAAACCGGTCGACTCGCAAGGAGAAGCATGCATGTCAACCCAGACAGCCATCGCGCTGCCGACGCTAGCGAATAACGCCGGACAACTCGACAAGAACTTTTCCAGCAACGGTGTGGCGCAGGTTTACTTCGTCGGAAGTATGTCCAGCCTGACTCAGAGTGTGGCGCTCGATGCGCAAGGCCGAATTCTGGTCGCCGCCAAGGTAGCTACTGCACAAGGCAGTCGTTTCGGCCTGGCGCGCCTGCTCGAAGACGGCTCGGCGGATCTGGGCTTTGGTTTTCAAGGCAGCGTGATCGGCCAGTTCGCCGCCGGCTTCGAGGCCACCGGCAGCAAGGTTCAGGTCTTGCCCGACGGACGAATCCTGCTGGCGGGCCTGCACTACGAATCAGAGCATCGCACTCTGCCTGCCCTGGCCCTGTTCGATACCCAAGGTCGGCCTGACCCGGACTTCGGTGACAATGGCCAGCAAATTGTCCGCCTGCCCGGCGACCTGTCCATGGGCACCCGCGATGCCTGGTTGCCGCCAGGCGTTCCAGGCGCCGAAGCCTGCGATTTTGCAGTGCAGCCCGACGGGCATATCCTGCTGATCGCCAACCATCACTTCGAGCTCGCCGATCACGTCGGCATGCTGATCCGCCTCAAACCCGATGGCAACCTTGATCCGTCGTTCAACGGGCGCGGTTTCGTCATGGTTCGCCACTTGCTGCTCAATACCTGGCTCGGCGCTCTGCTGTTGCAAGAAGACGGCAGAATCGTGGTGGCTGGCTCCATCGACTTTCCTCAGGAAGGCCTGCTCACCCGCTATCTGCCGGACGGGCGGCTCGATGAGCGTTTTGCGGTGGACGGTTTCATGGCCTTCAAAGCCCAGGGGCACAGCGCGCTGGTTACCCAGGTCATCGAATCGGCGGAGCATTTGCATTGTTTTGGCAGCAGCCGCGATCCGATTCGATGCATGGCGCTGTCCGTCCATGGCAACGGCCGCCCCGACCTGCATTGCAACGGTGGTCAGCCGCACCTGCTGGAAATCGCCTTCAGCGGCTGCCAATGGAGTGCCGCGCAGGTGATGCCGGACGGGCGCATCATCGCGGTCGGCGCAACGATCGGCGGGGTCGAAGCCGACTTCATCGTCGCCCGCTATCTGGCGAACGGCAGCCTTGATCGAGGCTTCGGATC
Organism: Pseudomonas sp. IAC-BECa141; assembly: GCF_020544405.1. NCBI lineage: Bacteria > Pseudomonadati > Pseudomonadota > Gammaproteobacteria > Pseudomonadales > Pseudomonadaceae > Pseudomonas > Pseudomonas sp. IAC-BECa141. Next base: position 2,920,329 of record NZ_CP065410.1, on the reverse strand, counting down.
AGGTAATGGCTGGTTGCGCACACGACTGGGGCGCAGCCTCGATACCGCCACCTCACTGGCAATACAGCCTGACGGCGGCATTCTGGTAGGCGGCTATTCGCTGGATGGCAACTACCGCGCACTGGTCGCGCGTTATCTGAATCACTGATGCGAACCTTCTCACACTTGATCTTGCCCATCGCTTACGGCAACTTGCGTGCTTCTTAAAACAAGGAGCAACCGATGTCCGGTTCGATGGCTCAGGCGTTCGCGCACAACTTTCTCGGGCATTCGCCCCGCTGGTACAAGGCGTGCATCGTCGGGTTTCTGATTCTCAACGCACTGGTGCTGTGGACCGTCGGCCCGGTCGCGGCCGGCTGGTTGCTGGTGATCGAGTTCATTTTCACTCTGGCCATGGCGCTCAAGTGCTACCCGCTGATGCCAGGTGGCTTGCTGCTGATCGAAGCGCTGCTGCTGAAAATGACCACGCCCCAGGCGCTGTACGAAGAGTTGCAGCACAATTTCCCGGTGATTCTGCTGCTTATGTTCATGGTCGCCGGCATCTACTTCATGAAAGACCTGCTGTTGTTCCTGTTCTCGCGCCTGTTGCTCGGCGTGCGTTCGAAGGCGCTGCTGGCCCTGATGTTCTGCTTTTTATCGGCGTTTCTTTCGGCGTTTCTTGACGCGTTGACCGTGACCGCGGTGATCATCAGTGCCGCTGTGGGCTTCTATTCGGTTTACCACCGAGTGGCCTCCGGCAACGACCCGCGCCAGGACAGCGAGTTCAGCGATGACCGCCATCTGCCCCAGTTGCATCATGATGACCTGGAACAGTTTCGCGCGTTCCTGCGCAGCCTGTTGATGCACGGCGCTGTCGGCACCGCACTGGGAGGCGTCTGCACCCTGGTCGGCGAGCCGCAGAATCTTCTGATCGGCCACGAAATGGGCTGGCACTTCGCCGAGTTTTTCGTGAAGGTCGCCCCCGTGTCGCTGCCGGTTCTGGTTGCGGGACTGGTGACCTGCCTGCTGCTGGAAAAACTGCGCTGGTTCGGCTACGGCACGTTGCTGCCGGACAACGTACGTGCCGTGCTGGCCAACTACGCCGCCGAAGACAATGCCGAACGCACCCCGCGCCAACGTGCCGCTCTGCTGGTGCAAGGCTGCGCTGCGCTGATCCTGATTGCCGGGCTGGCGTTCCATATCGCCGAAGTCGGCTTGATCGGCCTGATGGTGATTGTGCTGATCACGGCTTTCAGCGGCATTACCGACGAGCATCGTCTGGGCAATGCCTTCAAGGATGCGATGCCGTTCACTTCGCTGCTTGTGGTGTTCTTCGCCGTGGTGGCGGTGATTCACGATCAACAACTGTTCGCGCCGTTGATTCAGTGGGTACTGACATTGCCGGCCGATCAGCAGCCGGGGATGCTGTTCATCGCCAACGGCCTGTTATCGGCCATCAGTGACAACGTGTTCGTCGCCACGATCTACATCACCGAGGTGAAACAGGCGTTCCTGTCCGGACACATGAGCCGCGAGCATTTCGAGACACTGGCGATTGCGATCAACACCGGCACCAACCTGCCGAGCGTGGCCACACCCAATGGCCAGGCGGCGTTCCTGTTTCTGCTGACGTCGGCGATTGCGCCGCTGGTGCGGTTGTCCTACGGGCGAATGGTGTGGATGGCATTGCCCTACACCATCGTGATGGGATTGCTGGGCTGGTATGCCGTGAGCTACTGGCTGTAAAAACAACAACGGGAGCCATCAGGCTCCCGTTTTTTTATGCATCGATCAACGCGGCAAAATATATTTCTCGATCGCCTGCGCCACCCCGTCCTCGGTGTTCGGCCCGGTGACCACATCGGCCTGACGCTTCACCGCGTCCTCGGCCTGCCCCATGGCAATCGCCAAACCGGCGACATGGAACATCGCCGGATCATTGCCGCCGTCGCCAATTGCCACCGTCTGCGCCATTGATACGCCCAGATGTTCAGCCAGCGTCACCAGCGCCGAGCCCTTGTTGGCCTCCAGCGCCGTCACGTCCAGATATACCGGTTGCGAGCGTGACACCTGTGCCATGCCCTCGACTTTCGGCAGCAACCGCGCCTCCAGCTCGATCAGCAGTTCCGTGTTGTTGCTGGTCGCCACGATCTTGTCGATACGCTCCAGATACGGCTCGAAACTCTCCACCACCACTGGTGGATATCCGAGCCCGTGCTGCTCACGCGGCACCATCGGCCCGTGAGGATCCTTGAGCAACCAGTCGCCGCCGCTGAACACCCAGATTTCGACATCCGGTTGATCGGCGAACAATGCCAATGCGGTCAACACTGCCGTCGCGGGCAGGAAATGAGCCACCAGAATGCTGCCGTCCGGATTGACGATCGTGCCGCCGTTGAACGCTGCTGTCGGCAGGTCCACGCCCAAGGCCTCGATCTGTTGCAGCATGGCTTTGGGCGGACGCCCGGTGGCGAGGCTGAACAGCACGCCCGCCTCGCGCAGCGAACGAACCGCGTCAATCGTACGCTGACTCAGGCTGTGATCGGGCAGCAACAGCGTGCCGTCCATGTCGCTCAACAGAAAACGGAACGGTTCGCTCATCCCAGACCATGCCAGACGCGACCATCGCGAGTCAGCAGATCATCGGCGGCTTTCGGCCCGTCTTCGCCGGCGGCATAACCCTGCACACTGGCGTCCTGCTGCCAGGCGTCGAGGAACGGCTGCACCGCGCGCCAGCCGTTCTCGATGTTGTCAGCGCGCTGGAACAGCGTCTGGTCACCGGTCAGACAGTCGTAGATCAGGGTTTCGTAGCCGGTGGACGGCTGCATTTCAAAGAAGTCCTTGTAGGCGAACCCCAGCTCGATGTTGGCCATGTTCAGCGCCGGCCCCGGCCGCTTGGCCAGCAGGTCGAACCACATGCCTTCGTTGGGCTGGATCTGGATACGCAGGTAAGTCGGCTGCAATTCGTCGACCTCGGTATCCCGGAACTGCGCATACGGCGCCGGTTTGAAGCAGATGACGATCTCGGTATCGCGCACGCTCATGCGCTTGCCGGTGCGCAGGTAGAACGGCACGCCGACCCAACGCCAGTTGTCGATCATCACCTTGAGCGCCACGTAGGTTTCCGTGGTGCTTTCAGGGGAGACGTTGTTTTCATCGCGATAACCAGCCACCGGTTTGCCCGCGACTTCACCGGCGCCGTACTGACCGCGCACCGAGTTTTCCCGTGCTTGCTCGGTGGTCCAGGGCCGGATCGCACCGACTACCTTGGCCTTCTCGCCCCGCACCGCATCGGCGCCGAACGCGGCCGGCGGCTCCATCGCCACCATGGCCAGCAACTGGAACAGGTGATTGGGCACCATGTCCCGCAGGGCGCCGGTGTGTTCGTAAAAACTGCCACGGGTTTCAACGCCGACGGTTTCGGCGGCGGTGATCTGTACGTGGTCGATGTAGTGATTGTTCCAGAACGCTTCGAACAGGCTGTTGGAGAACCGGCTGACCAGAATGTTCTGCACGGTTTCCTTGCCCAGATAGTGATCGATCCGGTAGATCTGCTTTTCCGACATGACCTTGAGCAGGCAGGCGTTCAACGCCTCGGCGGTTTGCAGGTCGGAGCCGAACGGTTTTTCGATCACCACCCTTCTGAACGCTTCCGGGTTTTCCTCGAGCAACCCGGCGCTGCCGAGACGGCGCACCACTTCGCTGAAAAAACGTGGCGCGGTGGCCAGGTAGAACACCGCATTGCCGGTGCCGCTGTCGGCGATTTTCGCCGCCAGGGCTGAATAGGTGCTGTCGTCCAGGAAGTCACCCTGGACGTAGCTGATGCCTTTGGCGAGCTTGGCCCACAAGGCTGGATCAAGGATCTGATCGCCCTTGCCGACCTTGGCTGCCACTTCGGTACGGATGAAGTCTTCGAGCTTTTGCGCGAAGGCTTCATCGGTGATGGCGTTGTGGTCAACGCCGACGATCCGCAGATTTTCGTCAAGCAAGCCGTCGCGACTGAGGTTGTACAGCGCCGGCATCAGCAAGCGCTTGACCAGGTCGCCGTGGGCACCGAACAAAAACAGCGTGGTCGGTGGTGCGGGTTCTGCCTTGGATTTTCTGCGGATCGTATGGGTCATTTCTTCGGAGTCTCCACGTGGCCGCCGAAGCCGAAGCGCTGGGCCGAGAGGATCTTGTCGCCGAAAGTGCCCTGGCCGCGGGAGCGGTAGCGCGAGAACAGCGAGTTGGACAGCACCGGTACCGGCACCTTTTGTTCCATTGCCGCTTCGATGGTCCATTGGCCTTCACCGCTGTCGGCCACGGAGCCGGAGAAACCGTCGAGTTTCGGGTCGACCGCCAGGGCATCGGCGGTCAGGTCGAGCAACCAGGACGACACCACACTGCCACGACGCCAGACTTCGGCGATGTCGGCCACGTTCAGGTCGAAACGCTGATCCTCCGGCAGAAGCTCGCTGGACTTGGTCTTGAGGATGTCGAAACCTTCGGCGAAGGCCGCCATCATGCCGTACTCGATCCCGTTGTGGATCATCTTCACGAAGTGACCGGCACCGGCAGGACCGGCGTGGATGTAGCCGTGCTCGGCACGGTGGTCATCGGACTTGCGGTCCTTGGTGCGCGGAATATCGCCCATGCCCGGCGCCAGCGCGGCGAACAGCGGGTCCAGACGCTTAACAGTCTCGGCATCGCCGCCGATCATCATGCAGTAACCGCGTTCCAGGCCCCAGACGCCGCCGGAGGTGCCGACGTCGATGTAGTGCAGGCCCTTCTCGGCCAGAGTCTTGGCCCGACGGATGTCGTCCTTATAGTTGGTGTTGCCGCCATCGATAATGGTGTCGCCCGCTTCGAGCAGATTGCTCAAGGTTTCGATGGTGTCTTCAGTCGGTGCGCCCGCCGGCAGCATGACCCACACCGCACGCGGCTTGGCCAGGCCTGCGACCAGTGCAGGCAGATCGGCGACGCCGGTAGAGCCCTCGGCGGCCAGGGTGTCGACAAAGGCGGTATTGCGGTCGTAAACAACGGTGGTGTGACCGTTGAGCATCAGACGTCGCGCAATATTGCCGCCCATGCGGCCCAGTCCAATAATCCCGAGTTGCATGTGCTGATGCTCCTTACTACAAATAAAAGTGTGTCAAAGGTTATAGCCCAACGTGACTCATGGAGCTTAGTCCAGAGCGTTGGTGTGAAGTTTCCGGGCATTGTGCCCGATCCAGAGTGATAACGTCGGGAAACGTGTCGAAGACACAACGACCATGAAAAATAAAAAAGTTCCATTCACGAGCAAAAGAAATCAAAATCGGCGCCGATAGCAGATCAAGGCTCCAGACCGGGGGCTGATCTGCAGTTGAGACACGCCATTTGCGAGGTGAGCAATGGGCACAGTACACACAGCAATGCCGCCACAAACCCTGTACGTCACCATCCGTCGCGATGAATTGCGTCAGTTGAAAGATGAACGCGACCAGCTCAAGCAGGAACTCGCGCAATTGCGCCTGCTGACCCAGGGCGCCGAGCCACAGCCCCTGCCACGCGTACAACGCTCGCCGCACGCCTGATCTCCCCTGCCCGATTCGGGAACGGCCTCAGCTGTTCCCGACATACTGCTCCCCCCACCGATTTCGGCAATTAACAAAGTTTTCACAGACCCTTGTTGATACTCGCGCGCATTCTGGCCGTGCGTGTCTGCGCATGGCCTCCGTTCGTCGGTTTCATGCGCCGTTTTCATGTGGCGCCCGGCGTTGGATGTAACGATAGAGCTGGAGTGCTGAATGGCGGTGTTCAAACGCAGCAATACGACTGCGACAGGTTTCGACTGGGCCGGTTTGATCTGGCTGTTCGTGTTTTTCTGGTACTTCTCCGGTATCACCCAACTGCTGATCCAGTTGACGGGCACCTCAGGGTTCACCGGGTTCCGCCAGGCCTTCGTGATGAGCGCCGTATGGCTCGCGCCGATGCTCCTGTTCCCCAAGCGCACCCGTCTGCTCGCCGCGCTGATTGGCGTCGTGCTGTGGGCCTGTTCGATGGCCAGCCTGGGCTACTTCTTCATCTACCAGCAGGAATTCTCGCAGAGCGTGATTTTCATCATGTTCGAGTCGAACGTGTCCGAAGCCGGCGAGTACATGACCCAGTACTTTGCCTGGTGGATGATCCCGGCGTTCCTCGCGCACACCGCGTTCGCGTACTTCCTGTGGACCCGACTGCGTCCGGTGTACCTGCCCCGTGGCCGGGCGTTCGTGGCCGCCATGGCGATCCTGATAGCCGTGATCGGTTATCCGCTGGTCAAGCAGACGATGCGCACCGGCAGCTTCGCCGGCGGATTCGAGAAATTCGAAACCCGTATCGAGCCGGCGGTGCCTTGGCAGATGGCAGTGGCGTATCACCGTTATCTCGACACCTTGGGCGAAATGCAGAGCATGTTGCACAGCGCGAGCAAAATCCCGCCGCTGCATAACCTCAAGGACTCGGGCGCCAACCAGCCGGCTACCCTGGTGCTGGTGATCGGCGAATCCACCAACCGCCAGCGCATGAGCCTGTACGGTTACCCGCGTAAAACCACGCCAGAGCTGGACAAGCTCAAGGATCAGCTGTCGATCTTCGACAATGTCATCACCCCGCGCCCTTACACCATCGAGGCGCTGCAACAGGTGCTGACCTTCGCCGACGAAGAAAATCCGGATCTGTACCTGTCCACGCCATCGCTGGTCAGCATGATGAAACAGGCCGGCTACAAGACCTTCTGGATCACCAACCAGCAGACCATGACCAAGCGCAACACCATGCTCACGACCTTCTCCGAACAGGCCGACGAGCAGGTGTACCTGAACAACAACCGCAACCAGAACGCCGCCCAGTACGATGGCGACGTGATCGAGCCGTTCAACAAGGCCCTGGCCGATGCAGCACCGCGCAAGCTGATCGTCGTGCACTTGCTCGGTACGCATATGAGCTACCAGTACCGTTATCCGCCGAGCTTCGACAAGTTCCAGGATCGCAACGGCGTTCCGGCCGGCGTGCGGGACGATCAGGTGCCGACTTACAACAGCTACGACAACGCGGTGCTGTACAACGATTTCGTGGTTTCGAGCCTGATCAAGGACTACGCCAAATCCGATCCGAACGGCTTCCTGCTGTACCTCTCCGACCACGGTGAAGACGTGTTCGACTCGGTGGGCCACGGCACCCTGGGCCGCAACGAAAACAAGCCGACGGCGCCGATGTACACCATTCCGTTCATGGCCTGGGCGTCGCCAAAATGGCGCGAAAACCACGACTGGAACTTTGCCGGGGATCTGAGCCGGCCGTACAGCAGCTCGCACCTGATCCACACCTGGGCGGATCTGGCCGGTTTGAGTTTCGATGAACTGGATCGCAGCAAGAGCCTGGTCAGCGACAGCTTCAAGCCGCGTCCGCTGTTGATCGGCAACCCTTACGAACGCGAACAGCGAGCCCTGATCGACTTCAGCCTGATGAAGCCGAAAAAACCCGTCGCCAATGTCGCAGAGGTGGTAAAGCAATAATCAAGAAAGGGCCGGAAACGGCCCTTTCTTCATACAGGTGAAACATCTTCAAATAACAATATTTCTCGTTTGACACTAAATCGCACCGCTCACCTTCGTCTTTGAGCAAACGGAATTTTTCCCTCGAAGACAAGGAGTCGGCTGCGATGCTCGCGCCCATCACCCGTTCCATGACCCTCACCCTCGGTCTGTGCAGTGTGGCACTGAGCCCGGACCTGCTGGCTGAAACCTCCGCCGGACAGGCGCCGGAGCCCGCCGGCACGACACTCGAACTGGCCTCCACCAGCGTCACCGCCCAAGGCCTGGGCAGCAACACCGAAAACACTGGCTCCTACACCACCGGCGCGATGAGCACCGCGACCAAGCTGAACCTGTCGATCAAGGAAACCCCGCAATCGGTGTCCGTGGTCACCCGCCAGCAGATGGATGATTTCAAGCTCGGGACATTGTCCGAAGCCATGAGCCAGACCACCGGCATCGTGGTGCAGCACAACGATTCGGATCGGGTCAGCTATTCGTCCCGCGGCTATTCGATCAACAATTTCCAGATCGACGGCATGCTCAACACCTTCAGCTACATGAAGAGCGATGCCGACACCATCATCTACGATCGTATCGAAGTGGTTCGCGGCGCGACCGGCCTGACGACCGGCGCAGGCGACCCGTCTGCCACCATCAACATGGTGCGCAAACGTCCCACCGCACAATGGCAGGCTCAGGCCGGCGTCAGTGGCGGCAGCTATGACGATTACTACAGTTACGTCGATGTCGGCGGCCCTCTGGCGTTTGACGGACGCCTGCGCGGTCGCAGTGTGCTGGCCTATCGCGACAGCGGTTCGTTTCGCGACAAGTACGCCCTGCAACGGGAAGTCGGCTACGGCATCCTCGAAGCGGACCTGACCGATTCGACCGTGCTGGCCGTCGGTTACGACTATCAGGACAAGCAGGTGCAAGGCACCTCGTGGGGTACGACGCCGTACTGGAATGCCGATGGCAGCAAGGCCGGCCTCGGTCGCTCGACCAACATGGCGACCTCATGGAGCTCCTGGCCATTGCGCGACAAGACCGCGTTCGCCACCCTCGATCAGCAACTGGCGGCCGGTTGGCATCTGAAGGCGGCCTATACCCACCGCAAGAGCGACGGTGACGGCAAGGTCTACTATGCCGGCTCCGGTTACCCGGAACCCGACCGCAGCGGCATGACCGCGACCATCGGCCACATGATCGGCGACCAGAGCATGCGCGCCTACGACCTCAACCTGGCCGGCCCTTACTCGCTGTTTGGCCGTGAACACGAATTGATGTTCGGCTACGGCGAAGCCGAGCGCCGCTCGAACGACCCGTACAACGTTGATGGCCCGCGCGCATCCGATTACGAAAGCGTGCGCGACTGGAAATACATGGGCGGCATCAACAAATTCCCCGACACCACTACCAGCCTGCCGAGCTTCAAGGACAGCACTCGGCAAAAGGCAGGCTACCTTGCGACGCGCCTGAGCCTGACCGATGAATTGCACGCGGTGCTGGGCAGTCGCTACGGCAGCTGGGAGGCCTCGAGCAAGACCTACGCCTACGATCAGAGCCTGCAACTGACTGGCGTCGATGCCAGCAGCCAGCGACACAACGACATGTGGACGCCGTACGCCGGCCTGCTGTATGACCTGACGCCGGAATACACCGCGTACGTCAGCTACACAGACATTTTCAAACCACAGGGCGTGCGTGACGCCAGCCGCAATTACATCGATCCGGTGGTTGGCAGCAACTATGAAGTGGGGCTCAAAGGCAGCTTGCTGGAAGAACGCCTGAACGTCTCCACCGCCGTGTTCTGGAGCAAGCAGGACAACGTCGCCGAGCTCGATGAGTCCGCGCTGCCCGATCCGGACACCGGCGAGCAGTTCTACAAATCAGGCGGCAAGGGCAACAAGGTCAATGGCTTCGAAGCCGAAGTCTCCGGTGAAGTCCTCGACGGCTGGAACATGACCGCCGGTTACACCTACACCCACTCGCTCAACGGCGAAAAACAGCGCAGCAACACCAATCAGCCGCTGAACCTGTTCCGCCTGTCCACGACCTATCGCCTGCCGGGTAACTGGAACGCCCTGACCGTAGGCGGTGCCGTGAACTGGCAGAGCGATGTGTACGGCAATTCCAAACGGCCGATCGGGCGCGGCGCGAACGGCCGGATCATCACTGAACCGGCGCGCATTCGTCAGGAGGCGTACACCGTGGTCAAGCTGATGTCGCGCTACGAGTTCGACAAACACCTGTCGGCATCCCTCAACGTCGACAACCTGTTCGACAAGAAGTATTACGACAACGTCGGCTTCTACAACGGCGTGTTCTGGGGCGATCCTCGCACCGTGACGCTGAGCCTCGACTGGAAACTCTGACGCCCTTCCCTTGCAACCTGCACGCGTCATTCACGCGTGCAGCGTTCGTCCGATACGCAGTGGAAACACCCTGTAAAACCTGGACTGAACAAGCGTTAACCGCTTGTTAATGCCCTCGGCCGACACTGCGCCGAGGACCTGATTCATGGATGAACGGCTCCGACATTTTTCGAAGGAGGCACCATGAAAACCACCACTGCAATCCTTGCTGCTCTACTCACCCTCGCATCCGCCAGCGCATTCGCCGAAGGCGGCGCCGAGCGCATGAGACATTACTGGGCCAATTTCCCGGTTCACTCCGCACAAAGCCAGCAGGCTGACACGAAGACCAACGAGCTTCGGGTTCCGGACGACCAGACCGCCCAGGTCACCGAGTCCTATCGCCCTTGAGCGAACACTTTACCGATGGACCTGCGATGGCTCCGCTCTGGCCTCGCAGACGACAGTTTGGGCGCCCATTCCGGGCGCCCTTTTTTATGCCTGAAGGTCCTTGATCCAGAACAGCATGCGCCCGTGATCAGGGTCGAACATGCCCGGCGCGAAGCCGAATTTGACATAGGCGTTTTGCGCAAGGCCCCGGCCACAACCCGGCGTTTTCAGTGACCCCAGATGAGTTCTTCGGTCCAGCCCAGTTCGGCGAAATCCTCGGCTCGCAAACTTGACTCGCCGGCACAGAAAAACTCGTCCAGTTGCGGCGGTTTTACCGACGTACCGCTGAGCATCGCGTGGACCTGCCCACGGTGGTGGATCTGATGCTCGAACAGGTGGGAAATCATCCGCAGGCGGCTGTCGTGTTGCGGCGTGTCGCGAGCGATGGTGACGAGACGCCCCAGATCGGCATCGCGCTGTTGCTCGCAGTAGGCGATCAAGCGGCGGTCGACATGGGCCTGTTCACGGCGCAAGGCCTGCGCCTCGGTGAAGGGCTCGTCAGCGTTGAAGAACACGTAACAATCGGGATGTGGCTCATCTGCGCGCAACTCGCGCTCCAGCGCGTCGACGTAGAACCAGTCGCAGGTGAGGATGTGGTTGAGGGTCAGGCGGATGCTCGGGAAGAAACTCACCCGTGGCGCTGCCAGCTCGGCGTCGTCGAGCTGGCTCCAGGCCTTGGCCAGTCGATGGTTGGCCCAGGCATTCTGATAAGCCATGGTCAGCAAATGGTGGGACAGTGGCTGAGTCATGTCGCGCCCTCCTTGTTTTCAGGTCTCGGCGAAGCGTTGCAGCTGCATCTCCTGCAAGCGGCTGAGGGTCCGGCGAAACGGGAATTCCAGATAACCCTCGGTGTACAGCGCGTCCATCGGCACTTCGGCCTCGATGTACAGCGGCACCTTGCGGTCGTAGCACTCGTCGACCAGCGCGATAAAGCGGCGCACGCCGTCGTCATGCACCGACAGCTGCGGCAATTGGCGATCGCCGGCCACCACCCGTTCCGCGCCGTCCTCAGTGCCACGGGCGATCCGCCCTTCGCGTTTTTTCGCGCTGAGGTTAGGCACCTCGCTCAACAGGATAGCCCGGTAGGTGTCGCACAGCGCGATGAAATCCATGGCGGCGAACGGTTGCTCGCACAGCTCGGCGTAACGACACCACAGCACCGAATCGCTGGCCTGCACCACGTTCAGGGCGCGGTAACCGACCGGCACCGGTTCGGTACTGACGGTGTGCCCGGCGGCCAGGGCGTCGAAGACCTGGCTCAGCGCGCTCTCCTGCCCCGAAGTGGCGACCCAGTAGCGCTGTTCGATGGCGCCGGGATGCAATCGGTGATCTTCGGCACCATTCACCGCGACCACTTGCATGTGCTGCTTGATCGCGGTGATCGCCGGCAAAAAGCGGTCGCGGTTGAAGCCGTCGGCATACAGCTGATCCGGCGGCAGGTTGGAGGTGCAGACCACCACCACGCCTTCATCGAACATCACCTGAAACAGCCGCCCGAGAATGATCGCGTCACCGATGTCATTGACGAACAGCTCATCGAAACACAGCACCCGCACCTCGGCCGCCAGCTCACGGGCCAGGGCCCGCAATGGATCGGCGATCCCGGTCAACTGAAACGAACGCTGATGGACCCAGCCCATGAAGTGATGAAAGTGCTGCCGCCGCGCCGGCACCCGCAGGCTTTGGTAGAACTGATCCATCAGCCAGGTCTTGCCGCGCCCGACCGGGCCCCACAGGTAAACGCCGGTGACCGAACGGGCACCGGCGTGCAGGGCTTCATGGCATTTTTGCAAGGCCCAGACCGCGTGTTCCTGGGCTTCATCCTGGATGAAACCCTTATGGTCGACGGCGTATTGCCAGGCGCTCAGGGGAGAGTCGAAAGTCATGCGCGGCAGTATGCCACGATGGCTACGCGGAAATATCCAGCCGTGCGATTTTGCCCTGCTCGTTCAGGCGAAAGGTGTAGCGCAGCTCCAGCGGGCTGCCGGGAAAGGTCCCGGAAATCAGCCCTTGCACCAGCACTTTGCCGGTGCGCTGCTGCACACCGAGCACTTCGACCCGTGGCTGATAGCGCCGGGCGGTGTCTTGCATCCAGTCGGCAATGGCCTGCGGGCCGACCTGATGATGGCCTTCGTCGAACACATGGGCATCCTCGGCAAAAAAACTGCCGACCCGGGACGTATCGCGAGCATTGGCGGCGTTGATGTATTCAACGATGGCCGGGGCGAGTATCGAGGTGGGATGGAACATGATTACAGCTCCTTTTTCGGGTTCTGTCGCCATCCTAGAACAGCCCTGCGTCAATTCTTGTCAGGAGTGAAACGGCCGTTTTCGTCCAGTTGCATCTGCCGCTGCCAGGTGCGCAACAGGTCGCTGCGACGCCCCGGATAGCGCTCGCCCTGCAAGCTGGCGGCGGCGATCCGGTCGGTGCGAAAGGTGCGATAGGCGCCGCGCAACTCACACCACGCGACGATGATTCGCACCTCGTTGAGAAAGCCCAGCGCCAGCGGCCAGATCAAGCGCTGGCTCTGGACCTGCTGCGCATCGGCGTAATCGATGTGCAACTTGGCCTGATCGCGAATCGCGTGGCGGAAAACGTTCAAGGGCACTGCGTTTTGCGGAAAACCGTAACCCGGTGGCCCGGGCATGACGGTCGGATTGCGCAGCGCTTCCTGAGCCTGCGGGTCCAGCACTGCCGCGATTTTCGCCAGTGCATCCGCCGCTGCCTTGCTCAGTACCTCGTCACCACGCTGATCGACATAACGCAGGCCCAGCACGATGGCTTCGGTCTCGTCGGCGTTGAGCATCAGCGGTGGCAGAAACAGACCGCTGCGCAACACGTAACCGATGCCCGCCTCGCCGTGGATCGGCGCACCCAGTGCGGTCAGTTCGGCGATGTCGCGATAGAGGGTGCGTTCAGAGATTTCCAGCTCGGACGCCAGCGTCGCGGCGGTCACCGGACGTTTCTTGCCGCGCAGCACTTGCAGCAGGGTCAACAATCGAGTGGTTCGCGACACGGTGTGAGGCTCCGGGCAAAAATTTGCCGGAGCTTAGCAGAGCCTGGTGTCAGAAATTGTCAGGAGCTTTCACCAGGCTCAAAGGGGATCACGCGTCGACTTTGTGCCTGGCCGCGTACAGGCAAAGCATCTCCATGGCCAGGGTTGCCGCCGCCAGCGACGTCACGTCCGCATGATCATAGGCCGGGGCCACTTCCACCACGTCCATGCCCACCAGATTGATCCCGCGCAGGCCGCCCAGAATCTCCAGCGCCTGCACCGTGCTCAGGCCGCCGCAGACCGGCGTACCGGTGCCCGGCGCAAAGGCCGGATCCAGGCAATCGATGTCGAACGTCAGGTACACCGGGTTATCTCCGACCCGCGCGCGAATGGCCTCGACAATCGCCTCGCAGCCCCGACGATGCACCTGCCGCGCGTCCAGCACCTGAAAGCCCTGATGATCGTCGTTGGTGGTACGCAAACCGATCTGCACCGAACGCGCCGGATCCACCAGCCCTTCCCGCGCTGCGTGCCAGAACATGGTGCCGTGATCGACCCGTTTGCCGCCCTCGTCAGGCCAGGTGTCGCTGTGGGCATCGAAGTGGATCAGCGACAGCGCGCCGTGCTTGCGCGCGTGGGCCTTGAGCAGCGGATAGCTGATGAAGTGATCGCCGCCAAAGGTGAGCATGGCGCTGCCGGAGCTCAGAATGTGTTCGGCGTGGGCTTCAATGCTTTCCGGGATGGTGTGCGGCGAGCCGTAATCGAAGTCGCAATCGCCGTAATCGATCACCGCCAGATGATCGAACGGGTCGAACGCCCATGGCCAGTGCCGTTCCCAGGCAATCCCGGTGGACGCTGCACGAATCCCGCGCGGCCCGAACCGTGCGCCGGGGCGATTGCTGGTGGCGGTGTCGAACGGCACACCGCTGACCGCCACGTCCACGCCGCGCAGGTCGCGGCTGTAGCGCCGGCGCATGAAACTGGTGATACCGGCGTAGGTGCTTTCGGCTGCGGTGCCGAAAAGGCTGTCACGGGTCAGGGCCTGATCGTTTTGCATTGGCACGTCCATCGGTGTGCTCCTGTTTTTATGAACGGTGTTATTGGCGGCTGCGGAAAGTGGTCCACAGCCGTGTGCGCTGGCGCATGTCCTTGAGGCTCATGCTGCGATCGGCGTACAGCCGCTCGCGCACTTCGGGTTTCGGGTAAATGTCCGGATCGTTGCGCACCGCTTCATCCACCAACGGCGTGGCGGCCTGGTTGGCGGTGGCGAAGAACAGCGTATTGGTCAGCGCCGCCACGGATTCGGGGCGCAACATGAACTCGATGAAGGTGCGCGCAGCTTCGGGGTGCGGCGCGTCTTTGGGGATCGCGAGGTTGTCCTGCCACACCAGCGTGCCTTCCCTGGGAATCCGGTAAGCCACCTCAAACGGCTTGTTGGCCTTGCGGGCCTGATCGGCGGCCATGCTCGCGTCACCGTTGTAGGTCAGCGCCAGGCAGACGCTACCGTTGGCCAGATCGTTGATCTGCCGGCCAGTGGCGACGTACAGAACAGAAGGCTGCAACTTCTGCAACAAGGCTTCGGCGGCGGCCAGATCGGTCTTGTCGGTGCTGTAGGGATCTTTACCGAGGTAGTGCAGCGCGAGGCCGATCACCTCCTGCGGCGAGTCGAGAATCGCGATCCCGCAATCCTTGAGTTTGCTGGCGTATTCGGGTTTGAACAGCAGATCAAGGCTGTTGAGCGGCGCGTCCGGCAGCCGCTGTTTGACCGCCTCGACGTTCATGCCCAGCCCCAACGTGCCCCAGGTGTAAGGCACGCCGTAGCGGTTGCCGGGATCGACCGCCGCCAGTTTTTCCAACAGATCCGGATCGAGATTGGCGTAACCCTTGAGTCCTTCGTGGGGGATTTCCTTGAGCGCACCCGCCGCCAATCCACGGGCCAGCACACTGGACGAAGGCACCACCACGTCATAACCGCTGCCGCCGGTCAGTAGTTTGGTCTCGAGCACCTCTGAGGTATCGAAAGTGTCGTAGCGCACGTGAATGCCGGTTTCCTTTTCGAAGCGCTGCAGGGTTTCCGGCGCCACGTAATCGGCCCAACTGTAAAGATTGAGCGTTTTTTCTTCCGCCTGGACAGCGATGGAGACGGTAAGCAACAAAGCGGGCAAACACAGCTTGAAGACGGGAGCCATGACGAACACCTGACCGAAGGAAGTGGTGGCAGGATGCGCCGTCGGATACATTCGAGAAATATCAAGTTTGTTAACCTGACTTTATCCAGGAGTAATGTGATGCTCGGCCAGCTCCACGATGTCGATCTTCAGCTTCTGCGGCTGTTTCTCGGAGTGGTCGAATCCAACGGTTTCAGCGCCGCGCAGGGTGAGCTGGGCCTGAGCCAGTCGAGCATCAGCCAGCAAATGGCCAAACTAGAGACGCGCCTTGGCTATCGGGTGTGCAACCGGGGCAAGGGCGGTTTCAGCCTCACTCCCAAAGGCGAGCAACTGCTGATTGCCGCTCGCAGCCTGTTCGACTCGATAGAAACCTTCCGTCATCAATCCAACGGCGTCGCCGGGCGCCTGATCGGTGAAGTGCGGCTGGGCCTCTCGGAGGCGGTCGACCACTCGGTGCTGCAACGGGTGGCCGAGGCGATCCGGCGCTTTCGCGAGCGGGACGAATCGGTGCGCATCGAGCTGATCAGCGCCATGCCCGGCGAAATGGAGCGTCTGTTGCTGCAACAGCGGCTGGACCTAGCCATCGGTTACTTCTCCCAGGTGCAGAGCGCGTTCGACTACCGCGAGCTATTCAGCGAAACCCAGCATTTGTATTGCGCGCCCGGCCATCCGCTGTTTACCGACGAGGCGCCCGATGACGCGGTTTTGCAGGCCTGCGACCGGGTCGATCACCCCTACCGGTTTCTGCGCAGTGACGAGCCGTTTCAGGGCAAGGTCTGTTCGGCGCGTTCGGAACAGGTCGAAGGCACCCTCGCCTTCATTTTGTCCGGCAAACACGTCGGTTATCTGCCGAACCATTACGCCCGCCAATGGCAGGACAAAGGCCTGTTGCGCCCGGTGCGCGAAGGCGAGTTGAGCTTTGACGTGGCGTTCCATCTGGCCCGGCATCGGGCGCAGGTGCCGGGAGATGCGCAGAAGGCTTTTGAAGAAGACCTGCTGTCAGCCTTTGGTCGAACCTGATCATTTTTTGGAACGCTGAGCGTCTCCGGCTGCATTCCCACGCAGAGCGTGGGAACGATCATGCGTTGCCCTCGCCCCTCGCTTGCGGCATCCTGCGCACCCATTTTCCGACCCGGCCCCGCATTGCGGCACGCAAACCACCATGACCGTCTCTGAAAAAGTCCCGCGCAACAACGATCTGATCTACGGCCTCAACGACCGTCCGCACTTCACCGCAACGGTGTTTGCCGCCCTGCAACATGTGCTGGCCAGCTTCGTCGGCATCATCACCCCGACCCTGATCATGGGCGGCGCCCTCGGCCTGCAAAGCGAAATTCCATACCTGATCAGCATGGCGCTATTCGTCTCGGGCCTCGGCACCTTCGTTCAGGCCAAACGCTTCGGCCCGGTCGGTTCGGGGCTGTTGTGCCTGCAAGGCACGAGTTTTTCCTTTATCAGCGTGATTCTCAGCGCCGGTTTCATGGTCAAGGCCCGGGGCGGCGGCACCGATGAGATCCTCTCGACGATCTTCGGCGTGTGCTTCTTCGCTGCCTTCATCGAAGTGGTGCTGAGCCAGTTCATCGGCAAGCTGCGCATGCTGATCACCCCCGTGGTGACCGGCACCATCATCACCCTGATGGGCCTGTCGCTGATCAAAGTGGCAATGACCGACATTGCCGGCGGCTTCGGCGCGGCGGATCTGGGCGCGGGCAGCCATGTGTTCCTGGCGGCGCTGGTACTTGCCACCATCGTGGTGTTGAACAGGGTCGACGTGCCATTCCTGCGCCTGGGTGCGATCGTCATCGGTCTGACCCTCGGCTACGTGGTGGCGTGGCTGATGGGCGCCGTGGATTTTGCCAACCTGCCGGAAGTACCAGTGGTCAGCGTGCCGGTGCCGTTCAAGTACGGTTTCAACTTCGACTGGGTGGCGTTCGTGCCGGTGGCGGTGATTTTCCTGGTGTCGCCGCTGGAAGCCGCCGGTGACCTGACTGCCAACTCGATGATTTCCCGGCAACCGGTCAAAGGCCCGCTGTACATCCGCCGGATCAAGTCCGGGCTGCTGGCCGACGGCCTCAACTCGGCCATGGCCGCGGTGTTCAACAGCATGCCGATGGTGACCTTCGCCCAGAACAACGGGGTGATTCAGCTCACCGGCGTTGCCAGCCGTTACGTGGCGTTCTTCATCGCCGGGCTGTTGGTGGTGCTGGGGCTGTTCCCGATGATCGGCGCGGTGCTGCAACTGATGCCGAAACCGGTGCTCGGCGGCGCCGAACTGGTGATGTTCGGCACCGTGGCCGTGGCCGGGATCAAGATCCTCGCCGAAGCCGGCCTGCATCGGCGCAACATGCTGATCGTGGCAATTTCCGTCGGCATGGGCCTTGGCATTGCCGCCGTGCCGGAAGTGCTGCGTGAACTGCCGCAGGCGCTGCGCAACATCTTCGAATCGCCGATCACCGTTGGCGCGCTGTGTGCGATCGTGCTGAACATCTTCCTGCCGGAAGAATTCATCGAACTGGAAGAAGATGACTTCGACCCGGAAGCCTCTATCCTTCAGGTCATGGAAAACCCCGACCTGCCGGCCAAAGCTGAACCCGCATCAAAGGCCGCTGTCGCACACTTGAACCGTTGACCTTGTCCGCTCGATGAAAAAGGGCTGATACCGGCAGCGGTTCAGCCCTTTTTCAATGAGAGAGCATCAATGCGCCGTATCCAAGCCGTCATCCTGTCCCTGCTTCTGCTCTCCCTCAGCGCCTGTGCGCTGTTCCCCAACCGCGACCCGGTGAACATCAACGTGGTCGGCCTCGAACCGCTGCCGAGCCAGGATCTGGAAGTGCGCTTCGCGATCAAGCTGCGGGTGCAGAATCCCAATGAAACCGCCATCGACTACAACGGCATCGCGCTGGATCTTGACGTGAACGGGCATTCCCTGGCGTCGGGTGTGAGCGATCAGAGCGGTTCGATTCCACGGTTTTCCGAAACCATTGTCAGCGTCCCGGTGAGCATTTCGGCGTTCTCGGTATTGCGCCAGACCCTGGGCCTGAGCCAGACGCAATCCCTCGACAACCTGCCTTACGTGCTGCGCGGCAAACTGGCGGGCGGCGTTTTCGGCACCATGCGTTTTGTCGACAGCGGCAAACTCAGCCTGCCGCGAGCCAGTGCCGCAACCTGGTAAAGATGCGGTAGCCTGCAGCGCTCACCGTCAACAACATGGAAGTCGCTGGTTTATGCAAGATACGCCCACGCTGTATACCGAACGGCTGATTCTGCGCCCGCTTGAGCTGGCGGATGCCGAGGCCATCCAGCAACAATTTCCCCATTGGGAAGTGGTGCGTTATCTGAACGTCTTCGTGCCCTGGCCGTATCCGGACGACGGCGCCCTCACCTATCTGCGCGACATTGCGCTGCCTGCCATTGCGGCGGGCAAAGAGTGGCACTGGACGCTTCGTCTCAAGTCGGCACCTGAGCAATTGATCGGCAACATCAGCCTGATGGACGAGCCGGACAACCATCGCGGGTTCTGGCTCGCCCCGGCCTGGCAGGGCCAGGGTTTGATGACCGAAGCCAGCGAAGCCGTGACCCGCTACTGGTTCGAAACCCTCGATCAACCGTTGATGCGCGTGCCGAAAGCCGCGCCGAACCTTGGTTCGCGCAAGCTCTCGGAGCGTACCGGCATGCGCTTGATCCGCACCGACGAGGATGACTTCGTCAGCGGCCGCTTCCCACGGGAAATCTGGGAAATCACCCGTGAGGAGTGGCAACGGCAACGCCTCAAGCGGTGAAGCGAACACCGGGTTTGGCGCGCTCATCCACGCTCAGCTCGAACACATCCGGTCGTGCATAGTGGCCGACCACGTCGTAGTCATAGCGGGCCCGCACCAGTTCATCGGTATCGATCTCGGCGGTGAGCAAGCCGGCCTCGCCGCGTAACGGCCCGGCCAATACGTCGCCCATCGGCCCGACGATCACGCTGCCGCCGGCGATCAGCGGTCGATCCCCCGGCCAGTTGGCGATTTCTACGCCCAGTTCATTCGGCGAGGCCTGCACCTGACAAGCGCTGACCACAAAGCAGCGCCCTTCATGGGCAATGTGGCGCATGCTGACCTGCCACATCTCGCGCTCGTCTACAGTCGGCGCACACCAGACCTCGATGCCCTTGGCGTACATCGCCGTGCGCAGCAGCGGCATCATGTTTTCCCAGCAAATCACCGCACCGAGCTTGCCGACCTGTGTATCGAGCACCGGCAGCGTCGAACCGTCGCCCTTGCCCCAGATCAGCCGTTCGGTGCCGGTCGGCATCAGTTTGCGGTGCTTGGCCACCAGACCGGCCTGCGGGTCGAAATACAGCGCAGTGCAATGCAAGGTGCTGCCGGCCCGTTCGATCACGCCGATCACCAGGTTGGCCCCGGTGCGCGCCGACAGCCCGGCCAGCGCTTCGGTTTCCGCGCCCGGCACATCAATGGCGTTGGCGAAATAACGGGCGAAGGCTTCGCGGCCTTCCGGCAAGCGATAACCCAGCTGGGTGCCGAAGCCCTCGCCTTTCGGGTAACCGCCAAGCAACGCTTCGGGCATCACCACCAGCGCGGCGCCGGATTCGATGATTGCGCTTTCCCAGCTCAGGATCTGTTCCAGGGTTTCAGCCTTGCCACCGGGCAAGGCGCCGATCTGCAGGGCGGCAACGATTGATTTGGGCATGGCGGTCACTCCGTGAAGTTCAGGTGTTGCTCATTCTCCAGCGCCACGGGATCATGAATAAAGACCGATCCACTGCTGATTGATATGAACCATATGAATATCGTGACCGTCGACCTCAATCTGCTGAAAGTTTTCGAAGCGCTACATGAAGAGTCCAGCGCCAGCCGCGCAGCGTTGCGTCTGGGCGTGACCCAGTCAGCGGTCAGCGCAGCGTTGCGGCGGTTGCGTGAGGTGTATGGCGATCAGTTGTTCGTGCGCACTGGCCGGGGTCTGGCGCCAACCCTTAAGGCCAATCAGTTGAAACCAGTCGTCAGCGATGCCCTGAACAAATGCCGGCAAAGCCTGGCAATGGTCGATCCGACCGCCAATCACTACGACGGACGCTCGGTCACCGTGGGCCTCTCCGACGATTTCGAAATCGCTTACGGCCGCCGTCTGATCGAGGAAATCGCCCGCCGCGCACCGAAACTGCGGCTGATCTTCCGCCAGACCCACAGCCAGATCGTCGCCCGGGCGCTGATGGAGCGCAGCATCGATCTGGCGATCACCGCCGGCGGGTTTGCCGAGCGGCTGCTCAGTCGTCAGGTGCTGGGCGAAGGGGGTTACGCGTGTCTGGTGGATCCGGCAAGTCTGACGCCGGGCCAGCAGCAGATCGATCTGGAGGAATTCGTCACCCGCGAGCATCTTCTGGTGTCGTCGGGCGGTTTTATCGGGATCACCGATGAAGGGCTGGCGGCGCTGGGCCGCAGTCGCCGGGTCTGCGCCTCGACCACGCACTTCGCGGCGTTGCCGCACCTGCTCAAGGGCAGCGATGCCGTGGCGACCATTCCCACTCACGCGGCGCAGGCCATTGCCTCGCTGAGCGGGCTGGCGTTGCTGCCCTGCCCATTGGCGTTGCCGCGTTATCCGATCGAACTGGGCTGGCGCACCAGCACCCAGATCGATCCGGTGGTGCTGACGGTACGTGAAGCGATTGCCACCAGTTTCGGGGCCGAGTGATTACTTGTTGGCCGCCATCAGGCGATTGACTTCACTGCGCACCATGTTGGCGAACTCTGGCGGCGACATGCCGTCCAGTTCTGCGCGCACGAATTCAGCCCATTTGCCCTTGCGCTTGGAGCGCTCGCCGAACAACCGCGCGGCTTCGCCCTTGGCTTTGCCCAGATTGTTCTGCCAGAGTTCGAACAGTCGGGATTTCTCGTCTTCCAGCGCAGCGCGCTCTGCGAGGGATTTATCGGCCAGATTGAAACTCATCGGGAATTACCTGCTGCATGAAATGGCGACATCTTACACGCTGGGCGGAAACCTCTGACGCAGGTTTTTGCTCCGAATGGAAAATTGCTGCAACTTTTCAAGACACGCCACACTCCATTGTTCACTGTCCATTCACCTGCAAGGAGTCACCCAATGGCCCGGAAAACCGCCGTTCAAGCCGCCGAAGACCAAATCAAGGACCAGGCCTTCAGCGAACTTCAGGCGCTGATCGAAGAGTCGGAAAAACTGCTCAAGAGCAGTGCCTCGCTGGTCGGCGAAGAAGCGGAGACCCTGCGCGGTCAAATCGCCCAGAAGTTGCAGCTGGCCCTGGATTCGGTCACCAACGTGCGTGACCGCACCAAACCCGCGGTAGACGCCACCGAGAGTTACATCGGCGGGCACCCGTGGCAGACCGTGGCGATTTCCGCCGGTTTCGGTCTGGTGGTCGGATTGCTGCTCGGTCGCCGCTGAGCGCGATCAAAAAAGGCGAGCCCTCGGTGGCTCGCCTTTTTCATGTCCGGCAAACACTCATTCGCCGGCCAGTTCTCGCAACTGTGACAGGGTCTGCTGATCCAGCTCGATTCCTTTGGCCAATGACTTGGCCCGCTGCAAATGCCGCCGATCTCCCGGCAAGCGCTTGAGCCCTACCCCGTGCATCTGCCGCACGAGTTCCTGACTGCGTTCGGCGAAGCTTTGCCCGGAGGTCTTGCTCGGGTCGATCACGATCAGCAGTTGGCCAGTCCATGGCGTCTTGGCGCCCGGATGGTTCTTCCAGTCGAATTCGAACGAAAAATTGCCGCCGGTCAGCGCGGCGGCGAGCAACTCCACCATCATCGACAGCGCCGAGCCCTTGTGCCCGCCGAACGGCAGCAATGCGCCGCCTTCCAGAATCGCTTTCGGGTCGCAGGTCGGCTGACCGAGGCTGTCGACGCCCATGCCCGCCGGCAGTTTCTCGCCCTTGCGCGCGGCGATCTGCACGTCGCCATGGGCGATGGCGCTGGTGGCCAGATCGAAGACGATCGGCGCGCCGTCGGCCCGTGGAGCGGCAAAGGCAATCGGGTTGGTGCCGAACAGTGGCCGGTCGGCGCCGTGGGGTACCACGCAGGTCATGCTGTTGACCACGCTCAGCGCCACCAGGCCCTCGTCGGCAAAAGGCTCGACGTCCGGCCACAGCGCGGCAAAGTGATGGGAATTGCGGATCGCCAATAGGGCGATCCCGGCACTGCGGGCCTTTTCCACCAGCAATGCACGGGCCGCCGCCAGCGCAGGTTGAGCAAAACCGTTGCCGGCATCGACGCTGACGAAACCTGAAGCCACATCCTCGACCTTTGGCACAGCCTTGCCGTTGACCCAGCCGCTGTTGAGCGTAGAGACATATCCGGGAATCCGGAATACGCCGTGACTGTGAGCACCGTCCCGCTCGGCGTTGGCGCAATTGGCGGCCAGCGTTCTGGCGACTTCGGCCGAGGTGCCGTGACGGGTGAAAATCGTTTCCAGCAATTGAGTCAGCTCGTCCAGCGAAACCGTGGACGAGACCGCATGATCGTGTGGCGCAGACATCTGAAGCTCCAGAGTAATTATTGGAGGGAACAACAGCGAACAAACAACCCGCCTGAGGATTAACCACGGCTGGCCGGTTGCCTGTCAACCCCGCAATATTTATCTACCACCCTCGTCGCCTTCACCCGCCCTAGCCTTGCGTCTCGACCCACCGGCGCCCGCCAGCATGCGCCCCTCATCGAGACTCAATCATGTCAGCCCTCATTCAGCCGTTGTTGTTCCCCGAAGTCTTCGACGCCCCCGGACGATGGACCGAACTGGGCAAGGCCCACGGTCTGTCCGAATCCGAATTCAAATGGCTCGCCCATGCCAGGCTCTCCTCCAGCAGTTTGCGCAGCCAGCAGACCCCGCCGATGCGCGCCGAGCGCATCCTGCTCAATGTTGGCAGTGAAATACCTCTGCCGTTGCCGGGTGCGTTCGTTCTTGGCGAGACGCCCGTCGATAACGCCCTGATCCTCTACACCGTGTTCGACGGCCTGAAAAAATACCGTGACCGCGCCGAATTGAGACAACAGCTCGAGCGGCGCCTGAACAATGCCGATGACCAGGCCAGTCTGTTTGCGTTCCTGTCTTTGCCGCAACGCAAGCGGCTGTTCGATGCCGACAACATCACGGTGACCTTCAGCATCATCGATGGCGATGTATTTGATGAAAACACCACGGCCATCCAGCAGGCGCAGATTCTGAATGCACAGGCCATGCGGGCGGAGCTGGAAAAGCTGCCGACGCTCAGTCACCGGCTGGAAAACATCCTTGATGAATTGCTCAAACCGCATTTCGGCAGCTTGCAGCAAAACCGTACCCGCGTCGGTTTCTACACCCAGGACGATGACACCGCGCTGACAAGACACTGGCTCGACTCCATGAGCCTGAGCGATGCAGTGCTGTTGCATTACCGGCATCAACAATGGCCGACCACTGCGTTGCGAGAGTTCTCCCACCCCGACAGATCGGCCGCCACAGGCGATCAGGCGCAATGGGAAGAGGCTGTCACCAGCGCGTCCGGAAAGTTGCCGGCGCTGCTTTTCCGGCAATTGGAACACTATTGGGACGCGGCTTCTGCCGACGGTTCGACGCGACGCGCGTTCTTCGCCAACGTTCTGGAGGACCAGGCGCTCAGCGAATGGATGATCAAACGCGAAAACGGCGTTCTCGATGCAACGCAGTTCAGCGCACTGCATCAGTTGATGTCGCACGATGCACAAGGCCCGCAGCGCCCCGTCACCGAAACCGTGCGTCTTTGGGAGCACGAAGCCAATTACGTCGAACTGGCGGGGTCACTGATGATCAGCGCCAGCCAGGCCTTTCTTTACACCCCGGTGCAGGGCCTGCAAGTGCTCGCCGATTACAACGACCTGAAACAGACATTGCAGAGCAAGTTCATTGCCAAGGGCCATGAAGACGAGCTTTACGGCCTGCTCAGCCTGGAAGAGCGCAACCGGTTTCTCGGTTTCGACCAGCCGCAGGTATCGGGAGAGCGGATCGTCGGAGAAGTCTTCAAGATCCTCTTCGAATGGATCATCACCAAGCAGCGGCAAAACATCGAATACGCCCTGCAAGTGTTTCGCCACAGCGATGGCGCGGTGAATCTGCACGCCCTGTTCGACAAGAGCCTGGACATCCGCTCGATGATTCATGCGCGTTTGCTCGAGCTCGACAGCGCAGGACGCTGGAGCACGCACCCGGTACTTTCGGGCAATCAACAGCCGTCCATGGTTCTGGCGGAAAAGGCGCGCGCCGCGATCAAGACGTTCAGCAGCGTTGAAGCGCCGCTTCGCCAGACACTCAAGACCCAACCCATGGCCACTCAGGAGGCTCAGCGGTCGTTTCTCGAAAACCTGAAGGCAACCCTGGCGCATGCCTGGTCTATCGGGGTAACTGGCGAAGCCCGGCTGCGAGCATTGAACGGCACACTGCCAGCCTCGGTACGGGCGATCGTCGATGCCGTGTGCAATCCAGACCAGCCGACCCGCGCGCAACGCCAGGCGCTGCAGGGTTTTCGCCCCGATGCCTATGGGCTCACCCTACGGTCTGGCGACCAGCAGAAGCTGCTGCCACTCGCCCACTGCCTGCTGATGACCGAGCGTGGCGGTCTCGACGTCCAGCACTCCGGTCGTGCAGTGTTGTGGACACCTGCACTCGGGCTTGAAGTATTCGACTCCGTTGCAATTGCCCGGCAAAAGCTCGAGCAACGCTTGCTGCACAAGGTGCAACGCCTGTCGCTGCTGGAAAATATTCTGCCTGCACAGTTTCAGCTGCATCAGCGTTATACCCTGGGGCCTTTTCAGTTCATCGAACACAACGTGCTGCATAACCGCATGCAATCGGCGACCGAGCATTTTCTCGGGCGCTGCGAGCAGGTGCGCACCCGCGTGAAGGATCCGGCAAAGCGCGACAAGGCGCTGACAACGCTGGGTGAGTCGACTTTTCACACCAACCTGAAGCTCGCAACGGCTCATGCCCGGGCAATCGTCTCCCGGCAAACTTATCCTGCCTGGCTCGGCATGGCGTCGCTCGCCGAACAGAAACTGCACGTCGAACTCCTGGAGCAGTGGCGCCAGAGCGTCGTCGACGACAAGGATTACCTGAGCGGTGTGCCAACTCTGGTCAGCCATGTCGAAAAGACGTTGACGTCATTGCTCGAAGGGCGATTCCCGGATACCGGGCTCAACCCTCGCCACATCCGGATAACGCCGAACCTGGCCCTGGCCGGACCGGCCCGCAATCTTCTCGAGTTTGCCCTCAATCACATCAATATCGCCCAAGGCACCGGTTTCAAGGTGGCATCGACAACCGCCAACGCGTTGCCCAAGGGGCTCGATCAAAGTGCAGTGACGCAACTGCTGCTATCGCTCGAGATTCCTGCCACCTACAGCGAAAAGGTCAGGCAGGCACTGGCGACGAATACGACTGCCGGCCTCGCGCGGCAGCAGACTTTCTTCCGTCAATTACCCTGGCAGTTGTTGCAGCATGCTCACGCGCTGAAACTGCAGCAGCATTTGTCAGAAACGGCATTCAGTTACATCCGCCAGGCCCTGGACATGCCAGATGCCATCGCCCGTGCTGCCGTGTCCGGTGCACAGGCCATGGTGTGCCCGCTGTCGCTGATAAAGACAGTCGGCGCCGCCGCAGTCGAAGCATGCGGACTGTATGTGTTGGCCCCCGGCACCGGGCACAAGGGGCCTCGGCTGCTTTACAGCCCCTACACCGAGCAGGCCTTTCACGAATTTCCCGATGAAGAAAGTCTGATCAGCGCGCTGAACATGCCGGGTTTGCTGCAAAACCTGCTGCTTCGTCGCCTGCCGCAACCTCAGCGAGCGATTTTCCGCAGTCTGTTTGCCAGCACCCTGGGACAGATCAGCGAAATGACGCTGGACTACCACCCGATTGCCGGCAACCTGCTGGAACGTCTGTATCAGGACAATCTCGATCTGTTGAAACAGATGCTCGACTCGCAGAACGACAGCGACGGGCAGTCTGACTGGGAAAACGCCAAAGCCCTGTTCAGCGACGGCATCCGACAGGTCGCGGACGTGCTGCCGGGCAAACTCGCCTGCGGACGCTTTCTCTGGCAAGCCTACGATGCCTTCAAGGATTCGGCCGAGGCCTTGCAGAATCATCACTGGAAGAAGGCGCTGAAGTCGTTTATCGATGGCGCCGAACATATGGTGACCGTCGGGATGCTGTCCGAAACGTCCGCTGAACAGGCGGTTGGCGCCGATGTCGGTCAGCAGACGATCGCCTCCGGCACGCAGAATATCGAAAAACCTGTGGTTCCGAATCTGTCGGAAATCGAAACGACGTCACCTCAACGCACCCTCCTGCAGCCTTTCGAAGCAATGGACGTCGCACTCAAGGATCTGACCTACAGCGCGACTCAGGGCGTGTACCAGAAGACATCCAACAACCGTAGCTATGCCGCAGTGGACGGCAAGGTATACCGGGTCGTCAAAAACGGAGCGGACTGGCAATTGGCAAAGGATGACGTTCGCGGCCCATTGCTGCGCAAGACCGACTCACGGACAGTCCGGATCACCGAGGGTCAGACCGTTCATTACGGCAAGGCCTATTCCAGAATGATCGTGCACAAACAGTACACGCACCTGCGCCGCATGATGCTCAACATCGAAGCGCACGGCATGGAAGAGATCAGTCGAAGATACCCTGAAAAAGCCCGGATACTGGGGCATGCAGTGGCGGTGGCGCGGGATTACGCATTCAACTGCCTGCACAATCTGGCCATTCTGGACATCAACGTCGTGCCCGGTGGGCGGGTCAACCGGTTTCTCATGGAGTTCTTTGATGTCCCACGCGTCACGACGCAGATCCTGTCCAGGATAAACGCCGCGATCCTGCCCATCTGCAAGGCTCTGGTAGATCCGGCAGACGACCTGCTCAACACTGACCGCTTCATCGTCGGCTCAACCAGATGGTTTCACGACGTGATTGCGTTTGTCCTCGATGGCGACCTGAAGAACAAAGTCCATTTCACCCAGCATTTTTTCAATCAGGATCTGGGGGACTACGTGCCCGTCACTGCATCTGGTTTTGATATTGACGGCCATGCACAAGCCGCAACCCTGATACATGAGTTGGCCCATCAACTGAGCAATGCGTGGGACATCGCGACGGTCAGGGCGCGTGAGCCTTTCTGTGACCTGATATCTTCCGCTACCCCCGACGGTGAAAGATTGCTCAATCATCTGCAGGACGAACGAAGAACCGCGCTGTCACTGGCCACGCCCCGTGCACAACTGTTTGCAGAGTGGAGCCCGAATCAAGCGGCCTGGATCGACCTGGACAGAATTGCGGAGAAACAGACCACGGCGGCGGAGATTTTCAGGCAGACAGGCAGCGCCACCATGAGCGAGGCGCGCGATGCGTTCCTGGATCGGCAGTCTTCAGATGCCCGCGTCGGTGTCATCTTGCACAACGCCGATTCGATAGCGCAGCTGATCTGCGAAGTCGGCCGGCAGCTGGAGGTTGTGCCGTCCCCTTGATCCAAAAAAAATGCGCAGGCTCATCACCTGCGCATTCCGGCAACGGCCTCAGGATCAGTCTTTCTGATCACGCAAGACATTGCCCGACGCGCCATCGATACGGAACTCGTACACCACGCCGTCCGCCTTGCGCCCTTCCCCTTTCCAATAGCCGTTGTTGTCGGCCTCGATCTCGTAGACCTCGACATAACCGGCCTTGGTTTTAACGATTTCGATAGCCTTTTCGATAGTGATCCATCCAGCGCCCGGACGGTCGGCCAGCGCCGCGCCTGCACTCAGGAGACTGGCGGTTGCGACGAAGGCGGCCAAGGTTCTTTTGATCATTTTTTCACTCCATTCATGGATAGGGTTCATGGGACGTCCTGGTTTTTGGGGCGCCTGAGCGGAAAAAAGTTCAACGTTTGATGGGTAAATGCCATGACGGTTGTTCTCGGCGCCTTCCCCTCAAGGTTAGAATGCGCGAAATCAGGAAGAGTCAATGACCCAGAACACCCTCTCGGAAGCCGAATACGATGCCATCACCGATGCCGCCGCGCATTGGTGCATGCGTCTGCACGCCGTCGACTGCACCGCTGAAGAGCGGCAGGCGTTCGAACAGTGGCGCGATGCACATCCGCTTCACGCATTCGAGTATGAGGCGATGCTGGAGATCTGGGATGTCGCCGAGCATTTGCCGCGCCCCGAGCCTGCGGTGGTTGTACCGAAGACTGCGCCGGCCCGGACGTGGCGCCAATACGCAGTAGCCGCCGCCGTTTGCGCTCTGGCGCTGCCGCTGGCGGCCTGGGCCGGGTGGAATCTGGGTTGGCTGCCCGACAGCTATCAACACTTTGCTGCCACCGATAATGTGCGCCATGTCACGCTGGCTGACGGCAGTCAGGTCGAGCTGAACCTCAACACCGAGCTGACCTACAGCAATTACAAGGACGAGCGTCGCGTCACCCTGAAAAAGGGTGAAGCCTTCTTCGAAGTCAGCCATGACCTGAGCCATCCGTTCGTCGTCAGGGCCGCAGAAGGCAAAATCCGCGTCACCGGCACCCGTTTCAACGTCTGGATGTACGAAGATCAGGTGAAGGTGAACCTGATCGAGGGTTCCGTACTGGTCACCAGCAATACTCAACTGTCGGGCGATGGCTTGCGCCTCGGCCCTTCCATGCAGGCCCGCTACAGGCACGGCGACTTCACGCCGCAAATCAGCCAGACCTATGCCAATGACACTTCTCTGGCCTGGCGCAGCGGCAAACTGATTCTCGACAACCTGTCGCTGAACGAAGCGCTGCCGATGATCAACCGCTACCTGGACAAACCCTTGATGCTCGCCGACAGCGCGACCGGCGCGATCCGGGTGGGCGGCATTTACAACATCAAGGAGCTGAACAGTTTCGCCAGCTCGATGCCAAAGGTGTTGCCGGTGTTCCTGACCCGCAACAAGGAAGGCAACCCGGTGATCAATCCGATGCCGCAACAACCGCGAAAAAACTGAAGGCCGTTCCCGTGAGGGAGCGGCCTTCTGCTTTTACGGTGTCAGCCCCTCGCACGGCTGATTACTGCGCCGCGACTTTCCCTGCTTTTTCCAGATCATCGCGTACGGTCTGTACCTGATACTGCGGATCGGCCTTGATCTGCTGTTCGGTGAACGGCAACACGCTCCACTGTTTCTTCGAGAACGCCTCGGTCTGGTCACGGGCGTATTTCGATGCCGGATCGCTGGACAGCGAGAACGCGAGCAGGCCCTGGGCATGCGGCCCCTTGTCATCGAACGTCACGACTTGCAGATAACTGGTGCCACTGACCACTTCCAGCTTGCCGTCTTCACGGGGCACGCTCTGGATGGCGTTGTAGATGCCCAGCGTGCCCGGGCCACCGTGAATCGGCGTTTGCTGGCCACCACTGCTGACCACCTGCACGTCGCCCCAACGACTTTTCTCGGTCAGACCCATTTTTGTCGCCGACTCGGCCGACGCCAGCATGGCCTCGCGCAACACTTTGGCCACGTCGGGATTTTCGACGGCCAGTCCGCGCGGTGTGTGCTGCGCGTCCTTCGGATCGAACGCCACGCGCCAGGCCTGCGGCGATTCCTGCATCGCTTGCATGATGTTCTGGAAATGCACCAGGCCGATGCCCGAGTCCAGATTCGCCCGGCTGTCCCACGCTTTCAGACTGCTGCACACCGATTTCAACGCCGCCTCAGACTGCGAGGCACAGAACTTCAACAGATCCGGCATCACCTGAGTTGCCAGGAACACCTGATCGTCCATCACCATGTGTTGCAGGTCCTGCACCGACAGCGGGCCTTTCTTGTCTAGCGTCGCCAGACGATCCAGCGCAAAGCGCGAGCGCAGGCCCAGAGGCTGCCCGTCCTGACTGATCAGTGGCGAGAAACCGGTCAGCGGTTGCGCCGGGTTGGCCAGCCAGGCCGAGTCGTTGGAGTGCTGGACGAAGTCCTTGCGCAACAGCTGCGGCAACTGGCTGGAGGCGTAAATGCCCTTTTGCGCGGCTTGCGGGTCGATGTCCCAGGCACAGGCGCTGTTGGAGCCGTCGAGCACGATCATTTGCAGGCCGATGCGCGGGTCGCTGCACTTGGCCAGTTTGTCGGCACTGACGTTCGGCACCACCGACAGGTTCATGTACAGCGTCTGGCCCTTGTCATCCACGGCCAGCGTGTTGACCCACGGGATGCCCTGGATCGTGTGCACCGAATCCTGCAGATCCTTGAGATTGCCGGCGCGGTTCATGGCGTAC
This sequence comes from Pseudomonas sp. IAC-BECa141, assembly GCF_020544405.1. Classification (NCBI taxonomy): domain Bacteria; kingdom Pseudomonadati; phylum Pseudomonadota; class Gammaproteobacteria; order Pseudomonadales; family Pseudomonadaceae; genus Pseudomonas; species Pseudomonas sp. IAC-BECa141. The sequence goes on along the minus strand of NZ_CP065410.1, from coordinate 2,889,602 downwards.
CACTGCTTCAGCACCCGGTCATTTTCGAGGTTGGCATCGCGCAGGCTGTAGGCGAACTGATTGTTCCAGTCGAGTTTGCCGGGCCACTGTACGATCGGCCCGAACTGCGAACTGTACACATCCCGCGAGACCGGCACGACCTGGCCGTCTGCCTGTTTGACCTGCACCGTGACGGTCTGCTTGTTCATCGGCAGGGACTGGCCGTCGAGCAGGTAACGGGTCGGATCCTTCGGATCGAGTTGCAGGCGATACAGGGTGAAGTGCTTGGACGAGTCGACGGTATGGGTCCACGCCAGGTGCTGGTTGAAGCCGATGTTGATCATCGGCAGGCCCGGCAGCGCCGCGCCCATCACATCCAGTTTGCCGGGGATGGTCAGGTGCATCTGATAAAAACGCATGCCGCCGACCCACGGGAAATGCGGGTTGGCCAGCAGCATCCCGCGACCATTGAACGAGCGCTCGCTGCCCACCGCCACGGCGTTGCTGCCGCGGTCCAGGGCGAAGCGTTGCAACCGCGTGTCCGCCAGTTGGTAAGCCCGTGCATCGTTTTCGATCTGCGCTGTGGATTGCGGCGGTGTTGCACCCGCCAAAGCTTCGGCGAACTGCCCGACACCGCCCTCGACCAGCAGACGCCGGGTCAGCTTCACGAGGTCTTCGGCGGCGATATCGCGCACCCATTCACCCTGGCACTGTTGCGGCAGCCCCTGCTGGCGGCGCTCGGCCAGATAACGGTTGTAGCCGGCGGCATATCCTTCCACCAGATCACGCACTTCGACCGGCTGCGCCTGCCAGAAGGCATTCACTGCCTGGGGCGTGTTGAGCCATTGGAAAAACAGATCGCTGACGCGGTTCTCGCGCTCCTCGACCGTCAGTTGCTCCGGCCCGAAGTACCGTGACCGCTCGCCGTTGACCGTCACGATCTCGTTGGCCAGCAGGCACAGGTTGTCCTGCGCATAGGCATAACCGATGCCGAAACCGAGTCCGCGTTCGTTTTCCGCGCGGATGTGCGGTACGCCATAACCTGTGCGACGGATATCGGCGCCGGCCTGCCCGGAAGCGGAAGGGCTGAACGCCTGCGCCGACAGACTCAGCCCGAGAAACAGGCCGGCAAGGGTCAGTCCGGTGAATTGCCTGGAAATAGTCACGCTCGCTCCTGATCGAAATGCCGAAGAGCGAACCACCCGCCACCGTGAACACGTCGGGCCCGGCTCGCTCTGAAATCACCCACGCGTCACGCGCAATGAGCCTGTTCAGAAAACGAAGCCGCGGAAAAAAATTTAGTCGGTCACACACCCGTTTGGCGCCGTGATCACGGGGAAAAGACGAAACGACGACAAAATTTCTACATTTTTCGCTTCATGATTTGTCGAGCTGAAACGTCTTGTTTAGAGAGAGCACAAGAAACCTTTCCTGATCAGGCTCTGAAAGGAGTAATCGCATGTACAACCCGCCACTACCATCGGAAGGTAGCCAGACCCCCAAAGGAGCGCCCATGGGTTCGCACGCCGACGTATTCGGGCAACGGGTCGAGCGTCACGGCAATGAACGCATCCGTTTGCTGCTTAAAAGCTTCGGCCTGCGCACCAGCCTGATTCGCCTCAAAGTCATCGACACCTTGCTGGTCGCCGCCGAGGACGACCGTCGCCTGGGTGTGCGTGGCGTGCATAGCCAACTGCTGGATCTGGACATTCCGTTGTCCTTTCTCAGCGTGCGCGAAGTACTCAAGCGCCTGTGCGCCGAAGGCGTGATCACGTTCAACGACGACAAGAGCTACAGCCTCCATCCCCAGGCTGCCGCCGTGCTCAACAGCGATTGATGCACGCGGCAGACGCCGTCAGGGCTTGACCTTGCGGCGCATCACGCCGTTGATCACCACGACCACTACCGCCACACCGATGGCGATGTACTGGAACGTTTGCTCGCTGAGCTTGCCGGCGTTTTGCAGCCAGGACAGGCCGAGCATGATCAGCAGTACGGCGACAGCGATCAGAATCGAATATATCAAGCGTTGCTTATGGGTCATTACAGGTTCCTGAACCGTTGGAATGTATCGGGTTTGTATCGGCGTTGATGCCATGCGCATACCTTTTGACGGGGATGCGCCGCCGTTAACGGGGTCTCATGTTACAGCCGATGAAGAGCTTTGGCTTCAAGCGGCGTCAACCATGAGGATCTTTGAAATGCTGCGTCGAATCACCTGGCTGATTCCTGTCCTTGCACTGCTCGCCCTGAGCGGCTGCATCATCTTTCCCCACGGCGGCGGGCATGGCGATCATCGCCACTACGCGCCTGGCCCGGGCTATTACTACCATCGTTAAGTCAATCTCGCGGAAAGGATGCCAGCGTCCATCCGTTCAAATGCAACAACGGATTTAAGCGTCAGGAGAATTGCCCGCAGGAATGTGGGCGTTTTTTATGGATCGGCGATTACCGGTATAGGAGTCTTCGCCTCCTCAAGTAGGAATGCTGCCCTCCGTAACATTACGCACAACCTCGTCATATACCGTCACACCAATGGCTTAGGGACATTCCCCGCTCCTCCCTACTCTTGCGCTACCTCTCGACGATCGTGAAAGCGCATGCAACGAACTCTCATTCCCCTCCCGCCACTCCAGGCGCTCGGCTTCTGTCTCGCCATCACGCTGTTCGAATGGCTGACCTACATGGCCAGCGACATGGTCATGCCGGCCATGCTGACCGTCACCCGGGATCTGGAAGCCGATGCGGCTCACATTCCCAATGCGTTCAATCTCTATCTGATCGGCGGCGTCTGCCTGCAATGGCTGATCGGGCCTTTGTCCGACCGGTTTGGCCGGCGCCCGCTGTTGCTCGCCGGTTGTGCGCTGTTCGGCATGACCTGTGCGGCGGCCGTCGCCACGCCCGGCATCGAAGTGTTCAACGCCCTGCGACTGTTGCAAGGCATGGGCCTGGGATTTGTCGTGGCGGTCAGTTATCCCGCCCTTCAGGAAGTCTTCTGCGAGGCCGATGCCGTGCGACTGATGGCACTGCTGGGCAACGTCGCCCTGCTTTCGCCCCTGCTCGGTCCGCTGCTCGGCAGTCTGCTGCTGGAGTGGCTGAGCTGGCGCGAGCTGTTTCTCGGCCTGGGCCTGATCGCGACACTGACCTGGATCGGACTGTATACCTGCATGCCGGAGACGATCGGCGTTGTCCGCCACGATGGCGGTCAACAAGCGCCGATCCCCTTCTCCTTCCGCCAGATCAGGACCCGTTACGTGGCGCTGCTGCGCAATCACCGGTTCGTCGGCATCTGCCTTGCCCTGGGTCTGATGAGCCTGCCGCTGATTGCCTGGATCGGTCTCGCGCCGCTGCTGCTGGTTCAGTTGCTGGGCCTGACGACCCGCGAATATGCGCTGTGGCAAATTCCGGTGTTCTCGGCGGTGATCGTCGGCAATCTGATCCTCGACAGACTGCTCAATTCGCGGGATCTGCCGCAATTGATTCGTCTGGCGCTCTGGCCGTTCTGCCTGGGGTTGCTGACCTTGATAGCCACCGCACTGACCGGCCTTTCCCTTGCCGGATTGATGACCGGTCTTGCGCTGTATGCCGTCGGGCTTGGCATGAGCAACGCCGCGCTGTACCGGCTGGCTCTGTTTTCCAGCGATGACAGCAAAGGACTGGTCTCCGCTGCGATCGGCATGATTTCGATTGCCGTGATGGGTGTCGGTGGCTCGCTGATTGCTGCGACCGGCGGCGGCAACCGTCTCGAATCCTTCGCCATTCTGGCGGCGCTGGGTGGTTTGCTCAGCCTGCCTTTGCTGTACCGGTTTCTGCCACATGCCCCGACAGACTCCGCCTCTTCAACATAAAGAAAAGGACGCCTGATGAACCACCTCCCCCACAGCGACGCGCTCTGCGCGTTGACGCAACCCTATTGCCCGGATTCCGTGCCGGACGGACTGTTCAGCCAGGCCATGGCCGAGATCAGCCGGTTTCACTGCCAGCACACACCCGGCTACGAACACTGGCTGAACGCCAATGGCCTGACCGTGGGCGATCTGGATCACCTCGATGACTGGTCGCGACTCCCGCCGGTTTTCGCCAGTTACTTCAAGCGCCAGGCTTTGCTCAGCTCCACCGCAGCGGACGCTCGGGAGCTCACCTCCTCCGGCACCAGCGGCGAGAAAAGCCGCATGCGATATGACGAACGCAGCCTGAGCGCAGCCCAGAACATGGTCGAACGAATCTTCCGGCACTATGCCTGGGACACCCCGGACACGCCGTGCAACTACCTGCTGCTGAGCTATGAACCCGAAGGACGCATCAGCCTGGGAACGTCCTTCACCGATCAGTTCCTGTGCCGCTTCGCCCCCGTCAACCGCGTGGCCTATGCACTGCGCCGTACGGGCAACGGCCATGAATTCGACAGCTTTGGCGTAATCGCCGCCTTGCAGTCCTTCGCCGAGGAAGGCTTGCCGGTACGAATCTTCGGTTTCCCCGCATTTCTCTGGCAGACCCTGCAACGCATGCAGGCCACCGGGGTGGCCGATCTGCAACTGGCAGAAGGTTCGCTGGCGCTGTTTGGCGGCGGCTGGAAAACCCAGGCGGCGCAAGAGATTCCCCGCCGGCAACTGTACGAGCGGATCCACCGCCAATTGGGCATCGAGGTGTCCCGCTGCCGTGACGGTTACGGCGCGGTCGAGCATGCAGTGCCGTACCTTGAGTGCGCTGACCACCACTTCCACGTACCGGTCTATTCGAAGGTCTTGGTACGTGATCCCGCCGACTTCTCGCTGCTGCCGTATGGCCGTCAAGGCTTGCTGAGTTTTGTCTCGCCTTACATTTCGTCGAGCCCGGCGCACGCGGTGGTCATGAGTGACCTCGCCACCCTGCATCCCGGCGACAGTTGCGGCTGCGGGCTGCCAGTGGACTGGTTCGAACTGCATGGCCGGGCGGCCACCACCGCCGGCCGAAGCTGCGCCATGGCCGCGTCTGAACTGCTGGGGAAGCACTGATATGTACCTGATCAACGGACAACTTCACGACGACTTCACCTTCGACCTCGCATTGGAAAAGCTTTATCCGGACTTGCCACAACGGCTGGTCACGCCGCTGGACACGGCGACGGTCCTTGACACGGCGGCTACCTTTGCCAGACGCCTGCAAGACCCGGATCTGCCCTTTCCGCTCGACGCTGAACAACGTCAGTTACTGATCGGGTTCTGCCAACCCGCTGCGCTGCGCTGCAAGCTTGAGCGCGAACTCGGCGCACAACCGGCCAGCCTGCGTCGCCTCGATTATCGCCAGCCGCGCTTTGAACGCTGGAGTCCGCTGGGCCTAGTGGTCCACATCACTCCCGGCAACTCGCCGTTGCTGGCGTTCTGCGCGGTGATCGAGGGACTGCTGGCCGGCAACGTCAACTGGTTGCGGCCCAGCAGCAGCGATCAGGGGATGACCGCGCAATTGCTGCATGGATTGGCGCAGTGCGATGCCACCGGCCAGATCGCCGGGCATGTTGCAGTCGTTCCGGCCAGCACGGCCCGGATCGGTGAATTGTGCCAACAGGCCAACGGAGTGTCGGCGTGGGGCGGCGAGTCCGCGCTGCAAGCCATCCGCCAGCAACTCGCGCCTGGATGTCGCTGGATCGACTGGGGCCACCGCATCAGTTTCATCTACCTGACACCGGCAGCGGTCTCGCCACAAGCGCTGGACGCCGTGGCCGATGAAGTCTGCCGCCTCGACCAGCAGGCTTGTTCCAGTCCGCAATGGCTGCTGGTGGACAGTGACGACGAGAACGTCTTGCGCTCGATCGGCAATGGCATGGCCGAGGCATTCGAACGTCGATCCCGACACTGGCCGGCCTTGCAACCTTCAATTCAGGAGGCTTCGCAAATCACCACCCGAACCGCGATGGCGCGACTGGCTCAGAGCTTTGGCGGGGCCAGCGGACAGGTCTGGCAGGCGCCGGACTGGCGCGTCATCTGGAACCACGACCGGCAACTGGGCCCCTCGCCGCTGTTTCGCAGTCTGCTGCTCAAGCCTGTGCCACGTGCGCGGGTGACCGAGGCGCTACTGCCTTGGCGAAACGTATTGCAAAGCGCCGGACTGATGTGTGCCGATCACGAAATGGCCGGACTGGCCCGGACGCTGATTGCCGCCGGCGTCACACGGATTACCCCGGTGCAGGCGATTCACGATGGTTACGAAGGCGAGCCCCACGACGGCGTGTATGCCCTGCAACGCTTGAGCCGGCGCGTGTCGGTCAGCCTGTCGACGACGGCGCTGACGACCTGCGCCACGCTCGATCCGCTGCCGGCGCCACCTCGCGTGGCCAATCTGCCGATCATGAGCAAGGAGACCTTCGTCAGACGCCCTATCCATCCAGCGGCCCGTTTGTATTTCCGCTCGGGTGGCAGCAGCGGAACCCCGGCGCTGGCCGGTTACAGCTACCGCGACTTTGATCGACAGATGCGCGCCAGCGCTGACGGGTTGTTCGCGGCGGGTCTCGACCCGAGTTGCGACCGGGTAATGAACCTGTTCTTCAGTGGGGGGCTGTATGGCGGTTTCTTCAGTTTCTCCAAAGTGCTGGAACTGCTGGGTGCCACGCACCTGCCGATGGGGGCTCCGGCCGATGACGATTACCGCGAGATCGCGCAGGTCATCATCGATCAGCGCGTCACCGTACTGGTCGGCATGCCCAGCACCCTGCACCGTCTGTTCCTCAACGAGCAGGCACGACTGCGTACCTATGGCGGGATCGAAAAAGTCTTCCTCGGCGGCGAACATCCCGGTGAACAAAGCCTCGCCCTGATGCGCAGCTGCGGCGTCAGGCTGATCCGCTCGGCCATTTACGGCAGCGTCGACGCCGGACCGCTCGGCCATGCCTGCCCGGCCACCGGCGATGGGGTGTTCCATCTGATGAGCGATATCCAGCACCTGGAGATCGTCGATTTCGAGTCGGATCGTGCGGTGACCGGTAATGAAACCGGGCGCCTGGTGTTTACCTCCATTGAGCGCGAAGGCCAGGACGTTCAGCGCTACGACGTCGGTGACAGCGGTCGCTGGCTCCCCGGTATGTGTGACTGCGGGCTGCCTACACCGCGCTTCGAGCTGCTGCAACGTCACGGCAAGTTGATCCGCATCGGCACCGACTTCATCTGTCTGTCGCAACTGGCAGAGCACCTGGAGACCGAGTTCCAGCTGATCCTCGAGCACGCCCCGGACGGACTGGAGCGCATGCGTTTTCGCAGCCCGAGGCAATCCGATGATGTTCAGCGTCGCCTGCTGGATTACCCGACGCTGGCCACGCTCATCCAGACCGGGCTGCTGACCGTCGAGGTAGAGGTTTGCGGCAGCGACGGGTTCACCCGCAACAAACACAGCGGCAAGACGCCGTTGCTGATCGACAATCGGGGCGTTGGTCCCTGCACAGACACGCAAGGAACCGAACATGAACACACGGTTTGAATGGCAAGAGCTGGTCACGTTTGCTCGACAGTATTCCGGCTTTTATGCACGTCACTTCGCCGAACTTTCCCGGCCGGTCACATCACTGGAACAACTGCCGGTGATTGACCCAGGGGAATACTGGAAAGGCAGTCATGACCTCGACCATTGGCCTGCCCTGACAGCGCCGCTGACTGACGCGCTGGTGTTCAAGACCGGAGGCACCACCAGCGCCGGCAAGTTTTCACTGTTCCGGCGCGAGGAATGGCGGACGCTGGTAACAGACTTCGGTCGCAGCCTCGGTGCGCAATTGAACGCCGGGGACCGGGTCGCCAACCTGTTTTTTGTCGGTGACCTGTATGCCAGTTTCATCTTTACCCACGATGCCCTGGCGCATGTGCAAACCGAGGTTGTCGAGTTTCCCTTTACCGGCCATGTCGACTCGATCCTGCTGACCGATGCAATTACCCGGCACCGGATCAACGTGCTGGCGGGCCTGCCCGCCCATCTGCTGACCTTCGCAGCCTGGCTCGAACAACAGGGCCGGACTCTCGAGCACATCACCGCCCTGCTTTACGCCGGTGAAAGCCTGTTTGACGCCCAGTTGCGACGGCTTGAGCGAGTGTTTCCCAACGCCCGAGTGGCGTCCATCGGCTACGCCAGCGTCGACGCCGGCTTCATCGGTGCCAGTCATCGCGACTGTGCCCTGGGTGAACATCGGGTTCCTGAAGGTCACGCACTGCTGGAAATCCTCGACGAGAACAGCGGCGAAGTGATCGAAGAATGCGGCCGGTCCGGACGACTGGTGATGACCAACCTCACACGCCGGTTGATGCCGTTGATCCGCTACCCGGTCGGTGACCGTGCATGCTGGTGCGAACCGTCCGGCACGCCCCGGCGCAAGTTCGCATTGATGGGCCGCTGCGCCGACAGCCAGCGGGTGCGCGTGGGTATCCTGACCCTGCTGCCGCAATCGATCGGCGAGACAGTGTGGCGCATCACCGGCAGCGACGAATGGCAACTGGTGATCGAGCAGGAGGGTGCGACGGATATTCTGCGTCTGCACTGGGCACCGGACGCCCTGTCACCGGCAATCGCTGAAGCCGACCAGACGCTGCATCGCGCCTTGCTTGAAGACTATCCGTTGATCGAGCAACTGAGCGCCGATCACCAGCTTGCGCTGCGGATTCGCTGCTGTACGACGCAGGAACTGGAACGTCATCCACGCTCCGGCAAACGTCAGCGTGTGCTGGACCGTCGTGTCTACAACGGCCATAACCAGGAGCGTTGCTGATGGATTCCATCACCCTGCGAAGTTATCGCACCAGTGACGCTGCGGCGGTCAGTCGCCTGTTCAGGAAGATCTATGGCGATCATTACGCTCAGCCGCATGTTTACCTGCCCCGGTTGATCAGCCAGAACCACGCCGACGGCCACTGGCATTCGTTGGTGGCGGTGTCCGACAATCGGGTGGCGGGCCACTCCACGCTGATTCTCGACAAGGAATCGTCCATCGCCGAGCTGGCGCTGAGCGTGGTGGATCCGCAGATCCGTGGGCAGAACGTCGCCACTGAACTGGGCCGGCACTTGCTGATCCATGCGCAAGCGTTGGGTTATCAGGGCGTCACGATCAAGCAAATGACCCATCACCCCTACACGCAGAAAATGGCCGCCGGTCTTGGGTTTCACAACACCGGCTTATTGCCCGATCATGCGCCGTCGCCCTTTGGCGACGCCGTGACGGAATCGCTGGTATTGGGTTACGCCCCCGTCGATGGTTATCAGCGCCCGCTGCCGGCATTGACCTGGCCGGATGAATGCCGTGAGTTCATGCAACAGCTGTGCGACGTGTTCGGAACGCGGTTGAACGTGTCGCCGTGGATCGGCGCGCCGGCGCAGCTGGAGCAGCGCTGGGGGCGATATGACGGGGTTTTCAAAGAAGTGGACGACAGTTTGCTCAAAGAATTGCAGCAACTGCCCGACCATTGGCTGATATCGATCAGACTCAGGCTGGCGCAGGGTTTCGACAAGGCCTGGCACCGGCTGACGACGATAGGCTTCGTGTTCAGCGGACTGGCGCCCGATGACAGAGGAGCAGGATGGCTGGCGTTGTTTCATCGGGGATTCCAGCCCAAATCCCTGACCTTGCATTGCCCGCAAATGCAGCGATTGCATGACGATATGCAGCGGCAGATCGCACCGCCGGCCTGTCATCGCAGAAGTGGCAGCCGCCCATAAACGCCGCATATAAACGAAAGGGCCCACCCCGTTACCGGAGTGGGCCCTGTCTTTCAGGCCTTGGCTTTTACACCTTGATCGGTAGGAGGCTTGCGCTCCCCGCCCTGACCGTAAGTCTGCAGGCTCTGCAGTACATAAATGGCTTTCTTGTACTCGGGGATCAACGTATTCGCGTACTTGTTGCCCTTGAGATTGTTGTTCTGGATGGTATCGAGTTGCGTGGCGAAATACTCCAGCGCATTGAACTTGGCATCCGGGTCTTTCTGGATGCCGAAGCGATCGAACTTGTCGCCTGCATTGAGCAAGGTCATGGACGTGATTTCGGAAATCAGGCCGCGGCTACGCAGCATTGCGCTCAGGCTGCCCAGTTGCTTGGCCGAAACATTGGTCGGATCGAAACCCTTGATGTTCTTGTGCAGACCCTGCTTGTCCATCTCCGCCGTATTGATCACGGTGGGATCGTTGCCGACCAGGGCCAGCATCTGCTTGACCTTCACGCTTTGAGAAACCGGTTTGCTTGAGCTTGCTGTATCTCGAACCAGCAGACCCGCCTTGGGTTGCCAGGCACCGGTATATCCGATAGTCATGCGCAGGCTCCTTGCGAAGAAAACATGAAAAATTCCTTGTTGAACCACTTTTGAGTTGCGCGGAGTATCGGCCGGCAAACTAGTGGCACCAACTCCTTTCTGCACTTTTTTACAATTTTTGTACATTCACGATACAAACCGTAAACCGCCCGGAAATACGGGACCAGAGCGATCATGACAAGGTGATTAAAGTGGGTTTATTGCTCTAATGTTCGGCCCGGTTAGTTCTTGTGTATCAGGCCCGATACGTTCCTTTGGTCGGGACCGCTTTTTTTAGGACGAAAGTACCTAAAGCTTCCCGAGGACCCGACGATACGTTAGGAAACCCGCGCTGTTTTTTTCCCTGCCCACAATAAGAATCCCTGCTCAAGGACCGGTTTCCATGCCCGCATTCCGTACCATTCAGGCTCGCTACACGCTGTTTCTGGTTCTGTTCATTCTGCTGTTGTCAGTTCTGACGGTGGTTGGCATCAGCCAACTGGTCGCGCCCAAGCTGCGCCATACCGAAGAACAAGTCGTGCTCAACCGCATTGCGGAAGTGGCCGAGCAGATCCAGGGCGAATTGAACAAGGTCCAGGCGCAACAGCGCAGCATCACCCAGACCATTCCGTTGCTCGACAGCGCAGCCATCGACACCGTGTTGCCCGGGCTGGTGGATCAATACGGTGAACTGAAAGTATTCGGCGGCGGCATCTGGCCGTTGCCCGGTCAGCGTGAGGCCGGACGCAACAAGTTCAGTACGTTCTGGCACCGTGATGCCTCCGGCAAACTGGCGGTGAACACCTTCTGGAACAGCGACGCGGCCCCCAACTATTACGACCAGAGCTGGTACAAGGGCGGCATGCAGACCCCGCGCGGCCAGTGTGCCTGGGCTGCTGCCTATAAAGATGACGCCAGCGCCGAACCACGCACCAACTGCGCCATGGCCATTCAGAAAAACGGCAGCGCCTGGGGCGTCTCGACCATCGACGTGACCCTGGGCTTCTTCAACGATCTGGTGGCGCGCAAGGAAAAAGACCTCAACGCCGAAATGCTGATTGTCGAGGCCGACGGCAAGATCATCAGCAACAGTTCGCGCATCAGCGGGCCGATCGTGCTGAAAAACATCAGCGAACTGGCCGGCGGCTCCACCTTCGCCAGCCAGGTCAAGGCCGGATTGCAAAACCGCGAGCAGGCGCAGCGCGTCGAATTCGACAACCACGGTGAAGCCAGCACGTTCTTCATGCGTCCGATCGAAGGCACCCCGTGGTTCCTCGCCACCGCGCTGCCCACCAAAATGCTCACCGCCCAGCGTGACGACGTGCTCAGCAGTCTGAGCCTGTTGCAGATTCCGCTGGTGATTCTGCTGGTGCTGTTGCAGGTCTACGCGATCCGCCAACTGGTTTCGCGCATGAAAGCGCTGAAAGCCAATATCGATTCGCTGTCCAGCGGCGATGCCGACCTGACCCGGCGCATCACCATCCGCGCTGAAGACGAACTCGGCGCCATCGGGCATTCGGTCAACACCTTCATCGCCTACCTGCAAAACATGATCGGCGAAGTCACCCAGGCTACCGGCGCCATGGCTTCGAGCCTCGACAACCTGCAACGCACCTCGGCGCACACCAGCCAGATTCTGCTGCGTCACGCTTCGGAAACCGATCAGACGGTTACCGCGATCAACGAAATGAGCTCGACCGCCGAAAGTGTCGCGCAAAATGCCGCCGAAACCGCCGCCTTCACCCAGCGCGCCAACGAAAACGCCGACCGTTCGCGCATCGTGGTCGGTGAAGCGTCCGGCAGCGTGGTGGCGTTGATCGACGAGGTGGCCAGCGCCACCCACAAGGTAGAAAGCATGCAGCAGGACGCCCAGCGCATCACCGAAATCCTTGGTGTGATTGGCGCCATCGCCGGCCAGACCAACCTGCTGGCGCTCAACGCTGCGATCGAAGCGGCACGGGCTGGTGAACAGGGTCGCGGTTTTGCGGTGGTGGCGGACGAAGTCCGTGCCCTCGCCGCCCGCACGCAGGCCAGTACCTCGGAAATCAACGAGATGTTGACCCGCCTGACCCAAGGCGTGAGCTCGTCGGTCAGCGCCATGGAAAACACCCAGGCCAGCTGCCAGTCGGCCGCCGATGCCACCACCCGGGTCAACAGCGGGCTGGACGAAATGGCCGGTGCAGTCAGCCACATCAACAGCCTCAGCACTCAGATCGCCACCGCCGCCGAACAGCAAAGTGCGGTCACCGAAGAGATCAACCGCAGCATGGTGCAGATCCGCCACATGGTTGATGAACTGGTAGAAAGCGGCCAGGCCAGCGAACTCAACACCCGCCAGCTGCTGGAAGCCAACAGCCGGGTAAGCGCGATCATGGGGCGTTTCAAGGTGCGCTGACAGTTTTGTCATCTTGTGCTCAGCGGCCTGTCAGCTTTGATCTACGATCATGTTGGCAGGCCTGCCTCGTATCACTTGGAAACACTCCGTTGATGCCCGGCAGGAAAAACCGGTCAAAATGCCTTCCTTTTTTGACCGTTTCTCCTTTGAGCCGAGAGCCCTCCATGCGAAACCATCTGCGTCTGGCCGCCCTGAGCGCATTGTTTATCTCCTCCCTGGCGCAAGCCGCCGACCTCATCCCGATCGAAGTCCACCGCGACGCCAACTGCGGCTGCTGCAAGAAGTGGATCAGCCACCTGGAAGCCAATGGCTTCAAGGTCGAAGACCACGTCGAATCCGACATGAGCAGCTTCAAGCAACAACACGGCGTACCGCCGCGTCTGGCGTCCTGCCACACGGCGATCATCAACGGCAAATTCGTCGAAGGCCATGTTCCGGCGGAACAGGTGCTGGCCCTGAGCAAGCGCGACGACCTGCTTGGCGTTGCTGCACCGGGTATGCCGATGGGTTCGCCTGGCATGGAAATGGACGGCATGAGCGATGCGTATCAAGTGATCGGCCTGAAGAAAGACGGCGCCGATGTCGTGGTGGCGGATTACCCGGCCCATTGATGACGGCGGGTTATCTCGGGCTGTTCCTGGCCGCGTTTGGTGCAGCAACCCTGTTGCCGCTGCAATCGGAAGCCGTGCTGGTCGGGTTGCTGGTCAGCGATCGTTACTGGCTTTGGGGCCTGCTGGCGGTGGCGACGCTGGGCAACGTCCTCGGTTCGCTGGTGAACTGGTGGCTGGGGCGCGGGCTGGAACGGTTTCAGGACCGGCGCTGGTTTCCTGTCAGCCGCAAACATATGGAACGCGCCCGGGTTCACTATCAGCGCTATGGTCACTGGTCGCTACTGTTCAGCTGGTTGCCGGTCATCGGCGATCCACTGACGTTGATCGCCGGGGTCATGCGCGAACCTCTTGGACGATTCCTGTTAATCGTCACTATCGCCAAAGGCGCCCGCTACGGGGTGCTGGCGATACTCACCCTGGGCTGGCTCGGTTGAACGATCGGGCCCGGACATTGCCTGTGTTTAACGTCGCCCTAATCCGGCCGTTCCAGCATCGGCCGATTTCTTGTGGAGTTGTCCTATGTCTGTGTCGCTGACCCGCTGGCTGCCCGGCCTGTTGCTGACCGCCGCCCTGCCCCTGCTTGCTCACGCCGAAGGCCCGCAATACGGCCCGGAACTGCAAGGTTTCGATTATCCCTACACCCTCAAGCACTTTGCCTTTCAGTCCCAGGGCAAGTCGCTGCAAATGGGTTACATGGACGTCGCCGCCCACGGCAAGGCCAACGGGCGCACCGTGGTCCTGATGCACGGCAAGAATTTCTGCGGCGCGACCTGGGACAGTTCGATCCAGGCCTTGAGCGAAGCCGGCTACCGGGTGGTTGCCCCGGACCAGATCGGTTTCTGCACCTCCAGCAAACCCGATCACTACCAGTACACCTTCCAGCAACTGGCGGCCAACACCCAGCAACTGCTCAAGGCCCTGGGCATCCAGAAAGCCACCCTGCTCGGCCACTCCACCGGCGGCATGCTTGCCACCCGTTATGCGCTGCAATACCCGGATCAGGTCGAGCAACTGGCGCTGGTCAATCCGATCGGCCTGGAAGACTGGAAAGCCCTCGGCGTTCCCTATCGCAGCGTCGATCAGTGGTATCAGCGCGAATTGAAAGTCACCGCCCAGGGCATTCGTGACTATGAACGCACGACCTATTACGACGGGCGCTGGAAACCCGAATTCGACCGCTGGGTCGACATGCTCGCCGGGCTGAGTAACGGCCCGGGCAAGACTCAGGTCGCATGGAACTCGGCGCTGATCTACGACATGATCTTCACCCAGCCGGTGTACTACGAGTTCAAGGACCTGAAGATGCCGACCCTGCTGCTGATCGGCACTTCCGACACAACCGCCATCGGCAAGGACATCGCGCCGCCGGAAGTGAAGGCCAAAATCGGTCACTACGAGGTGCTGGGCAAGCAGGTTGCCAAACTGATTCCTCAGTCCACGCTGGTGGAGTTCCCCGGCATGGGCCACGCCCCGCAGATGGAAGAGCCAGCGAAGTTCCACCAGGCACTGCTGGGCTGGCTGGACAAAACCAATCCCGTTCGTTGAAGAGGTAACGCTGATGGTGGTGCAGATTGCGGTGATCGATGACTGGCAGGACGTCGCGCGGGGCGTAGTCGACTGGTCGGTGCTCGACAGTCTCGGCAAAGTGACCTTTGTCCATGACTACCCGGCGGACAACGCCACACTGGCCGAGCGTCTGGGCCCATACGAAGTGATCTGCGTGATGCGTGAACGCACGCGCTTCGATGAGGACCTGCTCAAGCGCTTGCCGAACCTGAAGCTGCTGGTCACCGGCGGCATGCGCAACGCGGCGCTGGACATGCCGGCCGCCGCCCGGCTCGGGATCAAGGTCTGCGGCACCGACAGCTATAAGCACGCGGCGCCGGAACTGACCTGGGCGCTGATCATGGCCGCCACCCGCAATCTGGTGAACGAAGCCAATGCCTTGCGCGCCGGCCAGTGGCAGCAAGGGCTGGGTAGCGACCTGCACGGCAAGACCCTCGGCATTCTCGGGCTCGGCAGCATCGGCCAGCGGGTGGCGCAGTTCGGTCAGGTGTTCGGCATGCGCGTCATCGCCTGGAGCGAAAACCTCACCGCCGAGCGCGCCGAACAGGCCGGCGTCACCTATGTCAGCAAGCAACAGCTGTTCGAACAGGCTGACGTGCTGTCGGTGCACCTGGTGCTCAGCGACCGCAGCCGGGGTCTCGTCGATGCCCAGGCACTGGGCTGGATGAAGCCGACCGCGCTGCTGGTGAACACCGCGCGCGGGCCGATTGTCGACGAAGCGGCGCTGATCAAGGCCTTGCAGAAACAGCGCATCGCCGGTGCGGCCCTGGACGTGTTCGATCAGGAACCGCTGCCGGCCCTGCACCCGTTTCGCACCCTCGACAACGTGCTGGCCACGCCCCATGTCGGGTATGTCAGCCGTCAGAACTATGAGTTGTTCTTTTCACAGATGATCGAGGACATTCAGGCCTGGTCGGCGGGAAACCCCATCCGGCTGTTGAACAGATCGGACGCCTTGACCGGTGGTGGCTAAGCCACCGGGCAACCTCGCCATCGATAACATCCACTCATGCTTGGCGACCGTTGGTCGATGCCATACGCTGCACCTCGGCAAAAATCTCGGTGATCGGCCGATGCGGCTGGCGCTTTTGCAGTTGACGTACCTGCTCGCTCAGCCGCAGCAACTCTTCACTCGGTTTGGCCCACTGCTCTTTCGGCAGCGGCTCCGACCATTGGCGCATGGCCTCGGGTAGTGCCTGTTTGCCGATCCTTTGGAAACGGCGCACTTCCCATTCGACGAGTCGATTGGGAATCGTCCACAAGGTCATGACGTGATAGAGGTACCAGAAGAAACCCGACAACCGAGAACGAGAGCCGTCGCGGATCTGCTGGTGCATGCGTGCGCGGGCATTGCGGAAGGTGTGCAGGCCTTCGTGGGGTGGGTCGTCGGGGCCTTGCAGGTCTTGCAGATCCTGGATCGATTTGAGGTCGTGGATTTCGTATTCCATGTAGCCGCGAATGGCTTCCCAATGGCTGATAGCGAGTGGCAGGCCGGCGCATTGGAATTCGAGGCTGGTGAGGGTTTCGCCGTGGTAGAAGCCGATGCCCATGCCGTATTGGCGGTGGATGCCGTATTGGGTGGCGCCCTGGGCTTCGATGATCCAGGCGGAGAGGGATTCCCAGGGGACGAAGACAGGTTCGGTTTCGCCTTCAGGCATGAAGCAGACTTCGCGGCGTTGGCGGTTGAAGCGGGTCGGGATGATTGAGGCGCGTTTTTTGTGGTTGTGGTGCCAGACGCCGAGGGTGATGAGCAGCATGAATGGGCCAGTGAACGATATGTTCTCGCAGGCTATTTCAAAGATACCGACCATCGAGTCCCAAATGGCTTCCTGCCCGTACCCAAAAATAACTCCCAAAAACCCGGTAATCAGTGGGAATAAGAAAACTACTGTGAAAGACACGCTCAATGGTCCACCCAATACGACCTGCCAAGAAAAGACTTGTGGCGACCCCAACCCAAAGTCCATGTACTCATTATTCAACTCACCGATATGTGGGCCGTAAGGTGGCATTAGTGTTGGTAATGGCAGCGGAGAGACATAAGTAATTTGCCCACTCGGAAACGGCTCCGTATCTCCTGCCTTTCTGGGTTGTTCAAGCTGCTGCACAACCAATGGCTCGACGAGATTATTCGGCATGATCGGCCTGCTCTAAAAACTGGGTTTCGACAAGCAAAATCGGCGGTTTCTCTTTGACGAGTTCAGGAGCAACCACTGAAAAATGACCATCACCCCGAGGATCGATATGAATGACACGGGTGCGGGATGTCCATTCACCTTTGTCGTCCAGGCTCTGAACACAAACAGCCAACTCCAGAGTTTCCTTCGCTGGTGTGAATTCGGCCCCCGTTCGCTGTTTGGGAAAACAATTCATGCGCGGCGCTTACCCGTAGATCCCATGCGCTGCACCTCGGCAAATATCTCGGTGATCGGTCGATGCGGCTGGCGCTTTTGCAGTTGGCGTACTTGCTCACTCAGCCGCAGCAGCTCTTCACTCGGCTTGGCCCACTGCTCTTTCGGCAGCGGCTCCGACCATTGGCGCATGGCCTCGGGCAGGGCCTGTTTGCCGATCCGTTCGAGGCGGCGCACTTCCCATTCGACGAGGCGGTTGGGAATCGTCCACAAGGTCATGACGTGATAGAGGTACCAGAAGAAACCCGACAGCTGCGAACGAGAGCCGTCGCGGATCTGCTGATGCATGCGCGCTCGGGCATTACGGAAGGTGTGCAGGCCTTCGTGAGGTGGGTCGTCGGGGCCTTGCAAGTCTTGCAGATCCTGGATCGGTTTGAGGTCGTGGATTTCGTATTCCATGTAGCCGCGAATGGCTTCCCAATGGCTGATCGCGAGTGGCAGGCCGGCGCATTGGAATTCGAGGCTGGTGAGGGTTTCGCCTTCGTAGAAACCGATGCCCATGCCGTACTGGCGGTGAATGCCGTATTGGGTGGCGCCCTGGGCTTCGATGATCCAGGCGGAGAGGGATTCCCAGGGGACGAAGACCGGCTCAGTGGCGCCCTCGGGCATGAAGCAGACTTCGCGGCGTTGGCGGTTGAAGCGGGTTGGGATGATTGAGGCGCGTTTTTTGTGGTTGTGGTGCCAGACTCCCAAGGTTATTGGGAGCATGAGAGGGCCTGTGAACATTATGTTTTCCCATGCCTCTTCAAAGATTGCGGCCATCGAATCCCATATGGCTTCCTGTCCATATCCAAAAATGACCCCAAGAAATCCTGTAATCAGCGGGAAGAGAAATAAAACCGTACAGGTCACGCTGAATGGTCCACCTAAAGTCATTTGCCACATAAATACTTGCGGTGATCCCAAACCAAAATCCAGGAAACCATCATTCATCTCCCCGACATGAGGTCCATAAGCAGGTATAGAGGTTGGCAATGGCAACGGTGCGAGATAAGTGACCTTACCGCTCGGAAATGGCTCGACATCTCCTGCTTTTCGAGGTGTCTCAATTTGCGAGATAACTACAGGTTCAATGTGATTATTCAGCATGGTCGGCCTGCTCCAGAAACTGCGTTTCAACCATTAGAACCGGTGGTTTCTCTTCGACCAGTTGTGGAGCAACCACTGCAAAATGCCCTTCTCCCCTTGGGTCGATATGAATGACACGGGTGCGCGATGTCCATTCACCTTTGTCGTTCAAGTTCTGAATACAAACGGCCAACTCCAGTGTTTCCCTCGCTGGCGTGAATTCGGCCCCCGTTCGCTGTTTGGGAAAACAATTCATGCGCGGCGCTTACCCGTAGATGCCGTGCGCTGCACCTCGGCAAAGATCTCGGTGATCGGCCGATGCGGCTGGCGCTTTTGCAGTTGACGTACCTGCTCGCTCAGCCGCAGCAACTCTTCACTCGGTTTGGCCCACTGCTCTTTCGGCAGAGGCTCCGACCATTGGCGCATGGCCTCGGGCAGGGCCTGTTTGCCGATCCGTTCGAGACGCCGCACTTCCCATTCGACGAGGTGGTTGGGAATCGTCCACAAGGTCATGACGTGATAGAGGTACCAGAAGAAACCCGACAGCCGAGAACGTGAACCGTCGTGGATCTGCTGGTGCATGCGCGCTCGGGCGTTGCGGAAGGTGTGCAGGCCTTCGTGAGGCGGGTCGTCGGGGCCTTGCAGGTCTTGCAGATCCTGGATCGATTTGAGGTCGTTGACCTCGTATTCCATGTAGCCGCGAATGGCTTCCCAATGGCTGATCGCGAGGGGCAGGCCGGCGCATTGGAATTCGAGGCTGGTGAGGGTTTCGCCTTCGTAGAAGCCGATGCCCATGCCGTATTGGCGATGGATGCCGTATTGGGTGGCGCCCTGGGCTTCGATGATCCAGGCGGAGAGGGATTCCCAGGGGACGAACACTGGCTCGGTGGCGCCCTCGGGCATGAAGCAGACTTCGCGGCGTTGGCGGTTGAAGCGGGTCGGGATGATTGAGGCGCGTTTTTTGTGGTTGTGGTGCCAGACTCCAATACAAATGGAAAGAGCCCAAAAGCCGCCTAACAAAGCGAGTCCAAAAGATTCATCGAAAATACCCTTGATTGCGTGAGAAATATCATCCCAGCCCATGCCAAATAAAAGGAACATGAAACCGCCAATAAGCGGAAATAAGAATGCGACCAAGAACATCCCACTGAACGGCAATCCAACAGTCACTTGCCACATGAAAACTTGAGGAGTTCCTAATCCAAAGTCCATGTACCCATCATTCAGCTCACCAATATGCGGACCGTAAGGTGGCATTAGTGTTGGTAATGGCAGTGGAGCGAGAGAGGTAATTTTTCCGCTCGGGAAGGGCTCGATATCGCCTGCTCTTCTGGGCTTTTCAGGCGGCGGCATATCTAACTTATCGAGATAATTCAGCATGATCGGCCTGCTCCAGAAATTGTGTTTCAACCAGTAGCATGGGCGGGTTCCCCTTGACTAGTTGAGCCGTGACAACAGCGAAATGCCCTTCACCCTTTGGGTCTAGATGTATGACGCGAGTCCGCGACGTCCACTCGCCTTTGTCACCCATTTTTTGAATGCAAACTGCCAGTTCCAACGTTTCTTTCGCGGGAGTGAACTCCGAATCAGGATCCACCGGGTAGTGAAGACAAAGCACCAGTCCCTCGGGCGTTGAGTTGACGATGCGCAGGCTACTTAAAATCTGATCGCTGATCACGTCCTTGCGTTCTCGCGGCGCTCCTCGGCTATGCAAGGGAATGGAAATACGGTGCGCGCCAATACCTAATCGATATTTCGGTTTGCCTCCCCAAGGAGGCAAGAGATCACTCAACGTCAGTCTTGGCAGCACCAGATGGATATCGCTGGGTTTGGCTTTGAACAACAGTTTTTTCAGCCAGGAGTCGTATGGATTTGGGCCAAGTTGCGCATAAGGCGCGTGGATCAGAAAGGCCAGATAGCTTTGATAGTCATCCAGTGTGTGATCACCGCGCATTTCCGTGTCCCGGCTCCAAGGCGTGATCTTTAGCCACTTGTCGTGGGCGCTAAGGTTGTAGCGGTTGAACAGCCAAGTGCCGCTGAATTCCAAAACTGTGAATAACGCGCCCGCCAAGTTGAAGCGGAAAAACACGGTAGAAAGGCGTGTGCCGGCTGCCGCCCAAGCAGCTCTTCGTGCCGCAGTGTTTTCCGCAGCCAGCACGTTGTACCCAGCGTGAACTGTATGACCCAACCCGTAAGAGTTAACCGCTGTCATACCAGTTGCACCGATTGTGGCTAAAGCCGCGCTTCTCTCGGCTGCAACATTTCCACTACGAATTGCCTGCTGCCAACTTTTAAGCTGATTCTTTAGGTTGGAGAACGAAGCTAAAAATCCTAGAAAGTATGTAAAACCTCCCAACCCAATATGTAATTTCCCCATCTGCACATGCACGTGCTGCAAGGCATGATGCTGAAGCCCAGCAACAAGCGCCGTGCCCCGAGCTTTCAATGCCGTATCAGCCAGACTTTGTGCCGCCGTGAACCCAGCAGCACCAGTGGCCATCAAGGCATTCAAAACCGGCCCCCAACTCCTTTCGTTCTTGGACTGCTGTTTCAGCTCCTTTGCTGCCCCACCAAATTCACCACCTGCACCAAAACCACCACCAACCCCATCCCTTCCGTCTTCACCAGACTCCCCGCCGACACCCCACCCAACCCCATCCGAATATTCCCCAACAACCCGCGCAGTTCCTGCTGCTGCGCCGGCGGAAACACCACCGTCACCCCTGCTCTTGCAGGCGTCGCGCCGTACAACCGGGCCGAGCGATCCGGCAGTTCTTCAATCGGGCTTAACGCTGCCGCCAATCGCCCTTCGATCTGCGTCAATTGAGCCCGCACCCGCACAATTTCTTCCTGCAACTCCATCGCCCTTGGGGTTTTGTGTCCTTGGCGATTCTTGTTGTGGGTGATCTGGTTGCGTTCGCGGTTGAGGGTCTTGAGGTATTCGCGTTCGCGCAGTAGTTCCTTGATCGCCGTTTGCAGCGCGGACTGCTCAGCCGGGCTGGCGACGGTGAAGGTCACGCCGCTGGTTTTCGCCGCATCGAACAGGCGCAGGCGCAGTGCTTTGGGCAGGCGCTGGAACAGTTCGTCGAGGTCGGGGATTTTCTCGCCCGACAGGTCGAAGCCTTCCAGCACACGGTTCAGGCCCAGGTTCAGTGCCGGGCTGTAGGTGTCCTGCACCGCCGCCGCGACGACGCGGGTGTGTTCGGGCATGTCGTCGAGGGCCGGCAGTTGCGGCTGTTCGATCTTTTTCAGTCTGGCCAGCCAGTCCGGCAGGTTGTTGAACGTGGCCATGAGCGCGTTGAACAGCGTCGAGTATTGCCCGCTCTGCTCCGATTGCAGGCGCAGCGGCAAGGTGTAGAAGACGGTTCGGGTCAGTTCCGGGTGTTCCTCCAGATAACCGAGCACTTTTTCGCTCGCTTCATCGCTGCGGCACAGGTCCTTGAGGCACGCGTATTCGGCGCTGAGGGCTTGATGGAGTTGCGCCGCCACTTGCGCGTCGTAGTACCAGGCCGAACGATGGAAGCGTCCGGCGACCAGCAGTTGCGTGCGGTCGGCGGTGATGCGTTCGAGCAGGCGGTTCCAGCGACCGAGGTCGTCACGCAGCAGGTTCAGTCGCTCGTCCATCGCCGGGCGGTCGATCAGGTCGTTGATCCCGCGTTTACCGCTGAGCAGCGGGCCGTCGAGCACGTCCTTGATGCGCCGATCCTGATCCTTGCCGAGGCGGATCAGCGTCTCCAGATGCTGTTCGACAAATTCCTCGGGGGCGACGGCTTCGAAGTACTGGCGGGTATAAAAACGCCGATCCACCTCAGCCGTAGGGGCCAGACGATTCTGTCCCATGCCGTCATCAAAACCCTGGGCGCGCAGTTTTTGCAGTTCGGGCGGCGCCGGCCCATCGGCCTGGACCTCCCCACCCTTGTTCAGGTAATCGAGCAACGCCTTGCGCGTATTTTCGCGATCCGGCTCGGGCAACTGCTCCAGATCAGCAAACAGGGCTTTGGCCTGCGGCTGTTCGCTGGCCTTGGCCAATCCGTCGACATCGGCGCCGCTCAGTTGGCTCAGCGACTCGATGTAACTGGCGAGCAGATAATCGCGCGCGTTGTTGCCGGTATTGCTCCACTCATCGACCCAGCCGACCACGGTGTCCTGATACTCGGCCAGGTCACGCATCACGCCCAGATCGTCGTTGACCAGCAGAAACAGCGTGTCGTCCTGATAGGGCCCGCGCACCCGGCCGAGGAATTCGCCGATGTGTGCTGGGCGAAAACGCCGGGGTTGCTCCCACAGATAAGGTTCGCGCTCGTGCTCGGGGGCGTCGCTGACCTGCACGGTGGGCATCCGCGTCGCGTCCGCATCGGCAACCGGCCCGGCCCCTGCCGCCACTTCCGCCAACCACTGCCGGGTCTGCTCGACCGTGAGTAAATGCTCGCCACCGGTCAGGCAATCCACCGGTGCAAGATCGACCGCCTGCATGAAATGGTTGCGCTCTTCGCGGCTGTCCAGCACCTGATGGCATTTGCTTGCCGTCCACTGCACCTCGGCAAAGGTCACGTACAACGTACTTTGCCGGGGAAAGATCAGCGCCGGACGCTCTTCAATCGCTGCGCGCTGATCCTCGCTGACCTGTTTGCCCTGATGCAGCAGCGCCGTGACGATACCGTCAAGCATTCGGTATTCGTACAACTCGCCGCTGAGGCTGTCGATGATGTACAGCCAGCCATCGCGCAGCCGACGGATGCCCAGCGGGCGCGCGGTCAAGGTGTACGGCAATTTCAATTCGGCGCCCGGATCGACCGCTCTTTCCACCAGGCCGTAGCTCAACGGCAGCAGTTGCACATGGGTTTGTTCCAGCGGGCAGGCAGCGGGCGCAACGATGGGGGCTTTCGAGGCGGCGGCAGCGTCGAGGATGGCGGGATGGGTCATGGGCGCGCCACCCCGGTGACGAACCTGATGGTGACTGAGTGAGCGACGATAAACATTCACAGGTCCTGGTGATATCCAAACACAGGACTTTGCTGGGCTTCGCGCTCAGGCGCAGTCAGATACTTCTAGGCTTCTTGTAGGATGCGTCTCTGAAAAATGAACTACACGGCAACAAACTGCGCACCGCAACAGTGCAGCCGCCCACACGAAGCGCTCTAAATCGCGACCAACAAGTCACTGTTGTGATCCACTCGTACGGGCAAACATGCACTTCGTCGGTGCGTTACACCGTGCAGCCCGCAAGATTCGAGGTCTTCCCACCGATTGTCGAACAATTCATCCGATTGCCCTGGCCCGCTCTAGGATCTGACCTAGACTGGTTTTCGCGGAGCTAAACCGAGCGGTCACAAAGCCGAAAATTAATCGAAACTTTTGCTGATCGCACCGGGTCATCTGAACAACTGGGCCAAAGCGTTTGGTTCGTTCCTTGCAACGGCCTCTTCACCCATTCTGCTTGCGCGTGTTGGGTAGCGTTTGCTCACCGATGCGTGGCGCGTTTGCGCCCGGCCACAGGACTTGGCCATGGACATCGCTTGTTCAAGACAAGAATCAGATCAAACAAAACGGGAGATTCATATGATCAGTGCGGCATTGGAAATTCAGGGAGAACGGGCTCATCAGCCGATGGGTGAATCGAGCACCGTAAGCGTTCCCGGCAGCCGGTCGATCAACGTCCCGGGCACCAAGACACTGACGCCAGTGGCCAGTCAGAACCCCAACAAGAAGAAAGTGTTGTTCGTGACCTCGGAAATCGCCGATCTGGTGAAGACCGGTGGTCTGGGAGACGTTTCTGCCGCCCTGCCCCGCGCCATGGCGCATCTGCATGACGTCCGGGTGTTGATCCCCGGTTACCCGCAAGTGATGAACAGCGAGAATCCGATCCATATCATCGGCGAACTGGGTGGCCACGCCGCACTGCCGCCCTGCAAGATCGGGCGCATGGACATGCCCGATGGTCTGGTGATTTATGTGCTGATCTGCCCTGAACTCTATGCCCGTGACGGCGGCCCTTATGGCGCCAACAACGGTCGCGACTGGCCGGACAACCACATTCGCTTCGCCCGTCTGGGCCTGGCAGCTGCCGACATCGCCGCCAACCTCGCCCAAATCCACTGGTGCCCGGATCTGGTGCACGCCCACGACTGGCCGGCCGGGCTGGCGCCTGCCTACATGCACTGGCGCGGGCAGCGCACGCCGACTCTGTTCACTATTCACAATCTCGCCTATCAAGGCGTGACCAGCCTGGGCTCGTGCCCGGAACTCGGGATTCCTGCCCATGCCCTGCAACAGGAAGGCATGGAGTTCTACGGCAAGATGTCGTTCCTCAAGGCCGGCATGGCCTATTCGAGCCACATCACCACGGTCAGCGCCACCTATGCGCAAGAAATCACCACCCCGGATTTCGGCTGTGGTCTGGACGGCTTTCTCGCCGCCAAGACCCAGCAAGGTTTGCTCAGCGGCATCCCCAACGGCATCGATGAAAGCTGGGACGCCGCCACCGATCCGCACCTGTTCGCGCCGTTCGCCATCGGCGACTGGGAAGGCAAGGCAATCAACGCCGCCCACGTGCGCGAACTGTTCGGTCTGCATGACTCCGAAGGCCCGCTGTTTGCCGTGGTTTCGCGTCTGGTCTATCAAAAAGGCCTGGACCTGACCGAAGCGGTGTCGGAATACATCGTCCAGAATGGTGGCCAGATCGCGATCATCGGTCGTGGCGAACCGGAAGAAGAACAGGCCATGCGCGAGCTGGCGCTGCGTTTCCCCGGCCAGATCGGCGTGCGCATCGGCTTCAATGAAACCGACGCCCGGCGCATGTTTGCCGGCAGCGATTTCCTGCTGATGCCATCGCGTTACGAGCCTTGCGGCCTGAGCCAGATGTACGCCCAGCGTTTCGGCTCGCTGCCGGTGGCACGCAATACCGGCGGGCTGGCCGACACCATCGAAAACGGCGTCACCGGTTTCCTCTTCAACGAATCGACACCGGACAGCTACCGCGAAGCCCTGAGCCGCGCGTTCAAGGTGTTTGCTTTCCCGGAACTGCTGCACGCGATGCGCTGCCGGGCGATGGCCGCGCCGTTCAACTGGTGCAAAGCCGTCGAACCCTACGCCGAACTCTACGAACAACTGGTGGCCAAGGCACTGGGCAAAACGCACCACAAATAACCAGGGAGGTTTCAACGATGGCGTCACGGACACCTGAAAGCTGGCCACACGGCGCGATCATGCTGGATGCCGACCACACACAGTTCGCGTTGTGGGCGCCGGATGCGTTTTACGTCAGCGTCGAGCTGGAAGACGGTCAGTCCCTGCCCATGCTGCCTCAAGGCGATGGCTGGTTCGTGATCAAGAGCCGTTGCCCGGCCGGCAGCCGCTACCGTTTCAATATCGATGGCGAACTGGAGGTGCCCGACCCCGCCTCCAGGGCGCAGGACGGAGACCTCGACTGTCACAGCGTGGTGGTCGATCCTCATCTTTATTCCTGGCGCAACACCACCTGGCACGGCAGGCCGTGGAATGAGGCGGTGATCTACGAACTGCATGTCGGTGCACTCGGCGGGTTTGCCGAAGTCGAGCAGCATCTGGCGCGTCTGGCCGGGCTCGGCATCACGGCCATTGAACTGATGCCGATTGCGCAATTTCCCGGTGATCGCAACTGGGGCTACGACGGTGTGCTGCATTACGCGCCGCAAGCGAGTTACGGCACGCCGGAACAACTCAAACACCTGATCGACAGCGCCCACGGTTATGGCCTGGCGGTGATTCTCGACGTGGTTTACAACCATTTCGGTCCCGACGGCAATTATCTGCATCGCTACGCCAAAGGCTTTTTTCGCGAAGACAAACATACGCCGTGGGGCGCGGCCATCGATTTTCGTCGTCGCGAAGTGCGGGACTTCTTCATCGAAAACGCATTGATGTGGCTGCTGGAATACCGTTTCGACGGCCTGCGCCTGGACGCGGTGCACGCCATCGAGGACCCGGATTTCCTCCAGGAACTCGCCCGACGCGTACGTCAGCAGATCGACCCGACCCGCCACGTCTGGCTGACCGTGGAGAATGAACACAATCAGGCCAGCCTGCTGGAAGACGCCTACGATGCTCAGTGGAACGATGACGGCCACAACGCTTTGCATGTGCTGCTGACCGGCGAGACCGACGCCTATTACGCCGACTACGCCGAGCAACCCACCGAACAACTGGCCCGCTGCCTGAGCCAGGGCTTCGTGTTTCAGGGGCATACCACCCGACATGGCACGCCCCGTGGCGAGCCCAGCGAGCATCTGCCCTCCACCGCGTTCGTGCTGTTCCTGCAGAACCATGACCAGATCGGCAACCGCGCCTTTGGCGAACGCCTGCATCAATTGGCCGACCCGCGCGCGCTTCAAGCCGCCACGGTGCTGTTGCTGCTATCGCCGATGATTCCGCTGATGTTCATGGGCGACGAATACGCTGCCGAACAACCGTTCCTGTTCTTCACCAGCCATCACGGCGAATTGGCCAAGCTCGTGCGCGAAGGCCGACGCAACGAATTTGCAGCGTTCAGCGCCTTCGCCGACCCACAGCGACGGGAGCAGATTCCCGATCCCAACGCCGCGCAGACTTTCCATGCCTCGCAACCGCGCCTGACCGGCAGCGGTACGCCGGCACAGCAGGCGACACTGGCGCTGTATCGGCAACTGTTGCAGTTGCGCCACCAGCACATCATTGCGCATTTGCCCGGTACGCAGGCGCTCGGCGCCCACGTACTGGGCCGCGGCGCCGTCAGCGCACGCTGGCGGCTGGGCGATGGCAGCGAGCTGCGAATCGACCTGAACCTCGGCGACACGCCAGTGGTCAACCTTCCACAGACCGAACCGGTGTGGCTGTTCCGCCAGCCCGCTACCGCAGGTCTGACGGATGAGGGGCAACTGCCCCCATATTGCGCGCTCGTCAGCCTCACGGCCGCAACCCCTTTGCCACCCTTGGATGGAGAGCGCCTATGAGCGATGCGCAACTGGAAATTCTCGCCAGCCGGGCCGGCCTTGCCGTCGACTGGATCGACGCCAATGGCCGCCAGCAAAAAGTCGCCCCGGCGGTGCTGCGCAATGTTTTGACCGGCCTCGGTCACCCGGCCGGAACGGCCCAGGAAATCGACGCCAGCCTGCTCGAACTGCAACAAGTACAGGAAAACCGCCAGCTGCCTCCACTGCTCACCGCAGACGTTGGCGTGGGCCTGGACCTGGCCCGCTATTTCCAACCCGAAACCCCTTGCGAGATTCACCTTGAAGACGGCTCGCGCCTGAGCCTCAAGCTGGACGCCAAGGCCGTGTTGCCGGGCGAGATTCCGGTCGGCTACCAGCAAGTGCACATCGCCGATCAACAATTCACTCTCGCCGTGGCACCGGAACGCTGCTTCAGCGTCGGAGACGCGGTGGACAGTCCGATCCCCCGCGTGTGGGGCCTGAGCGTGCAGCTTTATGGCTTGCGCCGCCCCGGCGATGGCGGCTTCGGTGACACCCAGGCACTGGAAGAACTGGCCCGGGTGGCCGGTGAGCGTGGTGCCGATGCGCTGGCGATCAGCCCGCTGCATGCGATGTTCAGCGCCGACACCGGGCGCTATAGCCCCTACTCGCCGTCCAGTCGGCTGTTTCTCAATGCGCTGTACGCCGCGCCCGGCGCAATTCTTGGCGAGCGCGCGCTGCGCGATGCGATTGCCGCAGCCGGCCTGACCGATCAGTTCGAACAACTGGAAAACCTGAAACTGATCGACTGGCCAAAAGCCGCCGAGGCCAAACTGAAACTGCTGCAAGCCTTGTACGACGGTTTCATCAGTGGCGAACATCCGTTACATGCAGACTTCTCCAGCTTCCGCGATGCCGGTGGCGAAGCGTTGGAAAACCATTGCCGCTTCGAAGCCATCCAGGAAATGCGCGCCGCCCGAGGCGAAAACCTCGACTGGCGCCAATGGCCGGAACACTGGCAGGACCCGCGCGGCGCTGCCCTCGGCGCATTTGCCGAGGAATACGCCGAGCGCATCAGCTACTTCGCATTCTGCCAATGGCTGATCCACCGCTGCCTGGAACGCGCCCAGACCGCCGCCCGCAGCGCCGGCATGGGCATCGGCCTGATCGCCGACCTGGCGGTGGGTGCCGACGGTGCCGGCAGCCAGGCCTGGAGTTTTCAGGATGAACTGCTGGCCTCGCTGACCGTCGGCGCGCCACCGGACATTCTCAATCGATCCGGACAGGGCTGGGGCATTTCCGCGTTTTCCCCGGAAGGTCTGGTGCGCAATGGTTTTCGTGCGTTCATCGACATGCTGCGCGCCAACTTCGCCCATGCCGGCGGGCTGCGCATCGACCATGTCATGGGTCTGCAACGGTTATGGGTGATCCCCAACGGTGCAGCCCCGGCGGACGGCGCCTACCTGTATTACCCGGTGGACGACCTGCTGCGTCTGCTGACCCTCGAGTCCCATCGCCATCAAGCGATCGTGCTCGGTGAAGACCTCGGCACCGTGCCCGATGGCCTGCGGGAAAAACTCATCGCCCGCGCCATGCTCGGCATGCGCGTGCTGTTGTTCGAACAGGACAACACTTTTTTCAAGCCGATACTCGACTGGCCGGACAACGCTCTCGCGACCACCAGCACCCACGATCTACCGACACTCAATGGCTGGTGGCATGGTCGCGACATCGACTGGAACGCGCGGCTCGGGCTCATCGATGCCAATGGCGAAATCGATTGGCGCCGTTATCGCGAACGCGAGCGCGAGGGCCTGCGCGGTGCACTGAGCCAGGATCCGCAAAACTTTCGCGAGGAATCCCACGAGGCCGATCAGGTGGTCGACGCCGCTGTACGTTTCCTCGGCCACACCCGAGCGCCATTGGTGCTGCTGCCACTGGAAGATGCATTGGGCCTCGACGAACAGGCCAACCTGCCCGGCACCATCGACACCCACCCCAACTGGTCGCGCCGCCTGCCCGGCACCAGTGAAGCGCTGCTTGACGGCGTCGACGCCGCGAGACGCCTGGAACTGTTGGCTTGCGCGCGTCTTCAGGCAGCCGAGCGTGACCGATGAGTACATTGCCTATCCAGACACCGCGGGCCACGGTCCGCCTGCAGTTTCATCGCGGCTTTACCCTTGATCAAGCAGTGCCGCTGGTGCCGTACTTCGCCCGGCTCGGCATCAGCCACATTTATGCCTCGCCGTTGCTCGCCGCCCGCGCGGGCTCGATGCACGGCTACGATGTGGTCGACCCGACCCGCGTCAATCCGGAACTCGGCGGCGAGCCGGCCTTGCGTCGCCTGGTCGCCAGCCTGCGCGAGCATGGCATGGGGCTGATCCTCGACATCGTCTCCAATCACATGGCGGTAGGTGGCGGTGACAACCCGTGGTGGCTCGATCTGCTGGAATGGGGACGGCTCAGCCCCTACGGCGAGTTCTTCGACATTCAGTGGCACTCGCCGGACCCCTTGATGGAAGGCCAGTTGCTGCTGCCGTTTCTTGGCAGCGATTACGGCGTCGCGCTACAGGACGCGACCCTGCCGCTGGTGTTCAACGCCGAGAGCGGTACCTTCCATGTCGAGCACTACGAACACCACTTCCCGATCTGCCCCGGCGATTACGGCGAACTGCTCAAAGCCGATGACACCTCGAACGAAGCGCTCAAAGCCCTCGCCGACCGCTTCAGCGCGCTCAGTTATCAGACCGACGCCCGCTCGCTGGCCCTCCCGCTCAAGGAAGAACTT
Organism: Pseudomonas sp. IAC-BECa141; assembly: GCF_020544405.1. Lineage (NCBI taxonomy): Bacteria > Pseudomonadati > Pseudomonadota > Gammaproteobacteria > Pseudomonadales > Pseudomonadaceae > Pseudomonas > Pseudomonas sp. IAC-BECa141. The sequence continues at coordinate 2,859,631 of NZ_CP065410.1, read as the reverse complement.
CAGCAACTGGCCAGCGACCCCGACGTTCTGCAGGCCATCCAGCGCAACCTGACCCGCTACGATTCGAAGACCGAAGACGGGTTTCAGCGTCTGCACCAACTGCTCGAGCGGCAAAGCTATCGTCTGGCGAGCTGGCGCACGGCGGCGGATGACATCAACTGGCGGCGCTTCTTCGACATCAACGAACTTGGCGGTTTGCGCGTCGAGCGTCCGGCGGTGTTCGAGGCCACCCACGGCAAGATTTTCCAGTTGATCGGCGAAGGCCTGATCGACGGCCTGCGCATCGACCACATCGACGGCCTCGCCGATCCGCGCAGTTACTGCCGCAAACTGCGCCGGCGCCTCGACCACCTGGCACCGGGCCGACACTTGCCGATCTACGTCGAGAAGATTCTTGGCGACGGTGAAACCCTGCCCACCGACTGGTCCGTGGACGGCAGCACCGGTTACGAATTCATGAATCAGTTGTCGCTGCTGCAACACGACCCGGACGGCGAACATGTGCTGGGCGATTTGTGGAAACGTCGCACCGAACGTCCCTCTGCGTTTATCGAAGAGGCGCAACTGGCGCGCCAGCAGATCCTCAACGGTTCGCTGGCCAGCGATTGCGAAAGCGTCGCCCAGGCCCTGCTGCAAGTGGCGCGCGATGACCTGATGACCCGCGACCTCACGCTCGGCTCGATCCGCCGGGTGTTGCAGGCGCTGATCGTGCACTTCCCGGTCTATCGCACTTACATCACTCCGATGGGCCGCTCCGCGCGGGACGAGGTGTTTTTCCAACAGGCCATGGACGGGGCGCGGCAGGCATTGAGCGAAGCCGATTGGCCAGTGCTGGACTCCGTAGCCGGCTGGCTCGGCGGCCAGCCGTGGCGACGCAAGCCCCGTGGCCGTTCGCGCAAGATTCTGAAACACGCCTGCGTGCGCTTTCAGCAACTCACCTCGCCAGCCGCCGCCAAAGCGGTGGAAGACACCGCGCTGTATCGCTCGGCGGTGCTGCTGTCGCGCAATGACGTCGGCTACAACACCGAACAGTTCAGCGCGCCGGTCAGCGACTTTCACGCGGTGAACCAGCAACGGCTGGCGAGCTTCCCGGACAACCTGCTGGCCACCGCCACCCATGATCACAAGCGCGGCGAAGACACCCGCGCGCGGCTGGCCGTGCTCAGCGAACGCAGCCACTGGTACGCCGAACAGGTCGAGTTGTGGCGCGCCCTCGCCCGGCCGCTGCGCCATGACGATCAACTGCCGTCGTCGGCAGACGAATTGATCCTCTATCAGGCGCTGCTCGGCAGTTGGCCGCTGGACCTGCGCGACGACGATCAGGCCGGTTTCGCCGACTACGCCAAGCGTGTCTGGCAGTGGCAGCAGAAAGCCCTGCGCGAAGCCAAGCTGCAAAGCAGCTGGAGTGCGCCGAACGAGGCTTACGAAAACGCAGCCCAAGCGTTCACCGAACAATTGCTGCTGGCCCCCGAAGGCGAACTGCTGCGCGGGGCGCTGGCCAAGACCGTCAACAGCATCGCCGCGGCCGGCGCCCTTAACGGGCTGGCGCAAACCTTGCTGCGCATGACGGTGCCGGGGGTGCCGGATCTGTATCAGGGCAACGAGTATTGGGATTTCAGTCTGGTCGATCCCGACAACCGCCGGCCGGTGGACTACGGCCTGCGCGAACAGACCCTGAAGGCGACGCCCGCCCAGGAGCTGTTATCGGGTTGGCGTGACGGGCGCATCAAGCAGGCCTTGATCGCTCAGGTGCTGCAGTTGCGCACCGAACACAGCGAATTGTTCCGCCGCGGTTCGTACCAGGCCCTCGAGGTGCTGGGCAGCCAGGCGCACAACGTGCTCGCGTTTGCCCGCGAGCATGGGGGGCAACGGGTCATCGTAGTCGTGCCGATCCGTTGCGCAACACTGCTGGAAAACAGTGCCATACCGAAGGTCGATGCGCTGCGCTGGGGCGATACGCGGGTGGTTTTACCGTTCGACGCCTCTGACGAAAATCTGAAGGGACTTTTTTCAAGCAGCGCAGTCACAAAAAACAGGGAGCTGCACGTCAGCGCCGCGCTGGGGGATTTCCCGGTCAATCTGCTTATTCAACACGTCTAGCAGCATGAGTTCAGTTCAGGAGCATTGCGATGAGTACCGACGATAAACGCATCCGCGAATTCGCCTATCAGATCTGGGAATCAGAAGGAAAACCCGAAGGCCAGGAAGCTCGCCACTGGGAGATGGCGCGCAAACTGGCCGAAGCCGAAGCGCTGGCACCGAAGAAATCGCCCAAGGCCGCCGGCAGTAAAACTGCCGGCAAGACCGCCACCAGCAAAGCCGCCGACGGCAAGGCGCCCGTAGCCAAACCCAAAGCGACCGCGGCCAAGGCCAAGCCAGCCAGTGCCGCCAAAGTTATTCCCCCGGGCGAAAAAGCCTCAGAGAAAAAACCTCGCGCACCGCGCAAGCCGCCAGCGGTCTGACGCGTCCCCAACCATTGAATTGAATGACCGTGTGGCGGGTTCGCTCGCCACCGAGGGCGCACTCGTCCTCGAAAAAATACCCACCCCCGATTTTTTGCAGGAGCACCTATGACCCGTCCAAAGAAAGCCGAGCCCGCCGCGCACGCCGAACCCTCGCGCATCCGTGAAGGCTTGCCCTTCCCGCTCGGTGCGACCTGGGATGGTCTGGGGGTCAACTTCGCGCTGTTTTCCGCCAACGCCACCAAGGTTGAGCTGTGCATTTTCGACGATGCCGGCGAAGTCGAACTCGAACGCATCGAACTCCCGGAATACACCGACGAGATCTACCACGGCTATCTGCCCGATGCGCATCCCGGGCTGATTTACGGTTACCGGGTTTACGGCCCGTACGACCCGGCCAACGGCCACCGCTTCAACCACAACAAATTGCTGATCGATCCGTACGCCAAACAACTGGTCGGCGAGTTGAAATGGTCAGAGGCGCTGTTCGGCTACACCATCGGTCACCCGGACGCCGACCTCAGTTTCGACGAGCGCGACAGCGCGCCCTTCGTCCCCAAGTGCAAAGTCATCGACCCGGCACACACCTGGGGACACGACCATCGCGTCAGCGTGCCGTGGGACAAGACCATCATTTATGAGACCCACGTGCGCGGCATCAGCATGCGCCACCCGTCCGTGCCGGAAAACGTACGCGGGACGTTTGCCGGGCTGATGGTTGAAGATGTGCTTGAACACATCCGCAAACTGGGTGTGTCGACCGTCGAGCTGCTACCGATCCACGCCTTCGTTAACGATCAGCATCTGTTGCACAAAGGCATGACCAATTACTGGGGCTACAACAGCATCGCGTTCTTCGCTCCGGACCCGCGCTACTTGGCCAGCGGCAAGATTGCCGAGTTCAAGGAAATGGTCGCGCACCTGCACGATGCCAATCTCGAAGTGATTCTCGACGTGGTCTACAACCACACCGCCGAGGGCAACGAGCAAGGCCCGACCCTGTCGATGCGCGGGATCGACAATGCCTCGTACTACCGCTTGATGCCGGACGACAAGCGCTTCTACATCAACGATTCCGGCACCGGCAACACCCTCGATCTGAGCCACCCGTGCGTGCTGCAAATGGTCACCGACTCGCTGCGCTATTGGGCCAGCGAAATGCACGTCGACGGCTTCCGTTTCGACCTGGCGACCATCCTCGGCCGTTATCACGACGGTTTCGACGAGCGCCACAGCTTCCTTGTCGCTTGCCGCCAGGACCCGGTACTGCGCCAGGTGAAAATGATCGCCGAGCCTTGGGACTGTGGCCCCGGCGGTTATCAGGTCGGCAACTTCCCGCCGGGCTGGGTCGAGTGGAACGACAAGTTCCGCGACACCGTACGCGCGTTCTGGAAAGGCGACGACGGCCAGCTCGCCGACTTCGCCAGTCGCATGACCGCCTCCGGGGAAATGTTCAACCAGCGCGGCCGCCGGCCTTATTCGTCGGTGAATTTCGTCACTGCCCACGACGGTTTTACCCTCAACGATCTGGTCTCCTACAACGACAAGCACAATGAGGCCAACGACGAAAACAATCAGGACGGCAGTAACAACAACCTGTCTTGGAACCACGGCGTCGAAGGCCCCACCGACGATCCGGAAATCAACGCGCTGCGCCACCGGCAGATGCGCAACTTCTTCGCCACCTTGCTGCTGTCCCAGGGCACGCCGATGCTGGTGGCCGGCGACGAATTCGCCCGCACCCAGGACGGCAACAACAATGCCTATTGCCAGGACAGCGAAATCGGCTGGGTCAACTGGGACCTGAGCGAAGACGGGAAGGCGCTGCTGAAATTCGTCAAACGCCTGATCAAGTTGCGCCTGGCCTACCCGATCCTGCGACGCGGGCGTTTTCTGGTGGGCGAATACAACGAGGACATCGGCGTCAAGGACGTGACCTGGCTCGCGCCGGATGCCACGGAGATGACCACCGAACACTGGCATGACGCGCATAACCGCTGCATGGGTATGTTGCTCGACGGTCGCGCGCAGGAAACCGGGATCCGCCGCAAGGGCGCCGACGCCACGTTGCTGCTGGTGTTCAACGCCCATCACGACATCGTCAACTTCACCTTGCCGGAAGTGCCTGAAGGCAGCTTCTGGACCTGCATGATCGACACCAACCAACCATCGATCCGGGGTCAGGAGCGCTTCACGTTCGGTCACGAGTATTCGGTCACCGGGCGTTCGCTGCTGCTGTTTGAACTGCAACGCGAAGAAGAGGACTGACATGGACTTGCCCGGCTATCTCTCACGGCACGCGCCGGATTACCGCGATACCACCGCTCTCGGGCTGTGTCTGCGGGAAATGGTCGAGGCCGGTCTCGACCGTCTGCCACTGCCCGGCAGCGGCCGCACGCTGGAGCGCTGGCAACGGCTGTCCGAGGTCGGCGGGCATGATCTGGGGCTGTGCAAACTCTACGAAGGCCATACCGACGCGTTGGCGATCATCGAGCAACTGGGTGGCTCGCCGACGCCCGGCAGCACATGGGGTATGTGGGCGGCCGAACCACCGCAGGCGCGGGTTCGGGTCAGCCGGTCGGGGCAAATGGTGCGGTTGAACGGGCGCAAGGCCTGGTGCTCCGGGGCGGCGGTGCTCAGTCACACCCTGCTCACCGCATGGGATGAGGACGATCGTCAGCAACTGGTGGCCGTGGCCCTCGATCAACCGGGTGTGACCGTGACCGATCAGGGCTGGCAAGCGGTCGGTATGGCGGCCACCGGCAGCGTCGAAGTGCTATTCGACGATGTCGAGGCCCAGGCGATCGGCGACCCTGGCGACTATCTGCAACGTCCGGGTTTCTGGCACGGCGGGATCGGGATCGCCGCGTGCTGGTACGGCGCCGCGAGGGAGATCGGCGAGCGCTTGCGCCAGCAATGTGCGCGACGTGAAGAGCCCCACGCGCTGGCCAGTCTCGGCGCCGTCGACAGCGCCTTGCACGGGGCCGCTGAGGTGCTGCGGGTCAGTGCCCTGAACATCGACAGCAATCCTCACCGCAACGCCGAGTTGCTGGCCCGTCGCGTGCGCGCCGTGGTCGAGGATGCCGCCGAACAGGTCATTCGCGAGACCGGTCGGGCACTCGGCGCCGGGCCGTTCTGCAAGGATCCACACTTTGCCCGTCTGGCGGCGGACTTGCCGGTGTATCTGCGCCAGAGCCACGCCGAACGTGATCTGGCGGCATTGGGCCAACTGATCGCTCAGCAACCGCGCGAGGGTTGGGCCTTATGAAGCGCAATCCGATCGTCGGCGAGGGAACCTCACTGCACGAATGGCAGGGCTCACGTCATCTGGCGGCGGTGGACAGCATCGACATTCTCGAACTGGTACCGCCGGGATCGCGGGCGGTGGTGATCGCGCCGCATCCGGATGATGAAGTGCTCGGTTGCGGCGGACTGCTGCAACGGCTCGCGGCGGCGGGCCGAACCCTGCAATTGATCTCGGTCACCGATGGCAGCGCCAGTCATCCGGGATCGGATCGCTGGCCGGTGGAGCGCCTGAGCGTGGTGCGCCCGCAGGAGTCCGCCGAAGCCCTGCGCCGCCTCGGCCTGCCCATGCACCAGTTGCAATGGCTGCGCGGCGGCTTCCCCGACACCCAGGTCGCCGCGAGCGAGTCGATGCTGTGCGAATACCTGACCCGCTACCTGCATCCCGACGATGTGATCTTCACCACCTGGCGCGAAGACGGCCACAGCGACCACGAAGCTGTCGGCCGCGCCAGTGTCGAGGCGGCCCGGCGCGTGGGCGCGATCTGCCACGAACTGCCGGTCTGGACCTGGCACTGGGCAACCCCCGAAGACGCCGTCGTGCCGTGGGAGCGGGCACGCAAGATTTTGCTCAGCCCCGCACAGGTCGCGCGCAAACGCCACGCGGTGCATGCGTTCGCCAGCCAGCTGGAAGGCGATCCGCAAGCCGGACTCGCTCCGGTGCTCGCGCCCTATGTCATCGATCGATTGCTGCAACCGTTCGAGGTGGTCTTTCTATGAGTGTCGAGGACCGCTACTTCGAAGGCCTGTTCACGGGCAACAACGACCCCTGGGGATTTCGCCAGCGCTGGTACGAACAACGCAAACGCCTCGTGACGCTGGCAGCCCTGCCCCGTCCGCACTATCGGGCCATCTTCGAACCGGGGTGCGCCAATGGTGAACTGAGTGCGGCGCTGGCCGGGCGCTGCGATCGGCTGTTGTGCTGCGACACCAGCGCCGCCGCTGCCGATCTGGCGCGTACTCGGCTGAGCCTGTTTGACCACGCCGAGGTACGGCACGGACGCTTGCCGAGCGACTGGCCTGAGGAAAAATTCGACCTGATTGTATTTAGCGAAATCGGCTACTACCTCGACCGGCAGGATCTGACGGAAGTCATCCGGCGCATCAGCGATTCATTGACGGCGGACGGGCAACTGCTGGCCTGTCACTGGCGCCCGCCCATCGAAGGTTGCCCGCTCAATGCGCGACAGGTCCACGACCTGATTCACGAACAGTTGCACCTGCCGCGACTGGTTCTGCATCAGGAAGCGGACTTTCTGCTGGAAGTCTGGAGCCGCGAACCCCGTTCGGTGGCCGCGCTGGAGGGGTTGCGATGATCGGCATCCTGATTCCTGCGCACAACGAAGAGCAATGGCTCGATGAATGCCTGCGCGCGGCCTTGCGGGCCGCCGAAAACTCCCTGCTGGCCGGTGAACCGGTGGAAATCCTCGTAGTGCTCGACAGTTGTACCGATCGCTCGGCACACATCGTCAGCCAATATCCGGTGCAAGCATTGAGCATCGAAGCGCGCAATGTCGGTCAGGCCCGTGCCGTTGGCGCACAACACCTGCTTGAGCGCGGTGCGCGCTGGATTTCCTGCTCGGACGCCGACAGCCGCGTCGCCGAGGATTGGTTGGTGGCACAGCTGGGGCTGGGCACCGATGCGGTCTGCGGCACGGTGACCGTTGACCGCTGGCAAGACGGGTTCGATGAGGCGGCACAGATTCGCTATCACCGTGATTACCGGGCCTGCGATGGCCACCGGCACATCCATGGCGCCAATCTGGGTGTCAGCGCGCAAGCCTATGTCCGCGCCGGCGGCTTCGAGCCGTTGCCCCGAGATGAGGACGTGCAGCTGGTGCGTCAACTCGAGCGTTCAGGAGCCAGCATCGCCTGGAGCCATCGTCCGCAAGTCATCACCAGCGCCCGTCTGGACAGTCGCGCACGGGGCGGTTTTGGCGACTATCTGCGACAGTTGGCACAGACTGAATAAAAAAAAGCGGATCAGGTTGATCTGTGACGCGACGAACCGCCCGTCTTGAGCAATACTCTGCTGCGCAGCAATCCAGGGTTCGGAGCGCTGCAGGGCTTTCCACCAGCCTTCACGGGTCGAACACGCCTGGAATGACCAGCGCTTGTACGACTGAGGGCGAGACTCAACAAGGACGTATCACTGATGAAATCGTTATCCCTCAGCGAGAGCGGCCTGCCGGCGCAGATCTGGAACAGCGCCCCGCAGCTCGACAACATTCCCGTCATCAATACTCACACTTTGGTGCCACCCGGCGTTCGCGCCGTGGTCATCGCCCCGCACCCCGGCGATGAAGTGGTGACCTGCGGCGGCCTGCTGCAACTGCTTTCCAGCCTCGGGCATCCCTTGCAACTGCTGTCGATCACCGATGGCAGCGCCAGTCATCCGGGCTCGCGTCAGTGGTCGGAAAAACGCCTGAGCGTGTTCCGCCCGCAGGAAAGCGTCGAAGCCCTGCGCCGTCTGGGCATGCCGATGCACAGCCTGAAATGGGTACGCGGCGGTTTCACCGACAACGCCCTGCTCGACCAGGAAACCCAACTGACCGAGTTCATCGCCCGCTACCTGCGCCCCGGCGACGTGGTCTTCAGCACCTGGTGCCAGGACGGCACCGCCGATCATGAAGCGGTCGGCCGGGCCAGCGCCAAAGCCGCAAGACAGGTCGGCGCCACTTTTCACGACGTGCCGGTCTGGGCCTGGCACTGGCCGGAGCGGGACCAGGCTCAGATACCGTGGCATCGCGCACGCAAACTGCGACTCGATACCTGGACCGTCGCGCGCAAGAGCCACGCCACCCATGCCTACGCCAGCCAGCTCATTGGCGAACCGGCGATCGGTATCGCACCGCTGCTGCCCAAGTCGATTCTGGAACGCATGCGCCTGCCTTACGAAATCGTCTTCGTCGACTGATGATCCGTCGGGCGCGGTCAGCCACTCAAAGTGAACTGCCCGCGTCCGGATCAGTCGCATGAACAGGCAGTCATGATTCAGAGGAGTGAACGTGTCCAGTGATCCGAAGCGTCATGCCGTCGACGCACAGACCTCGACCCCGTCCGCCATCCATCGCCTGCGGGTGCTGACGGTCAATACGCACAAGGGTTTCACCGCGCTCAATCGACGTTTCATCCTTCCGGAACTGCGTGAAGCGGTACGCAGCACCTCGGCCGATCTGGTGTTTCTGCAGGAAGTGGTGGGTGAACACGAGCGGCATTCCAGCCGCTACAACGAGTGGCCGCAGACCTCGCAGTACGAATTTCTCGCCGACAGCATGTGGAGCGACTTTGCCTACGGCCGCAATGCGGTGTATCCCGATGGCCATCACGGCAATGCTCTGTTGTCGAAATACCCGATCCGCGAATACCGCAACCTTGACGTCTCGATCACCGGCCCGGAACGGCGCGGGCTGCTGCATTGCGTCCTGGATGTGCCGGGGCATGCCGAAGTGCATGCCATCTGCGTGCACCTGAGCTTGCTCGAAAGCCATCGGCAATTGCAGTTGCAGCTGCTCTGCCAGTTGCTCGAATCCCTGCCTGACTATGCCCCGGTGATCATCGCCGGCGACTTCAACGACTGGCAGTTGCAGGGCAACGTCGCCCTCGCCCGCCGCGACTACCTGCACGAAGCCTTCGAACGTCATCACGGCCGTCCGGCCAAGACTTACCCTGCGCGTTTCCCGTTGCTGCGACTGGACCGGGTCTACCTGCGCAATGCCAGCAGCCACGACCCGCAGATCCTTGGCAACAAACCGTGGACGCATCTGTCGGATCATTTACCGCTGGCAGTAGAAGTGCACATTTAGGGCGTAGACGCCATTTGTCTGCCGATTCGCCCGCTTCCCCTGTCAGTTCTGACAGTAGGCAGCTCATCATGCCCTTGTTAGGTTGAAACCGTTGCGCCGAACACCGGCGCCAATGCGTGGTGACCTTATGAACGCCTGCGGCACTTTCCTTGCCCGCCATCATTTGCTGGCCTTTTCAATCTGGCTGCTACTGGACTCCCCGGAATCGGCGCTGGCCCAGTGCGCCTTCAGCCCGACAGCGGGTGACGATCAATACACCTGTGACAGTCCTGGCAGCGCGCCTCTTTCCGATCTGTCGGGCAACAACAGCTTGAGTTTTCCCGCCAATGGCACCGGCAATATTCCCGGCAACGTCACGTTCGGCGCCGGGGCTGATCGCGTGCTCATGCAGTCCGGGACAATCACCGGCGATCTCGATATGGGCAACGGCGCCAATGTGTTGCAGATCGACGGCGGCGTTATCGCAGGTGAGGTTCATCAGCGCAACGCTGTCGACACGTTCATCATGCACGCGGGCACTATCGGCTCGCTGGCACAAGGCGATGGCTTCGACAGTTTCCAGATGACCGGTGGCACTATCACCGGGGCCTTTGAGGACGGCGACTTTGCGCAAATGAGCGGGGGCACGATCGGACGCGTCGACATGAAGCTCGATGAAAACGTCTTCGAATTATCCGGTGGGCGGATCATCAATAATCTGGTGACAGGTTTCGACGATGACACGATTCGGATCTCCGGCGGGCTGATAGGCGGCAATCTGAGTGTCAGTGGCGGCAATGACGCCATCACGATCACTGGCGGAGAAATTGTCGGTGAAATTCGCGCCAGTACCGGTGAAGACCGTTTGCTGTGGGACGGCGGCGGCATTGTCCGATCGGCGATTCTTATGGGTGGCGGCAATGACAACGCCACGCTGCGCAACCTTGATGACAGCGTGCTGGCACTGACGCCGAACCTTGATGGCGGTGCAGGCAACGATGTGCTGACGTTCGACAATACTCGCACTGCGCTGCCGGCGCGTTTCAGCAATTGGGAAACGGTGAACCTGAACAACGCCTCGCAGCTGGACCTGGGCTCGGGCGCCTTGCTGCTCGGCGACACTGTCAGCGGCACCGGTGCGCTGAACGTGGACGCCGGCAGCAGCGTGTTTTCCACCCAGGGCGCGGTGTCGCCCGCCGTGGCCGGACAAGCGGTGACTTTCAACAACGCCGGCATCATCGACCTGACCCACAACAACAGCCGCACCAATGACACGCTGACGATCAACGGCAACTACGTCGGCAATAGCGGGCAACTGTTATTGCAAAGCGTACTCGACGGCGACGGCGCACCCAGTGACAGACTGGTGGTCAACAACGGCAGCTTGAGCGGCGCAACCGCCATCACGGTGAGCAACCTCGGCGGGCCGGGCGGACTGACGCTGGAAAACGGCATTCAACTGGTGCAGGCCCAAGGCACTGCCGTGAGCAACAATTCCGCCTTCGTCCTCAACGGCCCGATTTCGGCGGGGGCCTATGACTACTATCTGTTCAAGGGTGGTGTCACCGCCGGCACCGAAAACAGCTGGTATTTGCGCTCCGCTGTGGTCGCCCCTCAAGTGCTAAGCGTGCCCAATCCCGACCCGACACTGCCGCCGATTCTGGTGCCGGTAGTGCCTGTGCCGGTGGCGGCCGCGATCATTCCGGCATCCGGGCAACCGGATCTGTCATTGGCCGTTCAGCCAGTGCTTCCCGTCGCCGTGGCGGGTAAGGCGCCGATTCCGATCTATCGTCCGGAAGTCCCCACTTGGTCGGTCCTGCCACCCGCGGCCGCCCAATTGACCCTCAGCGCACTTGGCACTTTCCACGACCGTCAGGGCGAGCAACGTCTGTTAAGCGAAACGGGAGCTTTCAGCGCCGGTTGGGGCCGGGTCTACGGCAAGAACCTCGACCAGACCTGGGCCGGCACCGTCACGCCACGACTGGACGGTTCACTCAATGGGTTTCAGGTCGGCAACGATTTGTACAGCTCACAGACCTCGGGCGGGCGAACCCAACGCCTCGGCCTGTTCGTCGGCCATAGCCGGATCAGAGGCGATGTGGACGGCTTCAACGAAGGCTTCGAACACAACAGCGCGGGCAAGATCAAACTGGAGGGCGACAGCTATGGCCTGTACTGGACGCTGACCGATCCGCACGGCGGGTACATCGACACGGTCGTGATGGGCACGCGTTTCGACGGCGACAGCCGCTCCGACCGTGGGGTGAAACTGGATAATCGCGGCCACGCCCTGACGCTCTCGGCAGAAACCGGTTACCCGTTCGCCCTGAACGACACTTGGGTGATCGAGCCGCAAGCGCAGGTGATCCACCAAAAGATCTCGCTCGACAGTCAAAACGATGGCATCTCGCGGGTATCGTTCGATTCCGACAGTGCATGGACCGGTCGCCTCGGTGCCCGGCTCAAAGGGCGTTATCAGCTCAACGGACTACCATTGGAGCCGTACCTTCGGGCCAATCTGTGGCACACGTTTTCCGGCACCGATTCGGTGACGTTCGACGGCACCACGACCATCGACAGTGATCAGAAATCGTCGACGGCGGATGTCGGTCTCGGCGTCGTACTGACCCTCGACCGCGCCGTGAGTATCTACGCCAGCACCGACTACAGCAGCAATATTGACAGTAACGACCTGCGTGGCCTGGCGGCAAATATGGGTATTCGCATCAGTTGGTAAGTCGATAGCAGGCTAAGCAAGCGCTCTGTTTCGCGGCTCGAAGCGTGTTTTCCCCAGCAAACAACAACTTAGATATGTGCATAAAAACAAACGCTTGCAATCTCTGATTCAGCCATACCGCTCATCGTCCATTTTCTTGACGCATGGGCTCCGGTCTTCTTAGCTGTACCTTACTACCCCCGGAAGTACTACTCGGGGCGAACCTCAGGTCATTCGTCAAAACGGGCGGCCACGGGTTCGCCACGCTCCATTCGGTCGCCCCTCGTTCGGGGTAGGAGAGACGCCAAGGCGAGATACCACATGCGCTAGCAAGGTAGAACTCCATGAAAACCTCACTCACCTCACAAGAGATCAAAGTCACGTTCTGCACTGTTTCAAGTTCTATCTTGCTGTGCTCGTCCATGGAGGCGCAGGCGGGACCTGCGACGGACGAGGCCACGCCCTGGTATCGCCAGAACATCTCCGTCATGACCCTCCCCGCCACGATCGTGACCCCGGGCCCGCAACGCCTGAGCCCGCAACCGGATCTGCGCGGCGCCGACCTGATCACCGAAGACCTTGCGCCCTCCGCCTGGGATCAACTCTACGGCCAGACGTCCCGCCAGGCACAAACCGACGTCCTCAGCCCGGGCTTCGCCACGCCCGGCACCGGTGACTTCAAAGGCCCGGCCGTACTGACCCTGAAAAGCAGCAGCGGCCATACCCAGCAGGTCGGCCTGATCGGCGGGATCAACCGGATCCAGGCCAATGGCAACGGCCTGATCACCAGCCGCGCCCTCGCCGACCCGACCACCGACACCCTCAACCTGCAAGGCCAGAGCCTGGGCGCTTACTACAGTTTGATCGGTCCCCAGGGCTGGCACGTCGATCTGTCAGCCAGTGGCGGCCGGGTCAGCGGGTTCAGCCGAAACGAGCAAGGCGCACGCCTGGCCACCGAAGGCAGCGCGATGACCTTGTCGGTGGAAGGCGGATTCCCGATCGGCCTCAGTGAAAACTGGGTGGTTGAACCGCAGGCGCAATTGATCAACCAGCGCATCACCCTGGACACGCCCTATGCCGGTTCGGGCAAAGCATCTTCCAGTGATATTTCGTCGTGGAGCGGCCGGGTCGGTGCGCGTTTGAAAGGTAGCTACGACCTGAACGGTCTGCCGGTCGAACCCTACGTGCGCACGAACTTGTGGCACACGGTGTACACCGGCAATACGGTGACGCTGGATCAGGTGGACAAGATCAGCAGCAGCCGAAAATCCTCGACCGTGGAACTCGGCCTGGGGCTGGTGGCGAAAATGACGCCGACGGTGAGCCTGTACGTCAGCGCCGATTACAGCAGCGATGTCGACGACAATGACTTGAACGGGTTGATTGGCAGCCTGGGAGTCCGGATGCGCTGGTGAGCTCTTCTATTAATCGTTCCCACGTCGAGGCGTCGAACCGTCCGCGTGGGAACGATCAGTAATCCGCGAGGGAGCGATCTCGCGTGGAGGCGTCCCGTTACTCGCTTGGGCCCTCGGGCTTAAGGATCAACACCGCCAATGGCGGCAGGTTCAGTTCCAGCGACAACGCCTGCCCATGGCTCGCGACCTCATCGGTGAACGCACCGCCGCCGTTGCCATAATTGGAACCGGCGTAGGTGTCGGCGTCACTGTTGAGCAATTCCTTCCAGCGTCCGGCAAACGGCACGCCCACGCGGTACGACTGGCGCGGCACCGGGGTGAAGTTGGCTACCACCAGCACCGGCGTGCCGTCCTTGCTCCAGCGCAACCACGCGTAAACGCTGTTGATCGCATCGTCACCGATCAACCACTGAAAGCCTTGCGGCGCATCGTCCTGCTCGTGCAGCGCCGGCTCTTCGCGGTAGAGCCGGTTGAGGTCGCCGACCAGTTTCTGCACTCCTTTGTGCTCCGAATATTGCAGCAGATACCAGTCCAGCTGCTGGTCGTGATTCCACTCGCGCCACTGGCCGAACTCGCAACCCATGAACAGCAGTTTCTTGCCCGGATGGGTCCACATGAAGCTCAGGTAAGCGCGCAGGTTGGCGAATTTCTGCCAGCGGTCGCCGGGCATCTTGTCGATCAGCGAATGCTTGCCGTGTACCACTTCGTCGTGGGAAATCGGCAGGATGAAACGCTCGGACCAGGCGTACACCAGGCCAAAGCTCAGCTCGTTGTGGTGATGGGCGCGGTAAACCGGGTCCTGCTGAATGTAGTGCAGCGAATCGTGCATCCAGCCCATGTTCCATTTGTAGGCGAAACCGAGCCCGCCCTGCTGGGTACTCTGGCTGACACCCGGCCACGCCGTGGATTCCTCGGCGATCACCAGCGCGCCCGGAGCTTCCAGCGCCACCACGTCGTTCAGGTGGCGAAGGAAATCGATGGCTTCCAGATTCTCGCGACCGCCATGGCGATTGGGCACCCACTCCCCCGCCTTGCGCGAGTAGTCGCGATAGAGCATCGACGCCACCGCATCGACCCGCAGGCCGTCAATGTGGAAATGCTTCAACCAGTGCAGCGCCGAGGCCAGCATGTAACCGTGCACTTCGGTGCGACCGAGGTTATAGATCAGCGTGTCCCAGTCCTGGTGGAAGCCTTCCAGCGGGTTGCCATATTCGTACAGCGCGGTGCCGTCGAACTGCGCCAGACCGTGAGCATCGGTCGGGAAATGTGCCGGCACCCAGTCGAGAATCACCCCGATACCGGCCTGATGGCAGGCGTTGACGAACGCCGCGAACTCGTCCGGCGTGCCGTAACGGGCGCTCGGGGCGAACTGCGACAGCAACTGATAACCCCAGGAACCGCCGAACGGGTGCTCCATGATCGGCATCAGTTCAATGTGGGTGAAACCCAGTTCCCTCACGTAGGGAATCAGTCGCTCGGCCAGCTCCGGCCAAGTGTACTGACGCGCCACTTCGCCGAGATCGTCGAGTTCGCATTGCCAGGATCCGGCATGCAGCTCATAGATCGACAGCGGCGCATTGTGCTGCTGGCGCTCGCGACGGCCAGTCATCCAGTCCTGATCCTGCCAGTCGATCTGCAGCGGCGAGGCGACTTTCGACGCAGTGTCCGGCGGCAGACTGGTGGCCAGCGCCATCGGGTCGGCCTTGAGCGGCAGGATGCCGTGGGGCCCGAGGATTTCGTACTTGTACAGCTCCCCCGCTTGCAGGCGCGGAATGAACAACTCCCACACGCCGGACGGATGCCGCAAGCGCATCGGGTGCCGGCGCCCGTCCCAGACGTTGAAGTCGCCGACCACCGATACCCGTCGGGCATTCGGTGCCCACACGGCAAAGCGCACACCGTCGACGCCATCGACGGTTTTCAGCTGCGCACCGAGGCAACTGCTGAGGTCGCGATGGTTGCCTTCGGCGAACAGATACAAGTCCATTTCACCGAGCAACTGGCCAAAGCTGTAGGGATCTTCCGCGACCTGCTCACCGCCGGCCCAACGGGTACGCAACAGGTAGGGCCGCGCGTCCTCGAAATGGCCGACGAACAGCCCCGGTGTTTCGGTAGCCTCCAGCGGGCCACGCTCTTCGCCACTGTGTTTGTCCAGTACCGAAACGCTTAACGCGCCGGGCAGATACGCCCGGATGAATTGCCCGCCGGCACCATCGCCGTGGGGGCCAAGAATGGAAAACGGGTCGTGATGTTCTGCACGCACCAGGGCATCGATGTCCTTCGCCCTGGGCAGCAATCGTTCGTTAACGTGACCCTGTTCCTTGTTCGAGAAACTCATGACTACTCTCCACCAAGATCGGAAAAGGGTTTGAGCCCCGTCAATAACCCATACAGACCGTGCAGCGGCACGGGCAGCCAGGTGGGGCGATTTTCGGCTTCATAGGCCACTTCGTAGGCCGCTTTCTCCAGACCGAACAACGCCAGTGCGGCGTTGGCACCTTCAGGATCTTGCCAGGCATGATCAAGACTAGCTGCCGCTTGGCGATATGCCTGGAGAAATGCTTCCCGGGCTTCACGCAGGTAACGCTCCGTGACCCGCCGACGCGCGGCTTCGGCCTCGGGGCTGTTGTCGACGTTGTGCACATTCAACGCCATGGCGGCGGCGTAATCGAAGGAGCGCAGCACACCACTGACGTCCTTGTACGGACTGTGCTTGCCTCGGCGTTCGGCCAGTGGTCGCGCCGGTTCGCCTTCGAAATCGATCAGGTACGCGTCGCCCTTGATCACCAGCACTTGCCCCAAATGCAGGTCGCCGTGCACACGAATGCGCAAGCCGCCGGCAGATTGCTTCGCCAGTTCCTGCACGTGGGCAAGAATGGTTTTCTTGTTGTCGAGCAACCGGGCAACAAGCTTCTGATCCGCCCCGTCGAGTTCGCCCTGATGCTGTTTGAGCAGCTGCAACGCGCGCTCGACCTGAGCTCCGACATCCTTGCCGGTCGCCTGTGCATCCTTGGCCGAACTGAGTTGCGGTGCGAAGTCCTGATTGTCGCTCGGCGCCGCCAGCACCTGATGCATTTCCCCCAGACGCTGGCCGAGCATGCCGGCGAAATCCTTCAGTTCACCCAAGGCGTTGTAATGCTGCGCCTGCTCGGACACGGCATCCGCCAGCTCATCGCGCAGCGCCCGTTCGAGGTTGTTCTGCGTCCATTCCCAGGCATCGCCCTGATTGCTCAAATAGCCTTGCGCAATCATCAGCAGGTTGTCTTCACCACCGGCGCCGCGGCGAATCACCGAACCGAGCAGCGGGGAGATATTGGCAAATCCGGCATCGGTCAGGTAAGCGCTCATCTCCAGTTCCGGGTGTACGCCGGAAGCGACTTTGCGGATCAGCTTCAGTACCAGACTGCCGCCGATCACCACCGAACTGTTGGATTGCTCGGCGGACAGATAGCGCACTTCGGATTCCGCGCCCAGGCCGAGTTTTTCCAGTTGCGGCGTTGCTTCGAAACGGATCTCGCCATCGCTGGATTCCAGCACCGTGCCGCTCTGCATGCCTTGCAGAACCGCGCGAATAAACGCTTCAAGGCTGAAGGCGTCAGTGATCAACCCGACCTGACGCACCCGGCGCACTCGCGCCAAGGCCAGTTGCTGGGGCAACGCCGGCCCGACCTGATCTTCCGAAATGAACCCGAAAGGCAGCTGATAACGGCTGGTCTGCCCGTCACTGTGCACTTCGATTTCGCTGAGCAACACCGGATGCTGTGCGTCGCCGAAACGCACGCCGTAGGCCAGTTTCACCTGGTCGATGGCGGCGTCCTTGCCGGCGAACCAGCGGCGGTTTTGCAGCCAGTTTGGCAGGATGCCCTGTTCGAGGGTGGCGCGGGACGGCGCCTCCAGCAGTTCCTCCATGCGTTTTTTCAGCACCAGCGTGGTGAAGTCCGGCAGGCTCTGCGCGGGCTCAACGTGCCAGCTCGGCATCTGGTTTTCCGCCGCCAGGCCAAACCAGTAGAAGCCGTAAGGCGCCAGGGTCAGCAGAAAGTTGAGCTGGCCGATGGGCGGAAATGCGTTACCACCCAGCATTTCCACCGGCACCATGCCGACGTAGGCCGACAAGTCCAGCTCCACCGCTTGCGCGCTGCGCGACACGTTGGCCACGCACAGGATGATTTCATGCTTGCCGTCCGGCCCGGTGTATTCGCGGGTGTAGGCCAGGACGCGACGATTGGCCGGCGAGAGCATTTTCAGCGTGCCGCGACCGAACGCCTTCGACTGCTTGCGAACGGCCAGCAGACGCCGGGTCCAGTTCAGCAACGAGTGCGGATCGCCGGCCTGGGTTTCGACGTTGACCGACTGGTAACCGTATTGCGGGTCCATGATCGGCGGCAGCACCAGGCTGGCCGGATCGGCGCGGGAGAAGCCGCCATTGCGGTCGATCGACCATTGCATCGGCGTGCGCACGCCGTCGCGATCGCCCAGATAGATGTTGTCGCCCATGCCGATTTCATCGCCGTAATACAGGGTCGGCGTGCCGGGCATCGACAGCAGCAGGCTGTTGAGCAGCTCGATGCGACGACGGTCGCGCTCCATCAGCGGCGCCAGGCGCCGGCGAATGCCGAGGTTGATCCGCGCACGGCGGTCGGCGGCGTAGTAGTTCCAGAGGTAGTCGCGTTCCTTGTCGGTGACCATCTCCAGCGTCAGTTCATCGTGGTTGCGCAGGAAGATCGCCCATTGGCAGTTGGCCGGGATTTCCGGAGTCTGGCGCAGGATGTCGGTGATCGGAAAGCGATCTTCCTGGGCCAGCGCCATGTACATGCGCGGCATCAGCGGGAAGTGAAACGCCATGTGGCATTCATCGCCATTCACGCCCTCGGCGTCGGTATCACCGAAGTACAGCTGGGTATCTTCCGGCCATTGATTGGCCTCGGCCAGCAGCATGCGATCCGGATAATTGGCGTCGATTTCGGCGCGGATCTGCTTGAGGACGTCGTGGGTTTCCGGGAGGTTTTCGTTGTTGGTGCCGTCGCGTTCGATCAGGTACGGAATCGCGTCCAGGCGCAGGCCGTCGATGCCCATGTCCAGCCAGTAACGCATCACCGAGAGCACGGCTTTCATGACTTGCGGGTTGTCGAAGTTCAGGTCCGGCTGGTGCGAATAGAAACGGTGCCAGAAGTACTGGCCGGCGACCGGGTCCCAGGTCCAGTTGGACTTTTCGGTGTCGAGAAAAATGATCCGCGTGCCGTCGTATTTCTGGTCGTCATCCGACCACACATAGAAATCCCGCGCCGCCGAACCGGGCTTGGCCTTGCGCGCCCGCTGGAACCACGGGTGCTGATCGGAGGTGTGGTTGATGACCAGCTCGGTAATCACCCGCAAGCCACGCTTGTGTGCCTCGGCAATGAACCGTTTGGCATCGGCCATCGTCCCGTAATCGCTGTGCACGCCACGGTATTCGGCAATGTCGTAACCGTCGTCACGGCGTGGCGAGGGATAGAACGGCAATAGCCAGATGGTGTTGACGCCGAGTTCGGCGATGTAATCGAGTTTGGCGATCAGGCCGGGAAAGTCGCCGATTCCGTCGTTATTCGAATCGAAAAAGGATTTGACGTGAACTTGATAAATCACCGCGTCCTTGTACCAGAGCGGGTCCTTGATGAAGGTGGCTGCCTTGGGTTTCTTCGCCATGTGAAACTCCTGTTGAATTCATTGAAGCCGAAGCTGCTACTGATCGTTCCCACGCTCTGCGTGGGAATGCCGCCTTGGACGCTCTGCGTCCACCGCTGGGACGCGGAGCGTCCCGGGATGCATTCCCACGCGGACGGTTCGACGCCTCGACGTGGGAACGATCATCATCAGGAAGAAGTAATGCGCCAGATTCCGAACGGTTGATAAGCCGGGTCGATCCGCATGAACTGGTATTTGCCGTACCAGTCCCAGCGATGGCCGTTCATCAGGTCTTCGCCGTGGGTGATGGCATCGTCCGGCAGGCCCATTTCCCACAGCGGCAACTCGAAATTCGCTTCCTGAACGTTATGCGGATCGAGGCTGACGGCCACCAGAATGAAGTTGCTGCCGTCCGCGCTGCGCTTGCCGAAATACAGAATGTTGTCGTTCCAGGCGTTGTAGATCTTCAGGCCCAGATGGCTGTGCAACGCCGGGTTCTGGCGGCGGATGCGGTTGAGCTGGGCGATCTCGGCAATGATGTTGCCGGGCTGGTTGAAGTCGCGGACGCGGATCTCGTACTTCTCGGAATCGAGATATTCCTCTTTGCCGGGCACCGGCGCCGATTCACACAGCTCAAACCCCGAATACATGCCCCACAGACCTGAGCCCATGGTCGCCAGCGCCGCGCGAATCAAAAATCCGGGGCGCCCCGATTCATGCAGGAACGCCGGGTTGATGTCCGGAGTATTGACGAAGAAGTTCGGCCGGTAGCACTCGCGCCACGGCGATTCATTGAGTTCGCTGAAGTAGGTCGCCAGTTCGGTCTTGGTGTTGCGCCAGGTGAAATAGGTGTAGCTCTGGGTGTAACCGACCTTGCCCAGCCGCGCCATCATCGCCGGGGTGGTGAAGGCTTCAGCGAGGAAGATCACTTCCGGGTACAGCGTGCGCACATCGGCGATCAACCATTGCCAGAACGGCAGCGGCTTGGTGTGCGGGTTGTCCACGCGAAAGATCTTCACGCCCTCCTGCACCCAGCCGACCACGATGTCGCGCAACTCGACCCACAGGCTGGGAATCGCTTCCGGCGCATAAAAGTCGACGTTGACGATGTCCTGATATTTCTTTGGCGGGTTCTCCGCGTATTTGATCGTGCCGTCCGGCCGCCAGTTGAACCAGCCCGGATGCTGTTTGAGCCACGGGTGATCCTGGGAACACTGGATGGCGAAATCCAGGGCGATCTCCAGACCATGGTCAGCGGCAGCAGCCACCAGCCGACGGAAGTCTTCGCGGGTACCGAGTTGCGAGTGAATCGCTTCGTGGCCGCCCTCCTCGCTGCCGATCGCATACGGGCTGCCGGGATCATCCGGGCCGGCGGTCAGGGAATTGTTGCGGCCCTTGCGATGACTGCGGCCAATCGGGTGAATCGGCGTGAAGTACAGCACGTCGAAGCCCATGTCCTGAATCATCGGCAACCGCGAATGCACGTCATTGAAAGTGCCGTGGCGAGCGGGATCGTCGGTGATCGAGCGGGGAAACAGTTCATACCAACTGGCGAATTCCGCCAGTTCGCGCTCGACGTCCACCGGAAATTCCGGGCTGAGGCTCAAGTAGGCGCGATGATCGGCCTCGGCCATCAGTTGCGCACTGCGCGAGTGCAGAAACAACGCGACCTGCTCGGTTTCGAGCAGGCCGGACAATTCGTGGTGCAGGCCGGCCAGCTGTTCGCTGAGCTGCCCTTCGCTGCGCTCGGCGGCCTGCTGCACCATGTTCCGCCCCTCTTGCAACTCGAGACTGACCGGGACGGCGGCGGTGTGTTTTTTCTCCAGTTCGTACTGAAAACTGGCGAACTGGTCGATCCACGCTTCGATCAGGAACAGATAACGGCCCATGCGCTGCGGCTGAAACACACCGCGCCAGCCGTTATTGCCCTGATCGCTCATGACTTCGGTCTGCCAGGTCTCATCGCCCTCTTCGCGCCAACGGATGCGCACTGCGAGTTTGTCGTGACCGTCGGCGAACACCTTGCTGGTGACCACGATCTCGCGACCGGCGATCGCCTTGACGGCAAACTGTCCACCGTCGAGGGTCGGTGCGGTGTTTTCAATGACGATGCGCGGCAGCAACAGCGCCTGCGACAGCGGGATGTGCGGGTTGTAGCTCAGTTCGGAGGGTTTTTCAGCAGTCATTGAGCATCTCTCCTTAACGCCCCAAGGACGCTCGTTTGCCTGTTTGGCGGTCACGGCCGGGCCTGCGCCCGGTGATGAAATCTCTCAGGTTCCGAGCGGCCATCGCCGGGAAAAGTTCACAGGGATTTGCCCCGCCACAAAATCGGATCGATTTCGCAGTGCAGTGGTCAATCCACTTAAGCACTTCCTACGCCAAGTGCCACACGGAGGTTTACCCGATGACTATTCCGATTCCGGCCGAAACACCTGACCCGAACATCGACAAACCGGTCCTGCCCGAGACCGAACCGCAACCAATCCCCGAACAGGAACCCCCTGGCACCACGCCACCGCCCAAGGAGGAACCGCCGACGACCATGCCGCCGGTGATTGTCTGATCAGCGAGGATCGCTGTGATCCTTCTCGATGCGGTCCTTATCCGGCTGATCCTTCTCGAACACGCTGACGATCCGCGGCATGACACTGAAGATCCCCAGCGCCAGCAACGTACTGAACACCGCCGTCGCCTCGCGGCCCAACCCGGCCGCGACGCCGATGGCGGCGGTCATCCACAAACCCGCGGCGGTGGTCAGACCCTTGACGTGGCCTTCGTCGCCTTCGTGATTCTTCAGGATGGTCCCGGCGCCGAGAAAGCCGATGCCGGCGATTACCCCTTGCACCACCCGGCTCATGGCATCGGCCTGAGACCCGGACAATTGCGGCACCAGCACAAACAACGCCGCGCCGAGGGCCACCAGCATGTGCGTTCGCACCCCGGCGGCCTTGCCTTTGTGCTCGCGCTCGAACCCGAGAATCCCGCCCAATAGCGCCGCCATGAGCAGGCGCACGGTGATCCGCGTCAGCTGCGATGCATCGCCGATGTCGGCGAATTCCGCTTGCAGGGTTTCCCACACTTCATGCCACCAGGCGTTCATCCTGCAGTCCTTGTAAAGAGGCGATAAAAGGTGGACAGCGGCGACCATTAATCGGTTGCGTAGAACGATCGGCGCAGCGTAGGCCCTAACCCTTCAGATCCCCTGTGAAAAAGGACTGGCCCATGCCCCTGCGTATCGATGACAGCAATCCGGAATCAAAAGTGTGTTTTTTCACCGTTGAAAATGGTGAGGAAATCCGGATCTGCGACACCCTGGAAGTCAGGACAGATAGCGAAAAATCCATGTCGTTCGTCGAAGTGGACGGCCGGCGTATCTACGTCACCGAAGCCGAAGCGGATGCATTGACCGTTGCAGGTGCCAGCGATGGACGCAAACACCTGAAGGCCGACGACAGTGATTCGGTGATTTGACTGACCTCGATCAACGTCCGGCGCAGACGTCTGGGATAGGCATCTGCGCCCTGGCCGGCGTGCTGCTTCAAGTTGTCGCAGGCATGCCTGAAAAAGCCATCTGATACGCTTTTTATTGAAATACCTGAGTCTGTTATGCAAACAGATCGGCGCTCATAGTTCCCCGGCCTGATGGAGGCTGATGAGCGAACGACCATGAGCGAACGAATCCCCGTCCGAACCGTAGAAGCATCTCCCCAGATAAAAACAGTACCGGCGCGCCCAATGAAGGCGAAGCACGCCACCAGCGATAACCAGATTTTCACCCGCAGCTTCACCGGCCTGTTCCGCACCTTGCGCATGAGCGGTGCGGGATTTCTGTTCCTGCTGTTCTTCGGCACCGTATGGCTGAACTGGGGCGGTCGTCAGGCAGTGCTCTGGGACCTTTCCGAAAGCAAATTCCACATCTTTGGCGCAACCTTCTGGCCACAGGATTTCATTCTGCTGTCGGCGCTGCTGATCATCGCCGCGTTCGGCCTGTTCGCCATTACTGTGTTCGCCGGCCGGGTCTGGTGTGGTTACACCTGCCCGCAGAGTTCGTGGACATGGATCTTCATGTGGTGCGAAAAAATCACCGAAGGCGAACGCAACCAGCGCATCAAGCTGCAAGCAGCGCCCTGGAGCCTGAACAAACTCGCCCGGCGCGCGGCCAAGCACACGTTGTGGCTGGCGATCAGTGTGCTGACCGGCCTGACCTTTGTCGGCTATTTCACCCCGATCCGGCCACTGGCCGAAGA
This sequence comes from Pseudomonas sp. IAC-BECa141, assembly GCF_020544405.1. Lineage (NCBI taxonomy): Bacteria > Pseudomonadati > Pseudomonadota > Gammaproteobacteria > Pseudomonadales > Pseudomonadaceae > Pseudomonas > Pseudomonas sp. IAC-BECa141. The sequence goes on along the minus strand of NZ_CP065410.1, from coordinate 2,836,042 downwards.
ATTGCTGACCCTGCGGATCGGCGGTGTCAGCCTGTTCTGGGTGCTGTTCTTCACCGCCGCCACCTACATCAATGCCGGCTGGCTGCGCGAAGCGGTATGCATGCACATGTGCCCGTATGCGCGGTTTCAGAGCGTGATGTTCGACAAGGACACTCTGGCGATTTCCTACGACGCCGCCCGAGGCGAAAACCGCGGCCCGCGCAAACGCGACGTGAAACCCGCCGAAGCCGGGCTCGGCGATTGCATCGATTGCCAGCTGTGCGTACAGGTCTGCCCGACCGGCATCGACATCCGCGACGGCCTGCAAATGGAATGCATCGGCTGCGCGGCGTGCATCGACGCCTGCGATTCGATCATGGACAAGATGAATTACGCCCGTGGCTTGATCCGCTATACCTCCGAACGCGAATTGCAGGGTGGCAAGACGCATCTGCTGCGTCCGCGACTGATCGGCTACGTTGCAGTACTGGTCGTGATGATCGGCGCACTCGCCCTGGCATTGGTCGAACGGCCAATGGTGTCGCTGGACGTGACCAAGGACCGTGGCCTGTTCCGCGAGAATGGTCAGGGGCAGATCGAAAACATCTACACACTAAAGGTCATCAACAAGACCCAGCAGCGCCAGGACTACAACCTGAGCCTGGTGGACGGTGATGGCTTCCAGCTGCAAGGCAAGACCCAACTGAGCCTGGCGCCGGGCGAGATTGTCGATGTGCCGGTGTCGGTGGCGATGACTGCCGAACGTGCGGCCAGCAGCTCGCAGACCTTGAGCTTCAGGATTGCCGACAGTGATGAACCCGAGATTTATAGCGTGGCGAAGAGCCGGTTTGTTGCGCCGATGAATCGATGATCCCTTAGACTGCGGCGCGGCCATTCGCGAGCAAGCTCGCTCCCACAGAGGAATACGGTCAACTGTGGGAGCGAGCTTGCTCGCGAATGAAGGCGACACGGTCTTCCAGAAAGAAATCAATCCGGACCCAAGATGAAACGCTACGAAAAATTCGCCGACGACATCGCTGAACTGATCCGCTCCGGCGTCCTCGGCCCCGGCCAGCGGGTGCCGTCGGTGCGCTACGCAAGTCAGACCTACGGCGTCAGTCCGTCCACCGTGTTCCAGGCCTATTACCTGCTGGAACGCCGCGGCCTGATCCGTGCCCGCCCGCGTTCCGGCTACTTCGTCAACACCCACGCCCCGAGCCCGTTCTCGGAGCCGGTGATCAGCAGCCAGGTCAACGAATCCACCAAGGTCGACGTGAGCGAACTGGTGTTCTCGGTGCTTGAGTCGATCAAGGACCCCAGCACCGTGCCGTTCGGCTCGGCGTTCCCCAGCCCGACCCTGTTCCCGCTGCAGCGCCTGTCCCGTTCACTGGCCAGTGCTGCGCGGGAAATGGACCCGCGCATGGTGGTCACCGACATGTCGCCGGGTAATCCGCAATTGCGTCGGCAGATTGCCCTGCGCTACATGGTCGGCGGCCTGATGCTGCCGATGGAAGAACTGCTGATCACCAACGGCGCCCTCGAAGCGCTGAACCTGTGCCTGCAAGCGGTCACCGAACCCGGCGATCTGGTGGCCATCGAAGCCCCCGCGTTTTACGCCAGCCTGCAAGTGCTGGAGCGGCTGAAACTCAAAGCCGTGGAAATCCCCGTGCACCCGCGCGACGGCATCGACCTCGGCGTGCTCGCCCAAACGCTGGAGCGGCACCCGATCAAGGCCTGCTGGTGCATGACCAGTTTCCAGAACCCGATGGGCGCAACCATGCCCGAGGCCAAGAAACAGGAACTGGTGGAGCTGTTGAAGCAGCATCAGGTGCCACTGATCGAAGACGACGTCTACGCCGAACTCTATTACGGCCAGCAGGCGCCGAAACCGGCCAAGGCCTTCGACACCGAAGGTCTGGTGATGCATTGCGGCTCGTTCGCCAAGAGCCTGGCTCCCGGCTACCGCATCGGCTGGGTCGCCGCCGGGCGCTACGCACAGAAAATCGAACGACTGAAACTGATGACCTCGCTATGCGCCTCGATGCCCGCGCAAGCGGCTATCGCCGACTACCTGCAACACGGCGGCTACGACCGCCACCTGCGCAAACTGCGCTACGCCCTGGAAGAGCAGCAAAGCGCGATGCTCGCGGCCATTGCCCGCTACTTCCCGGCGCAGACGCGCGTGAGCCAACCGGCTGGCGGCTACTTCCTGTGGCTGGAACTGCCACCGCAGATGGATTCGTTGAAGTTGTTTCAGATGGCGTTGGCGCAGGGGATCAGCATCGCGCCGGGGCCGATATTTTCGCCGACTCAGCGCTTTCGCAATTGCATTCGATTGAACTACGGCAGCCCGTGGACCGAGGATGCGGAGAAGGCGATGGAAACACTGGGGCGGATTGTGCGGTCGTTTTGAGTTACCGGTGATCGTTCCCACGCTCTGCGTGGGAATGCCTCAAGGGACGCTCCGCGTTCCAGCTCTGGAAGGGACGCGGAGCGTCCCGGGCTACATTCCCACGCAGAGCGTGGGAACGATCGGTAGGGTTTTAGCGCCCGCCGCCGAGGTCGACAAAGGTCCCGGTGGCATACGAAGCCTTGTCCGACAGCAACCACACAATCGCTTCCGCCACTTCATCCGGCCGCCCGCCCCGCGCCATCGGAATCGCCGACTCCAGCTTGCTGACCCGATCCGGGTCGCCGCTCAAGGCGTGGAAATCGGTATAGATGTAGCCCGGACGCACCGCATTCACCCGAATCCCCTCGCCCGCCACTTCCTTGGACAGGCCGATGGTGAACGTATCCAGCGCACCCTTGGACGCTGCGTAATCGACGTATTCGTTAGGCGAACCCAGCCGGGCGGCGACCGAGGAGACGTTGACGATGCTGCCGCCCTGCCCGCCGTGTTTGGGCGACATGCGCAGGATTGCGTGCTTGGCGCAGAGGATCGGCGCCAGCACATTGGTTTTCATGATTTTGAGGATGCGGAATTCGGACATTTCGTCGACCCGGGACTTGTGTCCCACGGTGCCGGCATTGTTCACCAGGGCGGTGACGCGGCCCAGTTCGCTGTCGACCCGGTTGAACAGTGCGACCACTTCGTCTTCGATACTGACATCGGCGCGCACGGCGATGGCCGTGGCGCCGCGCTCGCGCACCTGGTCGAGCACCTGGTGGGCCGCCTGTTCGTCAGTCTGGTAATTGATGCAGATCCGATAGCCTTGCTCGGCAGCCAACAAAGCAGTGGCGGCGCCGATTCCACGACCGCCGCCAGTGATCACAATGACTTTATCCATGCTGGCCTTTCCCCCGATGCACACGTAACAGTCGGGGCAAGAATAACCGCCATTGCCGGCTTTTGCATGACCTGCGATTAGCGGCTCAACTCACCGCCAATTGTTTGCCGCGCACGATGTCCTGCAGGAAGCGATCCGCCGGCATCGGGTGACCGAGCAGATAACCTTGCAGCGAATCGCAGCCCAGTTGCGTCAGGAAGTCCTGTTGCGAATCGGTTTCTACACCTTCAGCAACGATGCGCAGGCCCAGCGCCTGACCGAGGGCGACGATCGCCGAAACGATGGCCGCGTCATCACTGTCGTGCTCCAGATCGCGGACGAAACCGCGATCAATCTTCAGCTCATTGGCCGGCAAACGCTTGAGGTACATCAGGCTTGAATAACCGGTGCCAAAGTCGTCGATGGACAGGTCGACGCCCATATCGGCCAGCTCCTGCAACACCGTCATGCTCGCGTCGGCGTCGCTCATGGCAGTGGTTTCGGTGATTTCCAGGGTCAGGCTGTTGGCCGGCAAATGATGAGTGGCCAAGGCTTTGGCCACGCTGCGCACCAGCCCCGAGTGGCAGAACTGCAAAGCCGACAGGTTCACCGCGATCCGCCAGTCGGTGTAGCCCAGCACGTACCACTCGCGCATCTGCCGGCAGGCTTCGTTGAGCACCCATTCGCCAATCGGAATGATCAGCCCGGTCTTCTCTGCCAGATCGATGAACTTGTCCGGCATCAGCATGCCGTGGGTCGGATGTTCCCAGCGCAACAGCGCCTCGGCACCGACCGGACGACCGTCTGCCGCATGGAATTTGGGTTGGTAATGCAGGCTGAACTCGCCGTGTTCCAGTGCAGCGCGCAGATCCTGCAGCAGTTGCAGTTGCTTGCGCGCGTTGCTGTTCATCGAGGCGTCGAAGAAGCTGTAACCGTTCTTGCCGCCGCCCTTGGCGTGGTACATCGCGGCGTCGGCGTTCATCAGCAGTTCCTGGGCGTTCTGGCCGTTGCCCGGGTACAGCGCGATGCCGACGCTGGCGGAAATCTGCAGGTCATGTTCGGCGACCCGGAACGATTGCGCGATCAGGCCGACCTGACGGGCCGCCAGCCCCAGCGCATCGTTGGGTTCGGTCAGGCGCACCAGCAGGACAAATTCATCGCCGCCGATCCGCGCCAGGGTATCCAGGCTGCGCAAGTCTTCACGCAGACGCACCGCCACTTCGCGCAGCAGTTGGTCGCCCATGTGGTGGCCAAAAGCGTCGTTGACCGGTTTGAAGCCGTCCAGATCGATGAACATCAAAGCAAAGCAACCGCCCTGCTCGTTGACCTTTTTCATCGCCTGATTGATCCGGTCGTCCAGCAGCATGCGGTTGGGCAGGCCGGTCAGGGTGTCGTGCAGCGCCAGCTGGGTGAGTTCGCGGTTGGCCACGGTCAACGAATGGGCCAGATCGGCGGTGCGGGCTTCAAGGCGGGCGTCGAGAATCGAAGTCAGCAGCGCGATGGCCAGCACCGCCAGCGTGGTGATCAACACCAGATTGTCGAGGCCGTTGCCGTTCAGGCCGCTGAGTGCCGCACCGCAGAAACTGCCGTCAGGAAACCGCGCCGCTGCCATGCCGGTGTAATGCATGCCGACAATCGCCACGCCCATGACAATCGCCGCCCCGGCACGGAACAGTCGCACGTAAGGCGAATGCTGACGCAGACGAAAGGCGATCCACAGCGCTGCGGCCGACGCACCGACCGCGATCAGCAACGAGGCGCCGAACAGCGTCGGATCGTAGTCGATGCCCGGTTGCATGCACATCGCGGCCATACCGGTGTAATGCATGGCGCTGATGCCGGCGCCCATGATCAGCGCACCAAAGGCCAGTTGCCAGGCCGGCAGTTTCGGCTGGCTGACCAGCCACAGGGCGAATCCGCAGGACAGCACGGCGATCAGCAATGAAAGCGCCGTGATCGAAATGTCGTAACCGAGACTGATCGGCAGCTTGAACGCCAGCATGCCGATGAAGTGCATCGACCAGACGCCGATGCCCATGGCAAACGCCCCGCCGGCCGTCCATAAATGCACGGCGCGGCCCTTGGCAGTGGCAATGCGCCCGGTGAGATCGAGCGCGGTATAGGAAGCAAGGATCGCCACACACAGCGAAATGAAAACCAGCGTGAAGGAATAGCTACCGATGAGCATGAAAATTCTCGTGACCACCCCGCTGTACTGCGTCCGTTCTCGGCGGGGCCAAATGCGCCGATTGTACTGATTGCGTAAAAGAATTCACTGACAAAGTTATCAAATAGCCATCAACCCGATGAAACGCTTGTTTGATCGTCTGACAAGCCTCTGATTCAGGGTTCTGATCGTTCCAACGCTTTGCGTGGGAATGCAGCCCGGGACGCTCCGCGTCCCTTCCAAGGCAGGACGCAGAGCGTCCGTGGAGGCATTCCCACGCAGAGCGTGGGAACGATCAATGATCATTGCTTCACGTCAGCGGTTATCAGTGGTTTCCAACTGGCCGTCCCAACCACCGCCCAGCGCCGCGATCAACTGCACGCTGGCGATCAAGCGGTTCTGCAGAATATTCAGGACAGTGCGCTCATTACTCAGGGCAGTCGCCTGCACCACCACCACATCCAGATAAGCGATTACGCCAGCCTTGTACTGGTTTTCGGTCAGACGCAACGAATCCCGTGCCGCATCAAGGGCTTCCTGGCGCACCGCCGCTTCGTCCTCGTACACCTTCAACTGCACCAGGTAGTTTTCCACTTCACGGAAGCCGTCGAGCACGGTCTGGCGGTATTTGGCCACGGTCTGGTCGTACACCGCTTCGGTGCGGTCGACTTCGGCCGAACGGATGCCGCCGTCGAACAGCGGCAGGGTCATTTTCGGCCCCACCGACCAGAAGCGGTTCGGCAGGCTGATCAGGTTCTGCGAGGTACTGCTGCTGTAGCCGCCGCTCAAGCTCAGGCTGAAATCCGGGTAGTACGCAGCCTTGGCCACACCGATGTTGGCATTGGCGGCGATCACTGAACGCTCGGCCGAAGCAATGTCCGGGCGGCGCTCAAGCAACTGCGACGGCAGGCTCAGCGGGATCTGCGGCAGCTTGGGAATGTCCTGGGTTTCGGCAATGTTGAATTCGGCGGGCGGCTGGCCGGTCAGTACCGCGATGGCGTTTTCGAACTGCGCCCGTTGCCAGACCAGGTCCACCAGATCGCCCTGGGCCGTTTTCAACTGGGTCTGCGCCTGCGCCACCGCATCGCGCCCGGAAACCCCGGCGTTGTACTGGTTCATGGTCATTTTCAGCGAGCGCTCGTAAGCCGCGACTGTCGATTCGAGCAGGCGTTTCTGCTGATCGATCACCCGCAATTGCAGGTAGTTCTGCACCAGTTCCGACTGCTGGCTCAAACGCATCGCCGCCAGATCGGCGTAGCTCGCCTGGGCACTGGCTTCATTGGCTTCGAGGCCACGACGCAATTTGCCCCAGACATCCGCTTCCCAACTCACGCCCAGTTGCGCGTTGTAGGTGTCACGAATCCCGCTGGCGGAACTGCTAAGGCTCGAACTGCTGCTGCCGGTGCCTTGACTGGAGCGTGTCTTGCCGGCGCTCAGATCGACGCTCGGGTAAAACGCCCCCCGCGCGCTGCGCACCAGGGCCTGGGCCTGACGGTACTGGGCTTCGGACTGGGCGACGGTCTGGTTGGAGCTGTTGAGTTTCTCGATCAGCTCGTTGAGCTGACGGTCGCCATACAGCTCCCACCAGGCACCGCGCGCCAGGGAATCGCTCGGGTTGGCCTGACGCCAGCCTTCGGCTTCCTTGTACTGGGCGATTTCGGCGGTCTGCGGGCGCTGGTAGTCCGGGCCGACGGCGCAGGCACTGAGCATCGCCACGCACAGAGACAAGCTCAGCAGGCGCGAGCCGCGAACGGTAGCCAGATTGATAAGCGAACGGTCAGTCATAGCGGAGTTTCCAGAGCGGCATCGGTGCGCACGCCACGCCATTTGTTGAAACGATGGCGCAGCTTGTCGAGATAGAGGTAAACCACAGGCGTGGTGTAAAGGGTCAGCACCTGGCTGAAGACCAGCCCGCCGATGATGGTCAGGCCCAGCGGCTGGCGCATTTCGGCGCCTTCAGCCCGGCCGAGCAACAACGGCAAGGCGCCGAGGATCGCCGCCAGCGTGGTCATCAGGATCGGCCGCAAACGTTGCAGACAGGCGCTGCGGATCGATTCCAGCGGCGCCATGCCTTGATGACGCTCCAGTTCCAACGCCAGGTCGATCATCAGGATCGCATTCTTCTTCACCACGCCGATCAGCAGGAACAGCCCGAGCAGCGAGATCAGGCTGAACTCGCCGCCCAGCGCATAGATCGACAGCAAGGCACCGACTCCGGCCGACGGCAATGTCGAGAGGATTGTCAGCGGGTGAATGTAGCTTTCATACAAAACGCCCAGCACCAGGTATACAGCCAGCAACGCACCGAGGATCATGAACGGCTGACTCTTCTGAGTCGCGGCGAAAGCGTCAGCGGTGCCGGCCATTTTCGCGATCACGTCTTCCGGCAGGCCGACCTTGGCAATCGCCCGCTCGATGGCGGCGCTGCCCTGCTCCACCGTCACGCCTTCGGCCATGTCGAAGGCAATGCTCTCGGAGGCGAACTGGCCTTCGTGGCTGACCCGGTCGTCTTCCAGGCTGTTTTCATAATGGGCGAACGTCGACAACGGAATCCGCGCACCGTCGGCAGTGATCACCTGAACCTGCTTGAGCGTCACCGGATCCTGGGCATATTTCGGATTGACCTCCATCACCACCTGATACTGGTTGAGGCTGTCGTAGATTGTGGAAATCTGCCGCTGACTGTAGGCGTTGTTGAGCACGGCGGTGACCATGTTCATGTCCACGCCCAGGCGCTTGGCCTGATCGCGGTCGACGATCAACGTCACCTGCTGCGCACCGCGCCCTTCACGGGCGTCGATGGCCGTCAGTTCCGGCAAGGCTCGCAGCGCGGTGACCACTTTCGGGTACCACTCGCGCAAGGCGCCCAGATCACCACTTTGCAAGATGTAGCTGTACTGCGACGTGGTCTGCTCGCGGCCGCCGCCGAATTGCAGATCCTGGTCGGCCATCAGCATCAGTTGTGCGCCGGGCACTTTGGGCATTTCCTTGCGCAGGCGCTCGATGACCTTTTGCGCCGAGATATTGCGTTCCTTGATCGGCTTCAGGCGTACCAGCATGAACGCGTTGTTGGTGCCGTTGGTACCACCAATGAACCCGGCAACACTCTCGACCGCGTCGTCCTTGAGCACCGCTCGGCGGAAGGTCTCCATTTTCGGCTGCATCACGCTGAACGACAGACCATCGTCACCGCGCACGAAACCGATCAACTGGCCGGTGTCCTGCTGCGGCATGAAGGTTTTCGGCACGACGACATAGAGGGCGACGTTCACCCCGACCGTGATGATCAGGCTCAGCAACGTCAGGCGACGGTGACGCAACACCCAGTCGAGGCTGGTGGCGTATTTGCCGACCATCCAGTCGTTGGTGCGCCGGCTCCAGCGTTGCAGGCGGTTTTCCTCGCCCGGCTTGTGGGGTTTGAGCCAGCGGGCGCAGAGCATCGGGGTCAGCGTCAGGGAAACCACCAGCGACACCACGATGGCCGCCGCCAGGGTGATGGAGAATTCGCGGAACAGGCTTTCGATGATCCCGCCCATGAACAGGATCGACAGGAACACCGCCACCAGCGAGACGTTCATCGACAGCAAGGTGAAACCGACTTCCCTGGCTCCGAGGTAGGCGGCCTTCATCGGTTTTACGCCTTCGTCGATGTGCCGGGAAATGTTCTCCAGCACCACGATGGCGTCGTCCACCACCAGCCCGGTGGCGAGAATCAGCGCCATCAGCGACAGGTTGTTGAGCGAGAATCCGTAGAGGTACATCACTGCAAAGGTGCCGACCAGCGACACCGGCACCGCCAAGGTCGGAATCAGGGACGCGCGGAAGTTACCGAGAAACAGGAACACCACCAGAATCACCAGTGCCACGGCGATCAGCAGGGTCATCTCCGCTTCATGCAGGGTAGCCTTGATCACCGGCGAACGGTCCATCGCCAGGTTCAGTTTGACGCTGGCCGGCAAGACCGCTTGCAACGCCGGCAACTGCGCCTTGATCTCGTTGACCGTCTCGATGATGTTGGCACCGGCCTGGCGGTTGATCACCAGCAGCACCGCCGCGTCATCGTTGAAGAAACCGCTGTTGTAGCGGTCTTCCACGCCGTCGCTGACCTTGGCCACGTCTTTCAGACGCAGGGCCGCGCCGCCGTTGTAGTGGATGATTAGCGATTCGTAATCCTTGGCTTTCTCCAACTGGTCGTTGGCCTGAATCTGCCACAGGCGCTGGTCATCCTCGACCGAGCCCTTGGGCCGGCGCACGTTGGATTCGGCGATGGTCTTGCGCACATCGTCGAGCGCTACGCCGTACTGGTTCAGCGCCTGGGGTTCGAGTTCGATGCGCACCGCCGGCAGCGAGCTGCCGCCGATCTGCACTTCACCGACGCCCTGTACCTGGGACAGGCTCTGGGACAGGATGGTCGAGGCCAGGTCGTAGAGCTGACCCTTTTCCAGCACGTCCGAGGTCAGCGACAACACCATGATCGGTGCCTGCGACGGGTTGACCTTCTTGTAGGTCGGCATGCTGCGCATCCCGCTCGGCAGCAGGTTGCGCGAAGCGTTGATCGCCGCCTGCACTTCCCGCGCCGCGCCGTTGATGTCGCGGTCGAGGTCGAATTGCAGAATCACCCGGGTCGAGCCCTGGCTGGAGCGACTGCTCATGGTGTTGACGCCAGCGATGGCGCCGAACGAGCGCTCCAGCGGCGTGGCCACCGTGGAGGCCATGACTTCCGGACTGGCGCCGGGCAGGCTCGCCTGCACGACGATCACCGGGAAGTCCATTTGCGGCAGCGGCGACACCGGCAGCAGGCCGAAGCTCACACCGCCCAGCAGCATGATCGCCAGGCTCAGGAGCATGGTCGCCACCGGACGCTTGATGAAAGGGCCGGACAGGTTCATGGCTGTTCCACCGGCTCCACGGCCGACGGTGCACGGCCCCAGCGCCGACCGAGACGATCGAAGTACAGGTAGATCACCGGGGTGGTGAACAGCGTCAGTACCTGACTCACCAGCAACCCGCCGACCATCACCAGACCCAGCGGTTGACGCAATTCAGCGCCGGAACCGGTGGCCAGCATCAACGGCACTGCACCGAACAGCGCCGCCAGCGTAGTCATCAGAATCGGCCGGAAGCGCAACAGCGCCGCCTGATAGATCGCCTGCTCCGGCGCCATGCCCTGGGTGCGTTCGGCGTCGAGGGCGAAGTCGATCATCATGATCGCGTTCTTCTTCACGATACCGATCAGCAGGATGATGCCGATGATCGCGATCATGCCCAGATCGTTGCCACTGAGCAGCAACGCCAGCAAGGCCCCCACCGCTGCCGACGGCAAGGTCGACAGGATGGTGATCGGGTGAATGTAGCTCTCGTAAAGCACCCCGAGCACGATGTACATGGTCACCACCGCCGCCAGAATCAGCAGCAAGGTGCTCGACAACGAGGCCTGGAACGCTTCGGCTGCGCCCTGGAACTGGGTCTGCACGCCGAGCGGCATGCCGATGTCCTTTTGCACCTGCTCGATGATGTCCACCGCATGCCCCAGCGCCACGCCCGGCGCGAGGTTGAACGACATCATCACCGCCGGGAACTGGCCGATGTGGGTGATCGCCAGTTGCGCCTGCCGTTCCTCGACGTGGGCCAGACTCGACAAGCGCACCTGCCCGCCATCGGTGGTCTTGACGTGAATCTGATCCAGCGCCTGCGGGCCGATTTTCTCTCCGGCCTGAGCCTGCAGCACCACGCGGTACTGGCTGGCCTGGGTGTAGATGGTCGAGATCTGCCGCTGGCCAAACGCGTCGTACAGTGCATCAGTGATGTTCGACACCGACACGCCCAGCCGTGAAGCGGCATCGCGGTCGATCACCAGGAACACCTGCAAGCCCTTATCCTGCAAGTCACTGGCGACGTCGGTGAGTTCCGGGCGCTGGGCCAGCGCCTCGACCAGGCGCCCGCTCCACAGGCTGAGCAGTTCGGAATCCGGCGACGACATGCTGAACTGGTACTGGGTGCGGCTGACGCGGTCTTCAATGGTCAGGTCCTGCACCGGCTGCATGAACAGGCGGATGCCCACCAGTTTGTCCAGTTGCGGTTGCAGGCGGGCAATCACTTCGGTGGCGGTCAGATCACGCTGGCCATGAGGCTTGAGGTTGATCAGCAGCCGACCGCTGTTGAGCGTGGCATTGTCACCGTCGACACCGATGTAGGACGACAGGCTTTCCACCGCCGGATCTTCCAGAATCACCTTGGCCAGCGCCTGCTGACGCTCGCCCATGGCGGCAAAGGAAATCGACTGTGGCGCTTCGGAAATCCCCTGGATCACCCCGGTGTCCTGCACCGGGAAGAAGCCCTTGGGCACCACCATATAAAGGAACACGGTCAGCGCCAGCGTACCGATGGCCACCAGCAGGGTCAGCGGCTGGTGCTTGAGCACCCACTGCAACTTGCGCCCGTAAGCGGCAATCATCCAGTCGATAAACGCACCGCTGGCACGGTAGAAGCGGCCCTGTTCATGTTCTTCCGGCTCACGCTTGAGCAGACGCGCACACATCATCGGCGTCAGGGTCAGCGAAACCACGAGGGAAATCAGGATCGCCACCGCCAGGGTGATGGCGAATTCGCGGAACAACCGCCCCACTACGTCGGCCATGAACAGCAGCGGAATCAGTACCGCGATCAGCGACAGAGTCAGGGAAATCAGGGTGAAGCCGATCTGCTTCGCGCCCTTGAGCGCGGCCTGCATCGGGCTGTCGCCCTCCTCGATGAAGCGCGCGATGTTTTCCAGCATCACGATCGCATCGTCGACCACAAAACCGGTGGCGATGGTCAGCGCCATCAAGGTCAGGTTATTGACCGAGAACCCGGCCAAATACATCACGCCGAACGTACCGATCAGCGACAACGGCACGGCCACTGACGGAATGATCGTGGCGCTGGCCCGTCGCAGGAACAGGAACGTCACCATCACCACCAGCGCGATGGCGATCAGCAATTCGTGCTGCACGTCGGTCACGGAGGCGCGGATGGTCTGGGTGCGGTCGGTCAGCACGACAACGTCGAGACCGGCCGGCAGGTTGTCGGTGATGCTTGGCAGCAGCGCCTTGATCCGGTCGACCACCTCGATCACGTTGGCGCCCGGCTGACGCTGGATGTTCAGCAGAACAGCCTGATTCTGGTTGGCCCACGCCGCCAGACGCTCGTTTTCGGCGCCGTCGACGATCTGCGCGACATCCTTGAGCCGCAATGGCGCGCCGTTAGCGTAGGCCAGGATCAGGTTGGCGTAATCCTTGGGCGAGGTCAGTTGGTCGTTGGCATCGAGCATCGACACCCGGGTCGGGCCGTCGAAGTTGCCCTTGGGCTGGTTGACGTTGGACGCGCCGATCAGCGTGCGCACGTCCGACAGGTTCAGGCCGTTGGCGGCGAGCGCCTCGGGGTTGACCTTGATCCGTACCGCCTGACGCTGACCGCCGGCAATGCTGACCATGCCGACGCCGCTGATCTGGGCGATCTTCTGCGCCATGCGCGTATCGACCAGATCATTGAGTTTGGGCAGCAACATGGTTTTCGAAGTGATGGCCAGGGTCAGCACCGGGGTGTCCGCCGGGTTGACCTTGTTGTAAACCGGCGGCGCCGGCAAGTCGGTCGGCAGCAGGTTGGTCGCAGCGTTGATCGCGGCCTGCACCTGCTGTTCGGCGACGTCCATGTTGATGTCGAGGCTGAAACGCAGGGTCAGCACCGAGGCACCGCCGGAGCTGGTCGAAGCCATTTGCGTGAGACCCGGCATCTGCCCGAACTGACGTTCCAGCGGCGCGGTGACGGCACTGGTCATTACGTCCGGACTGGCGCCGGGATAAAGAGTCATGACCCGGATAGTCGGGTAATCGACCTGCGGCAACGCCGACACCGGCAGCAGGCGATAGGCAATCAGACCGGCCAGCACGATGGCCAGCATGCTCAGCGTGGTGGCGACCGGGCGGAGGATGAACAGGCGCGAAATGTTCATGCGCCCTTCTTGGCCTTGTCGGTGACGGTGGCGTCAGGCGCGGTCGCGGCCGACTTGCCTTGCAGATGCTCGGTCGGAGTGGTCGGTACGTCCTTGCTGTCGTTGACCACTTCCACTTCGCTGCCTTCCTTCAGGCGGTCAGTGCCTTCCAGCACCACGCGATCGCCAGCGGCGAGGCCTTCGGTGATCACGGTGTTTTCGCCGTCGCTGGCACCGATCTTCAACTGGCGGATAGTGACTTTCTTGTCGCCGTCCAGCGCGTAGACGAAGGTGCCATTGGTGCCGAACTGAATGGCCGCCGAGGGCGCCAGCACCACACCTTTCAAGGTGTCTGCCAGCAGGTGGATGTTGACGAACTGGTTGGGGAACAGCGACTGATCGCGGTTCTCGTAGCGAGCCTTGAATTTCAGGGTGCCGGTGGTCACGTCGATCTGGTTGTCGAGGCTTTGCAGCACACCGGTGGCTTGCAGTTTGGTGTCGCCACGATCCCAGGCTTCGGCGGGCAGCTTGGCGCCGCTGCGGTAGCGGGCAAGCACGGTTTCCAGGCTGTTTTCCGGCAGGGTGAAGGCGACGCTGATCGGCTGGGTCTGGGTGATCACCGCCAGGGAAGTCGTGTCGTTCGCCGCCACCAGGTTGCCGACGTCGAGCTGACGCAGGCCGACGCGACCGGCAATCGGTGCGCGGATTTTGGTGAATTCAAGATTGAGCTTGGCGTCGTTGACCGCCGCCTGATTGGTTTTCACGGTCCCGAGGTACTGGCCGACCAGCGCTTCGGCGGTATCCAGGGTCTGCTTGGCGATGCTGTCTTCCTTGTAAAGACCGCGATAACGCTCGACATCGACCTGGGCGTTCTTCAACTGCGCCTGATTCTGCAGCAAGGTGCCTTCAGCCTGGAGCAAGGCGTTCTGGTACGGACGCGGGTCGATCTCCGCCAGCAGGTCGCCGGCCTTGACCATCTGCCCTTCCTCGAAATAGATCTTCACCAGCTCGCCACCGACCCGGCTGCGCACATTGATGGTGTTAAGCGCCGTGACCGTGCCCAGTGCCTTGTAATACAGCGGGAAGTCCCCGGTGACCGCCGGCGCCACGCGCACCGGAATCGGCCCCGCCGCGCCGCCGAAGCCCGGCCGCATCATCCCCGAACGCCCCGTGTGACCGGCCTGCGCCTTCTCGCCGCCCTCCTTGTGGGTCGAACCGGCGGGCCAGAATTTCCAGCACAGACCGGCAATGACCAGCAAGACAAGCAGGCTCAACAGCCAGCGACGGGCGTTTCGGGAAGACGATTGCATGGAGTGATTAACCATTGGGCGCGTGGGCTTCTTTTACGGGAGGCTGAACGATAAGCACTGGCCGGGATTTAGCAAAGCAGCTTTACCGGCAATTTACCTTCCACTTACGTTTCAAGGTGTGAGGCAAAACACTGATACACAAATGAAAACGGCCTGGACAGGGCCAGGCCGTTAACAATTGTAAAAGCGCTGTTCAGAACACTTATTTCAAAACCGAGAGTGCCGCGTCGTAGTTAGGCTCTTCTGCAATTTCCTTGACCAGCTCGCTGTACAGGACGTTGTCGTTTTCGTCCAGAACAACCACCGCACGGGCGGTCAGACCTTTCAGCGGGCCGTCAGCGATGGCCACACCGTAGTTCTCGATGAACTCGGCGCCGCGCAGGGTCGACAGGTTTTGTACGTTTTCCAGGCCTTCGGCGCCGCAGAAGCGAGCCTGGGCGAACGGCAGGTCAGCCGAGATGCACAGCACCACGGTGTTGCTGATGTCGTTGGCCTGAGCGTTGAACTTGCGCACGGAAGTGGCGCAGGTCGGGGTGTCGACGCTTGGGAAGATGTTCAGCACTTTGCGCTTGCCGGCGAAGTCTTTCAGGGTGACGTCGGACAGATTGCCGGCTACCAGGGAAAAGGCTGGCGCCTTGGAACCGGCTTGTGGCAGTTGGCCGTTGACTTGAACCGGGTTGCCTTTGAGCGTGACTTGAGCCATGAACGGAGTCCTTCTTAACGTTGTTGGGAAAGCATGCAAGAGGCGGAAGTTAACCACGAAATTGTCCGACGACCTATGCCTGAACTGAAATTGTCATGTGCTGGCGCCCAAAACTGGATACACATTCTCCAGGCTTCCCATATCCCTGCTCTCAAAGAAGGTGCTGCTTGTTAAAACGCAAGTCTGCATCTTTTCTTTAACGACCTGTCGATTCCGACCCGATCCGTTCGACTAAGCCATGAATCCCTTACCTGACTGTGGAGAAACACCATGCGCTTCATGATCATTGTCAAAGCCAGCCACGACTCCGAAGCCGGCGTGATGCCCAGCGAGCAACTGCTGACCGACATGGGTAACTACAACGAGGAACTGGCCAAGGCCGGCATTCTGGTTTCCGCCGACGGCCTGCACCCCAGCAGCAAAGGCGCCCGTGTGTGCTTCAGCGGCGAAAACCGTAGCGTGATCGACGGCCCGTTCGCTGAAACCAAGGAGCTGATCGCCGGCTACTGGATCTGGGACGTGAAGTCCAAAGAAGAAGCCATCGAATGGGTCAAGCGCTGCCCGAACCCCATGCCGGGCACTGAATCGGAAATCGAGATTCGCCAGGTGTTCAGCGCGGAAGATTTCGGTGCCGAGTTCACCCCGGAACTGCGCGAGCAGGAAGAACGCATACGCGAACAAGCCAAAAAACACTGAAGCCCCGAATGGAGAACATCAGCATTTTCTGTAAGGCCGGTGGCGACTGAACGAGACACGAGGACTTTTCGACGCGAAACAGGTAGGGTGCGCAACATCACAATGCCACCACTGGATCGCGTCGCGGTTTTTATGGAGTTGTCATCGCAATGAGTTGCTGGACCGTCCTTGGCCTGTCGGCCGACGCCGATGTGCGCACTATCAAACGCCAATATGCCGTCCTGCTCAAACAGACCCGCCCCGACGACGACCCCGAGGGTTTCCAGCGACTGCGCGATGCCTATGAGCAGGCGCTGGCCTACAAGGAATGGCAGCAGTATCACGCGCAGGATCAGGACGAAGTGCAGGAACAAGCGCAGGACCAGCGCATTGAGGAATCCTGGGACTTGAGCGGCCTGACCGTGGTCGAGGTCGACGCCCTGCAACTGGCAACCCGCTCGCTGGACGGGCTCAGCGTTGAAGAGCTCGAACATCGCCACACCGTCGCCCTCGAACAAGGCTGTGCGCACATCTTCGAGGACACGCTGCTGCATCACTGCATCGAACACCCGCAATCCTCCGACACTCTGGTGGACTGGGCAGTGCCGACCTTTTTCTGGTTCAGCGCCTGGCAACGGCTGGAGCTGGATGAGGAATCGATCGAGCTGTTGCTGGCCCGGCAGCGCACGCGTATCACGCAACCGATGCGTGATGCCCTCGAACGCGAAGACGTTGACGAATTCCTCCAGGCCTACGCCCGCCGTGCGGATTTCAACTGGCTGGCGATTGAACAACATCAGCAATGGTTCAACCGTGCCCTGAGCCAGATGCTGCTGGATTCGTCTTTCTGGTCTCCCGAGGTATTCGAACGGGTGCGCACCGGTCAGGGTTGGCACGGCGGCACAGGAAATCCCTGCCCTGACGGCGAATGGCAACGTCTGCTGGCTCGACAAAATGCGCCGTTTTTTGTGGCACGCCAGCAACAGCTCGCCCTGGAACCACCCGCCACCCCCGAACACCGCGCCGCCCGCCTGCTGCTGGGTACCGGCTCGTTCAGCGCCCGCCGTGCGCTGGCCCGACGCTTGCGCGAAGAAGACTGGGCGCAGTGCCGCAAATTGAGTTCCGAGCTGTACGCCAATCACCCCAATGTCTGCGCGCAGATGCCCGGCGGCACGGCGTTTTTCTGGCGCGACTGGGAACTGAGTTTCAACGACTGGCCAACCTACGTGGGCGTGGTGTTGGCCTGCCTGATCGGCGCGTTCACCCATTACATTCCGTTGGGCGCGCGCCTCAGTGGACTGATCAATATCGTCATGATCTCGACCGTGGTGTTTAGCGTGATCGTGGCGGGGCTCAATTGGCTGGTGCACAACGTTGCACATCGCGTATGGCGGCTGGATGACCGGCTCAGCGCAAGTCTTTGCCCCGGATCCCTCAAAGACTCGCCGCCGTTCGGCGTGCTGCGCGACTTCGTGCCCGGCGCGCTGATGGTGGCCGGGCTTGGCTGGTTTTTCGGCCCGATTGCCGGCGTGGTGTATGCCGCAACCCTTGCAACGTTCGGACTGGTGCGGCGCTGGCAGTCCCGGCCACGGGTGTCCTGGGCAGAGAGCCGACCTGCCGTGAAAGTCGGCGTGACGATCCTCGGGATTGTGGTGCTGGCCCTTGTGCTCGGCGTGTTCAAGGTGGTCGCCAGCCAAGGCACAGTCAATCGCAATCAGGGCCTGCAACCCTGGACCGAACGCCTGTGCAGCCGCTTGCCGGCCACCACCGCCGAATGCAGCGCACCGGCCACCGTTGAACAGTGGTACGGCAAGGAGGCGCGACCATGAGCAGCAGAGTGATGTTTTGCGTCGGTATTTTCTTCGCGCTGGTGGTGATGGCGCTGACCAGTGCGACCCGACCTTTCCTCCAGCTCGATCTCTGGCTGGATGGACGCGATGCGCCGGTCACCGCTCAGGCCAATGCCCTGAGCCCGCTGATCGCGTGCGTCAACCGGATCGACGTGCAATGGCGAGCGGCCTACGATCGCTACAAGAACCCTCAACCGCCCTTGCCTCGCGACCAGCGCTGGTTGAAGAGCCTCAAGGATTTCGACGACAGTGACGCGTTCAACGTGCGCGACATACAGCGTGATGTCTGCGGTCAGGGCCTCACGGAAAAACTCGAATTGCTGACCTGGCAACCAGAGCTGGCGCGACAGGCCAACGAGTATGTCCGGACGCTGAATCACGTCACGACGACCATTGCTCCAGCGCGCTTTTACCGAGAGGCGAGTTTCATCTCCGGATCGCAACAGCCCTCACCTGGCGAACTCGCGGCGATCGAGCGCGTGTCACAGGAGTACATCGGCGCTTCGACGGCTCTGCGGCAAAGCCTGCTGCCGCTCGACGCCGCGCAGCGTCCCGAACAGCTCAAGCTGCTCGAAGCGCGTCTGGGCAGGGACATTCACTGGGATTTGCTGGCGTACATGATTCAGGCGCGGGAGACCGTCGATGTGCTCGACGAAGCGATGAAAAAACGCACCCTGACCCCGAAATTGCTTGCCGAGACCACCGCAAAGCTGCAACAGGCCTGGAACCGTCGCGAACCCTGGCTCGCGCCGCGCACCGGTGGGTTCCAGAACAAGACCGATGCCGCGCGTGATCTGTGGCTGCGCATTGGCGAGCCGGGGCAAAACTATCTCGAGGCGTTGAACACCCTGCAGGCAGACTGGCAGAACCATGCACAGCCTCAGCGCCTGAGCGAGGACTATTACGCCGTGACCCGCAGTTACGACGGCTTGCTCAGCCATTACAACCGGCTGGCACGCGCCAACTTCTGACGCAGTGAACCCGCCGGGTCGTCCGTTGGGGCAACCCGGCGCGCCGGTCTTACCTGGCCTTGAGCTTGAGGTAGGACTGATGCAGATCCGCCGCCCAGCCGTCGATCACGCTTTTCACATCATCGGCCTTCATCACCTGCGAATCGTTTTCCAGTGGTTTGCCGGTGCCCTTGCGCACCACTTGCGCCGCCACCTTGTTGGTGCCGCCGTCGAGGAACACCGCTTCGGTCGCCAGGGTGGTTTCCTGATCACGAATCCCGCTGGCGGTACTGACCGCTGCGGCGACCAGAGCAATCGGAATCACTTCATAGGCATGCAGGCCTTCGGTCTTGCTGCTGACGGCGGTGATGGCCGCGCGCACCACGATCACACCCGGTCCGGGGCCTGAGGCCAGCGGCAGGGATTTGCCCAATTCACGCTTGAGTGCCTGATCGTAATAGCTGGTGATGCCGTTGAGGGTCTGCTGCGGAATCTTCACGGTGGGTTGCGGTTTGGGATAGAGCTGGGTCGGTTCGACGTAGACGCTGGTGAATTTGCCGATGTCGATTTTCGGGTCGATCCAGCGCATCACTTCGGCCCCCGACGGAGATTTGGCCTCCCTGAGCTGACTGTAGTCCTTGAGGAAGCCTGAGTATTCGTCGGGTGCGACGGTTTTGCTGGAGCAGCCCACTACGCCCAGCGTGGCAATGCACAGGGTGCTCATCATTACGGCTAGCTTCATGCTGTAACTCCTGTCGGAAGGCCGAATTTATTGCGTCGGGGGAGTTACAGGTATAGCTGAATCCGCGTCGTTTGCGATCAGAAACGCCGACACTGGGCAATGCCGGGCCCGGACCTTTGAAAGGTCCGGGCCATCACCGGTACTTGAAGCTTTCTGCTACCAGCTCGAAGTCTCCCCGCTCCTCAACGCCATCTCCCGCCGGCTGTTTGCCCGCATCGCCTTGATCAGCGACACCGTGCCCACCAGCAAAATTGCCGCTCCGAACAGAAAATCGATGTCGTACAGCTGGAAATCCTGCACCGGCCCCACCAGCACAGTGCGTACCACGCCGATTCCCACCAGCGTGGCGAGGAAGTCGATCCCCGGTTCATCGCGGTAGAACACCAGCAGCAACGGCAGGCACAGCACCAGCAGCATCAACAGCACCACGACCTTGAACGAGCCTTTGCGCTCGACGCTGAACGCGCATTCGTGGGGGCCGTAGGCCTTGTAGTCTTCGTCGCGGATCATCGAGTTTTTCTCGTTGATGTAGTCAGCGCGGTTGTACTTCTGGATCGGCGTGAAGGTGTTGGACACCTCCATCAGCGTGGTGATGTTCTTGAAGCGCAGGTCGATACGCTCGCTGCCCTTGAGGTAATACAGCACCGGTTTGTAGCCGTAGCGATAGGTGTCGAAGGGAAACTCGGTGACCCGGCCCTGAACGCTGATCGGGCGCGATTCGAGTTCGGCGAAGGCGCTCTTGTCGGTCGAGGCGAGGTTGCGGCTCAGGGGCAGGACTTTTACTTGCTCAAGGAAGATCGGCGTGACGCCGTAGGACCATTGCAACGGTTCCAGGCGCAGACGCAGTTCGTTGCGGCCCAGGTCATAGCGGTTGAAAGTACGTTCGGAGACCACCACCGCGCCGCTGAGCATGAACTCGCCGCGCAGGTTGTTGGTGATGCGCAAGGTCAATTGATCCTTGCCCTGCAGCGCCGCTTGTGTGTTCGGCGGCGTGCCGCACCAGGCGGTGCTTTCGCCGACGCCACCGAGCTGACCGCCACGGTTTTCGTTGAACACATAGATGTAACCGGCCCACAGCGTCACCATCAGCAGCAACGCGGAGATGCCCAGAATTTTTTTGCCCGGACTCACTGATCAGACTCCCTTCTTCGTTCCGTCGTCCAGCCGAAAACCCGCTGGCGACGGGGACTCTACCAAAAGGCCACCATCGACCCAAGGGAAAATCCCCGATTCATCAGGGTTCTAGGGGTTTCCCCTGCATCACCTGCGCCGGAACAGCGGTCGCGGTTCAATCACCGAGCGCCCATACAACACGCTCATCCCGGCCAGGCCCTTGAGCGCATCCTCGGCGGATTTGTCCTCGCGCACCGCGAAGCTGTCGAAACCGCACTGGCGCATATGGCTGAGCTGGTCGCGCAGCACATCGCCAATGGCGCGCAACTCGCCTTTCCAGCCGAAACGGCTGCGCAGCAGATAGGCCTGACTGTAGGCGCGGCCATCGCGAAAGCTCGGGAAGTCGAGGGCGATCAACGGCAGCGAGGTCAGAAATGGCAGCAGGCTTTCGACGCCATCGTCCGGGCCGAGCCAGACCGCATGGGTCGAGGGCGATTCAAGCCAGTGGGCCAGCGGCAGAATCAACATTCCGGCGCCGGGCTCCGTTTCAGGCGAGCGGACCAGCGTCCATGGATCGTCGAGCACGATCCGCGCCCCGCCCGCCTCCATGCGCAGCAGATTGTTCATGCCGGCACCTCCAGCGCTTTCGGGTAGATCCGTTCCTTGAACGGCTCCAGTCCGATGCGCGCCACGGTATCGACGAACAACTCTTCGGCCTCGCGATAACGGACGAACGTGCCGATGATCCGCTCGATCACCTGCGGCACTTCAGCGGCGCTGAACGACGGACCGATGACTTTGCCCAGTGCGCTGTTCTTGCCCTGAGCACCGCCGAGGGTGATCTGGTACCACTCGCTGCCGTTTTTATCGACGCCGAGGATCCCGATGTTGCCGATGTGATGATGGCCGCAGGCGTTCATGCAGCCGGAAATGTTCAGGCTGATGTCGCCCAGATCGTGCAGGTAGTCGAGGTTGTCAAAGCGTGCCTGAATCGCCTGGGCAATCGGGATCGATTTGGCGTTGGCCAGCGCACAGAAATCCCCGCCGGGGCAGGCAATGATGTCGGTCAGCAGACCGACGTTGGCCGCGCCCAGGCCCTGCTCTTTCGCCAGTTGCCACAACGCAAAAAGCTCGGATTTGGGCACGTCCGGCAGGACGATGTTCTGCTCGTGGGCGATGCGTATTTCGCCAAAACCGAAGCGCTCGGACCAGTCGGCCACGGCCAGCATCTGCAAACCGGTCACATCCCCCGGTGGCGAAGCCAGGCCCGGTTTGGTCGACAGCACCACGCTGGTGTAGCCCGGCACCTTGTGCGGCTGCACGTTGCGCGCGACCCAGCGGGCGAACGCCGCGTTCTCGGCCAGGTGCGTGCCGAAATCCAGATCCGTATCCGCCAGCGTGCGATAGCTCGGCGGCACGAAAGCACTGGCGACTCGCTGGTATTCATCCTCCGTCAGTTGCGCCGGGCCGTCCTTGAGGTGTTGCCACTCTTCCTCGACCTCTTTGGCGAACGCCCCGATGCCCAGCGCCTTGACCAGAATCTTGATCCGCGCCTTGTACTTGTTGTCGCGACGGCCGTGGGGGTTGTAGACCCGCAGCACCGCCTCGACATAGGACAGCAAATGCTGCCACGGCAAGCCGTCGCGAATCTGCAAACCGAGGATCGGCGTGCGCCCCAGACCGCCGCCGACGATCACTCGCAAGAGCATCTGCCCGTCATGGCCGGGGTAAAGGTAGAGGCCGATGTCATGCATCATGATCGCCGCGCGGTCGTGCTTCGCCGAGCAGATGGCGATCTTGAATTTGCGTGGCAGGAACAGGAACTCCGGGTTGATCGTCGACCATTGCCGCAGGATCTCCGCCAGCGGGCGCGGGTCGATCAACTCGTCCGCCGCGACGCCGGCGAAAGCTTCGGTGGTGATGTTGCGTACGCAGTTGCCCGAGGTCTGGATCGCATGCATGTTGACCTGCGCCAGACGTTGAAGGATGTCCGGCACCTGGTGCAGCTCGATCCAGTTGAACTGCATGTTCTGCCGCGTGGTGAAGTGGCCGTAACCTCGGTCATAGTCACTGGCGATGCTCGCCAATGTGCGCATCTGCACGGCGCTCAGCGTGCCGTAGGGAATCGCCACCCGCAGCATGTAAGCGTGCTTTTGCATGTACAGGCCGTTCTGCAGGCGCAGCGGCAGGAATTCTTCTTCGCTCAACTCCCCGGCCATGAAGCGCTCGACCTGATCGCGAAACTGCGCAACGCGCTCGAACACCAGCGCCCGGTCGTAATCGTCGTATTGATACATCGGCTACCTCATCAGCACTCAGCACAACTCCTGTGGGAACGAGGCATCTAGAGATTGCGCGATCTGGCGCAATCTCTAGATGCCTCGTTCCCACAGATTCCTGAAAGCACTATGACGTTGCAGCGCAGCCCGTTACAGATTCAGCTGAACGCATAAAAACCGTATCAGGGCGCGTCAGATGGCCGCAGGCAGCGCCTGGATCTGATCCGCATAAATGAACAATTCCTGAGCCTGTTTTGTTTCCGGTGGGGTTTCTACAGTGCAGCTCGTGCCAGACCGGGTGGCCTGGCAAGACTTTGCAACCGTGGAAGAATTGACCATGAGCACAGCAACAATCGGACAGGCTTATAACTACAAGGTCGTCCGCCAATTCGTCATCGCCACTGTTTTCTGGGGTGTCGTGGGCATGGCGATGGGGGTATGGATCGCCTCGCAACTGGTATGGCCGGACATGAATCTGGACTTGCCGTGGACCACCTTCGGCCGCTTGCGACCGTTGCACACCAGCCTGGTGATTTTCGGTTTCGCCGGCAGCGCGCAATTTGCCGCCAGTTATTACGCGGTGCAGCGGACCTGCCAGGTGCGGCTGTACTCAGACAAACTCGCCGCGTTCACTTTCTGGGGCTGGCAGTCAGTGATCGTGATCATGCTGGTCAGCCTGCCGATGGGCTACACCACCACCAAGGAATACGCCGAAATCGAATTCTCCGGCGCGGTCTGGATGGCCGTGGTCTGGGTTGCATACGCCATCGTGTTTTTCACCACCGTGGTGCAGCGCAAGACCAAACACATCTACGTCGGCAACTGGTTCTTCGGCGCATTCATTTTGGTGATCGCCATGCTGCACGTGGTCAATCACCTGTCGATCCCGGTGGACTGGTTCAAGTCCTATCCGGTGTATTCCGGCGCCACCGACGCCATGGTGCAGTGGTGGTACGGGCACAACGCGGTGGGCTTCTTTCTGACCACCGGGTTCCTCGGGATGATGTATTACTTCGTGCCGAAACAGGTCAATCGGCCGGTGTATTCGTACCGCCTGTCAATCGTGCATTTCTGGGCGTTGATCACCCTGTACATCTGGGCCGGCCCGCACCATTTGCACTACACCGCGCTGCCGGACTGGGCGCAGTCGTTGGGGATGGCGATGTCGCTGATCCTGCTCGCGCCGAGCTGGGGCGGCATGATCAACGGGATGATGACGCTGTCCGGCGCCTGGCATCAGTTGCGCACCGACCCGATCCTGCGTTTCCTCGTCCTGTCGCTGGCGTTCTACGGCATGTCGACCTTCGAAGGCCCGATGATGGCGATCAAGACCGTCAACGCCCTCTCCCACTACACCGACTGGACCATCGGCCACGTCCACGCCGGCGCCCTTGGCTGGGTGGCGATGATCACCTTCGGGGCGACCTATCACATGGTGCCGAAAGTCTTTGGCCGCGAGCGGATGCACAGCACGCCGCTGATCAACCTGCACTTCTGGCTGGCGACCATCGGTACCGTTTTGTACATCGCTTCGATGTGGGTCAACGGGATTACCCAGGGCCTGATGTGGCGGGCGATCAACGAGGACGGCACGCTGACTTATTCGTTCGTCGAGGCGCTGCAGGCCAGCCATCCCGGGTTTGTGGTGCGATTTGCAGGCGGGGTGTTCTTCCTCAGCGGCATGCTGCTGATGGCCTACAACGTGTGGCGCACGGTGCGGGTGGCGGATGTTGCAATTGCCCACCGTGAAGCGCAGATCGCCTGATAAAGGGAGCCGGTCATGTTCGATGTTTTCTTGAATGTGTTGGGCGTGCTGTTTTTGTGGTTGTCGGTGGAGTATTGCTTGCGCCATGAAACGGCTGAAAGCCTGGATGAGGCAAGTCTGACGCCGTTTGCGGATGATCCGGAGGTGGCGCGGCGGGTTGAGCTGGCCACCGGCAAGACCGTGAAAGCGGTAGCGCCGGAGGTGGCGAAGCCGGGGTGGGTCAACCTCGAAATGTGAGCAACTGCCGTTGCTCGTTGATCGTTCCCACGTCGAGGCGTCGAACCGTCTGCGTGGGAATGCCTCAAGGGACGCTCCGCGTTCCAGCTCCGGAAGGGACGCGGAGCGTCCCGGGCTGCATTCCCACGCGGAGCGTGGGAACGATCTTTCAAACCGTTGGCGTCTGGCGCAGGCGCGCCATGCTCAGAGTGTCGACCCATTGCCCGTCACGCACGGCGTAATCGCGAAACAAGCCTTCGGTCTCAAAGCCGAACTTGCGATAGAGCCCGATGGCTGCTTCGTTGTCGGCGTACACCGAAAGCTCGACCCGGTGCAGGTTCATCCAGTTGTCGGCAACATCCAGCGCCGCCGCCATCAGTTTCGTCCCCACCCCCTTGCCTTGCCAGGCCACCGCAACACTCAGCCCGATGCTGCCGGCATGACTGCGACGAATCCGGGAAAAAGCCTCCAGCCCCAGATAACCGATCACCACCCCTTGGTGCAGTGCCACCAGTTTCAACACCCGCTCGCTGTCCGGCATCAGGCGCTGGCGCCAGATCTCGGAGGATTGAAACGGCATCTGCAACACTTGCCGCGCTAACGCCGGGTCGTTGTAGAGCGCGGTGACGCCTTCAAGATGGCATTCGTTGAAGCGTTCGAGATCAATCGCGGGGTTGTGCTCAAGCATGAACGATCCCTCCTGGATCAGTGCGTGGCCGGTCAATGTAAACCGCTTCCTCACGGATTCGCCATGCCTGTTTAAAGCCGTTGACCAAAACTTCCAGCAAGCCACAACGCCTTGCGCCATTGCCTACGCTTCCGCCAGAATCCGCCGGCTTGTGTGCCTTGGGGGCCGGCCCTATCGTTTCCGGGTCGCTGATGAATCAGCGATCGGGTCTCGCAGCCCGCGATCTCTAGACGCACAACACCCTCCAGTTTTATGGCGGCTGTACGTGGGAGACCCTCGGGTCTGCCGGTTCTAGAGTCCCGGTCTGCGACCCGCGTATAGCTGCCACCCCTTCGTATCGCAGCGAATCGTGGCGTCTCCATGACTCTGGAGATTCAATCATGATCAAACCAACACCCAATCCACCCGAAACCGACCCGACCTCGCCCTACGAAACCCTCGATTCCAAGAAATTCCACGAAGCCGCCGAACGCGCCCTCGATCACTACCTCAATCCGTTCCACCCCAGAAAACCGCTGCTCAAACCCAACACCCGCTACCTCATCGCCCCCGGCGTCGACAGCGAAGAACTGCTGGCCGACGCCTGCGAAACCCTGACCTCGGCCAAAACCATGGCCAGCGATTTCGCCGGGCTGGTGGACGGCTCGCATCGGCATGTGCTGCTGGGGATTGCGCAATTGATCATGCTGGGGGAACTGGCGGTGAACCGGGCGCTGGATAATCTGGAGTTGAAGACTGAGGCGCCTCTGTAACCTGATCGCCTGATCGTTCCCACGCTCCGCGTGGGAATGCAGCCCGGGACGCTCCGCGTCCCTTCCGGAGCTGGAACGCGGAGCGTCCCTTGAGGCATTCCCACGCGGACGGTTCGACGCCTCGACGTGGGAACGATCTACGATCTGAGAAAAACTACTCAAACCACTCCTGTCGCTCATTGAACGTGCGTTGAATCAACTCCACCAAAACCTGCACCTCCCCGACCTCCTGCGATTCACTGTTCACCGCCAACCACGCCTGCAACCGCATCGCCTCCTCAAATACCCCCGGCAACGCCACCAGCCCGCGATCAAACCGGCTCATGTACATCGGCAACAAACCAATGCATGCGCTGCACCGGATCATCTCCAGCATCAGCTCGTAGGACTGCATCTGCACCACTCCGGCCAGGCGCTGTTCGACCAGATTGTTCCAGGGCCGGAAGCTGTCGATCTGCCGGTCATGCTGCCATTGCACCAGCATGAAATCGGCAAGATCATCCGGGCTTTCTGGTCGTGCGGTCACGCGGGAGTAGCGTTTGGCGATGTGCGGCTGGTATTCCAGTTGCGCCAGGCGTTGCGGTTCGCTGGTGGCGAAGGTCGGGCCGGGGTGCGGGGTTTCGCCGTGGGCGAGCCACAGCACGATGTCGGCGCTGACGGCGCGCAGGGCCAGTTCGCTGTCGAGGGCGATGATCTCCAGGCGCACGCTGGCGTTGCGGCGCAGCAGTGCGATGAGGTCGCGTCCGAGGATGTCGTGCAGGATCGATTCGGCGACCGCCAGCCTGATCAGGGGCTGCTCGATCACCGGGAGTTTGCGTTCGTGGGCCAGGGCCACCAGTTGCGCCTGCAATTGCTGGCCTTCGCGGGTCAGGCTGAGAGCGCTGCCCTGGAAGCTGAACAGCGCACATTGCAGTTGTTGTTCCAGTTGCGCCAGTTGTTTGCGCAGCAGGGTCGAGCGCACGTTGAGGCTGCGGGCGGCCTGCATGAAGCAGCCGCAACGTGCGCTGACCAGAAAGTATTGCGCGACGTCACTGTCGAGCGTCGCGGCTTGCGCCAGCCAGGGTTCATCCTTGTCCTTGGGCCAGCGAAATTCGGCGCTGCTTTGTCGTGCTGCGGGTTCGGTGAATGACATCGATGACTCCCTGTCGATCTTTGTTGTTTGCCTTTGCATAAATCCATTGTGGGAGCGAGCTTGCTCGCGAAGGCATCGGCACACGCAACATCTCATTGCCAGATACACCGCTTTCGTCGGAACGCCGCCCGGAGCAAGCTCGCTCCCACAGAGTTCAGAGGTGGATCTGAATTACAGTTTTTCCTCCAGCACTTTATTGAGCTCGGCCCCGTCGATGCTCAGCGTCGCGGTGTTGAGCATGCCGTCCAGATACGCCTGGGCGATCTGCTCCTGACGTTGAGCCCGCAAGGCCTGGGTCAGTTGATCGCGCAGTTCGTCGAGGGTCGCGGTACGGGCCGGTTGCTGTTCGGTGAGTTTGATCACGTGGAAACCGGCGCTGCTTTGAACGGGATCGGACACCGCGCCAACCTTGAGTCGCGCCACGGCACCACGCACTTGCGGCACCAGTTGCTGCAACGGTTGCAGGCCGGTGTCACCGCCACGGTCAGCGGTCAGGCGGTCCTGGGAAAATTCCTTGGCCAGCGCTGCAAACTCCGCCGGGGTTGCCTGGGCTTTCTTGCTCAATTCCGTAGCCTGCTTGCGCACGGTTTCAAGATTCTGCGGCTCGTTCACCCCGAGGAAAATCTGGCTGACCCGATACAGCGCCGGCGTCTGCCAGTTGGCCTTGCCCGCGTCATACGCCTGCTGCAACTCGGCGTCGCTCGGGTAATCCGCCGGCACCTGGCTCACCGACTGCAAATAGTCGCGGAACACGATCTGCTCAGTGGCGGCACGGGTTTGCCGAACCACGTCCGGACGTTGCGCCCAGCCTTGGGCGTCGGCCTGTTCCAGCACGGCTTTTTCGGCCAGGCGTGAACGTATCCAGCGCTCCAGCGCCTCACGATTGCCGCGCAGTTGTTCGCGGGTCTGGGGCGGTACGGCGGCCAGCAGCGCCTGCAATTCTTCCGGCGAAACCTGCTGATTGCCTAATCTGGCCACTGCCGGTCCATTGTTCGCCGCAATCACCGGCGCCTGTTGCTGGGCGGCGACCGGGTCATTGCCCGGCCGCACCACCAGCGCCACGGCCACCACCAACAGCGCCACCGCAGCGGCGCTGATTACCATGGCAGGTTTCGTCACAGCGCAACTTCCTCTTGCTCAACCTTTGGAGCCTGAGCGGCAGCGGCGTTCTGGGTGAAATCACGCAGGTAAACGATGAATTCCTGCAACAGGCGATCCCACAATTCCAGGTTGCCGCGCAGGTGATCGTTGCTGACGCCAGCGGCCACCACCACGTCCATTTCCATCACCAGGAACTCGCCCTGCAACGACAACCGGGCAAAGCGGCGGGTCGCGTTCCACTGCTCCGCCACACCGGCCGGCAGCTCACCCTGCACGCGCAAGGCGCAGCTGAAGGTGAAGTCGACGTAGCTGCCCTGTTCCGCCACCGCCGGGTTGCCGAAACGCAAGGCGTAACCGATGCCCTGGCTGGCGCTGAGCAACTGGACGATGCCGTTCTGTTCGGTCTGGTTGACACGATAACCGGCGGCTTGCAGCACGTCGGTCAGGGATTGCGGGGATACGTGGGAGATCAATTGAGTCATTACGTCTTCCTTGTCCATGAGTCTTTTAATCAGTGCGCAATCGCGGCTTGCGGCGCATCGAATTGAGTCTTGTACAGTTCATCGCCAAAACCCTGAGCCAGTTCATCGAACTTGACCCGGGCGCTGCCGGCGAAGGGCTGGCGGATCTTCATCACCTCGGCCACATCGATGTTTTCGTAGGCGCTGAGAATCTGCTTGGCCACGCCGTACATCTGCTGATTCTTGACCGAACATTGCTGCACTTGTGTGTCACGCTCAGTCAATTGCGCTTGAAGCTTAGACCGTTCTGCCTCTTTGGCACGGGCCAGGACCAACAGCTCTTCGTAGGCCTTCTTGAACTTGCCGGTCTGCTCGTTGCTGGCCGCGACTTGCGCCTGGGCCTGGCTGTGCAAGGTTTGCTGCTGCCCGGCCAGTTGCTCGGCAAGGCCTTTGGCCTTGGCCAGTTCGGCGGTCAATTGCTTGATTTGCGCCTGGGCAGCCTTGGCTTCGTTCTGCGCCGCCAGTTGCGCGGCGCTGGCCTGGGCCTGCTGGCTTTGCAGGGTTTGCAGCTGCTGGGTTGTGCTGCGCAACTGGGTGCGCAGGCGTTCCTCCATGCCTTCGGCGCTCGCCCCGGTGGCGATCAACATCCCGAGCCCAAGCCATAAAAAGCGGATTTTCATAATCCTCTCCCGGCGCTTAGAAGCGCGTGTTGATCTCAAGCTGCATGACGTCGATGTCGAACGGCGCACCGTACACCGCCTCGGTGCTCATCCAGCGGCCGGTGGCGTAAACGTTCTTTGCCAGGCCGTAGTTGCCGCCGAGGATATAGCCCTTGGCGTTGGTGCCGCCCAGGTGGAACGACGAGTCGTTGAAGCCGTCCGGCAAGGCGTCCGGCTGGATGTACTTGTAGCCGGCGAACAGGTTCCAGTCGCCCTGCTTCTTCAGCTCCAGCGCGTTGCCGAGGGTGAACTGGACCATCCACGCATTGGCGCCGCTTTCGATGTTGCCGTTGCTGCCGAGGTTGTTGACCAGTTGCCCGGCCGAACGCTTGCGCATGTCGCCTTCGTCGTAGCCGAGATTGTGGATGTAGTTGCCCTGGCCGCGCAGTTTGAAGTCTTCCGGCAGGTCGGCGTCCCACACCACGTTGAGGTCCAGCAGGTTGAACTCGGACGCCAGGCCCACGAATTGCGGCTGCGGCGTGGTGCTCGGGTTGAGCGGGTTCGGCGTGATGTCACGCAGCAGGAACACGCTGTTGCCCTTTTGCATGAACGCTGCGCGGGTGCCGTCGCTGTCGCAGCCCGGTGCGCCGGCCCACGGTTCGCAAGGACTGGAGCGCTGGCCTTCGATGTCGTCGAAGCGGTAGTAGGCCAGCGCGCCTTTCAAGCGGTTGTTGCTGTTGATCGCCCATTTGGCGCCGATTTGCGCGCCGTACAGCCATTTGTTATCGCTTTCTTCCTTGTCGAAGCCGTTGCTGGTGGTGGTGTCGTTGGTGTAGTCCACCGGGAACGCGCCGAGGGTGCCGAACACGCCCCAGTCGCGGTTGAGCTTGTGGTCGAAGATGGCCGCCACGCCGTCGAAGTTCAGGTCGTTGGAATACAGCATGTCGGTGGACAGGAACGGGTTGGCGAAGCGGCCACCGGTCAGGGTCAGCTCATCCGACGGCTTCCAGGTCAGGTAACCCTGATCGAGCCAGATGTCCTTTTTCGAGAAGCCACCGCCGAGGTTCTGGGTGGTCGACACCGGGTTGTTGTCCGAGCCGGTGCCGATGCGGATGCCGGCGGTCCATTGCGGTGAAATCTCCGCTTTCATGCCCAGCCGGGCGCGCAGGCGAAACAGGTTTTCGCGGTCTTCGCGGGTGTTGAGCAACGGCGGCAACGCGGTGCTGCTGTTGGGATTCACGTCGTAAGGGCCGTTGTTGTTGAGCTTGGCAAAGTCGACGATTTCGTTGCTGTTGCTGCCCGAGTAGTAGCGCGATTCGTCACGCAGACGAATGTCACCGTCAAAGCTGATGCGTGACGCCCAGTCCGGGAAAGTGTTGGGCGCGGCCCAGTTTTCCTGTTTGGCGGTGGCCATGACTTCGGCCTTGACCTGATCACGGATCTGGTCGCGCACCGCAGCCGGCACGTATTGCACCCGCACATCGCCCGGCGCCGCGACCGGCCCGGCTGCCACAGCGGTGGACGCCGCAGCCTGTTTGGCCTGGGCCGCTTCGTTCTGGGCCTGGGCGATCAGCGCGTCGGCCTTGTCCTGTTTCAGAATGCCCTGCTCGACCAGCAAGCGGATCAGATTGATCGTGGCGTTCTCCGAGGGCGCTGGCGCTGCCGCGGCCTGACCGACCAGGGTCGCGATGACCATGCCGACCGCCAGGGACAATCGATTCACGTTGGAAATCATCTGCACACAACTCCTTTTCATACAGCTTTATGAATTCGGTTAACCCGGACGCCGCCCTTGCAGGGACATGCGCACAGGCAAGGTGATGGAGGCCGGTGGCCGTTCGCTTAAAGCGGGCGCGTTGCGCAGCGCGGCGAGCACTTGCGTATCGATCTCGGGGTTGCCGCTGGACTTGATCAGCTCGACCCGGGTGATCTCGCCGACACTGCTCAGCCACACATCGGCCTGCAGCGAAAACGCCAGGTTGCGCAGGTCGGGGTTTTCGCGCAGCAGCTTCTGGAAGGTGAACGCTAGGAACTGGCTGTAGGTGCCGTTGCCCAGTCGCCCACCGCCGGCGCCGGCCATGCCGCCGCCCTTGCCCGCGCCGATGTTGAACGCGTCGCTGCCGCTCTGGGCGTCGCCGTCGATCTGCATCGGGTTGGCCAGGTCGTCGGCCGGCGATGGCGGTGCTTCCTCTTCAGGCTTGACCTCTTGCGGCTCCGGCGTTGGCTCGGGCTCGACGACTTTTTCCTCGACCGGGGTTTCCGGCTCCGGCGGTTTTTCCGGCGGCGGAGGTGGCGGTGGCGGCAAGGGAATGATCGTCGGCACCTTCGGCGCTTCCCGACGGATACCGCTCATGTCGTTGGCCCACTGCCACAGGAACCACGCGGCGAGCGCACCGAGGATCAGCCCGGCGCCCCACTTCACGTAGCGCAGTGGCGACTTCTTCACCGGTAGAGGCTCGATTGGCAGTTGTGCAGTCATCACTCAGCCCTGCGTCGGTTTGCCGGTAACGAGACCGACCTGGGACAGTTCGAGCCGGCGCAACAGATCCAGCACTTCGATGACCTTTTGGTATTGCACCGTGGCATCGCCGCGCACGATCACCGGGAAGTCCGGGTTCTGCGCCTTCTCGATGCGCAGGCGCTCTTCCAGCTCCGGCAGCGTCACCGGGTAGGCGTCGAGGAACACCTGGCCGCCGTCGTTGACCGAAATCGCCTTGGTCTTGGCCTCGGACAGCGACACGGCGGCGCTGGCCTTGGGCAGGTTGATCTGGATCCCGGAGACCTGCGCGGTGGCGGTGAGGATGAACATCACCAGCACCACCATCAGCACGTCCACCAGTGGCGTGATGTTGATGCTGTCCACCGCTGCATCTTCGTCATCGTCGTGGGAGGCATTTACGGACGCCATGTCAGTGCTCCTCAGGCCGGTACGGAGTGATTGGCGTGATGACCGCGCTGATGCGCCGCCTCACTGGACTGGCCTTCGCCGTGCATCTCCGCCAGACGGGTGATGAACTCGTCGACAAACACACGCATGTCGGCGCTGACTTCCTTGTTGCGAGTGATCAGGCGGTTGTAGCCAAACAGCGCCGGGATCGCGACGAACAGGCCCATGGCGGTAGCGAGCAATGCTGCCGCCATGCCTGGCGCGATGGCGTTGATGTTTACGTCACCGGCCATGGCCGTGCCGAGGAACACCACCATGATCCCCAGCACGGTGCCGAGCAGGCCGATGTACGGGCCGCCGGCGATGGCGTTGGACAGGGTCGAGAGTTTCGAACTCAGTTGCTGGTTTTCCCGGGTGCGCACGCCGTCCATGGAGCAGCGGATCGCTTCGATGGTCGCCGCCGAAACCGACGAGGTATCGGCGCCCTGCTCGCGGCGGGTGCGGATCTCTTTCACCGCCACCTGATACAGGCGCCACAGCGGCGAATGTTGCAAGCGCTGGGCGAGCTGGGTGTCGTCGGCGAACATTTCCAGGCGAGTGCCGACCTTGGCGAATTGCACGCGGAAGTCTTCGTTGGCGGCGGTGACGCGGCTGAGGGTGCGGTTCTTGCGCAGCATGATGATCCACGACTGGAACATCATCAGCACCAGCACCGCGATGATCACCCAGGCATCGACCGGCACGGCGTTGAGCAGGAAACCGAGGCTGCCAAAGCCGAAGCCGGACTGTTCTTCATCGACGCCGTAAGCCACCAGTTTCGACTCGGCGCCCTGGGAAGTGGCGTCAGCCAGCAACAGCGGCGCCGGACGGGCGACTTTCGACAGACGCAGCTCATCGATGGCACCCACGAACGGCTGGAAAGGACCTTCATGCAGTTCAGCGCCGATGGCCATGACCGAGTTGAACGCCGGCATCGCTTGAGCCAGCGTCGCACCTTCGCGACCGTTGATGTACAGCGTCACTTTCGCGCCTTCGGCGGTCAGTGCGACGTGCTGCCATTGGCCCGGATTCAACGGTTGCGTGGCGACGGCGCGCTGGCCGTCGATTTCCACGAACGGTACGCCCTGATTCACACCGACCAGCAGGCTGTGGGCGCCTTCGCGACGGGCCAGAATCAGTTGCTCGCCGTTAGCCTGATCCAGTCGCAACCAGGCACTGAAGGTGAACGCGCTGCCGGCGTTGTGCTGCAGCGACGGACTGGCCGGCAACAGCAACGGCTGGCCGCTGAACTGCAAGGCCCGCCCTACTACACCGTCAATCGCGCTGCCAGTGGCGCTCTGCGCGGTGTTGCCGTAGGCGGTGGTGTCTTTCGCCGGGGTACCGGTGGCGCCCTCAAAGTGATAGAGCGCGGTGTAATTCGGATCGAACGTGAGTTGGCCGTTGCCGGTGGCCGGGGCTTTCTGGTTGCCGTAGTACATCCAGATGTCCTGACGCTGACCGCCCTCGACATTCGGCACGTCGACCCAGATCAGCGCCATGCCCATCAGCGCGTCGAAGCTTTCGATCTGGTGGTTGAGCACAGTCTTGTCATCGGCGGCGACGAAACGCAGGTCCGAGCCGTCCTCTTTCACGCCGTCAAACGTGAAGTTGCCGGTGTGCAGGCGCACCAGCAGCGCGGTGCGGCCAAGGGTTTGATTGATCGCGGCGCCTTGCGGCGTGGTGTCGACGGCGATCTGTTTGCGGTAGTGCCAGTCGTCCTGCCACCAGGCCTGAGCCGTGGCCGGGAGCACAAAGCCCAGGCAGATCAACAACGAAAGGAAAAGGCGCTGCATGGAGGTGCTCCTTGTTAGAAAGTGGCCTGAAGGTTGAAGTGCAGGCGCGATTCCTGTTTCGAGGTGTTCGGCCCTTCGAGTAGCGGGTAGCCCCAGTCGAGGCTGCCGGACAGCCACTTGCTGAGGCTGGCGCGGGTGCCGAGGCCGACACTGGCCAGGGCGTAATTGGCATCCTGGTCCGGCAGTTCGTCGCGCAGGTAGAGTTGCGCGCCCTCGGCGAAGGCGTAGAAGCGCCAGTCCTGCATCCAGCCGCCGACGTACTTGGCCAGCGACGGTGTGCGCAGTTCTTCGCTCAGCAGAAAGCCGTCATCGGCGGTACGTTCAGCGGCCAGATAGCCGCGCACCGAAGTCGCGCCGCCGGCGGAGAATTGTTCGTTGGAAACCAGTGGCCCCGACGCCAGTTGGAACGCGGCTTTGCTTGCGCTCTGCCAGTCGCTGTCGAAGGTCCAGGTGAAGTTGGTATCGCCCTTGAGCACGGCGAAACTCGGGTTGGCGCGGTAGCGTTTGTAGTCGAAGTCTTCGTCGGAGCTGCCGTAACCGAAGAAGCTTCGAGTGGCCGCGACCAGGCTCAGGCCGAGGCCGAGCTGGCTCTTTTCGCTGTAGCGATAGCCGTTGTAGGCGAAGGTGAACGGCGCGTATTTGAGCGGCACCTTATCGCTTTCGCCGGACAGGATCAGGCGCTCGTCGAAGTCCTTGAAGTCGATGCCGGCCGACAGCGAGTTCGACCAGTTGCCGCTGGACGGGATCGTGTAGATCGCCGCTAACCCGTAGGAATGGCCCTTGCCGAGCACGTTGCTGCCGCCGAGGGTGGCGACGTTGCTGTCGGACTGGTAGCCGGAGAACTGCACGCTCCAGCGCTCGGTCAGCGGCGCGGTGTAGGAGCCCGACCAGACCTTGGCATTGTCGGTTTCCTGGGGCGCGGTGAAGAACGTCAGGTTGACGCTGTGCCCCAACTGCCAAAGATTGTTGTAGCCGAGACTGGTGACAGTACGCAGCTTTTCGGTGTCGGCGCTGTAGTCGTTGTTCAGGCCGACGCTGGCGGTCCACGGGTTCTGGTCTTCGACCTGCAAATCCACGTCCATGGTGCCGGGGCGCTGCCCTTCGCGCACCAGCGGCATTACCTGCCGGCCCGGGGTTTTGTTGAGTTGCGCCAGTTCGCCCTGGACCTTGGCGAAGTCCGGCACCTCGCCTTCCTTCAGGGCCGGGACGTTGTCGCGGATGTCCAGCGGCGAATAGTGTTTGGCGCCGACCACACGCACCCGGCCGACCTTGGTTTCGCTGACTTGCAGATACACGATGCCGTCGGCCACGGCTTGCTCCGGCAGTTCGACGAACACCGATTGATAGCCGCGTTCCTGATAGACCTTCTGCAAGGCGTCCCGCGCGCCTTCGATTTCGCTCAAGGCTTTTTGCGGGCCGAGGAACGGGTACACCGCTTCTTCGATGGCCCGGGCATCGAGCACGGTGTTGCCGCGCACGAAGTATTCGTTGACGTCCACCAGACGTTGCGCACCTGCGTTTGCGGCCTCATCAGCGAACGCCGGCTGCACGCCGGCCGTCACCAGCAGCCAGCCCCACAGCGCCAGCCGTGACGTGAAAATCTGCTCCACACTACCCCCTGAAATTCGCGATGACCTGTTGGCGCTCATGCGCCTTGCGTGTGCGTCAATTACTGGCGTTGTTAATTGCTGACGTGCGGGGCCCGGTGTGTTTGCCCAGCCAGGTGTGCAGCAGCGCGAAGTTCAGCGAGAACTCGGGCATTTGCAGCAGCGCGCCGCAGAACACTTCACCGATGATTTTCTGGATGAGCTGCACCGCACGCGGCTCGTTGAGCAGCGTGGCGATGTCGCGACTGAGGACGTTGAAGCTCCAGACTTTCTGGTTCAGGCCGAGGCCGACAAACCAGCGGAACAGCAGGTTGTAATTGAGCTGTTCATAGAGCTGCTGCTCGCTGGGCACCGAATACAGCAGTTGCAGCAGCAGGATATGCATGACCGTCTGCGGGGCGATCAGCATGCCGGGTTGGGCATCGAGGTCGTGCAGGAGGTCGCGATGGGCATCGAGCAGGTCGTCGATCTGCGGGCGCAGCAGCACCAGCGAATGACCCGGCGGAATATAACTGGAGACCTCTTTCAAGGCGCCCTGCCAGTCATCCTGCGACACGATCCAGACCCACGGCGCACCGTAGCGATACACCGAAACCGGCTTCTTGCGCGCGGCTTCGACGATCTTCGACAGGCGTTGATCGAGTTCCTGCATGCCCACTTTCGAGTAGCGTTCCATAGTCCCCATTGCCTCACTCCCGGCGTCCCGCCTCGGCTTGTGAAAAGCGCCCAAAGGGCCCCTCAAGCGCGTTACATAGGCATGACCGGACTGGCGATGTGCTACCGAACTTTTGTCATAAAAGCTTCATTACAGAAATCGAATGAGATCGATCAGGCACCATAAATACCTGTGGGAGTGAGCTTGTTTTATTGGTCAGGAATAAACCGGCCAGGTATCGACGATCTTGCCGCCACGTACCGCCAGCAAATCACCGAATTGCAGGAGGACGGCTTCGGTCTGGGTCGGTCGCAGAAAGACTTGATCCTCCATCGTCAGCCCCACGGCATTCGAACCATTGACCATCTCCTGATTCGAGCTACGGCCGTAAACGCCATTGCTTTGAAGCCCCGGCGGCGATTCGAACTCGGCCATCCAGTTACCGCCGTAGATGAAGAAAGTCTGGCGCTGGTTGGTGTCCCACCACGAAAACAGTTTCGACTTGTCATCCAGCGCCGGGATGTTTACTGCTCCGGTGCTTTTCAACACCGGCGTGGCGATGTACGCGGCGGGTTCGTGTTCAACCAGAGAAGGCAAGTCGTAATGAGTCGGCTTGAGCATCGCCGTGCCCACCGATACCTCAGTGCTCAGGTGCTCGTTTTCATGCATGCGGTAACTCGGGCTGCCGGCAGTATTCAGGCACAAGCCGTCTTGCCACAGCGCCGGGTATTGCTGCCGGGTAAAGTCGACGCAGCGCTGATAAATCACCATCACCCTGGCGAACAGTTCCTCGGGCGAACCGAGAATCCCCGGCACACCCATACCCACGAACGGGTCGTAGCCCATGAACCCGGCGAATTCCAGATGCTGCGGGTTGGCGGCGATCAGCGCGAGCATTTGCCCGAGCACGTTCAGATTGCTGACGCCGCCCCGGTGCAGGCCGACGTCCAGTTCGATGTTGATCCGCATGCGAGTGCCCAAGCCCTGGGCCAGCGCGAGGTATTGCTGCAAGCGTTCGGGGTTGTCGATCAGCCATTGCAGTTGTTTCGCCGGGTCGAACGGGCCTTTGTGGGTCTGGTAGAAAATCTCCGCCGAACGCACCGGTAGCGGCTTGCCGAGCAGGATGTCCGAATGCGGAAACATCACCGCATCATGATTGAGAAACGGCTGATGAAATGACATCAGTCGTTGCGTCCCTGCCCGTTGGCCGATGTAGCTGAGCAGGCCCGGTGACGGCAGGGATTTCTCCACCAGCCTCAACTGCTTGCCCGCACGATTGACCGAGCGCATCACCACGTCGATGTTGTGGTCGAGGCGATCCAGATCAATCAGCAACACCGGGCGCATCGGGCCTTTGCTCTTGAGTTCATTGTTCAGCGCCCGGAAATAGTCGCTGTAAGGCCCGCCGCGATCCCCCGGCCGCAGCCATGCGCCAACCCCCGCCAGCAAAGCGCCGACACCCAAAGTCCCGAGCACGAAATTACGTCGATTGACCGCCATCAGCTCACCCCCAGAATCGACGACAGATGCCCGTTGAGAAACTTGCCGCTCGGGTCCAGCGCCTGGCGTACCTGAATGAATTCCTGCCAGCGCGGATAGAGCGTTTGCAACGTGCGGGCGTTGAGCGTGTGCAATTTGCCCCAGTGCGGCCGGCCGTTGTACTTCCAGAAGATCGGCTCGATCGCGGCGAAGAAGTTATGGTGGTCCATCTGGTAATGCTGGTGGACCGAGATCGAGCAGCTGTCGCGGCCCTCGAACATGCTCAGCGGAATGTCGTCGGCCTTGACGTAGCGGTACTCGATGGGAAACCAGGTGCGCAGGTCCTTGTCGCGGATCAGCTTGAGAATCTCCCGCAGACACGCCGGGCCATGTTCAGCGGGCACCGAATATTCCATTTCATTGAAGCGCACGGTGCGCACGTTGGCGTAGATGTCGAACGAGTCACCAACCCGGTCATCAAAGCTCGCCAGATGCCGCAGGCTGTTGAGCAGCGAGCTGCGCAAGCCCGGGAAATCGCTGCCGTACTTGTCGATCTTCTCGATCAGGGTCACGAACTCGTTGCCGCCCTCCTCTTCAGGCGGGATCGGCGGCGTGGGCGGGTCGGTGGTTTCGTTGAGGGCGATCGACAAGGCGTAGTCGGAATGGGTGACGACGAGCATTTCCCAGTGCTGGTTTTCGCGGGTGTTCTTGTCGATGTCTTCCAGCAACTCTTCGGTCCTGGCGATCCACTGTCGCTCGCGCAGGCGATAGGCCGGGCGGTTTTGCAGGCGGATTTTGGTCGCTACGCCCAGCGCGCCCAGGGATACACGGGCGGCGTTGAATACCTCGGGGTGATGCTGGCGGTCGCAATCCAGCAACTCGCCGCTGGCGGTTACCAGTTGCATCCCGCAGACGTGTGCGGAATAGGACTGGAAGGTTTTGCCGGTGCCGTGAGTCGAGGTGGAAATGGCCCCGGCCAGGGTCTGGTAATCGATGTCGGCCATGTTTTGCAGGGCCTGACCGACGTCCTTGAGCGGTACGCCCATGCGCGACATCGGCGTGCCGGCGGCGAATTCGGCTTGCAGGGTTTTCGGGTCGTGATCGAGCAGGCCGTTGAAGTAGCTGAGCGACAACAGCGTACCGTCGGTTGGCACCAGCGCGCTGAAGGAATGCGCCGAGCCGACCGGGCGGATCTTGCCAGTTGCCTGCTGAATGATCGTCGTCAGTTCATCCAGATTCTTCGGCGCCACCCGCGCCGCCGGCAGGCAGCTCTGGCCGCCCGACCAGTTGCGCCAGGGAATCAGCCGTGGCGCGCGCATCAACTGGCCCAGCGCCGGATTGGAAGCCAGCGCGCTGAACGCTCCGACGATGCTTGCCCGTTGCAACAACTGCCGGCGTGTCAGATCTATCGGCATGCCAGGATCCTTATTGTGGGAGCGGCTGATCGGCCATGAAGCCGATCAACTGAAGGAATTGTTCTTCCGAGCACTCGACGCACTGGCCCATCGGCGGCATGCCGTTGTAGCCGTTGATGGCGTGGTCGAGCAGCGTATCGGCGCCCTGCTGGATGCGCGGTTCCCAGGCCTGGCGGTCACCGGTCAACGGCGCATTCGCGGCAGGGTTGGCGTGGCAGAGCTGGCAGCTGTTGGCGTAGATCTGCGCCAGCGCCGGGTCTTTGGGAATGGCGTTGTTGGTGCTGGCCGGGGGCTTGGGGTCTTCGCCACAGCCAGGCAGCGTCATGGCCAATGCCAGTAATAATGTGAGTCGGATTGCCCGCATAACGGCCTCGCTTATTGTTGTGGTCACACCTTAAGGCAGGCAGGTCGGCGGGTTGAGGGCATTGCGGGACATTGAGGGGGGCAAACGGGGCCAGCCCATTACCGAAGACGATCGTTCCCACGCGCCGCGTGGGAATGCAGCCCTGGACGCTCTGCGTCCGCTTGGAACGCGGAGCATCCCTTGAGGCATTCCCACGCAGACGGTTCGACGCCTCGACGTGGGAACGATCATGTGTGGATGCCCGCTCTGCTGTGCGGTTTCGCGTGACATTCGCGTGACATTTGCGGGTTTAAATTTCGGCGCGTTCAGGCGTATAACCGTTACAGACTTTTTCAATGACGCGGGGTAGCGACATGACCACAGCAAACATCCTTGGCAACCTGTTCCCTTCTGTCAGCGACATCCCGGAAAAATACCGCCTCGACGGTCAGGTCGAACAACGCGAATACCTGGTCGATGGCCAGTTGCGCCGCTGGGACGGCCCACTCGCCACCGTGCGCAGCCCGGTCTATCTGCACGGCGATAACGGCGACGAACAAGTGATCCTCGGCAGCACGCCGCTGCTGGACGCCGACACCGCCCTCACCGCCCTCGACGCCGCCGTGCGCGCCTACGACCGGGGCCAGGGCCTGTGGCCGACCCTGCGCGTGGCCGAACGCATCCAGCACGTCGAGGCCTTCCTCGGGCGCATGCGCCAACAGCGCGATGCCGTGGTGAAACTGCTGATGTGGGAAATCGGCAAAAACCTCAAGGACTCGGAAAAAGAGTTCGACCGCACCTGCGACTATATCGTCGACACCATCAATGCACTGAAAGAGCTCGACCGCCGCTCCAGCCGCTTCGAGCTGGAACAGGACACCCTCGGCCAGATCCGCCGCGTCCCGCTTGGCGTGGCGCTGTGCATGGGCCCCTACAACTATCCGCTGAACGAGACCTTCACCACGCTGATTCCGGCGCTGATCATGGGCAACACCGTGGTGTTCAAACCGGCCAAGCTCGGCGTGCTGCTGATCCGCCCATTGCTTGAAGCCTTCCGCGACAGCTTCCCGACCGGCGTGATCAACGTGATTTACGGCAGCGGCCGTGAGACCGTCAGTGCGCTGATGGCCAGCGGCAAGATCGACATCTTCGCCTTCATCGGCACCAACAAGGCCGCCAGCGACCTGAAAAAACTGCACCCGAAACCACACCGTTTGCGCGCCGCGCTGGGGCTGGATGCGAAGAACCCCGGCATCGTTCTGCCCGAGGTGGATCTGGACAATGCCGTCAGCGAAGCGGTTACCGGCTCTCTGTCGTTCAACGGCCAGCGCTGCACCGCGTTGAAAATCCTGTTCGTGCACGAAGACGTGGTCGAAAGCTTCATCGAGAAATTCAACGCCAAACTCGCCAGCCTCAAACCGGGCATGCCGTGGGACAGCGGGGTTTCGCTGACGCCGCTGCCGGAGTCGGGCAAGGTCGATTATCTGCAT
Source organism: Pseudomonas sp. IAC-BECa141 (assembly GCF_020544405.1). Classification (NCBI taxonomy): domain Bacteria; kingdom Pseudomonadati; phylum Pseudomonadota; class Gammaproteobacteria; order Pseudomonadales; family Pseudomonadaceae; genus Pseudomonas; species Pseudomonas sp. IAC-BECa141. Next base: position 2,794,554 of record NZ_CP065410.1, on the reverse strand, counting down.
GGGCTGATGGCTGACGCGCAAAGCAAAGGCGCCCAGGTGGTCAACCCGAACGGTGGCGAAGCGCGGGCCTCGTTCTTCTATCCGGCGGTGCTGTACCCGGTGACGCCGCAGATGCGTGTGTATCAGGAAGAGCAATTCGGCCCGGTGGTGCCGATCGTGCCGTACCGTCACCTCGACACCGTCATCGACTACGTCCTGGAGTCGGACTTCGGCCAGCAACTGAGCATCTTCGGCACCAACCCGGTGGCGGTCGGTCGACTGGTCGACACCTTTGCCAACCAGGTCGGCCGGATCAATCTCAACGCCCAGTGCCAGCGCGGTCCGGACACTTACCCGTTCAACGGGCGCAAGAACTCCGCCGAGGGCACGCTGTCGGTACACGATGCACTGCGGGTGTTTTCGATCCGTACGCTGGTGGCAACCAAGTTCCAGGAACCCAACAAGGATCTGATCAGCGAAATCATTCGCGGGCGCGATTCGAACTTCATCGCCACCGACTACATCTTCTGAGGAGGAATCAGCGCTGAGTACTATCAGCTCCCATCGCTGGCCGCCGCTGTTGCGGCGGATCCTGCGGCCATTGCTTGATCCGTATCGACGCTATCGCCATGCACGAACCATTCACGCGGTGCGGGTCGCACTGGGGTTGTTGGCGACGATCCTGCTGACCACCGGCATCAATCTGCCCCACGGCGAATGGGCGTCGGTGACCATGCTGGTGGTAATCGGCGGCTTGCAACACCACGGCAACATCGGCAAGAAAGCCGCCGAACGCGCTACCGGCACCTTGATCGGCGCCGGCGTCGGCCTGTTATTGGTGGCGCAGCATGCGTGGCTGGGCATGCCGTGGCTGACCTATTTTGCAATGGCGGTGGTGTGCGGATTCTTTTCGTATCACGCCATCGGCAAGGGCGGTTACACCGCCCTGCTCTCGGCCATCACCGTTTTCATCGTCGCCGGGCATGGCGACAACCCGATCACCGACGGGCTGTGGCGCGGGGTCGATATCCTGATCGGTATCGCCCTGGCCCTGGCCTTTTCTTTCGCCCTGCCGCTGTACGCGGTGTACTCGTGGCGCTACAACCTGGCCGATGCGTTGCGTGATTGCGCCACGGTGTACGGGCGGATCATCGGTGGCCAACCGGTGACGGCCGACGAACACTTGAAGCTGATGAGCCGGCTCAACGCGGTGATGGTGCAACTGCGTTCGCTGATGCCGTCGGTGTCCAAGGAAGTCAAAGTCTCGATGACCGAACTGGACGCGATCCAGCGTAACCTGCGCATGTGCATCAGCACTCTGGAAATCCTTGGCAACATCCGCCCGGACGCCAACGATCCCGACGCCATGGCGCACCTGCAAGCGGCGCTCAAGGCCGAGCACCGGCACATTCGCGTGCAATTGATCGGCATGGCCCGGGCGTTGAAAACCGGTGCATCCCGGCGGTTGGGACGCCCGGTGGAATTGCCGGACGCCAGCCTCGACACGCCGGTCTACAGCCCGCTGGACGGTTACCGTCTGTTGACCCGGCAACTGGCAGCCAACATCAGCGAGATGCGCCAGCGTCTGGCGAAGACTGCGCCGCGTTGGAATATCTGAGGTTTACTGCGCGGCCAGGCGCCGCGCCTTCAGGCCCCAGCCCTGTTGCATGCCGGCAGCGGCCAACAGGATCGCCGCCACGCCGATCCATTGCAGGGTTTGCAGTTGATGACCGAAAGCAAACCAGTCGACGAAAATCGCCGCGATCGGGTAGATGAACGACAGCGCGCCGGTCAATGCGGTGGGTAATTTCTGGATCGCACCGTAGAGCAGAACGTACATCAGGCCGGTATGGACAATGCCCAGCGTCACCAGACTGGCCCAAGCGCTTGGTGCCTCGGGCATTGCCGAGAAATGGGCGAACGGCGCGAGCAGCAACACACCAGTGCAGACCTGGATCAGCGCAATCAGATGCGGCGGCGTGCCGCTCAAGCGCTTGATGATCAACGCAGCGATGGCGTACAGAAACGCCGCCCCCAGCGCCAGTGCGATCCCCGTCAGGTAATCACTGCCGCCCTCGCCCTGCCCGCCGTGGGCACTGACGATGGCCAGCATCCCCATGAAGGAAATCGCCAGCCAGAACAGCTTCTGCAGGGTGATCTTTTCGCCGAGAAACAGCGCCGCCAGCCCCACCAGCATGAACGGCTGCACGTTGTACACCGCCGTACCGATGGCAATCGAAGCCCGTGAATAAGAAGCGAACAGCAATACCCAGTTACCGACAATCGCCCCCCCACTGAGCACAGCAAGCAGGAATGTGGCGCGGGTCAGAATGCCTGACCGCAGGAAGCCGAAAGCGGCGCAGATCAGCAACAAAGTCCCGGCGCCGAACACGCAGCGCCAGAACACCACGTCCAGCACCGGTTGCCCGGACACCAGCACGAACCAGCCGATCGTCCCGGATATCAGCATGGCGGCGGTCATTTCGAATGAGCCGCGACGGATTGTTTTGTCCATCATCAATCTCCTTAATGTGTGGCAAAAGTATGCCAAGCGAGACCGAGGCTTCTCCAGCGCAAAAAGCAGGCTAAACTCGATTTCTGCCTTTTTTATCAAGGGTGGTTTGAGCCATTCGCCTAATGCAGGAGTTTTGTATGACCGACGATATCGACCAGATCCTGATCGGGGCCTTGATGGAGGATTCGCGGCGCTCGCTCAAGGCGCTGGCGCAGATCAGCGGGCTGTCCTCGCCCAGCGTGGCCGAGCGCTTGCGCCGCCTGGAAGAACGCGGTGTGCTCAAGGGCTACACCGTGGAGATCGACCCGAAGTGCTTCGGTTATCAGTTACAGGCGATTGTCCGGGTACGGCCATTGCCGGGGCAATTGCAGGAAGTCGAGCGGCAGATCCTGTCGATTCCCGAATTCACCGAATGCGACAAGGTTACTGGCGAGGATTGTTTTATCGCTCGTCTGCATGTGCGTTCGATGGAGCAGCTCGATACCCTGCTCGATCGGCTGAATACCCTGGCGGAAACCAATACCGCGATCGTCAAGAAGACCCCGGTGAAACGTCGATTGCCGCCGATGGGATAAGCGGCGAAGATTGAGTTTTTCCGGCGAAGGATTGGCGGCATGAAAATTCAGGCAATGATGCTGGCGGCGTTGATGCTGGCTGGGTGCGGGACGGTGCAGACCGTAGCATTCAGTGACAAGCATTCCACCGAGCAGTTGAAGGCTAACAAATCCTACTGCGGCGCCGTACCGCGCATCTACAGTGGCGTGACGTACGACTTCTGCCTGCTGCACGCCGAAAAGCCGGATGACGTCGATGCGTTCAACTACAAGAACGCGACGCCGGGCCTGCTGGTCGATGCGGCCGTGTCGGGAGTGCTCGATACATTGCTGTTGCCCTACACGATCTACAAGCAACAGGCCGATGGCAGCATCGTGATCAATTGATCGCCTGCCTCTTTTTCGCAGGCAACAAAAAACCCGCTCTCGCGGGTTTTCTGTTTATAGCGATGCAGCGATCAGTCGTCGCGGCTCATGATGCCGAAGATCTGCAACAGGCTGACGAACAGGTTGTAGATCGATACATACAGGCTGATGGTCGCCATGATGTAGTTGCGCTCGCCGCCATGGATGATGGCGCTGGTCTGGAACAGGATGCAGACCGACGAGAACAGTACGAAACCTGCGCTGATCGCCAGTTGCAGACCGCTGATCTGGAAGAACATGCTCGCCAGCGTCGCGCCCAGCAGGACGAAGAAACCGGCGGTGATGAAACCACCGAGGAAGCTCATGTCCTTGCGGGTGATCAGCACGTAGGCCGACAGACCACCAAACACCAGTGCGGTCATCGCGAACGCGGAGCTTACGACTTCAGCGCCACCCTGCATGCCCAGGTAACGGTTGAGGATCGGGCCGAGCAGGAAACCCATGAAGCCGGTCAGGGCAAACGCCGACACCAGGCCCCAGGCGGAATCACGAAGCTTGTTGGTGAGGAAGAACAGCCCGTAGAAACCGATCAGCACCACGAAAATGTTCGGGTAGCCGACCCGCATCTGCTGGGCTACGAACGCCATCACACCGCTGAATGCGAGGGTGAGCGCCAGTAGACCGTAAGTGTTGCGCAGGACGCGGCTAACCTCTAGCTGCTCAGCCTGCACGCTGTTGTGAACTGCGTAATCCTGTTCGCGCATGGCGACACTCCTGTTGGTTTGAAACGTTCAGTCGCAAAGATCATAACAGACGCTCTGTAACAAGCCATGCACAGAGTTTGACAGTGTGTTTCATTCAGGTATTATGGCGCCCGCAACGCAACGGAGGTGTGGCCGAGTGGTTTAAGGCAACGGTCTTGAAAACCGTCGACTGTAACAGGTCCATGAGTTCGAATCCCATCGCCTCCGCCATATTTGTATCGACAAAGCCCTGATTATTCAGGGCTTTGTCGTTTCTGGTGTTCCAGAAATTCTGCTGGCATCAGGATGTGTTCCATAACTATTCTGGACGTGTTCCATAACTCACAGCTTTTCACTCCCCTCTCCGGCGTCCTGCCGAACTTAAAACACTCTTCATGCAACACGGTGCTACGCTGGGTCCTTTCACGGAGGAAACCGCAATGTCCAACTCTGATCTACTCCCCTCCCTGCTCTTCAAAATCAACGAAAACCAGCTCACTCTCGAGGCAGCCATCATGGAACTCACCCTCTGGGTTGAGCAGCGCGGATCTGCCGACGTCGCGAACAACGTTCGCGAGTCTCTGGCCGCAATCGATCGGAATGAGGAGTTCATCAAGATGACCCTCGCTGTGTTGATGACACCCGACTGACAGCTCGTCGCTTCAGACTCGCCCAACAGTCTCGCCTCAATTACTGTACATACATACAGCACTTGTACAGTGAATCCGTTCCCATGAATTTCGATCAGGCGAAAGCCCTCCGACTCCAGCGATGGCGCTCAACTCTCGATGATCAAGATTTTCGCATGCAAAACCCAGAGGGGCACCGCCAAACCCTTCATGAGATGTCAGCTGCGCTGCAAGCAGAGGGACTTATCGACCGGTTTGAACAGTTCGACATGAACGAGATGGCAGACGCTGCTTACTGGCATGCCGCCGAGGAGCTGCAGAATTCGCTTGGCCATTACCGCGGCGCCTCGACTTACAAAGTCGTGCAGATCGACAACGGAAAGCTGCTGGGCACCATCAGCCGGTCCATATTCAACTTCGCATCTCCCACGCCGCGAGGCGCGTCATCCGCGTACGACGGGAAGATTTACTCTGGTCCAGAAGGCATATATCTCAACCTGGGTCTCTCCAGAAACATTGGCAAAATTTCAGGACTGATCCTGGCCATGTATGGGCAGCGATACCAGTTGGTCGAAACAGAGCGGGTCATTGGTGGCCTCGACTACCGACCAATTGACGACCCTGATACGTATCGCGCGCTGGTTGACGCTGGCCAGGTCGCACAGGAAGAGCGCGATCTGCGCGCTTTTGAAAAGGTTCGACCACACATCGAATCAGCGGCGTTCTGCACCTGCCCTGTGTGCCTTGACCGATTTGGCGCGCGCGATGACTGCCAGACCTGCGCCGGAAAAGGTTTTGTGACAAAGCCAGCACCAACAGGTCTACGCTGAAAGCTCATGCGAGGATCTGGCAATGTGCGGACGACTCTCCCAATACAGCGGCATTCATGACTTCGTGGCAGTGCTCAGCATGCCAAACGCCCTGATCAACTCAACCGGCGAGCAGCCCCTCGAGCGGTACAACGCCGCGCCGACCGCCCAGCTTGCCCTCTTCCATCAGGAAGGTCAGTTCCTGCACGCCGACATGGTTCGTTGGGGATGGCGCCCGCACTGGGCCAAGGATCGCGCCGCACCGATCAACGCCAGGGTCGAGAAAGTCGCCCACGATCCATTCTTCCGCGCCATCTGGCCGCACCGGGCAATCATCGCGATCAACAACTGGTTCGAGTGGGTTGACGAAGGTGGCCCGAAGAAGCAGCCGTACCTGATCCGGCACCGGGACCAGTCGCCGATCCTCTGCGCCGCGATCGGCCAGTATCCGAACGATGAGCATGATCCAGGCGAGCATGACGGCTTTGTCATCATCACCGCTGACAGTGCTGGTGGCATGGTCGACACCCACGACCGGCGGCCTGTCGCCCTATCGCCGGAGCTGACCAGAGAATGGTTGGATCCGGCCACACCGAAAGAGCGAGCCGAGCAACTGGTGCTGCATCAAGGCGAGCCGACAGAAGTATTTGAATGGTTCAAAGTTGACCGGGCGGTGGGAAACGTTCGAAACCAGGGTCCGCAACTGATTGAGCCAGTCGAGTGATTCAGCTCCGCGACAACGTCTTCAAACGCTCCACCAAAGCGGCTTCGAAAATGATGTACAGCCGCTCGGCATCGCCGGCGCGCAAAGCGCCGCCTGTTTCCAGCCCCAGCACGAAGCCATCCGCCCGTGCGCCCGCCTTCACAGCGATGATCATGGAGTCTGCCCGGACAATCTGCGCCAGCAGCCTATCCGCTTCTCGCTGCATCTTCTCGCCCAGCACCACGCCTTCCAAATCAATCACCTATTTCACTACGACATCCAATACATGACAGCGAGAACCGCTGAAACCCAGACAATCGTCATCACAATTGAGTAGCCTGCCAGTTGCCTATCCATCTGCTGCTTCATCCGGTACGAATCTAAAGGATGGTTCACGACTGTAGGTCTCGCAAGAATGGCTTGGGGGCCATCAATGCTGCATTTTCTGAACGTAGTCCTGGCAAGCCTAAAGCGCAATCAATCCCCGGTCGCCTTCGTCGGTGATGGCGACAATTCGTTGAGCATGCGCTGGGTCAAGTTCGGCTCGTACGGGGCCATGAACCACGCCGCCGGCGCCGGCGGTGGCAGGCACTGAACAGCCACCGGCTGAACCCGCGTCGAGTAGGACTGACAGCCGCAAATCAGAAGTGGCAAGGCGATCGCGCAGAAGAGCCTGGTATTTTTGGACATTGGTCATTTTCTCGGAGTGGTTTTGTCACTGGCGGCCAGCCGCTGCTCGAGCGCCAGCCGCTTGTCCTGCTCGGCCCGCTGCGCGGTGGCCGCTGCCATGGTCAGCTGATTCAGGATTTCGGTGTGCAGCCGGGCCTGCTCGGCCAGTTGGCGACCAAAGCGCCAGTCCTGGACTTGCCAGGCGATGGCGGCGCCGATAAGCACCAGCACGATGGCACCTATCGCTTTCCACGGAACGGCGGTCACGCCAACACCTGCAAAGCCTTCTCATAGAAAGCTTGGCGCTCAGCGGCGCCATTCGGATTGCGCCCGCGCCGACCGGTGTTGATGATGCTGCCGATGTTGGCGTTGTCACCGGCATCGGCCAGCGTGTTCAGCCCATGCGTAGCCCACCACCATGCAGCCGACATCGTGGCGTGCTGCGGCAGCTCCAGCAGCTCCGGCTGATTGATCAGGTCCAGGCGCAGCGCCTCGCCGCACGCGGCATAGTTCGCCCGGCCGGTGATCTGGATCAGGCCACGGCCGCAGAACTTCCTGCCATCACCTGCCACGGTGTTGCCCAGGTCTTTGCGGCCCTCGTAGCCACGCTGGGCATCCGTCGGCCCCCAGATTTCGCGCACCCAGCGCAACTGGCCGGATTCATGACCGGTCTGGGCAATGAACGCGGCAACACGCTTGGCACCGACGATCTGGAAGCACTGCATCGCAGTGTTGAGGACGGGTGCAAAAACGCCGGCTTTGGCGCCGGCGTTTGGGAGGATCTGCAGCAACTGCTGCTGAGTAATGGGCATACTTTTCTCCAGGCAAAAAAATACCCGCTGAGCAGCGGGCGTTGGGTAGAATGCATTTCAATAAATTTTGGTACTATCCTGAGACCTTAATTAATTAAATTTTGCTCTTGGATATTAAAAAGAGTTAATAAATTGAAAACAACCAGCGAAAAAAATGCTGACATACAGATATTGAGAGCTATTGCAATACTACTAGTTATTGCTCAGCATATAAGATCAAGACTACCAACACCTCAAGCGTATCACGAAATATTTGATCACGTAACGTTTTGGCCGGGGGTTGATATCTTTTTTGCGATATCTGGATTTCTTATTTGCAAAACATTTTTCAGAGATATGCAGACATCCCAAACAAAAACCTCTGCTATTAAGTCATTTTGGATCCGAAGAGTTGCTAGATTATTACCTGCCGTGGTTTTTTGGGGAGTGACATCAATTGCAATTTCTTTTTATACTTCTAGCTATCCTAATACAAATCCGTCCCTAGTAGCAAAAAGTGCGTTGACTGGAATACTTGGCGTATCGAATATCTACTGGGCGTCTTGTGTGCAATTTGCACTCGAGTGCGGTAGCGCAGATTATAACGCTGTCACTTGGTCCCTGTCCCTTGAATGGCAGCTATACGCATTATCGACATTGTTATTTGTGGCTACCGGATTCAGAAAAGGCATTATCATACTCGCGGCAATATCGATAATCATGTCCTTCCTACCATCCCCAAGCTTTTCGTTCCCGTGGGTGTTTAGACCGCAGGCTTTTGTGATCGGAGCGTTGATTTTCTTAATCGGCACTGAAAAATCAAAAGCATTAAATCCCTCAGCAAACATTGCACTTCTTTTCACAGGATTATTAATCTGCTTGCTCTCTCCGATTAACATACCGCAACCTTTTACTGTTCCAGCGATTTCAGTTGGAGCCGGGTTATGCTTGTATTCCACGCTAGGTGGCTCTTCAATTCCACCCCTCATTGGCGGATTCTTCTCTTGGATCGGAGAGCGGTCGTATTCAATTTACCTGTGCCATCTACCTATGATACTTTTTAGTAGGGAAATTTTAAACACTTTAAGCTTGACAGCCCCTTCAAATATTAATTTCTTTATTGGCATAGTCATCGCAACAGCCTTGATCGCATTCATGTCTGAAGCCTCTTACAAATTCATCGAGCTCCCATTTCAAAGAAAACTTTCAAATAGACGGCCAGAGATAAATTTGGCCACCCAACAAACAACAACACCTCAATTATAGAGTTATACTATTGAGCGCCTAAGTTAGTGGCGGCGCTGGCCAATCTGTTGTGCTTGGCCAGTCCGAACGCTCTGATGTTTTGCTCAAAGCGCTCCGATACTTTTTCCAAGCCTTCAAATTCGACAAACCGTCTTCTGTGATTTCACCCACGTCATAGTCATCCTGAAGCGGCTGAATAATCTTGCTGGCCTCATCGAGCAGGGAGTCGAGAACAGTTTTTACGGCCGATTCGATTCGCTGCTGCTCGGCCAGCTGGATCAGCCATTGTGGTAGTTCTTCGGAAAAGCGTTCTCCCTCAGCGAGAGGCCAGTCCTCTTGGATGCTTCTCCAGCCCGTACTGGTAATTGCATAAGGCATAATTTATCGCTCCAGTCCGTAACCGCGCACACCAATCGAGCTACCACCCGTAACGGCAGTAACGTGCCTGTAGTTAACCGTCTGAACGACGCTACACAAAGTATCAGCCTGATATCGAGTCCCGGCGGGACACGAAAGTATTTCGATTGTGTTGGCATAACCGACGATCAGCGTCCCACCACTCGGCGGACCATAGAGCGTCAAAATGCATCTTTGTGTTGTCGGTGGAATAAAGGATGAGCAGCTTACAGATGTGGCCGAGGTAGCTGTCCCGCCCGACAAGGCCAGGGTTGTTGATGCGTCCTCGGTGTAGATCAGCGCACCACCTGATAACAGAAATGGCCGCAAGCCGCTCGCACCGCACCGTACGGCAGCAATGAAGCGCCTACTGGAGTCACCGGTCTTTGTTCTGGCTGTGCCGAAATAAGGTGCAGATGGAGCAGTTGTCACCAGCTCAATTGTCGCGACTCCAGTAGTTTCGAACAGGTACAGGTAGTACCAGGTGTTGGCTGTTAGCGAGAGGCCGGAAAGCGTCAAAGGCGCTGAAACCCTCAGCGCTTTAGTCGATCCCGGAATGTACGCGGTTCCAGAGTCGACGGTGATAGAGGTCGCAGAATTCCAGATTGGATTCAGGCCGTCGATGTAACCCGGACTAACACCGGCATTCACTTGCGCCTGAAGTTTTCCGACAGCGCTGAGAATCGAGTCAGTTGAAACAACCGATGTGATGGTCGTGAGATCAAGGCCTGTCAGGGTAATTGCACGGACACCGGTGGCGCTCATGTATTTATTGGTCATCCCTTCCGGGAGACCATCCGTGTTCGTCAGGTTGAGAGATGCGCGAACCCCCGACTGAGTTGGGGTCTGTCCCAGAACGGCCATGACGCCGCCGAACTGATTCACCAGCGCTCGCAGCGCATCGGCGGAGTCCTTGACGTAACCCTGCATTGGGGCCAGAGCATAGGCGCCGGCAGCATTGGTTCCCCCCAGATATGGCGGAGCGATCGACAGCGCAGTATCACTGGCAATGTTGGTCACTTCGTACCAGCCACCGTCGGGCCCGCGGAATGCATCGCCGACCCGCGCATTGGCAATAAATGCAGTTCCCGTACCGATCACCGCATTGGAATTTTGGACGACAGAAACCGTCCCGGTTTTGTACCAGGGCATGGCGTGTTCCTATATGGGGAAGTTAGACAGCCTGCTTCGCAAAGAGCACAGGCAGGAAAAAGGCGAATGGGTTGTTTGCTGCAACAGTTACGGCATAGAGCGTGCCAGTGGAAAAATCCCAGGTGCAATACAGCTGCCTGGGGATTGTTCCTCCCGAAACCATCGTCATCCCGAAGTTGTTGATCAGCATGAATTCGTTCTGCGGGAAACTGAAAGGCACCGAATAATAATTGCGGTATAAGCCTTGATCGGTCTGATCCGACTTCACGTATGTCCAGTTCTGGAAAGCTCGCGTGAACGTTGCGTTTGGCGTTCCCGAGTCGAAAATCATCTTCCCGGCCCCGTCCCAAAGCCGCATCCCGTACTGCGCTACAGCTTGAGCTGCAAAAGCTGCAACAAAGTAGCGGCCATTTGGCTGAGCGGTCGCATTGCTGTATGTCCTGACGTAGAAGCCGGTCCAGTTACCGGTCGAGCCGATTAACCGCATATTGCTCAGGCCTGCGATCAAAGCGCTGTTGTCCGGACGTACAAACACCAGCGGCGGCTCCAGGGAAGTCACTGGCCTCTCGAAGTAGGTTGTTGAGCCCATGCCGGCTTCTTCAGTCGGCGCATATCTTCCGCTGGAGATCACCATCAAGCGAGCAAACTCCGAGTCGATAGTGACCACATTGCTGTTGTTTGTGAATTGAAGGCCGTATCCCGCCATCAGTTGAACCTCATTACGATCAGTCGCATCGTCCCTGACGCGATCGTGCTAGCGTACCCCCGCGTGTGGTTGTAGACCCTTGCCACGTTGTCGATGAGCTCGGTTTCGAACTGCTGTTGCTGGTCGGTGTAAGGCCCGATTGGCACTACAATCGCGCAACCATTCGCAGGCCCTACTCCGGGAACAGAGAAGTCCTGATTGGTCTTCGCCGCGTTACTGAAAGTCACCAGCGTCGACAGCACCACCCGAATGGTGAATGAGTTCTCATCGACCTGAAGGGCGCCGTCGGCGCCCCAGATCCGCATTCCATGTGCCATTAATCACCCCAAGTAACCGAGCCGGACGCGCAACACGTTGTTGGCGTCGTAGACCGAGACGTTCAGCGAGTTGATCACCAACCGGCCCTGGCCGGGCACGATTCCGTTGATCTCAAGCGTTCCGTCTTTATTGAGAATCCAGCCCTGCTGGCCGGCGATGTAGTTGGTCGAGCTGATATAGCTGCCGATCTTGGCGTTAGTGATCGTGCCGTCGGCAATGAACGCGGAGTTCATGAACACCTGGCCACCCTGCACCGCAAACGGAACCGAGATTGCCCCGCCGGCGATAGTGTTGACGATGGCGAACCGGTCAGCCGCAACCAGAAACTGGCTTTGCAAGCCGGCGCCCGTGTTTTCAATACCGAGTCCGATCCCCGCCGCCACGTACTGCCCGTTCTGGGCGACCTGCATCTTCACCGACCACATCGTGGACAGCTTCCCACTCGTGTCCGCGTAGGCTGTCGAGGTTTCCTGAATCGCTGCGGTGTTCTCGCCAACTTTCACGTTCACCTGGGTGATCGCCTGGGCTGTCGCTTCCTTGTCCGTGGCGACTGTCTTACGCAGGTCAGTGACATTCGCTTCGTTTTCATCAACCCTGGAATCAAGGGTGGTGAGCTTTTGTGCGCTGGCCAAATTCTCGGATGACCTGACTCGGTCTTCGTTGGCAATGGCGGCCGCACTGCCCCACTCCTTGATCGCACCATCCAGATCACCTTGCCCATCTTCGTCGCGCCAGGACGCGCGCAACGCCTGAAAGGCCGTTGCCTGCGCGGTGACCACGCCGTCGAGTTTGGTAATCTCGACGGTATTGGTAGCGACCTGTTGAGCCAGGCCATTTGCCGCTTCCACGGTCTGGCCCACATCGAGTCAAAAAGCGGGATTCGGCGGCGGCGTATTGACGGGCACCGGGCCGGTGGCCTGGTAGATCCGTTTGCCCTGCACCACCAAGTCATATTCCACGTAGGTGGCCTCCGGGTCGTACCCCTTCAGGCCGTCCAGTGCATCGATCTGAGCCTGCAGTCCTGGGATCTTCTCGATTTCCTTGAGCAAGTCTTCCCCGAGTTCCGTCTCGGTAATCTGACCGGCGATCATTTCCAGAATTGCCGCAGCGTCGGCGCTCGATTGCCCTTGCACTCCGGTGCCGATCGGAAACCACGGACCGATGTTGCCGATCTTGTCGACGACTCGCCCCCAGAAGTAGAACGTCACACCAGCGCGAAGGCCGAGCATGGAAAAATCGCTCTGCGGGTAAGCCAGATCAGTCAGCTTGGTAGCGGCCTCCAATACTGTCGTCGGGCCGTACCAGATCTCCGTCCGCTGGCTGTCCTCGGCGCCCGGCGGAAAACCCCACTTCAGGTAGATGCCGAACAGAAGCGGCGTGGCCGTCAGATAGCTCAGCGCCGGCGGCAGTCCCTGCTTACCGCTGAGGTTGGTCAGGATCGAGTTGCGCCAGATCGAAGTGATGTCGAACGCACTCACCGCACGCACCCGGGCCACGTAGGCGCCGGCGTAAATGCCGACCACGTCCACGTTGGTCATACCGGTGCGCTGCAGCTTGATCCAGTTTCCACTGTCCTTGCGCCACTCCACGTCATAGCCAACTGCGCCATCCACGGCGGGCCAACTGATGGTCATGGTGGCAACGGCCAGGCCCTGCACCACCGACGAAGTCGACGACAGAGACACGCTCGCCGGCGCCGGCACGACGGTAATGGGGATCACGCTGATGGGCCGTTCTTCCAGCCGCGCTCCGGTGTCGATGTGCGCGAACTTGCTCGGGTTGAACTGCAGCGCGCTGATCTCGAAGTCACCCTCGGTGGTGCGCTTGGTGCGCAGCACCCGGTAAAGCGGAATTGCCAGATCATCAGCGTCGAGCGCCCATTGCAGTTGCGCGATCGGCGGCTCGCTATAGTTGGTCGTGACAGTCACGGCGCGCCCATTGACGCTCTGTACAGTACGGCCTTCGGCGCGGCCGCCCGGCAGGTTGATGATCAGCCGGTCACCAGCCTTGGCCAAAGTGTCCCGGTCGAGCGTCAACACACGGCCTGCCGCCGACGAGATCCGGCCGCCGACCTCCCGCCCGGCCAGCAGCGAGTCCGCGACCGGGATGATGTGGCCCGGCAACGGGATCACACCTTCCATGCCGGTCTTGAACGACACGGTGCGGTCCTGGTTGTTGCTGAGGATCGCCCACTTGCCACGGCGCTGGGCCTCGGAGGCGCGGGTGCAGCCAATCGCGCTCAGCTCGGTTGGCCTGTCGCCGTAGCGACGTTGCAGGTCCAGGTCGGCGAACGGAATGACGTCGGTGTCGTAGTTGTTCGCCGGGTTGTCGTAGCTGACCAGGGCTCTGGTGTACCGGGTCTTCGCCGAGGCGCTGCCGTACGAGAATTTCCCGTCGATGACGTTGGCCCGCGTGAACACGTAGTCGAAGTCCTGCGCGCGCGGCATGTCGGCCTGCATCACCAGCTGGCCCTGCGCCCAGTACGTCATGCCACGATAAATCGCCGAGATGTCGCGCAGCAGCGACCAGGCATCAGCCTTGCCCTGCAGGTTCATGTCGCAGAGAAAGCGTGGTTCCTGACCGCCTAGCCCGTTCGGCACCAACTGATCGCAGTACTGGGCAATCCGGTACAGTTCCCACTTGTCGACCATGAACGGCTTGATTCGCTTGCCCAGGCCGAAACGTTCTTCAGTGCAGATCCCGTAGGTGATCCACGCCGGGTTATTGGTCCAGGCCGACTTCATCGAGCCATCCCACGTACCGGTATAGGTGCGCAGGATCGGGTCGTAGTTGCTCGGCACCATCCAGCGCCGGGCCTTGCACTTCACGGTCACGGCCGGGATGTTGGTGAACTGCTCGGCGTCGAATTCGATGTAGAGCAGCGCGGTATTCGGGTAGCGCAACTTGGCGTCGATCACCTCGGTGTAACCGGCCACCAGCACGGTGTCGGCGATCTTGTTGCTGTTCTGGTTCGGCGTCAGGCGGCGCACGCGGATCTGCCAGCCCGTGGTGGCGGTCGGTAAGTCAATGCGGCGCGAGCGCTCATAACGGGTCGTGGTCTTTCCGTCGACAGCATCCACCAGCACCTGCTGATACGCGCCGCCATCGGTGGCCACGTCAATGGCGTATTCGATGCGATACCCGCCGACGTTGCCTTGATCATCAACCCGCTGCAACGCTGGCCAAGCCAGACGCATGCGCACGGCCGACAACTGTGTGTTGGTGATCGAGCGCACCCACGGCGCATCACTGCGCAGCTCGATGTTCAGCGACGTCTCGTTCTCAACTGACGGAATGCCCGGAATGTAGGTCTGATCCACGGAACCCGGGCGCCAGTCCCATTTCACGTTCGGGAAGTTGTAGTTGCCGCTGGCATCGCGGATCGGCGTGTTGTCCAGGTATATGTCGTATTCAGTCGGTACGGCGTCGAACTCACCCTCGCCTACGGCGATCAGCAGCTTTGCCAGGTTGGTCGAGCGCAGGCTGTCGCTGGCTTCGACCGGCGATTTCGGCTTGCTGCTGCCGCCCTTCTCGCCGTAGATCTCGATCTGTTCCGCTGCGCCCATGCTTTCCTCCAGGCAATAAAAAACCCGCCGCAGCGGGTAATAAAGTGACAAAAGTCAAAGTGAAAGTATTGGCAATCCCAGCACATGGGCTCTGTCCAACAGCCTATTTTGCGGCACACCTACACAGAAAGAATACTTCACCAACAATTCTTTTAAATGATCAGTACCGCAAACCACCGCATAATAAAAAATTAACAATTTTTCCGAATCTGAGAAAAGCGACTTATACATATCCACATACAGCTTATTACCTTCCAAAAATGAATCAACATATGACAGAGTTATTTCGACACCTGCCAAGTATTGCTGAAGCTCCTCGCCATCACTATCCCAAAAATGATCAAATGCGGCAACAACCCCCCTAAACTCATCCCTACGTGGTTTTAAATTCAACGTTCCGGTCACTTTAACGTACGGATTTTCAGGCGCAGCAGTACTTTTCACAAAAGACGAGTGAAGCCTCTTACAGAAAATCTTTATACAGTCACGCCCCTTTGTTACCTTATTATTATCATCAACCAAGTCTATTGCAGCCAACGCTGCCATGTGAGTATCGATCATTTTATAAAAGGTCGCGACCGAATTTTGCACTTTGAAATTCTCAACCTGCTGATCTAGCGCATTTGCAGATTTAGCTAGCTCGAGACGAGACTCCTTTAACTCCACCCTTTGAATTGTAATTGTTATCAAGAGTCCCATGAAAGCGAAAAATGTCAGTATCGGATTAGTTACTCCTCCGAAAAAATCCCCAAAAACCCCTGATGAGAAAGACTCATCCTTTGACCGAACCGCAATTACAACATCCGCAATAAAGACAATAAAAATCACACCTACAGCCGCAACAAAAATACGATAAAGCTTTCGAACCCCATCCTCTTCCCCGGAAGCACCAACGATTCAAACCACTTATATGGTGCACTCAAGAGTTTTTTTAAAAATCCATTTTCGCTATCCATACTGTTGCCCCAATAACCTCAAAAAATAATGTTGCTACATTTTATCCTCTGCGTAAATGGACGCCGAGATGATCATTCCGCCCCACCGGCGTTCGCCGATGCAGATCGGCACCGGGTTGCCGCTGGCCGTGGTGTTCTTGGCACTGCCGAAGGCGTAGGACGGGGCGTTTTCGGGGGATGCGTTTTGCTTCAGGCCTGAGGCTTGGGGGCTGAGCATTTGGATTACGCCGCCTGCTGTCATGGCGAGGCCCGCAGAAAACAGGGACGGCCCAGCACCGCCAGCAAAGAACGACGCCGCGATAAGAACAACGCCGATGATCGTTTGAAGGACGCCTGCGCGTTTGCTGCCTGAAATTACAGGAACGATACGGATTTCCTGAGCGCCACCCAATCCGAAGTCCTTTTCGCCGACGTTTTTCCGATTGCGAAAAATCGCGAATCGCATCCCGCGACGGTCTAGGTCTTTGATCGCCTGCTCAAATCCTTCAAGTGTGCATTTCAAGGCCTTGAAGGCCTCACCAACAGATTTGCTGCTGAGTTCACGGAGATGAGCGCGACCAAACAATCTCGCCAGCGGGCCAGACAAAAGGATGGTAGTCATCGATGAATTCGAAGCTATAGCAGGCATTACGATTATTCTCCTGGCGAAAAAAAACCGCCAATCGGCGGTTTGATTAATTTGATCGTGTCACAAACACTCGCGGACGGCGGCTTCTAACGCGCCCCGACCCCACATCTTGGACCATGGCATCCGCTGGTATAAGGCGACCTTACTCCCGGATCCGGTGCTGGTAATCTCGAGAACCTCATCGGTCATCATGTCAGTGGCAACAACCAGCCGATAGCCGTTCTCTTTCTCAGACATGGTCGAAGTCGAGCGCTGCTCCTGCCACTTTGGTAAAACGCACAGAGCGTACTTCTTGGCTGATTTACTGGTGGATGCACTGATGGTCGGATCGTTCTTTTTCACATCGCCGGGCGAGGAGCACCCCGCCAATAGCGCTACCGCCAGCGCTCCTACGATCAATTTCATGCAGGTCACTCCTGTGGGAAAGGGTGCAAGATATCATCGGACTTGAGGAAGCGAACCAACTGGTTGGCTAGACTCACATCACACAAGAACGGATGCGAGGTTTGAAGGAGAGGCATGAGAGACATTGATGAGGTGGTAGCGAAAGGATTCAACATCCCAAAGCGTTACCTAGCGGCAGCATATCTGCTCGTGACAGTCGTCCTTGCTGTTGGAATCGGACTCAGTTTCTCAACGCGAGATTGGATGTGGCTAGCGAGGTTCGGAGCGTTCCTCGTTTGTATGGCGATGATATTCGAGGTAACGGGCATTCTTGAAAAGTACGTAAAAAAAGTAATGGGCATTGCCGAAGGTGTCACAGCTGAAATTGTGTTGATGCAGGTAAAAAGGCGAGCGCATTTGTATGGCGTAACCAGCGAAACAAGCGAACTACACATCAACGAAATTTCAGAGAAAGAGCATGCCCGTCGCCTAGTTTTCGCTAACGAAGTTATTCGTAGCGTCATATCCAAAAAGATTCAAAAGCATGAGTTTGCTGTGGCGTCGGTAGGCACCATGCTTTGGGCCTTTGCCGATCTTCTAAACAAACTATAGCCATTGGTTGACACGTGCCAGAATCGACTCTCACTCTCAAATGCCTGGGCCACACCAAACGGAACGACGGCTTAATTGGCCGGTACCACTTGGAAGTGACCGATACACGGACCGGAAGGACGGCGACAATTTCCGTCGAGCCCAGGTACTTGGCCTCAGCTCGCAGCATGAAGACAATCCTTCTAGCCCGATGCATGTACTACTCGGTTACTCAGAAGGCGCATAACCAGATGCTTCTTAAGCTGTTTGACTCTCCAGACTTTGATGCTGACAGCGAAGACTTGCGCTGAGCTGAGGGGCCGGTGTCACAGGCCTATCTTGCTGGATTTGTTGCTCACCGATTTCAAGACAGCACAAGCATGGTGGGCCTTGTTGTAGCACAGCTGAGGCATTGTAGGATGAACATACGTTCATCCAAAATGTCGCTCGATGCGTCTAGTCTGCGGGTTCCGACATAGTGACTACAGGAGTAACCCACCATGTTCTCGCACGAAAGCATCCCGCTGATCATCATCTTCACCATCATGCTTCTTGGGGTGCTGGTAGCCATCCTTCACCCAGTACATGCGCTCATCAGTTGGCTTCGGAGACGGAGTCAAGGATCCTCCTCTGATCGCGCGACGGATGCAGACTCGCGCTGAGTAACTCCTTCATGAGCCCGGCTATGTTCGGGCTTTTTCTCGCCTGTACGAATCCCCAGTAACGCCCCGCCTCTCGCCAATAGTAGCCTCTTGCCTTTATCAGAAGCGGACAAGGAAGATCATGCCCATCCCCAATGCGGAGAAAGCCGTTGTAATACGTGACGCAATGTGTCCGCCAGGATCGAGCTTCGATAAGGTTACCGTCCTTCGA
Organism: Pseudomonas sp. IAC-BECa141; assembly: GCF_020544405.1. NCBI lineage: Bacteria > Pseudomonadati > Pseudomonadota > Gammaproteobacteria > Pseudomonadales > Pseudomonadaceae > Pseudomonas > Pseudomonas sp. IAC-BECa141. The sequence continues at coordinate 2,775,981 of NZ_CP065410.1, read as the reverse complement.
AAAGCAGTCAAAACCGCTCTAGACGGCACTAATGTTGACGACGCCAGCGTCTGCGATAATTTCGTGCCATTGGAGAACCCTCTCAAAAAGGGTTCCCCAAAGTTCGACGAGGCAAGGCAAGCGCAACTTAATGACTTCATCGAACAGATAGAGCTATCAAGTGACGACTTTCTAAAGCAAATCGGCGAATTGCACGACATGATCGTTTTCTGATTACGAATAGCAAGGTTCTTCAAAGGATTTCCCAGTCCTTTGCCTGCAAGCCCAAGGACTGGGATTGCGCCAATTTCGGCGCGGATAACGCAAGGAAAGTGAAATGAGCAGAGAATTTCCGAAGGACCCAGATAACGCCGGGTGGGTGCTTGGCTGGGGTGTTGTTAGAAACTCGCCGTGGAGTTTCCTCGGCATATACCCAAGCGAAGAGGAAGCTGAGTCTGTAGCAGCTGATGCTGGTGAAGGCTATCTAGTACGTCACGGATCGCACAGGCCAGGTACAGATGACTTCGTCTGGTCCTCTTAAGCAAGATTCGTCAGCATAACGGATCCGGGGCCCGAGATGATTTCGGCACTCAGCCCTGGCTTCCCGGTATAGCTGAGACTGAAGCCACCACCGGGACCAACTTTGCCCTTGAAGTTCAAACGATCGATCTCGGTGCCCCCGTCGAGAAGAGCGACAACAACCTCCACGCCGCATACCACGCCGCTGGAGGTGCCAAATAAATTTCGAATGTTCAGCATGTATTTCTGAGCGTTTTCCATTCCCTGCTCCAGCGGTGCTACCGCATCATGTCATTGGTTGTGCGTCTTTGTGCCTGAGAATCAGGCGTGTTTTGTCCAACCACGGCCCACCGAAAACGATGACCTCGGACGGCCTGCCGTACAGGTGGTGCAGCAGGAACGGGCCAGGGCCGAACGTCGCGGCATCCTCCCCAGGCAGTACCGGATCGGCGCCGAGGAAGATCCCGGCGTGGTTCGGGTAAGCCGTCCGCCCCACTTCCATTACGATCATGTCGCCGCGCTGAGGCTGATCGACTCGGTAGAAGCCGGCGGCCTCATAGTTCGCCTCGTACAGGCTGGTGTTGTCCTTGCTCTCCCACCAGCCCTCGGTGCGCTTGAAGACTTCGAACTCCAAACCCCATTCGCGCTTGTACCAATCTGCACAGACTTGCCAGCAGTCCCAGGCACCGTGTACGAATGGGCGCTTGAGCAGCGGCACCTCACCGGTAGGCATGACAGTACGCAGGTCGCCCTCGGGCCAACTGATGATGTGCCAGGGCATGGCCGTTGCCTCGCACATGGCCAAGTCGCGAGGAGAAGGTCGGCTGGTGGCGTCCGGATGCGAGTGCACCACGCCGATCACCTCGCCTACGTCTTCGGCCGCCGCGTATTCCACTGGGTCGATTCGGAACTCTTCGTTTGGCTCAGTCGATACATTGCGGCACGGGTAGTACTGCTGTTTGCGGCCCACAGCCAGCAGCAGCCCGCAGCACTCCTTCGGGTACTCGGCCGCCGCGTGCACCTGGATCGCGTTGAGAATGTGTTTGCGCATGTCAGCTCCGTGCGATCAGTGAAACAGCGGGCATCCCACCGAATGACAGCGGGTTTCCCTCGCCGAAGCGTGGGATGCATCCCTTGCCCAGCGTGGCATCGCACTCGTCCAGTTCAGGGTTGTCCGTGACGACGCCGTCCTTGGTCACGTACGGGCCTGTGTAGCCACAGTTCGGCCCTCGGTATCCACCGGTGAGGCACCAGTGGCACAGCGTCGTCGCCTGCCGGCCGATGGACTCGTTACCGACGTCGCCCGGGCTGGCCAACTCCCAACTGACCGTTTCCCCGTCCTCGTTCGTTTTCTGGTCGATGTACCAGACCTCGATCGTCTCTTGGGTCGGATCTGCCGTTGGATTGCCGGCCGGGAAGTTCACCGCGTCCAGGTACGTGCCCAGCGTGTGACGCATCGTCAGCTTGAACTCGAGCAGATCCTCGAACGCCAGACAGAGCGCCGTGATGCGCCCGTTGACGTTGCCGACCGACAGCGTGGGCCGAACAGCTGTTCCGTCGCCGTTTGCTTCAATGCCGTCAATCTGCATCGGCCAGGCGCTGTACTCGTTGCCCTGCCAGTAGATCGCCTTCGCCGGAATCTGGTCCGCGTTGTCGCCGGCAGCGATCAGCTCGGCCGCCGTGTGCGGGATCGCGTGCCCGTGGAAGCGCAGCACGTCCGCCCCGTAGTCCGTGCCGTCCAATTCAAAGAGCAGCACTTCACTGCCAGGCTCAAGCACCTGGATGTCACTGATCAGCGGCATGATTGCCCCTTATGGTTGGAATGCACGCTCGAAGGTGGCGGTGAGTTTGAAGACGCCGCCGCCCATTGGTGTGGGAGCGGGATTTTTGCAGGTGAACAGGCCTAGCTCCCCGAGCGGCGTTGTCCAGAGAAACGCTTTCGCACCGGCGTGCCGGTCGAGGAACGCCATAATCTCCAGCACCTTGGCCTTCTGGCCGGCAAAGGTGATCGGGTAGGAGTCCTCTTTGTTGTTCGGCCCGTCTCCGACGTTCTGCGCGTAGCCATTGCCGAACTTCGAGGAACGCACCCGATAGTTGATATCGGGCGTTTCCCCGCGCTCGGTTGGCCAGGAGAATTTCTCGATGGCCATCAGGCCCTCCCATTTGTCAGGCGCCAGATTGATCCGCCTGGCTGCAGCGCTCTGGCAATCGCAGTTTCAGCCTCGGTTTTTGCTGCCTGTTGAATGCTCTTGCCGAGCTGGTTGGTTGTCTCTTGCGAAACACCCGCTCCGTCGCTCCCGGACGTCTGCACCGAGACCGCAACCGGAAAGTTGTACGTGTTACCCCCACCATCAGACATCGCGGCCAGTGCAGGCCCGCCACCGGTGGTCAGCGGCGTGACGCTACCGCCGTTGGCACCAGTCATCAGAAACGACCGGCCACCCTCGTTGTAGAGCTCCGGTCCCAGTTCGTTCACCTCGTACAAGGAGTTCGGTGCAACCGAGCCGCCGGTTGCTCTGTAGCCAGAGAAGTCGACACCGGTATATCCGGCCTGCGATACACCGGCAGCCGACGAAGCAGCACCGGCAGAGCCCGCCGCCAAGCCATTGGTTGCGCCACTGCCAGTGAAATAGCTGGTTGCGGCACCGACCAAGCTGCTCAGCAACGCCGAGCTGGCTTGCCGAGTCGCGATCCGCGCCATGTCCGCCAGAATCGACTTGGTGAAGTCAGCAAACGACAGCTTCCCGGTCATGGCGAAGTTGACGACCGCGTCTTCCATCGAACTGAAGGCGTTGCCGAACAAGGTTTTCGTCTGGCCGGCAATGTTGCTGGCTGAATCCAGATAATTGGCCCAGGCCGAGGTTGCGCCTTTGGTCCAATCCCCCTGCGCCGCCTCCACGTCCGCGTAGTTCTGCCGGATCTGGTCGGTGGTCGCCTTGTTCGCGTCGGCGAGCGCCTGCGACTTACGGACGAACTCTTCCTCCGACATGTTCCGCGAGGGATCGGATTTCTGATTGGCGAGCTCCAGCGATTGCTGAGCGAACCGGTCTTGCTGGCTGTTCAGTTCGTTGTTGAGCGCGTTCTGGCGATCGCCCTGGCCGACGCCGAGAACGGCGCGCTGCCCCGCCAGCTCCAAAGCCCGCTGCTGCTGAGCCAAGGCCTGAACGTAGGTCGTGATCGATCGCTCTTGTCGATCAAGGCGGCCGGTCTCGTTCGTGGCCAGAATTTCGAGCTGGCTGTCGGCGTCCTTCTGGGCCTTGACCATCGCCGTGCGAGCATCGGCAATCTTTTGGTCCAGCTGGATGCGCTGAGCTCCCGTGGTGCTGGACTTGTTCTTCACTGCCTCCAACGCCGCAATCTCGGCCTCGTAGGCTGCCGTGATCTCATCTCGCTCATTGCCGATCAGGCCATCCTGCTTCTGAGCGTACTCAGCCTGGGAGATGAGCCCCGCCTTCTGCGCAGCATCCAGCTGCTTCTGGGCGTTGTTGTACTCGGCCAGAATTGCCGTGATCTGGTTTTTGGCATCGTTGAAGCCGGTTAGGTCAACAGCGGAGCCTGCCTTCTTGGGCTCCTTGAACTTGTCGTTAATCGCCTGAAGGGATACCGCATATTCGCGATTGATCCGGTCAGCATCGACGTTGTTGCCGCCTAATGCCTTGGCTCTATTGCGATCAAGCTCTGCTATTTCGAGCTTTTTCTTCTGCTCCTTGTCGAGGCCTGCCAAGTAGCTGGAGTGCAGCGACTTGCCCGCCTCTATTGCATCGTCTTCAGCCTTTCTTCGCTCACCTTCGGCTTTGGCGTTCGCCTCGACTTCTGCCTTCTGCCTTTTCAGCGCGGCAATCTGTTCTTCGATGAACTTGGTGGAGCTGCTTCCGCTGCCGAGGTCATCCGGGAATAGATTTGCCAAGAAGCCCGTTTTTCGGTCATCGAGGATCTTTTGATAGTTAGCAATCTGGGCGTCGAATGACTGGGTTCGACCAACATCAAGCGTGGCATCCAGCGCTTCCGCGGCCGCAGACTTAATACCCTTCCAGCCCTTCTCAATCAGTCCAAGGTTCTGAGTGATCTCGCCAGCTCGCGACCTGACAGCTTCTGCGTAGGTGTCGGTCAAGAGCTTTACCGCGCCGACCTCATCACCCTGCTCCTTCAGTGCCACGATCTGCGAGTACACGGACGCTGTTAGGAAGTGGTACTGATCATTGAGTGACTTCGCTGCCTCAACCGGGTCATCGGCGATTTTCACGAACAGCATCACCTGAACCAGCGGCAGATCGACGGGCTGGATGATCGCGACTCGTTCGCCAACCTGGTGCTGGCCGTCGTGGTCGGCAGCCCGTCCGAGGCGCTGACGCACGCCAAGCACCTGCTGGGAACTGACAGCCCGGTCACACAGCTTGAGGCGATCGCCGCCAACTTCCTCCATCCGCACGCCGCCGATGCTGTGGAGGCCGAGCGCGAAGCAGCAGAAGACGATGTGGACGGTGACCTGTGAGCCCGCACATTGCCATCGATCAGGCGCTGGAAGCCCTGGAGCATCCCGGCAACCGCGATCTGGACGACACCCTGACAGAGGGCCTGATCGTCCGCCACTTCACCGCCGGCGACATCACTGCCGAAGAATTCAACCACTACTGCCAGCGGCTGCGTGATACCTGCCAACGCCGCAAGGAGGCTGCATGAGTACGCCACCGGTAAAAACGCTGATCGATGAACAGCTCGACGACATCGAGCGCCGTATCGCGATCCTCGGTTTCGGGCTTCCCTTCAACGAGGTGATCGGCCGCAAGCGCGAGGACCTGGTGCAGGATCTGCCGCAGCGCTTGTCGGTGACTATGAAAGGCGGCCGCATCGCCGCGAGGGTCCGGCCATGAATCTCTTCTACTGGGCGCTTGTCGTCATCCTTGTTGCCAGTGCAGGCGCTTACAAAGTCATCACCAGTGACTCTGGTGTGTGCCAAGTACCGCAGCCAACCACCTACCGGGTGTTCCGGTGACCTCCCGGCAGTTGGCCCGCCGCATTTTGATCCGGCGCGGCTCGTTCTCTGCCATCGGCGTCTTCACCCTCCTGATGCTGCTCAGCGCCCTCGCCGACCGCATCACTCAATAAACCAAGCATTCAATCGCTGCGCTGGGCGCGGCAAGGATCTCCCGTGAGCGCAGTAATGAAGCAGGACGACCAGCTTCCCGTGATGTCGGAGGCCGCACTCGTTGAAGTGCTGAGCAGCAGCCTCTACCCGGGCGCGGAAAAGAACTCGGTGGTGATGGTTCTGGCGTACTGCCAGGCCGCGCACCTGGACCCAATGCTGAAGCCCGTGCACATCGTGCCGATCTGGAACGCCAAAGCGAAAAAGATGCAGGACACCGTGATGCCAGGCATTGGCCTGTACCGCATTCAGGCTGCGCGCACCGGGCAATACGCTGGAATCAGCGACCCTGAATACGGGCCACCGATCACCGCCAAGCTAGGCGGCGTCGACGTCACCTATCCGGAGTGGTGCCGGGTGACGGTGAAACGCCAGATGTCGAACGGCCTTGTCGCCGAGTTCACTGCCAATGAGCGGTGGCTTGAAAACTACGCCACGGCCAGCAAGGACACCATTGCCCCGAACTCCATGTGGAAACGCCGCGCCTTCGCGCAGCTCGCCAAATGCGCCGAGGCCCAGGCCCTGCGCAAGGCTTTCCCTGAGGTCGGATCAGCTCCGACAGCAGACGAGATGGAGGGCAAGACGTTTGATGAGGCGCCGCGTGATGTAAGCCCGCAAAGGCAGCCAGAACCCGAGCCTGAAGCCCTCCCGCCCTACTCCGATGATCTTCTGAAAGAGAACATCGTCAAGTGGCAGCCATTGGTTGATGCCAACCGCACCAGCTCGGAACACCTGATCGCGACCATCAGCAGCAAGTACACGCTGAGCCCGGAGCAGATCGAAAAAATCCAGAACCTGAAAGCCCTCGACGGAGACGCAGCATGAAAATTCACAACGTAGCTCAAGGCTTCGCCGAGTGGCACGCACTCCGCGCCCAGCACTTCACCGCCTCCGAGGCGCCAGCAATGATGGGCGCCTCGAAGTACCAAACCCGTTCCGAGCTGCTGACGCTGAAGAAAACCGGCATTGCGCCGGAAGTCACCCAGGCTCAGCAGTACATCTTCGACAAAGGTCACGCTACTGAAGCGCTCGCCCGGCCACTGGTTGAAGTCATGATCGGCGAAGAGCTTTATCCCGTGGTCGGTACCGACGGCAACTTGCTGGCCTCCATGGACGGCGCGACGATGCTCGGCGAGACTCTGTTCGAACACAAGCTCTGGAACGAATCGCTGGCTGCCCAGGTGCGAGCCGAAGATCTTGATCCTCATTACTACTGGCAGCTTGAGCAGCAACTGCTGGTGAGCGGCGCCGAGCGCGTGATTTTCGTTTGTTCCGACGGCACCGCCGAAAACTTCGTGCACATGGAGTACCGACCTGTTGCCGGCCGCGCCGCGCTGTTGGTCGAAGGCTGGAAGCAGTTCGAGGCCGATATGGCCAACTTCGAAATGGCCGAGGCGCCGTCGATTGTCGTCGGCAAGGCCCCGGACGAGCTGCCAGCGCTGCGGATCGAGCTGACCGGCATGGTCACCGCGAGCAACCTCAAGGTGTTCGAGGAATCGGCACTGGCGGTCATCGACTCGGTGAAGACCGAGCTGACTACAGATCAGGACTTCGCCGATGCCAAGAAGGCCGTGAAATGGTGCGGCGATGTTGAAGAAGCCGTCGCGACGGCGAAGAAACAGGCACTATCCCAAACCCAGACAATCGACGACCTGTTCTCCTCGCTGGATAGGATCAGCGCTCACGCTCGCGAGACTCGACTGAAGGTCGACAAGCTGGTGAAAGCTCAAGAGCTGCTGGTGAAGACCAACATCAAGCAGAAAGCAGAGCAGTCGCTCGCAGATCACGTCGCGGCGATCAACAAGACACTGGGCCGGGTCACCCTACCAGCAGTCGCCGCAGACTTCGCCGGCGTCATGAAGAACAAGCGAACGATCGCCAGCTTGCAGGACGCTGTCGATACTGAGCTGGCACGGGCGAAAATTGCCGCGAGCCAAGCCGCCGACGCAATTCGCCTGAACCTGGCCAGCTTGGCCGAGATGGCGGCCGATTACGCTTTCCTGTTCAACGATATTCAGCAGCTGGTGATGAAGGCGAACGACGACCTGGTCGCGTTGATCAAGGTGCGTATCTCTGAGCATCAGAAGGCCGAGGAGCAGAGAGCCGAAGCCCAGCGGGAGCAGATCCGCCAGCAGGAGCTGAAGCGAATCGAGGACGAGGCAAAGGCCAAGGCGCCGGTCGAACAGGCTCCAGTTGCCAGCCCGACACCGATGAAAGCTGCGGCGCCGGTGAATCTGCAGGCTGAAGTGTTCGATCTGGAAGCATTGATCCATGCCGTCGCTGTTGGCCAGGCCCCGATTTCGGTGCTGACCGTGGATTGGGAAAAGCTTGATGCTCTGGTGGCCGCTCAAGGCGCCAAGTTCAGCATGGCCGGCGTGAAGCTGGTCAAGGTGGCAGCATGATCAGCAACCACCTCAACCTAGTGGAGCAACACCGGCCAGACGCTGAGTCGATCTCTGAACGGGTCTCCCAGTTCCTGGCCGCCGGCGGACAGATCGACCAATTGAAAAGTCCGCCGCGCAACCCGCTGCCACCGCCACGCTCAAAGAAAATAGACCCTGAAACGGTCCTCAAGCGGCGCCCGAAGCCGATATCGGCTGCTGACCGGAAGGCGCTGCGTAAGATGGCGGACGCACTATGAAATCGAAACGCAAACCCAAAAACGGTTTCGCCCGGGCCGAACGCAGTTGCCGGGCGCTACTCAGCACCAACCACGTCGCGGTGGTGAACATCGACCCGAGCGGCAGCCAGATCATGGTGAACTGGAAGAACTGCCGGCAGATCCGGAGTCTGGCGATCGCCAACGCCCTGTTCGACTTCTCCTATCACTGGACGATCTACATCGCCGCGATGTGCCGCGACGAGTTGGGCACCGAGTACCTGAAGTCCACGGAGATCTCGCCGCAGGGCATGTACAAGGTCGAGCGCCTGACTGACGCGATCGAGCATTACTACCTGGAGCTGCGCAACGGCTGCAACCCGAACCACATACTCGCTTCAGGGTGGATCGCCATCCCGGCAGAGATCACGCTGGAAGAGGCGCAAGCCGCGAAGCTGTTCTACGCCGCCGGCGCCTGGAATCAGGTGAAGGTTGCAGCGTGAAACGAACCACCAACCGGGCGGCCACGCGCCGCCGACAGACCTGGCTGGACTTGCCGGCCAGCGGAATTGAAGAGGTAGGCCATGGCCGAAGAACAGGAACTTGCGCCAGTCGAGCCACAGCTGACAGCGGAAGCCATCAAGCAGCGCAAGAAGCGCAAGAAGCGCGAGAAGACAGCAGCGAAAGACGCTGCATTGGGCGTCGAGAAGTTTACGGTTGAAGTGGCCGGAGTGTTCAAGCCTGATCTGAAGCGGGTCATGGCTGCCCACGGCTTTAACAACCAGCAGGAGGTTTACCAGCTGCTGCTGATCAACCTGATCGCCGCCAATTTTGAAACACAGGCCACGATGCTGCGTTGTGTCACGACACCTTTTGTTATATCCGAAAAGGTGTCGCGACTAATTGAGGCGGCCGGCAGGAAGTCGCTCGCCGGCCACCCGCCAGAGCCTGAGGACGAAATTATCCAGCCCTAGCGCTCAGCCTCAAGTGTAAGGATGATTGTTTCAGGCTCACCATCTTGAGTGCGGCCAAGTAGCTGTGCAACCACATGGCCATGCATGCTGCCGCCGATCGACAGATCGACCTCGAACTCACCCTGAGCGCGCACTTCGCCAGTGTGGCCGTAAGTGCCTTCTCGAAGAGTGACTTTGTAAACATTGAGTTCATCGGTGTCTTCCAAGAAAAGTTCTTCAGTGCTTTTCTCCCGGTCGTACGTTGCTAGACTTGAGCCAGAGCTGACTGTCAGGCGCTCAATCTTAATTTTTCCCACACTTTTCTCCTTCCGGCTCCGTGCCGGGCCGAACACAAATACCGCAACGGTCGGGAATACGCCAGCTCAGACAAAGCTCGGCGGCTCAACGATTCGATGCGCCGACTCCATATAGCAGGCTAGGTCGATCACCTCCCGAATGAACACGACCACTTCCAGTTTCACTGCGTCGTCCGGCAGTCCTATCCGTTTCAGCATCGCTTTAGCGTCTTCTTCAATAGCAGCTAGCGCATCTACATCGCTTTGCAATCTCATGTCGGCCTCCTGCCAGTGTGAGCTGGGAGAATACATACAACATCCGGTGACTTGCCGGCCAGCGGAATTGAAGAGGTAGGCCAAGGGCAAGAGCAATGCGGAACGGTTCAGAGAAAGCGGCGTCGACGAGGAAAGAGCGCCGCGAAGAAGAGTTCAGATTCCACGCGATGGCCGGCACGCGCCAAGCACTTGCTGAGCTGATGGCCTGGAGCGGCATCGAGGAACAGAGCGAAGCGATCACACTGATGGTTCACCACCTGCGCGGCCTTGGTCCGGGCGGCGCCCTACCCATGCTTAGGCTACAGCGACACGTTATTGAGATATCCCAAAACGTGTCGCTGGCTTTTCACCAGAATAGCCAGCTGATGATTCAGCAGGGTCGTGGCGACGAAGTGATAACGGGCTGTTGATGCCGAAGACGGTTATTAAACAACGGACCCGCGACCACTGTGCTTATGTAGATTCCTCCCCTGCCACTGTTCATACGTCTGCGAAATATTCCAGGCTTCCTCTGGACTACAAGGGGGGAGATCAACATCGATCAAGCTTCGGGTGGCCACAAATTCTTCGTACTTTGGATTGAGAGCCTTACGAATTTTGAGCTTATTGGACGTCAGGTCTACCTGCTTCTCTGCCACATCAGGCAGGAAAAGCACCTTGACAGTTCCATCAGCAACAAACGAGACATCTCTGAACGATTCACCATCATTCCAGATTGCGTGCCGTTCGGCCTCGATATACACGTCATTGCACCAAATGCGGAAGCCATAAAGAACTCTCCCACCATTTTCTTTCATGAATTCCATGACGTTCAAATCGCAGCAGCCGTCCCGACTCCAAGGTTCGGGGTCTGAATCAATGTAAAAAGGCGTTTCCGAGCTGATAGATGAACAGAACCTAGATACTTGCTCAGTTATTGCGCGCGGGGTATCTAGGTCGTTAAAAATATTCTCCATTGCCAGCATATCCCCAAGCCAACTAGGTACTCCTAGTGACTTGAAGCTCTGCGACACTTGGCGCTCAGCTTTCAGTGCTTGCTTGGCCTCTCTCTTAGCTTTGCTTTTTTTACCCACGTGAGCGCTCCTTAAGCTCGTAAAAGGCTATGAGACACGATTCAACACCAAATTGCCACCATGCCGCATCCGGTCACAGAGGGCCGGTGCCTGCATTGGAGAGCATCAGGGCTCAGCAGCATCAGAAACAGGTCGGCGACTGCATCGACATGATGCGGTCGCTGCCAGACGAGGCGATAAGCAACCTATCTATTTGCGGGCTCTTCAAGAGTCAATAAAGAAATTCCTTTCGGGTATTGATTCATTACTAAAGCACGATATGTTTGGGAAACACATGCCATCTCTTCATCAGAAGGCTCATACCCTAAAATTTTTGAGGCTTGCACCCTGTCTTTCCGCGGAGTCCAATTTTCACTGCCCTGTTCTGTCTTAATACTGACTGACTGCAAGCTAAGATCGGGACCAAAGTTCAAAATAAAAGACTTGGCCGAAAACTTGTCAAGTTGAGCGACTGCGTAATCCAAATAAAGACCAGACAACGATTCAGAAGAGTGAGTCTCATACTTCTCGTTCGGGTCGTCACGCCATCGAGCCAGCATGGTTTGTGGAAAGCAATACTGAAATTTTGCCATTTTTATCCCCTTTCCGGCTCCATGCCGGGCCGAACACAAATACCCCACTTCTACGAATCACGCCAGCCGGCGAGGCAGGCGTATGCCTGGAGAATGCTTATGAGCACTTTCGCTGTATTTGGAATGACCATTGATGTCGCCACCGTCGAGGCGCGCAAGAAAACGAGCGGCACGCGCAAGAACCTCAAGGCTCCAGGCGGCGTCGAGCCAATACCGGAGCATGAGTGGCTTGAGATGGTTCGTAAGCGTGCTGAGAAGATCATGGGGGAGCTACAGTGCGTCAGCTCTCGCCATTGTTCGACGCGCCGCAGTACGCCGAGCAGTTCATGGAGTTGGCTCGCAAGACTTTGCGCTGTCGTGATCTGAAGATCAGGGCAAAGGCGGTACTGACTGACGCCAAGGGTAAGCCAATCCTCAATCCGAAAACCAAGGCGCCGAAGGTTGGTTTCTCAGAGTGGCCGCCAAAGCAGGAAGCTCTGGCCGCTGCCTAACCAGACCTTCTGCGATTTTAACTGTCCATGTCTACCGAATTATGGCGCTCGATATGGGATTTTTGACATTACAACATTAATCTCCGAAATCGGCTCATTACTATTAGATATGAAATCATGCGTAACATTAGACACAAGCGCCTTCATTGACGTGAACGCAAGCTCTTGGTCTCGCATTGGCCCAACATGAATAGCTTTGATAGCTGCAAATGGAAAGGCCAAAGTTACATACGGAATCAAAAGCCCACCGCGCGATCTGAACTTTAATTCGGAATCTGGCAAGGGAATATCAACTGCGCATCTAACTTCTTTTTCTTCATAAAAGCTTTGGTCTTTGAATATTGATGCTGTACGCACCAGCATAGAAAGGCACATCACGCCCTCTGGGCTTACCTCGCCATGCTTCTCAATATCAGAAGCTAGCTCATGGATCGCTTCACGCACCATGTAGGACGCAGCATGCTTTTTTTCTTCGTCATTATAAATGCAGACAAAAAGATCTAGTGCAGATTGAATCAATTCCCGATCAAACTCAATGGCATAACCACCGTATGCGCGCCATTGACTTAGCTGATTTCCAGCCTCACTAAACGAACAGACAAATGTCGGCTCACTATCGATACCGTACGAAATATGATCATCAAATGCCTCCATTAGATAATCTCTGGCGTACAGAGTGCCACCGACACCAAGCCCAACATCCGGCAAATCAGAACCTAGTGCCTCAACAATATATTTGACGCCATCATTCATTTCCTGCGAGTCATTCAAGAATCGGATATCGCTCAACCAAAGCTCACGATTTTCGAGGATTGATTTAATAGCCAAAGCATCAGTGTAATGAAATAGATTTTGTTGCACTTGATTCCCCGAAACCGCTCGCAAATTCACGCCAATATAACCGCGAGGATCCTCCTATGGAAATCACTTACGGCTCGGTCTGCTCCGGCATCGAGGCGGCAACGCTTGCATGGCAGCCGCTCGGTATGCGCTCCACCTGGTTCGCCGAGATCGAAGCCTTCCCCAGCGCGGTGCTGGCCCACCACTACCCGAACACGCCGAACCTTGGCGACATGACCAAACTCGGCGCCCTGGTGCTGGCCGGCAAGATCGCCGCACCGGACGTCCTCGTCGGCGGAACCCCGTGCCAGGCGTTCAGCGTGGCTGGCATGCGCGAAGGACTCACCGACCCACGCGGAGCCCTCACCATCAAATACGTGGAGCTTGCAGATGCAGTTGACTATGTTCGCGCCGGCCAGCGAAAGCCCGCCTGCGTTGTCGTCTGGGAAAACGTCCCCGGCGTCCTCAGCGATAAAGGGAACGCCTTCGGATGCTTTCTTGGCGCGCTTGCTGGGGAAGACTGCGAGCTGCAGCCTTCAGGGAAGAAATGGCCGGACGCTGGTTGTGTGTATGGACCCAAAAGAACAATCGCGTGGCGGATCCTGGACGCCCAATATTTCGGCTTGGCCCAACGACGCCGCCGTGTGTTCGTTGTCGCAAGTGCTCGAGACGGATTCGATCCCATCGAGGTACTTTTTGAGCGAGAAGGCGCTCGCAGGGATCGGCCGCCGGGATGGAAGGAGAAGCTCGCAGTTCATCCTACTCTCACGGCACAAGGAGGAGGCTCTCTCGATGATCGAGAGGCATATGTACTGGAGCCCGAAGGAGTACGCCGAACCAGCGTGATTGAATGGGAGCGCTGCCAAGGCCTACCAGACAATTACACGCGGATTCCTTGGCGTGGAAGCTTGGAAAGTGCTTGTCCCGACGGGCCTCGGTACAAGGTGATTGGTAATAGTAAAGCAGTTCATGTTATTCGGTGGATAGGGGAAAGGATCATTTCGGCGTGTCACTTCCTATAGCTTTTTGTATTTTTCTTTTAATATCCGGATAGGCATCCGAGCTATTACGCATATGAACATGAACGACCGAATGGCAGTTTGCGCACAACAAGGCAAAATCATCTACAGTCACTTTAGTTCCCGAAGCAAAAGTCGAAACCGGGACTTTATGATGCGCTTCGATATAATCAACCTTATATTTTTCTCGAAAATCCAAATTGCAAATTTCGCATTCAAATCTCTCACTGGATTTCAAAAGCGAAACAACCTCTTTGCTGCGCTCTGAGATCAAGTGCGTAACGTACCTCTTACCTCCCTCAACGAAGTAAGTCTCGAACTTTTCATTAACCGTATCCCCACCAATCGCCTTTCTTCTTAACTCAACACTATCACTACCTATTTCTGAAACCTCAAATACTCCCTCAAATCTCCAAAAAGCTTTGCGATCGGACAGCAACACGATAGGATAAGAATACTGAGGTTGATTAATAAGCGACCTATTTGCTTTCTCAGTCAAAGAGACGATCCCTTTTCGAGCTTTGAGAGAATACCTGTAACGCTCCTTATCAGTCCCCACCCAGCCGTCACCGCTATAGCTTCCAGGCCGCACCTTCAGTATTACTCCTGCTAAAACTGGAAATTCTCCAACCCAATTTATTCCCTGCTGCGGAGTATTAGCGATCAAAAGTTCTTTTCCGTGCCAATGATCCGAGCCTTCCACCTTGGATAGTCGAATCAAATCGAAAAGCTCTCTTTTTGAGATAAATACACCGTCATCCGCTTCTAACAAATCCAAAAAACTGTCTTTTTCATGGTTCCATCCAAATCTTAGCACACCTTATAAAGTCTAAAACTCAAACGCTTTTCGACGAATCACCTCTTCGCCCTCGTCGTCCCAAAGTATATCCCCTCCAGGCAAATCTATATCCCAGTCGTTGATTTCGACACTTGAGATATCGTCTTCGTAATACTCCAGCACAAGAACGACCTCCACAGTTTTTTTGAAGCGCTTCTCACAACTGTAAATCTCCACACCATCGCGCCCAGTTTCTACTGCAGGGCGAGAAGACTCACGCTGGAAATAACTGGCGACGACATCGAATTCAAAATCAACGCCATATCTTGCAGATGTACGATCCGCGAAGAAAACCCTTTGGTTGACGCTACGCAAATTAGTAGTTACGGCATTAAACCCCTGAATGCCTTTGTCACTTTCATCGAAAACCCCGAAATCCTGCTCTGACAAATACTCTGTGACAATAGCAATGACTTCATTTTCTACCACCGAATAGGCTTGATCCGCGAAGACGGAGGGTTCGGCGCGCGCTGAGTGCATCAGAGCATTTACCACTTCGCCGAGCTTACTGGACCAAATGAGTTGAGGATTTTCGGAACAAAATTCCTTCATATCTAAATCAGCGCTTACTACATGTATTCGAGTACTATTCTCTTGAGCATAATCCTTCAACGCCTCCAACACAAATGCATCTCTAAATTCATCTGGTTTTTTTACCGAAAACGGAGGACGAATCTCAAAATAGTTATTAAATATTTTGTCCGCAGAAACCGTATCTACAGAAACAACTTCGACGTTAGGCGTTGCTAAAAACTCTTCAAACCTAAATACCAACTCACTCGTCAACTCTGCGACTTGAACGCTATCAAAAATTACCGAGTTTGCAAAGTGTGGTAGATTTCGTAAAACCTTGCCTTTTTGTTGAAGTGACTGAACTGCACTAGCTGCTTGGCCTGCCTGCTCCCTTAGATGTCTTTTTATTTCCAAAACCGTAATCGTCGTAAATAAAAGAGTTACCTGATCAGCTTTCAAAAGCCTCCCAAGGCTTTCTAAATCCTTCGATAGAAACTGATAGTTGTTCGAATGATATATGCACGAGTCTAAAAACAAAACTCTAGACTTTAGTAAGAACCCACCTTCGACGACTTCCATAATGCCCACCAAACAAAACCTAAACATTAGTGCAGAAAGCTAAACCCAAACTGCAAAATTTATAATCAACCTTAACAACCTACCATCTCAACTATAACCCCAATTCAAAGTCTATCGCTATATGCGAAATGGAGCACGTAAGTGGAAAACGAAATCCTCTCCGACGAGGAACTGGCCGAACTCACAGGCTACAAGGCCAGGGCCTACCAGCGCCGCTGGCTGATTGATCGTCAGTGGGTGTTCGTCGAAAGCCGGGGCAAGCGCCCGCTGGTGGGCCGCATGTACGCCCGCATGAAGCTGGGCATGATCAGCCCCACTATTGCCGATCCGAATCCGCCGCCGGCCGCGCCGGTGTGGACGCCAGACTATTCGCAGGTGAACTGATATGCGCCCCCGCAAGACCGAGCACCAGCACCTGCCCCCTCGAATGTACAAGCGATCCCGAAAGCGCAAAAACGGTAGTACCTGGACCGCGTATTACTACCGCGACCTGCGCGGCAATGACATTCCTCTGGGCAAGGATCTCGACAAAGCACGGTTGAAATGGGCCGAGCTGGAAACCAAGGAAAAGCCGCTCGACCTGCGCACCATGAAGGGAATCTTCGACCGGTACATTCGTGATGTGGTGCCAAAGAAAGCGCCGCGCACGCAGAAGGACAACTTGGCGGAAATCAAGCAGCTTCGGCCGATGTTCGATCGCGCACCGATTGACTCGATCACTCCGGCGACAATTGCCGGCTATCGTGACGCCCGATCGGCAAAGGTCCGGGCCAACCGCGAGATCGCTACCCTCTCCCATATTTTCAACATTGCCCGGGAGTGGGGCCTGACAACAAAGGAAAACCCCTGCCAGGGCGTGCGCAAGAACAAGGAAACGCCGAGGGACTACTACGCAAATGATGTGGTTTGGGAGGCGGTATACATGAAGGCAGCTCAGGAGCTGAAGGAAGCGATGGACCTGGCCTACCTGACCGGGCAAAGGCCGGCAGATGTGCTGGTAATGCGGAAGGATGATGTTGAAGGCGGATATCTGACTGTTCAGCAGAACAAGACACACAAGAAGCTGCGCATTCAGATGACGACCGCCGGAGAAGCGAACAGTCTGGGCATTCTGATCGCTGCGATCACAGAGCGAAACGCTGCGCACGTTTCGAGCTACCTGATCATCAACCGGAGCGGTAAGCGAATGACAGCGACAATGCTGAGGAAGCGATGGGACATGGCGCGAGAGAAGGCAAAACTGGAAGCGCTTGAACAGGGAGACGAACTGCTGGCTAAGCGAATCGGTGAATTCCAGTTCCGGGACATCCGGCCAAAGGCGGCGTCTGAAATCAGCGATGTGGGTGATGCCAGCCTGCTTCTCGGGCACACGAAAGGCGACATCACAGAGCGGGTTTACCGGCGCGTTGGCGCCATCGCGAAACCTTCAAAATAGGCGAAAAAAGGGTTCCATAACTCGAAAGGCACCCCTTGTAGAATGCGGTCTGTAGAGGTGCAGCAAAACAAAAGTATTGGAACGAAAAAGTGTCTGAGGCCGCGTACTTAGCGGCTTTCCATAGCGGTCTTGAAAACCGTCGACTGTAACAGGTCCATGAGTTCGAATCCCATCGCCTCCGCCATATTTGATACGACAAAGCCCTGATTATTCAGGGCTTTGTCGTTTCTGGCTTTCAGGAAAAATTCTCCTCTGTCTAAGGATCATTTCCACATCTTTTCGCCAGTTTCCGCAACTTGCTCAGCGGTTTATCAGATCCGCCCACAAATCAGTGCTGCGTATGCGACCGCTACAGCCGGCGCAAATTGCCTCACCTGCTGCAATAACGCGGCAGGTGAGGCGTCTACCAGCGCTGCACGGTACAAGATGTAGGTATTACCGTCTTTGCACGGTTCGCGGCGCCCCCGGACAGCCATAGATGTTGCCAAACGCGTCGAACAGGTTTTTCACTTCGATATTCCGAAGGTTGAAGCTGTTATTCGGGATGTTCATCAGCCGCGAGCCTGAGCGCAGCACGTTTTCCCTATTACCCGCCATTCAGGCGTCAGGCTGCCGGCAACGTTGACGTCGAATCCACGACTACGCCTACCTTGGGCGAATCGTCCTCGCGCTTCAGCAGGCGCTCCGTCAAGAGCAACCGCAGCGGGATGCCGCCTGAATCAGGCGCATCCGCAGCAGTGACGTAAGAGGTTCAAATGGCTTGACGCGATCGTCTGCGAGGAAGGCTTTCAGATCCAAGTGCTGGTGCGGTTTGGCTCATCATTGCGATGAACTCTTTAGCTCGCTCGAACCCCCACTCCATTGCACCGGTCATCGTTTCGCCCGGTCGGGAATCGAAACCCTCCTCCAGGAGCATGGTGCCGGCTTGCCCGTATACCCCCAGAAACAGCTGAACGTCGCCAGTTTTGGACGTGCGAACTTGCACGTTTACCAGCTTCCCGTCCGGGAGTATTTCATCCTTGTTTCGAAAATGGATCTCGGGATTGGCCCAACCCCAATAAACGCTTCCACGTGTGCGCATTTCTGATCTCCAATTTCGGTGATCGAGTATGCATCACATTACATTCCGCATCCTATGAACAAGATGAACTCATCAGCGCGAAAACTCTTACTGAGTGGGGTTTAAGAAATTATTGCTGGAAGACTCATCGATAAGTTCTTCGTCGATGGCTGGCACGTCTGGACACGTCAGGCTGTCTGCAAACGCGATCCAGGCTGCGTAGGAACACTTTTGCCTGCTCAGCGCATCCTCCCAAATTTTGCCGGTCATCTCATCTGACACGACCAGCATCATCAGATGATTTGTTGTGGCTTCCAGATCGATCAGATGTTGATGGGATTTGAAGCGAAAATCATCATAAGCCTTCATTAGGACACGCTAACCGATTAGGGCTGGCTCGGAATTACGAGCCGCTATTCCTATGAAATCAGTATGGCACTAACCCTATAGGTTAGATACGAAAGAGAAATCCCCCTCTCCTTCAAAGTCAGCCGTTATAGCGTCAAGGACGAGCTCGCCCATGGAAACGATAAAACTGATTCAGCCGGCCCCGGTTGTGCGCGATGAAAACGGGATGTACCAGCACTCCGACATGCTCGACATGCCCGACTTCGAAGCATCGGGACGCGGCGCGGGAAAAAGCAAAACTGGAAGCGCTTGAGAAAGGTGACGAGCCGCTCGCCGACCGGATCGGGGAATTCCAGTTTTGCGACATTCGCCCAAATGCGCGTCAGAGATCAGCGATGTGAGCGACGTCCGTTCCATAACTCAAAGCAGGCCCCTTGTAGAGTGCGGTCTGTAGAGGACAGGGCCGTAAGGTCATCTCTGAAGACCCGGTGCCAGATGTATGCGCAGTCGTGCCGCCACGCAGCCAAGGAAAGCAACCTGTTCGCCGATCATTGCGCCTCGAAGCGTTGTTCATCGAGGCGCAAATCACTTTCTGCCCTGCGGCATTTCAATCGATAAGTTCTTTGGCCGTGGCTGCCAGCTGACTGCCAACACGATCTTTCAGCGCTTCAATAAACCGGGTGATTTTCGCATCGACAAACTGCCGGGAGGTATAGATGGCGTACACGTTGCGCTCATAGGTATGGTAGTCAGGCAAAACCCGCATGAGCTTGCCGGAACGCAAATCGTCGATGGCCGTGAACCCGGCCAGCAAGCCAATCCCCGCCCCCTCTCGAATGGCATGCGCCATCGCATCCATATCGTTGACGCTGAAACTTGGCCCTGTCGGGACGAATGTCGCGTCCCCCGCTTTGCTCTTTAGCTGCCACTCATCCCGCACATAGTCCACGGTACTTAACAACAGACACTGGTGATCGCGCAGATCTTCAGGCGTCTGCGGGGCCGCATGCCGTGCCAGGTAATCTGGCGACGCCACCAGCACACAATGGCTGACACCGATCTTCTGGCTGACATACGCCGAATCGGGGAGCGCGCGGGCGATCAGAATCGAGACATCCAGTTGGTCTTCCAACAGGTTAGGCATGCGTTGCGAGAGCAATAAATCCACTGTCACTTCAGGAAATTGCTGGCGGTATTCCAGTACAGCCCCGGTGACCAGATGCCGAGCCAGTCCAGGGACGCAATGTACCCTCAGTGTTCCCCGAGGCTCCAGCGCGGCATTGCTGGCTTCGGCTTCGGCACTCTCCAGGTCAGCCAGAATTTTCGTGCAGCGCTCGTAGAACCGTCGCCCTGCATCGGTGACCGAGAGGCGTCGGGTCGAGCGCTGCAACAGGCGCGTATCGAGCACGTTTTCCAGCGCAGAGACCGCACGCGATACGTTACCGACCGTTGAATCCAGATGATTGGCCACGGCCGTGAAACTGCCCATCTCGACAACCTTTATGTACACCGACATGTTCGAAAGCTTATCCATCGCGACCTTCCTGTAGATCTGACGCTCACCCGTGATAAGGCGCACTTTTTCCGGATGCTACACGTTCGGCCTGAGGCTCGATATTACCTCTGGCGACAACAATCATTCCCTCTGGCCCGTCTAAATCGATGGGCGCTCCTTCCATAGACTTGGTTGCACAGGCCGCCTGAACAGGCGCCGGGTTTGATACGAATCTCCGACAACCAACTGAAGGGCACAATCATGAAGATTTCCTACGATCCGCTTTATCTTTTCATCGGGGGTGAATGGATCAGTGCCGACGGGCGCGATACTGCCGCCGTCGTTAACCCGGCTACCGGCCGGGAAATCGGGCGCGTCCCACTTGCCACCGCAGGCGATCTTGATCACGCCTTGGAAGTGACTCGCCTGAGCTTCGAGCAGTGGCGCCAGACCGTACCTGACCAACGCGCCAGGATCCTCAAGCGTGCCGCCGACCTGATCCTCGAACGTGCACCGCAGATTGCCGCGCAGATGACCCTGGAGGAAGGTAAACCGCTGGGTGAAAGCCTGGATGAAGTGACCCGCGCGGCAGAGTATTTCGAATGGTTCGCCGAAAGCGCACGGCGTATCGATGGCCGTGTGGTCCCGGCCAACCGGCCAGGCGTATTGCAACTGGTCAAACGCCAGGCTATCGGCCCAGTGGCCGCATTTACACCGTGGAATTTTCCGGCCATTACCCCGGCACGCAAGCTCTCGGCAGCGCTGGCCGCCGGTTGCAGCGTCATTCTCAAACCTGGTGAAGAAAGTCCCTCCACAGCGTTGGCCCTGGCGCGTGCACTCGACGATGCAGGATTGCCCAAGGGTGTGTTGCAAGTGGTCTTTGGCGTACCGGACCAAGTGTCCAGCCATCTGATCGCCTCGCCAGTCATTCGCAAAGTGACCTTCACCGGTTCGGTGCCCATCGGTCGTTTGCTGTCTGCGCGAGCTGCTGAAGGCGTCAAGCCCATCACCCTTGAACTGGGGGGGCACGGACCGGTGCTGGTGTTCGAGGATGCCGACATTGAAAAAGCCGCTATCGAAGGCGTCGCCAACCGCTTTCGCGGCACCGGGCAGGTGTGCATTTCATCCACTCGGTTTCTGATCCAGCGTGGCGCCTATCAAGCCTTCGTCGATCATTTTGTCGCGGCGACCGAAGCCCTGAGGATCGGTGACGGCCTGCATCCGGACACTCAGGTCGGCCCCCTGGCCAACCCAAGGCAATTGGCAAAAATGGAAGAACTGGTCGCCGATGCCGTCGAGAAAGGTGCACGGGTATTGGTCGGTGGTGAAGCCTTGTCAGGCGAAGGCTACTTCTTCCAACCCACGGTTCTGGCAGATGTGCCGATGAACGCCCGCGTCATGCACGAAGAACCCTTCGGCCCCATTGCCGTACTGATGCCGTTCGATGAACTGGCCGATGGGCTGCAGGAAGCCAACCGCCTGCCCTACGGACTCTCGGCCTACGCGTTCACCTCCAACGCGCGCACGGCCATTGATGTCGCTGACGGATTGGAGGCCGGGATGATCGGCATCAACCAATATCGCATCGTCGCAACCGAGCTCCCGTTCGGCGGCATGAAAGAAAGCGGTCACGGCTCCGAAGGCGGCATTGAAGGCATCGAGCACTATCTCACCCACAAATTCATCAGCCAGGTTTAAGGAACTCGCCCATGTCCAAGCTCGATTTCAGCAGCCCTCGCGAAGCAGCGCGCGCGTTCACGCCGAAGCTGTCGCAATTCGTCGACTCGACGCTTTATCCGCAGATCTGGAGTGACCCGGCGCTGTCCCCGCGCGACCGTAGCCTGATCACCGTGGCGGCCTTGATAGCCGGTGGTCACTCGGAAGAGTTGCCTGCCCACTTGCGCCGGGCGGCTGGCAACGGAGTGACCCGCGACGAAATGGAAGCAGCGATCACGCACCTGGCTTTCTATGTGGGCTTGCCTGGCGCCATTACCGCATCGGCGATCGCCAACGCCACGTTCAGCGAAACGGAGAACAATTGAATGAAAGCCATCAACATCAAGCAGTTTGGTGCGCCAGACGTCCTGGAATTAGTAGAGGTCGCCAATCCTGAAGTCCGTCCTGACGACCTGCTGGTGCGTGTCTATGCCGCCGGGGTGAACCGTGCGGACCTGACTCACCGGACCGGTGGGTACGGCCATCCGAACTTCGGTGACTCCCTGATCATCGGCCTGGAAATCGCCGGCGAAGTGATCGGCAAAGGGAGTGCGGTTACAGGGTTCGAGGTAGGAGATCGAGTCATGGGCGTGGTCGGCGGCGGTGCCTACGCCGAGTTGGCCCGCATCGATTACCGCATGGCCATGCACATCCCCGCGCAGCTTGATTATGTACACGCGGCAGCCATTCCCGAGGTCTTCGTCACGGCCCATGAAGCAATGATGCATCTGGCTCGGCTCAAGGCTGGCGATTCAGTGTTGATTCACGCGGCGGCTGGCGGCGTCGGTTCTGCCGCTGTGCAGTTGGCTTACGCCACCGGCGCCACGGTGTATGCGACAACCGAAGGCAGCAAGTTGGCGCGTGTCGAGCATTTGGGCGCTGACGTGGCGATCGATTATAAGACGCAGGACTTCGCTGAAGTGATCGCCGATAAAACCCAGGATCGCGGCGTCGATGTGATCATCGACTTTATCGGAGAACCCTACTTCGCCCGCAATATTGCATCCCTTGCACGGGGCGGTCGCTTGGTTCAGGTCGGGATTCTCGCCGGTGGCGGGAACGTCACGGTGGCGCTGGAGGACATCCTTTACCGCCACTTGCAAATCATCGGTACGGTCATGAAGTCGCGCACGCAACCGGAGAAGCACGACATGATCAAGCGTTTCCGCGAGCACTGGCTTGATCGCTTCGAGGGTGCCGGAAGCCTTGAGCCGGTTGTCGATAGCACGTTTGCGCTCTCAAGGGCTGCCGATGCTCACCGCCGGATGGAATCTTCACAGAACGTCGGGAAAATCATTTTGACGATGCGACCTGAAGACTTGATTCAAGTATGACCACAGGGGGGATATAGCTGAAAAACGGTGCCCTTGATGGGCACCTTCAACGGATGTGAGGAACACCTCTGAGCAGTGCGCTCCTAATCGGCTGAAGAGGGATTGCGACGGCGAAAAGCCCTTATTCCAGGCGAACGCAGTGGCGCTCGAACAATCTCGGTCGGTGCCCAAGTGGTGGTTATAGGCGAGAGAGCCACTGCAATGGCGAACGCATTCAGTCCCCCTGTGCCAATAACATCAGAGCAGATAGCGCTTTTTTCGCCATTGAAGGTACACGCGGCAAGATTATCAAAGAGCATCCGAGTGCGAGTGCAATCGCAAACCCGATCCCGGTGGACGCGCCGGTAACGACGGCAACCTGATCAGCGAATTTACCTGACATAACTGACTCCTCAATCTCGGTTGTATGGCTCGACTGGAACCAAAGTGCGGCCATTTTGCGAGGAGTCAGGCGCGCAGCGGCACTGCCATAAATGAACATTGGCCGTTCATTTATGTGAGGCGTCAGCGAAGGGATGATCGTTTAGATTGAGGTCAGCTGATTAAAAGCATGACCCGCAATCGAGAATATTCCGGAACCGAAGGGTTCCAGAAAGGAGACCTTATGCCTCACAAAGAAGTAGCTCTGGCGGAACCGCGGCGCTGGCTGATGTTCGCCATATTGTTGGTCGGTGCATTCTTGCCGCCGCTGGATTTTTTTATCGTCAACGTAGCGCTGCCCTCGATTCAGCAATCGCTGGGCACAGCCTCCTCCGCTGAACAGTTGATCATCTCTTCGTATGCAGCCCTTTATGCCGTGACACTGATCACCGGTGGGCGCCTTGGGGACATCTTTGGTCGCATGAAAATGTTCTTCGTTGGCCTGATTGGTTTTGCTGTTGCCTCACTGATCTGCGGTGTCGCCGAGTCCCCCTGGGTGTTGATCGCCGGACGCTCGCTGCAAGGTGTAACGGCAGCCATCATGGCGCCTCAGGCACTCGCCTCAGTGCAGGCGATATTTCCGGAGTCCGAAAAGGCCTTGGCGCTGAGCCTGTATGGCGCGGTGTTTGGCTTGGCGTCGGTAATCGGCCAGGCGCTAGGCGGGATTCTGATTTCGCTCAATCTGATGAACCTGGGCTGGCGGGCGATATTTCTGGTGAATCTACCGATTGCGTTGCTGGTCATCCTGATCGCCATCCCTGTGGTCAAGGAAACCCGCGCCCTCCAGCCCAGCAAGCTGGATCTGGGAGGAACGCTGTTGTCGATGGTGACGCTTGCGGCGCTGATCGTTCCACTGATCGAGGGACGTGAAGCAGGCTGGCCGTTGTGGGCCTGGCTGTCGCTGGCAGCGGCG
Organism: Pseudomonas sp. IAC-BECa141; assembly: GCF_020544405.1. Lineage (NCBI taxonomy): Bacteria > Pseudomonadati > Pseudomonadota > Gammaproteobacteria > Pseudomonadales > Pseudomonadaceae > Pseudomonas > Pseudomonas sp. IAC-BECa141. The sequence continues at coordinate 2,751,570 of NZ_CP065410.1, read as the reverse complement.
CCACTGCTGGCCTGGCTGTTCTGGCGCTACGAAACCCGGTTGTATCAGGCGCAAGGCGCGCCGTTGCTGAGCCCTGCTGCACTGCGTGCGCCCGGGCTGGGTCGCGCATTGCTGGTCGCGCTGACCTTCTACGCGATCGGCGTGTTCTTCCTGTTGTTTTCCATTTATTTACAGGGAGCCCTGCATACGAGCCCACTCAGTGCAGGCCTGGTCTTTCTGCCATTCGGCGCTGGTTTCTTGCTGGGTCCGCTCGCCACCCATCAGTTCCGGCGTTTGCTGGGGTCTTATGTGAATCCCTTCGGAATGGCACTCGAAGTGCTGGGTTTTGTGCTGTTGGCCTGGCTCGTGGCGCGCACACCGGCGGCCGTCACGCCCTCTGCGCTGTCCCTTGCCGTGATTCTATTTCTGATCGGCTTCGGACAAGGACTGGCCCTTCCGACATTAATGCGCATGATCACGGGACGCGTGGCACCGGCGTATTCCGGCATGATTGCGGGCATCACCAGTTCCACCTTGCAAATCAGCACGTCGCTGAGCGTGGCGATCATCGGTGGCATCTTTTACACGCTTCTGGGCACGAACACGGATGCGGTGGCCGTCACCCACGCCTTCACCGTCGCCATACTGTGCATCGCTACGTGTCTGGCGGCAGGCGCAGGACTGAGCCTGACCCTGGCACGTCAACCTGCTGCATAGCCCCAAACGGTGGTCATGCAGCCGGCAGCGTGAATCAACCGCCTGCCTGAGTGCCGATCATGACGGAGGCCAGGTCGGCAAGCGCGCGCAGACTGTCCATCTGGCGCATGTCCTGGTGGTAGCCCATCCAAATGTCGCGGCCTGGGGGTGGTTCATCCGAATCGATCAGTCGCAGCGCCGTCAACCTGTCGCCCAACGCGCGGGGCAATACCGCGACGCCCTGCCCCTGCGCGCACATTTGCGCCTGGACTGTGCGGCTGCTACTGGTAAACACGGTACGCGCCAGAGGGTAACGCTGCTGCAGCCACTGCACATCGGGATAATGGGACTGGGCAACACTCATGGTGATCAGCCCCAGCCCGTCGCCCTGTGGCTCAGGGTCAGCAGATCCAACGGCTGCGTATAACCCGTAGCTCAGGGAGATCAGCTTGCGATGCACGACATCGGGCTCGGTGAACGGAACGATTCGAAACGCGATGTCGGCGTCGCGGCGAGCCAGGTCAAACAATCGATGCCCGGCGATCACCTCGGGCACGATCAACGGATAGCGCCGGACCAGTTCACTCAGCACCGGGGCCAGCACATAACAGGCGAACCAGTCCGCGCAGGAAATGCGCAACACACCTTCGGGCTGCGTGCTGTCCCCCGCCAGGCGTCTTTCGATGGCCAACGCACTTTGCTCCATTTCCTGCGCGAGGCTGAGCAGCTTTTCTCCGCTTTCGGTCAGGACCAGACCCTGGTTGGTACGCAGGAAAACGGGCTGGCCACTGGACTGTTCCAACACCTGCAAGCGCCGCCCCACGGTCGGATGGCTGACCCCCAACAGCTTGGCGGCGGCGCCCAATGACCCGCTTCGGGCAATCGCGAGAAAGACCCGCACATCACTCCAGTCCATGCTCTGCCCCCGTACAAAAATGAACAGTGAGAGTGCAGCAATGGCAGTGCCGTAGCAATCCCGTGCCCGACATACTTGTCTGCATTCACCGTCGTCGAATACCAACCGGAGACTGCAAATGAAGATTGGTTTTATCGGAGTGGGAAGCATGGGCAGAGCGATCATTCCACTGCTCGTCCGCGCTGGCCATCACGTCTCTGCATGGAACCGCAATTACGCGGCGATCAAGGATCTTGAAGGCATCAGCGCTCTCGAATCCCCGGCCTCGGCGTTCCAGCAAGAGGTGGTCATCACTCTTCTGGCCGATGATGCCGCCGTCAGACAAGTGCTGCTCTCCAGCGCTGCTCTGGAAACTGCAGACAAAGCTTGCGTGCATGTCGTGATGTCGACCTTGTCGCCTTCGCTGATGTTGGAGTTGCAGCGCGAACATGACGCCGTCGGCATGCCATTGATCGCGGCACCGGTCTTCGGGGTGCCTGCCGTGGCGGCCAAGGGCGAGCTGAATATCCTGGCGGCCGGACCGCAGGCAGCGGCCTCGACCGTCCAACCGCTGTTCGACCTGCTCGGGAAAAACACCTGGTATCTGGGCGACCAACCTGAACAGGCCTGTATCGCGAAAATCGCCGGCAACATGATGATCACCCAAGCCATCCAGTCGCTGGGCGAAGCCAGCCAACTCGTTCAACGCCACGGACTGAGCCCTTCGATTTTCATCAATCTCATGACCCAGACCCTGTTCGCCTGCCCCAGTTATCAACGCTACGGGCGGAACATCGTCACCAGCAATTTTGAACCGGGTTTCAAACTGTCGCTTGGCCTCAAGGATATAAATCTGGCGATCGATGCGGGTCGTCTAAAGGGGCTGGAACTGCCAGCGGCGGATGCCGTGCGATTGAAAATGACGTCGGCGGTAGCCCGGGGGCATGGCGACAAGGACTGGTCGGTTTTCGCTCGGCAGACGAATCATTGAGAAGCTCTTTCGAACACCTGCCACGAGGTCATTCATGGAAAACTCCGACATCGCGCGTCAACTCACAACATTCAGGAAAACCATCGACAATATCGACGCCGCCCTCATCCACCTGCTCGCGGAACGGTTTCGCTGTACCGATGAGGTGGGCCTGACCCCGGCGCCACTTATCGAAGCAATCAGACGAGCAGAACCGCATGAAATGGCCAACGATCGAGCAAATTCGCAGCTTCACCGATTTACCCTCCGGCTACAGTTGGGATTACCTGAAACGTGAGGAGATCAATGTCGCGACAGATTTTTTCCGCGCATGGTTTCCCTCCATTTCGGTGGGGTTGGGAAGCCCATTCCTGGATCCGCAGTTCTACGCAGACAACGTGGTGCTCGAAGACGATCCGGAGCCAAGAATAATCGCCATAGTCGTCCGCCAGAACGATGAGATTGTCGCTATCGCCACGTGGGAAAAAATTGACGGTGCTGACGTTATTTTCGGGAGGGTCGGCGCGGTAGCCAAACCGCATAGACAAGCCAGTCTGGCCGTTGCGGCCCAGGACCTGGGAGAAAAAATCGGCAGGTTCATCGGTGCGGGGCTGATCTATGGCATGGCAACAACCCGCACGCCGTATATGCAACAAGCACTGGAGCAAGCCGGTTACAAGGCCGTTGGGATAATGCCTGGCCTCGATCAGGAAGAAACAGCGCCCGGAATCGTGCGCAGGATTTACGAAGTCATCTACGTAAAACGCCTCGCCCCACACGCCGACTTTCTGATTCCTTCCGCTCATAACCTTACCCCTACAGTCGCGCGACTTTACGCAGAGATTTTTCAAGGTGATGACGACACGAACTGACGAGCCAGGAAATCTGCTGGGGTTCGCGCTTATCCCGGTTCGCGACGACAGTTGACGGGGCTGCCCGGCAGGGGAACGCCAAGCAAGCCGGTCGCGGCGCTGAACACCGCGACCGGGTAATCGAGCACCTTAGGCAAAGGAGCTCTCGTGCTCGCTTTCATGCACGTAAATCCACGAGATTCCCGACGGCGAGGCCGGGTCGAGGCGCATGGCCAATGCGTCGTACAAAGGTTTTATGGCGCCCTCCGATTGGGAAGCCACGCCGCGCGACCACGGAAAAAAGAGGTTGTACCATCGATACACCTCCGCTTCGACGAGCGCAGTTTTATCCGGGGTTTCGAGTAGTTGCTGGTGCTCAGGGCCAGGATCTGCGAGCACTCGAAACACTGCCCGCAACCACTCCAGCAAATCCATTTCCCAGGCTGCCTGGCCTGGGGCTACACAACGATACATAACCTCCCTTGGCACGACACATCCCGGGTACATGCCGATGCAAAAGTGTGGGCCATCGGAACCTGACGTTCCGACTCCCTCACTCACTCAGGCAGAGCAATTCATGATCAATCAAATCGACACCGTGCTGTACACCGGCAAGACCCGCACAATCGGCGGCCGCGATGGCGCTTCGCGCAGTTCGGACGGCAATCTGGACATCAAACTGTCACCACCCGGTTCGCACGGCAGCGGCACCAACCCGGAACAACTGCTGGCGGCAGGTTGGTCAGCCTGCTTCATCGGCGCCATGGGCAAAGCGGCCACTTCGCTGAAGCTCAAACTGCCGGTTGATGTGGCGGTAGAAACCGAAATCGATCTGGGCAAGACCGGCGATGCGTTTTTCCTGCGGGCCCGTTTGAATGTCAGCCTGCCGGGGCTGGAGCCTTCGGTCGCCCAGGCGCTGATGGAAGCCGCGCACCAGACTTGCCCCTACTCCAAGGCCACTCACGGCAATATCGATGTCACCCTGCGCCTGATCTGAAACAGGTCACGCCGGTTTCATCCTCAAACGCCCGAGGCAGTGCCTCGGGCGTTTTGTTTTTTCGCGAACGCGATTTCACATTTTTTTCACGAATCGCTTTGTCGCTGTAAAAAACCCTGACACAATTATTGGCAATGATTCTCAACTGCTCTTTATTTGCTATTTAAAATCAGGGAAATTTCATGTCGCGTCCTACCTCGCAACATCGTTTCAACCCGTCACGCAACCTTCTGTCCATGGCCATCTGCATGGCCGTCATGACGCCGGCGCTGGCCGATGAAACCCGCGAGACGCAGGACACCGCTCCACCCGCCACCCTCGAACTCGGCGCAACCGCCATCACTTCCACCCAACTGGGCAGCACCACCGAAGGCTCCGACTCCTATACCACCGGCACCATGGCCACCGCCACCAAACTGCCGTTGACCCTGCGCGAAACGCCGCAGGCCGTCACCGTGATCACCCGCCAGCGCATGGACGATCAGGCGATGACCAGCATCAATGACGTGGTCAACGCCACGCCGGGGCTGTTCCTCAACTACTCCGACGGCCCCGGCCGGCAGTCCTACAAAGCCCGGGGTTTCGACATCGACAACCTGATGTACGACGGCATTCCGAGCGGCTACAACGGCGTGAAACTCGGCTCCCAGCCGAATCTGGCGATGTTTGATCGGGTCGAGGTCGTTCGGGGCGCGACCGGTCTGGTCACCGGTTCCGGCAACCCTTCGGCAGCGATCAACCTGGTCCGTAAACGGCCATTGGCCGAGCAGCGTGTCACCCTCACCGGCGCTGCCGGGACGTGGGACAACTATCGCGGCGAACTCGATGCTTCCAGCCCACTCAATGACAGCGGCACCCTGCGCGGCCGGGTGGTCACGTCCTATTGCGACGCCAACAGTTTTATCGATGACGTGGGCGAGCGACACAACCTGTTCTACGCCGTCACCGAAGCCGACCTGAGCGATGACACCACGCTGACCTTCGGTTTCTCCAACCAGAAAGACAAAACCAACTACTTCTGGGGCTCGTCGATGATCGGTCTCGACGGTCATCACCTCGATCTGCCGCGCTCCTACAACCCCGGCACCTATTGGGAGAACAAGGATCAGGAGATCAACACCGTCTTCGCCGAGATCCGGCAGCAACTGGCCAATGACTGGAAGCTGCAGGTCAATGCCAACTACTCCGAACAGGACGCGCTGTTCTCCGGTTCGTACCAGTCGCGCTGGGTCAACAACACCCTGGCCCGCACGGTTTACCAGTCAAGGGCCGATGAAAACCAGGCCGGTCTGGACGCCTTCTTCAGCGGCCCGTTCGAGGCCTTCGGACGTAGCCATGAATTGGTGGTCGGCGCCAGCAAACGCATCTACGACCTGACCACCCACAACTATTCGCCGTACGACACCAACTGGCCGATCAACGCCGGCAAGCCGGACTTCGTCCACACCAACAACACGCGTGAAGTCACGACTCAGGACGGCGTGTACCTGACCACCCGCCTGAGCCTGGCTGACCCGCTGAAGCTGATCCTCGGCGGACGTCTGGACTGGTACGACTACGACAACCGTGATGGCGACGGCGACTACAAGGTCACCCGCAACGTCACCCGTTATGCCGGCCTGATCTACGAACTGGACGACCATCACTCGATCTACGCCAGCTACAGCGACATCTTCACGCCGCAAAGCAACAAGGACACCTCCGGCAGCCCGGTCAAACCGATCGTGGGCAAGAACTACGAGGTCGGCATCAAGGGCGAATACCTGGGCGGCGCGCTGAATGCCAGCCTCGCCGTATTCCGGGTCGATCAGGAAAACCGCGCAGTGCAGGTGTTCGTGCCGAACTGCCCGCAGTCGTCCTGCTATGAAGCCTCCGGCGAAATTCGCAGCCAGGGTATCGACCTGGAACTGCAAGGCGCGCTTACCGACAACTGGCAGATCGGCGGCGGCTACACCTACGCCCGCACGCATACCATCAAGGACGAAGCGAATCCGCAGAACGTGAACAAGCAGTTCGACACTGACACGCCGGAACACCTGTTCAAACTGACCACCCGCTACGACTTCCAGGGCCCGCTGGAAAAACTGCGCGTGGGCGGCAACATTTCCTGGCAGAGCCGCATGTACAACGACATCGAACTGCTCGATGGCGGCAACTACCGCCTCAAGCAAGGTGCGTACGCCGTGACCGACCTGATGGCCGGCTACCGGGTCAATGAGAACCTCGATCTGCAACTCAACGCCAACAACATCTTCGACCGCAAGTACTATTCCGCCATCGCCAATTCCGTCAGTTACGGCGGCGACAGCTACGGCACCCCGCGCAACATGATGTTGACGGCCAAGTACAGCTTCTGACTTGTTCTGGCGCAGGGACGCGCCAACCCCGCCAGGATTCCTCCCGCCACGCCCTACATACCAAAGCGTTAATTTCGAAAACCCATGTCTGGTTTTCAGCGGCTCTCCTTTGCCCAAAGATTGCCTTCGGCCAAGGCAGCAGCCCTTGCCGCCTGTGCGACTTAAACAACTCAATGGGTGTTCAAAATGACTGACGAGAAAAACGGGACCACGCGTCGTGGCTTGATCACGACCGGGGCCATGGCCGCAACCCTGGCGATGGCATTGCCGGCGCTGGCCACACAGCAGACACCGACTTCCGCGTCAGGGGTCAGCAAAAGCGCCGGCAACGGCAGTGGCTCGGGAATGTTCACCGTCAAGGATGGCACGCAAATTTTCTACAAGGACTGGGGTCAAGGGCAGCCGATCGTGTTCCACCACGGCTGGCCCCTTTCCAGTGATGACTGGGATGCGCAAATGTTGTTTTTCCTCGGCAAGGGCTTCCGCGTCATCGCCCATGACCGACGTGGCCATGGGCGATCTTCCCAGACGGCCAGTGGCAACGACATGGACACCTACGCCGCCGACGTTGCCGAGTTGATGGCGCACCTGAACATCCGCAACGCCGTCCACATCGGCCACTCCACCGGCGGCGGTGAAGTGGCACGCTACGTGGCGCGTCATGGACGCGGGCGGGTGGCCAAGGCCGTGCTGATCGGTGCCGTGCCCCCCATCATGCTGCGCACCGCAAAAAATCCCGGTGGCCTCGCGATGGATGTGTTTGACGGATTGCGCAAAGCACTCGCGCAGAACCGCAGCCAGTTTTATCGTGACTTCCCGAGCGGGCCTTTCTACGGTTTCAATCGTCCCGGCGCCAAGGTGTCTGAAGCGATTGTCGAAAACTGGTGGCGTCAGGGCATGAACGGCGGGATCAAGGCGCAGTACGACTGCATCAGCGCGTTCTCCGAAACCGATTTCACCGATGACCTGAAAAACATCGAGGTGCCGACTCTGGTGTTGCACGGCGAAGATGACCAGATCGTGCCCATCGCGAATTCGGCCCATCTGTCCATCAAACTGCTCAAGCACGGCACGCTGAAAACCTATCCCGGCCAGCCCCATGGTATGTGCACCACGAACGGCGACACCATCAACGCAGACCTTCTGGCGTTTATCAATGCGTGATGTTCCGGGGCCGCGTCCTCACGACAAATCACGTACGACCCTCTAAAAAGAAAAGCTCCGACCCAGTCGGAGCTTTTTTATTGGGCGATTGACACAGCCATTGCCATTTCCTACCGGGCGATCGTCAACGTCTGATCGAGGGGCAACGCCTGGCGCAACCTGGGCACTACCTGCAACTCAAGCGGTGTGCCAAAAAACGCCTGGCAACGCGAACGCAGCCAACGTTGAGCACAATCGTTGTGCGCAGCCGCGCGCCAGACCATGGAAAGCTCCCGCGATGGCAGTAACAGAGGGGCCGGTTCGGCCCTGATATCCTCCACGGAGGCCATGGCCTTCGCCACATAATCCGGCACGATGACCAGCATGTCGCTTTGCGCCAACAGTCTTGGCAAGGCGCTGAACTGCGGCACCGCCAGCACCACTTTGCGCCGACGCCCCAGCAGATCCAGGGCATGGTCGGTGTCATCCTTGACCTTGCCCATGGACGACACGATGGCATGCGGTCGCTCGCAGAATTCATCGAGTGCCAGCATGCCCGGCCGAGTGTCCGAGCGCAAAAGCATCGGCCGGATCAATCGCAGACTCTTGCGTCGCGCGTTGGCTGGCAGATCGAGCGTAGGGCTGATCCCCAGAGCGATCTCGCCATTGAACAGCCGCTGCGCCATCTGCTGCTCATTGACCCGCAGCACCACCAATGCAATGTTCGGCGCCTCGATACGAAGCTGGCGTAACAGTCGAGGAAGAAGCGCGTATTCGACATCGTCGGACAGGCCAACCTGAAAGGTCGCTTCGCTGGTGCCCGGATCAAACGGCTGGCAACGGCTCAACGCCGCGACCACGCCATCCAGCGCCGGCGTCAGATTGGCGAAAATTTCCTCGGCCCGTGCAGTCGGCTCCATCACCCTCCCGCGCGCACGAACAAGGGATCGTCGAAAAGCACGCGCAAACGCCCAAGCGCCGCACTGATGGTCGGTTGGCCGAGAAACAGCTTCTCGCCGACCCGGCTGACATTGCGCTCATGCATCAGCGTCTCGAAGACCACCAGCAGATGGATGTCGACACGACGGAGATCATTTCTGTTCATGAAGTTCACCACCCGGCACGCGGCCATTGAGATCGACGGAGAGCAGGTAAAGGTTAAGGGCGTGCCTGCCGGGCGTCTGTGGTACTTGGGGACAGCGAGATCATGCGTTAGGTGAGTGAATTGATACTTGCGTATGAACCGTTTGAACCTGATAGCTGCATCGGGCTGCGAATAGACCGCTGCGATGGCCGTTTTTTCGGGTTTTTTGTCCTAGCTGACGGAGTGTTGCCCCTCTACGATGCTGAACCGTTTATCTGCTCCCCGCCCAAACCTGCGGCGTGACCGTGTCTTTGGTCGGGCATACACTCGAAAGAGCAAACACAGGTACCCGGGCCGAGGGATAGGCATATTTTTGATGGGGCTTCGCCGATACCACGACAAGCTCCACAACGTCACAACCTCTTGGGAAAAAAGCAATGAACAACAATCCCATCAGCAATAACCCCAGCGAGCCAGTGGTATTCATCGTCGACGACGATGCAGCGCTGCGTGAATCCCTCGGCAGCCTGTTGCGCTCCATTGGCCTTAAAGTCGAACTGTTCGGTTCGGTCGCCGAGTTCATGAAACATCAACGTCCCGACACCGTCAGTTGTCTGGTACTCGACGTGCGCCTGCAAGGCAGCAGCGGGCTGGATTTCCAGAATGAACTGGCCGCTACCGGCATCAACGTGCCGATCGTGTTCATCACCGGGCACGGCGATATCGCCATGACCGTGCGCGCCATGAAAGCCGGCGCGGTGGACTTCCTGACCAAACCGTTTCGCGAGCAGGACCTGATCGATGCTGTCTGCGCCGCACATTCGCGAGACAGGCAACGTCGCGAATCCGGGCGACATGCCGATGAACTGCGCGCGCGCCACGGGACGCTGACACCCCGTGAGCAGACGGTCATGGCGCTGGCAGCCTCAGGCCTGATGAACAAGCAGATCGCCGGGGAGATCGGCCTCAGCGAAATCACCGTGAAAATCCACCGAGGCCAGGCCATGCGCAAGATGGGCGCGCGCTCATTTGCCGATCTGGTGCGCATGGCCGAGGTCATCGCGGCGCAGCCTGTCAATCGGTGACCACATGAACCAGAACGGGACGGCTCAAGGGGCCGGGATGGCGCATGTTTGTGCCATCAGGCAAGGCATCGAAAGACTCGGCACAACTAACACTTAGGTATATCCCGTTCATACGTAGTCATACTTCGATTGACCCAATGCAGCGATGCCAGAGAATAACTCTTCGAATAACATCTTTATTCAAATCAATATTAATCAATACAACGATTGGTGAATGACAGACAGTCGCCAACAACGGTCATGCCTGAAAAACAAGTTCAGACTTTTCAACCTCTTCATTAATACGCCCTTCATAGCATTTGCCTGTTTCATCGAGAGAACACGACCTGCCGTCCGATAGCAAAAATCTGGAAGAATAAATGTCTATCATCAAACGTCGCGCACAACTTCTTTGCTCAGACGCCTTCGCCTGGCTTGCCGCCATTGCAGTCGGCAGCATGATCTATATCACCAACGCTTACCTTGATCTGGACGTTGCGCCGACGTTGTTCTATATCACGCTGGTGTTCATGTCCGCGAACATCTTCCCGGTTCCGGTATTCCTGGCCGTTGCGCTGGGTTGCCTCACGCTCCTGACGGCCGACTTCCTGATCGACCAAGGCTATCGCGATCACAGAAGCATCGCCGGATTCGTCAGGTGCGTGATCGCGCTGACGACCATTTCCCTGTTGGCGCTACGCAGTAAACGCGCCACTGAAACGTTGCGGCGCAAGGAAGCCTTCTTTCTCGGCGCACAGAAACTCAGCCACACCGGCAGCATCGGTTTCATCATCGATAAAAAGGTCAGCGTGTCCTTGTCCTGGTCGGAAGAATCCTCACGCATTTTCGAGTACCCACCGAACGTCACTCCGACTCTCGCCCTGGTCAAGTCACGCACCCATCCCGATGATCTACCGGTGATCGATCAGGTGCTGGACCAATTTGCGCGCCGCCAGGAGCTCATCGAAGCCGAGCATCGACTGGTCATGCCGGATGGTCGGATCAAGCATGTGCAGATGATCGCCAGCCCTTTGCCCAAGCATCGCGGGCGCACGCAATACGCCGGCGCGCTGATGGAAGTCACCGCCAGCAAACAGTCCGAAGAGGCGCTGTTTCACTCGCAAGCCACCCTCGCCCACGTCACACGCCTGACCTCCATGGGCGAACTGGCAGCCTCCATCGCCCACGAAATCAATCAGCCGCTGGCAGCGGTCATTACCAGCGGCGAATCCTGCAAACGCTGGATCAACCGTCCCGAGCCCAATCTGGAAGAAGCACGCCGTTCGCTGGACCGGATCATTCAAAACTCGGTCAGGGTCTCCGACGTCATCGCCTGTATCCGGGCCTTGTCGCGCCACAGCGAGGTGCAGCGCAATGTCGAAGTGTTTGACGAGATCGTCAGTGACTCGCTGACGCTGATGCAACACGACATCTGCTTTCACGAGGTTCGCCCGCACGCACAACTGGGCACTCGCGGCGCCCTGATCAAAGGCGATCGTGTGCAACTGCAGCAAGTCATCATCAATCTGATCATCAACGCCTGCCAGGCCATGGCCAACGTGCAAGAACGAGCCCGGACGCTACGGATCAACACCTCGATTTTGCACAACGAGGCTGTGCTTGAAATCGCCGATTCCGGCGTCGGCATTGCCGCAGACATCCTGCCTTCGCTGTTCGACCCGTTCTTCACGACCAAACCGACCGGCCTCGGAATGGGCCTCTCCATTTGCCGGTCGATCATTGAATTCCACGGCGGGCGCATCTGGGTCAACAGTACCGAGGGCGTCGGTACGCAGTTCGTATTTGCAATTCCGTTGGCGGCGCCCGAACACGATCAATGACCGTCATCCCCCTGACGTCGCCGGCAGGCGATATGGAGATTCGCATTGTCTACTCAACGCACAACCCCCGACCCTGAATCCGAAAATCCGGTACGAGAACGAACCGTGGTTTTCGTGGCGTATCCGCAAATGGGCCTGCTGGATCTGACCGGTGCCCAGACCGTCTTATGGGCGGCAAGCTGCAGACTGGCGCAACTCGGCTTGCCCGGTTACGCCTTGCACACCGCAAGCCTGCATGGCGGGCCGGTGCAGACCGGCGAAGGCCTGGTGGTGCAAACCCGGCGGCTGGATGAGCTAAGCGGCGAGCCGATCAATACGCTGATCGTTCCGGGCTCGGCATCCATTCGCCAGGCCATGCTCGACAACGCGCCGCTGGTGGACTGGTTGCGCGTCACGTCAGCCACGGCCAGCCGTACAACGTCGGTATGCAGCGGCGCATTTTTCCTGGCTCAGGCGGGACTGCTCGACGGCCTGCGCGTGGCGACACACTGGCTGATGGCTGACACGTTCGAGCGGCTGTTTCCCAAGGTCGAACTGGATCGCGAAGCCATCTTCGTTCGCCAGGCATCGGTGTGGACTTCGGCCGGGGTCAGCGCGGGAATCGATCTTGCACTGGCACTGGTCGAGGCCGACAACGGCCGTGATGTGGCCATGCAGGTCGCCCGGCGCATGGTCGTTTACTACCGGCGCCCGGACAACCAGGAACAGTGGAGTCCGCTGTTGCACTCACAACATTCAATCGCGCTCGAGCGCTAGCTGGAGACGGTGGTCATGAACGCACCGCACAAACTGCTCCTGGTCAGTCACCCGCCCTGCGTCAGCCGCTACGGCACGCACACATCGCTATGCACCGCTGAGCGCGTGGAGATCATCGACGCGTTGACGCAGACTCTTGGCGCTACGCTGAATATTCTGGCGCGACTCAAACACAGCCAGCAGACATTGCGCACCGTCAGTTTCTTACCGGTGCAGACACTGTTGCGCAGGTTGCTGAATGCCAATACCCGATACGCCGACTTTCTCGTCACCGGCATCACGGATCTGGGTGGCCATGCCCAGCGTGACGCGCTATACCGCCTCAATGACGCGGCAGAACCGTTGTGTTTCGCCGACTGCCTGAAAGGCATTGATCGCTCCATACGCCGGCTCGGGGCCGCCGACGCCTTGTTCCGCGACTGTCGCGCCAGTGCAATTGCCAATAACGACTACGCCAGCCGACAACTTTTTGAAGCCTGCATTCGGCATAACGGTTACTTTCTTTCGTTAATCAACAACCACTTGTTTGCTGAACATTAATTAACTGTCGCAACTAACAAAAAAACCGACCAAACATACCCACGTATACTATTCCACAACTTTTGAAGGCGTATCTTGCAAGTATGGCGGGCGCTACAGCCACCCGCAAAGACGCAAGGTTTCCCCATGTTCAACTCAGCTATTATTTCAGTTGTCGATGATGACGAACTTGTTCTGGTTTCACTGGACAGCTTGTTGCGGTCTTGCGGTTATACAGTCAAGACGTTCACCAGCGCGTTTGCTTTTCTTGAATCAAGCGCGCCAGAGCAGACCGGGTGCCTGATCTCCGACATTCAGATGCCCGGCATGTGCGGGGTCGAAATGTACGAGGCGCTGGCGGCCAGGAAGATCCACATTCCGACTATCTTCATCACCGGCAAGCCGGGCCTGCCCCCTGAGTTCAGCAGCCGTGTGAAGACGCCCGAGGGCTATTTCTCCAAACCGTTCCATACCGACGCACTGCTGGCCTGCATCGAACAGGCCCTGATGCGCCGACGTTGAGCGGCCCCCTCGAACAAGGCGATGCAGAGCTGCCGCTGCCCGTTCGATAAACCTCAAAGCAAAAAAAGGCCCCGCAAGCTCATCACTTGCGGGGCCTGATTTTTAGCGAGGCCGGCCGAATGCAGCCGGGCCGCCGACAGCCGATCAGTAATCCCAGAACGCTGCAATCCAGCGGAACGCGTCACCATCGACCGCTACTCGGCCCACCGAAGGGAACGGCAGGTGCGTGGCGACAAACCACTCACCGCTCGCCGCCGCCTCGCGCATCAGACGCACGCGCACCCGCACCGATTCTTCAGGGTCATGCTCGAAGCCGTTGTGCCATTCCGGGTGTTCGAAGGCCACCGGAAACAAGGCATCGCCGGCAAAGGTCAGGCGTTCACCGCCGGAGTTGACGTAAACAATGCTGTGGCCCGGCGTATGCCCACCGGTCAGCTTCACCACCACGCCCGGCGCCACCTCGTATTCATCGTCGAAAGTGCGCACCCGGCTCCGGTAATCGTTGATGAACTGATTGGCTGTCGCGCGCAGAACGTCAGGCACCGGCGCCGGCATCTCGGTCTGAGTGAAGTCCGGAGTTTCCCAGAACTCGACTTCTTTCGCTGAAACATGGATCCGCACATCCGGACGCAGCCGGCTCTTCACTTCGTCGACCAGCAGGCCGCCGACATGGTCCATGTGCATGTGCGTGATCACGATGTCGGTCACGGCTGCCAGATCAATGCCGGCCGCTTCCAGCCGTTTCGGCAGCTGGCCGGCCCGGGGAAAGCCAGGAAACTGCCCGCCCAGTCCGGCGTCGACCAGGATGATCTGCTCGCCGCTGCGCACCACCAGCACGTTGAGTGCCCAGTCGAACGCGTCCGGCCCCAGAAACATGTCCTTGAACCAGGCGGCGCGAGCCTGCGGGTCAGCATTGGTCGACATGGTCGAGGTCGGCAGCGGCAGGACGCCATCGCTGATCACCACCACGTCGATGTCGCCGACCTGCAGTGCGTAGCGCGAAGGCACCAGCTCCTGAGCCTGGCCGAAATTCGAGGTGAATGGCAGGCTGGTGGCTGAGTGGGTTTGTTGGGAGTGATTCAGATAGGTAGACATGGTCGCTTTCCTGTTGGCTGAGTCGAAATTGCTCGGAGCAATGCCGCAAGAGCGGCATAAAGCTCCTTAAAAGCGAGTGTGCATCGCGACCCTGACGACCAATACCATACGCGGGTATAGGGATTGCGCCGGATCGAGCGAGTACGGCCGGCGCTGAAGTGGCTGCGTCCCATACCAATGTATATTCGCGCTGGCGCCCGCAAACGCGGACACTAGGGCACACCGGATCGTCGAAAACTGGCGGTCACCAAGCCCTCAAAGCCGTCATGAACTCAATTTTTCATCACCCCGACCCACTCACCTGTCTGCTCGCGCAGCCGCGCACGCTGGTGTTCCTGGCCTATCCGCAAATGGGCTTGCTGGACCTGACCGGCGCACAGACCGTGTTCTGGGCAGCGTCCAAAGCCAGGGCCGAACGCGGCCTGCCTGGCTACGCGATGCACACCGCAAGCCTCGCCGGCGGATTGATCGCCACCGCCGAAGGGCTGGCGGTCAACACCGTCCCACTGAACACCTTTGACGAAACCGCGATAGATACCCTGATCGTGCCCGGTGCACCGAACATCCGGCAGGCCATGCTCGACAACGTTGCGCTGGTGGACTGGTTGCGCGCGGCGTCGGTTAAGGCGGGACGCACCGCCTCGGTGTGCAGCGGCACCTTTCTGCTGGCCCAGGCCGGGCTGCTGGAAGGGTTGCGCGCGACCACCCACTGGGGGATGTGCGACATGCTCAAGGGTGGTTTTCCCAGTGTCGATGTCGACCTTGATGCGATCTACATCCAGCAAGGCAAGGTCTGGACTTCCGCCGGGGTCACCACCGGAATCGACATGGCGCTGGCACTGGTCGAAGCCGATTGCGGCAGGGCCATAGCTCTACAGGTCGCGCGGGAGCTGGTGGTTTTTCTCAAGCGGCCCGGCGGTCAGGCGCAGTTCAGCCAGTTGCTGCAATCGCAGATCGACGACCGCGGCGGCTTCGACGAACTGCACCTGTGGATCAGCGAAAACCTCGGCGACACGGGCCTGAACGTCGAAACCCTGGCCCGACAGGCACAGATGAGCCCGCGCAATTTCGCTCGGGTCTACAAACGCAAGACCGGTCGCACACCGGCGAAGGCGCTTGAGCTGTTTCGCCTGGAAGCGGCGCGACGGATGCTCGAAGACTCCCAGCGCAACATCGACCAGATCGCGCAGTTGTGCGGGTTCGGCGACGAAGAACGCATGCGCGACACCTTCTACCGTCATCTCTCGGTCTCGCCTCGGGAATACCGCAGCCGGTTCTCGCGCTGACGCCACACACCGCAAGGGCATCGGGCTCGCAGGCGTTCAAATACTGTCGCTATACACACGTATAAGTACGCCGCCGGATCGAGCGGCGTATCGTGCGGCAATGGCGGGCGTCCTCGACGGGCTACCCGAGATCAGCCCTGGTAAAGCAATGTCCCACACCGCTGTTGTTTCGGTTGTCGATGATGATGAATCCGTGCGCATGGCGCTGGACAGCCTTTTGCGCTCTCACGGCTACAGCGTGCGGCTGTACCCGAACGCCGAGGCTTTTCTGGCGATGACCGCACCGCCCCGCCCCGGCTGCATCATCTCGGATATCCAGATGCCCGGACTGTCTGGCATCCAGATGTACGACGCACTGTGCGCCCGAGGCCTGCGCATCCCGATCATTTTCATCACTGGCTACCAGGGCCCACCGCCAAAGGTCAACGCAGCATTTCCCGAGCCGCTCGCCTACTTCCCGAAACCCTTTCCCTGCGGCGAACTCATCACCTGCATCGAAAGCGCGTTCAATCGCACCGTTTGAATGCCCTCTTCCTATACCTGTGTATACCCGCCTCACACCTAAGCATGTCGGCGCTGACCCTATGTAGAAGTGTTCCGCCGCGCCTTCCTCGATAGCATTTTCTCCAGCGAATCGAACCGGTTCTGCGGTTGCTCACAACAACCTGCTTCGTGCAGACCGGGAGACGGTCACGCGTGAACAGTCAAGTCGTTCAACGATCAGAATTTCTCAGGAGTCATCCGATGAAACAGCACATTTTAGTGATAGGCGCAGGATTTGGTGGAGTCTGGAGCGCCTTGAGCGCCGCACGACTGCTGGACCAGCATGATCGTAACGACGTGCAGATCACCGTCCTGGCGCCCCAGGCAGAACTGCGTATCCGCCCACGCTTCTACGAGCCGGACGTCCACAACATGAAGGCGCCGCTGGGTGAGCTGTTCGATGCGGTCGGCGTGAGATTCGTCAAAGGCATCGCCGACAACATCGACACCCAAAGCAAGCAGGTGACCTACAGCGATGCCTTCGGCGCGCAAGGCAAGCTGAGCTATGACCGGCTGGTATTGGCCGCCGGCAGTCGCGTGATTCGCCCACCGCTCAAAGGCATGATCGAACACGCTTTCGATGTCGACCAGATAGAAGAAGCCGCCCGCCTCGAAGCCCATATCAAATCCTTGAAGAACCAGCCGTCGAGCGCTGCGCGAAATACCGTGGTGGTCGCCGGTGGTGGTTTTACCGGGATCGAAACCGCCACCGAAATGCCCGCCCGCCTGCGTGCCGCTCTGGGTGACGATGCGCCGATCAGAGTCATCGTAGTGGATCGTTCGCCGCAAATCGCCGCGACGTTGGGTGAAGGCATTCGCCCTTCCATCGTGGAAGCTTCCAGGGAGCTGGGCATCGAATGGATAGTCGACGCCTCGGTCGCCTCGGTCGATGCCGGCGGCGTGACCCTGGCCGACGGCCAACGTATCGAATCCAGCACCGTCGTCTGGACCGTTGGTTTCCGCGCCAGCCCGCTCACCGAACAGGTGCCGGGCAGCCGTGATCCGCAAGGGCGCCTGCACGTCGACGGCAACCTGAAAGTGCTGGGGCATGTGGATGTCTTCGCTGCCGGCGACGTCGCTTATGCCGCCACGGATGATCTCGGAAACTACGCCGCGATGTCCTGCCAGCATGCGATCAGCCTGGGCCGTTATGCCGGCAACAATGTGGCGGCTGACCTGATCGGTGTCGCGCCGATGACCTACAGCCAGCCCAAGTACGTGACCTGCCTTGACCTCGGCGCCTGGGGCGCCGTGTTCACCGAGGGCTGGGACCGTCAATTGAAACTGGTCGGGCAAGAAGCCAAAGACCTCAAGACTCAGATCAATACCGTTTGGATCTACCCGCCGGCCGCCGATCGTGCAACCGCACTGGCCGCTGCCGACCCGTTGATTCCGGTGGCCTGATCCCGCGACGCTTGACCCTTCTCTACTGCTGCGCGCATTCCCAGGCGCCCGCCACGGTTTTTTTTGGCGGGCGCTTTTTTTCTGCTCACGGAAGCAGAACGGGATCGGCCGGCAAGACAAACTGCACGACGGCACCGCACGGCTGATTGGCCTCGATCCACAATTGACCGCCATGGGTCTCGATGATCGAACGGCAGATCGACAGCCCCATGCCCAGCCCCGTGGGTTTGGTGGTGTAAAACGGTGTAAACAGCTGCCCGATCGAATGCGCGCCGAACCCCGGCCCCGAATCGCTGACACACACCCACACCTGCTCCGCTTCATTGGCTTGCGTGCGGATGCGCAGCTCTCCTTTGACGATACCTGCACCGCTCATGGCTTCCAGTGCGTTCATCACCAGATTGAGCACCACTTGCTGCAGCTCGACCCGGTCGCCATCGACCCGTGGCAAACTGGCCGCCATCTGCGCCTCGACCGAAACCCCGGCCTTCTGCGCCTGGCTCCGGGTGATCTCGATGACTTCGCCAATCACCTCATTGAGGTTGACCGGCTCCTTTGGCTGAGGGGCCTTGCGAATCAGCCCGCGAATACGATCCAGCACCTCACTGCCCCGATGGGCATCCCTGACGATCCGCTCCAGGCACAGGCGGGTTTCTTCGAGGTTCGGTGGCGCCGCACCCGACCAGCGCAGCGCTGCCTGGGCGCTGGCGAGTGTCGAGGCCAGCGGCTGGCTGACTTCATGGGCAATCGAGGCCGCGAGTTGCCCCATGGTCGCGACGCGGCAGGCATGGGCCAGCTCAGCCTGTATCTCGCGATAACGCTGCTCGCTTTCGCGGCTTTTGACCTCGCGCTCGGCGACATCGCGGTACAGGCGTGCATTGACCAGCGAGATCGCCGCCTGTGAGGCGATCAGCCTCAGCGAGGCGATCCGTGAGGGGCTGAACACCCTCGAAGTCAGGTTGTTTTCCAGATACAGCACGCCGATCAGTTTCGCCTGATTGAGCAACGGCAGGCAGAGTACCGAGCGCACGCGATGCTGGCGAACATACGGGTCGGCCGCGAACGATGGTTCGGCCAAGGCATCATCCAGTACCAGGTTTTCCTGAGTGCGCAGCACCTGGTTCAGGACCGACTCCGGCAACAGCCTCGCAGCCACCGGCGCATCGCGCAGATCCAGTTGCGTCGCGTCGTCACGAGTGATCGCCTCGGCGACGATCCGCTGCTCGCCCTGCTCCGTCAGGATCAGCACGCCACGCTGCGCGCCGGCCTGTTCGATTGCGGTGCGCATGATCATGTCGATCAGCTTTTCGAGGACGATTTCACTGGAGGCCGCTTGCGACACCTTTAACACGGTCGCAAGGTCCAGGTGCTCCACCGGCGTGGCGATGGTACTGGTGGGACCGGGCAGCGGTTTTTCGACCCGCAGGAACGTGTGCTCGGCTTCCAGTTGTCGCACTTTGCCCTCGGCGCCCCAGCGCTGATAGCCGTAGCGCGCATCCTGAAGATAGACCCGGGCAATCTTGTGCAGCCCGCGGTTTTCATAGAAACGCGCGGCGAGCTCGTTGGCCAGCGCTTCGATATGCAGGAAGCCGCTGCGCTGAGCTGATTCGATTGCGTGTTCGAAGCAATGCTCGGCCTCTGGCAGCCGGCCCTCCAGACGGGCAATTTCACCCGCCAGCAATGCGGCGTGGCTGGCGAAATTGTCCGGGCAGAGTTCGGCCCAGACCTGCAATTGCCGGTGTTGCGCGGTGATGACGTCGAGTTGCGCCTGCCGTTCACCGGCGGGCCTGGTGCTGCACAGGGCAGCGAGGGTCAAGGCCTGGTAGAAGCAATATTCGGCTTCCTCAAGAAACGAGTGCGATGACCTGAGCAATTGTCGAGCGGCGGCGCCGGCCTCTGCCGCTGCTTCGTAGTGGCCGGCGAAATAACAGGCCTGCAAGGTGCGAATCCAGTGCCAGCAAATGGCAACCAATGAGGTCTGGTGATCCTCGCAGTGGCGCTCGGCAAATGCGCCCGGGCCGATGCTGCCGAAAGTTGGCGTCTGGCCCCGGAGCATCCGGATAAACGCCAACTGCGTTTCGATGAAGTCGATGACCACGCCGAACCCGATTTTTCTGGCGTAAGCCAACCCGCGCTCGGCCTCCTCATGCAATTCGGCCAGGGGTTCGCCGGTGGCCAACAGGTTGGAGACCCGGCTGTTGCCGGTGAACGCGGCAATCGGCAGATCACCAGTGCGGTTCGCCACTTCAAATATACGGGCCAAAGGCTCAAGGCAGGTTCGTATCGGTTGAGCCCAGCGTTTGGCAAACAACCAGAACGCCAGTTGCGTACGTGCCTGATAGCGTTCCAGATCGCGCCGTTCGACCAGTCGACAGCCCAGCTCGGCGAACGCCACGCCGGCCGGATAGTCCGCGAACCGCCGCCCGGCGATCCGCGACACGTTGGCATAGGCCACGCACGAAGCATCGCTGTTGCCGTATTCAATGCTCAGATTGATCGCCCGGCACATGGCCAGGCCCGGAAGATTGCCGTCCATATGGACCGCAGCAACGATCAGCTTGGTCAGGGCTTCAAGAGTGGCAAGCGCGGTTTCATCCACCATGGGCGGCAGATCGATCAATGCTTCGATAGGACGCTCGCCGAGCCTTTGCCCGATCTGCCGGTATTCGTCACGCACCTCGTCGTCATCGGGATGAGGCGACCACTCGATCCCCAGATAACGCAGGAAAGCCAGGCAGACCGTCACCGCGTTGTCGCTCTGATTCAGAACCAGGTAGAGATCCGCTTGCAGGCAGGCGACCCGGGTGCGTTCGATCAGCGTCAGCGCACGGCGTGACAATTGCCGCAGACGCGCTTCGGCGCTCCCCAACTGGCGGGTAAGGAATTCGCAAAAGGCCCGGCCGGACTCCAGCGCAAACATCAACTCACGCTGATGTTCCCAGCCGCCCTCGCCCAGCAGCGCTGCGCCCTGGGCGAAGTACGTCAGCGCCGAAGCATAGGCCGTTGACGCTCTGGCCCGTTCGCCCGCCAGCAGGTTCAATTGCGACAGGTGTTCGCGCTCCTGTTGTCGATTCATCAGCGCGGCACCTCGATTGAGTTGGCCGACCATCTCGAAAATCTTTTCTGCATGCTTGTCTGCCGGCGTCTTCTCCACCAGCGAACGTCCGATCCGCAGGTGATGCTGCGCACGGGCAGCCTCATCAATCAGCAGATACGCCGCTTCCTGGACCCGATCGTGAACAAACCCATAAGTGCTGTCCTGACGCGTGATCAATTCATGACGAACCGCCGGCCACAACACCCCGTGAACCTCTGCGACAGGCAAGTCCAGAACGGTAGACAGGGAGGCGACATCGGCGAGGTTGCCCAGGCACGCCAGTTGCTGCAACGCCTGCTGCGTTTCAGCGGGCAGCCGTGCCATCTTGTCGAGCATCAGGTCGACCACATTGTCGGTGTAGCCCCTGGTGTGTATGCGCTGTGCGTCCCAGACCCATTGCCGGCGGTCATGATCGAAAGTCAGCAGATCCTGTTCGACCAGGGTTTGCAGGAACTGAATGACGAAGAAAGGATTGCCCTGCGTCTTGTCCAGAATCAGCTGCGCGAGCGGCGCGATGTACGACGGCTCGGAGCGCGATGACTCGGCGATCAACTGCTCGATGTGCGATCGGGCCAGCGGCAACAGGGTGATCTGATGTACCCGCCCCCCAGCCGCTTTGATGGCGCTCAACCGGGTGGTCAACGGATGCGAGGCATCCACCTCATTGCTGCGGTAAGCGCCGATCAGCATCAAGTGCTGCAAGTGGGAATGCGTCAGCAGTTCCTCCAGCCAATTGAGTGTCGCGACATCCAGCCATTGCAAATCATCCAGAAACAGCACAAGTGGATGTTCGGCGCGGGCAAACACGCCGATAAACCGTCGCAATACCTGCAAGAACCGGCGTTGCGCCTGTGGCGGCTCCAGGTCCGCTATCGGCGGCGTATCGCCGATGATCAGTTTCAGCTCCGGAATCAGGTCGCTCACCAGCCGCGCCTCGGCGCCCAGCGCTTGCCGCAGCGCGTTGCGCCACTCGGCCATTTGCGAATCGCTCTGGCCCAGAAGCGTGCGCACCAGCCCTTGGAACGCTTGGGCCAGAGTCGAATAAGGTACGTCGCGTTTGTACTGGTCGAACTTTCCGCTGGCAAACAACCCGCGCACCGGCACCAGGGTTTGATGCAGCTCGTGGACCACCGAGGATTTACCGATGCCCGAATAGCCGCAAACCAGCACCAGCTCCGGTCGGTGGCTGACGGCAATCCGTTCGAACGCGGCAATCAGCGTCTGGACTTCGGGCTCTCGGCCGTAGAGCTTTTCGGGGATCAGCAAACGGTCGCACGTCCCCTGCTCGTCCAGCGCAAACTCGTCCATATTCTGCAGGTGCCAGCCTGCCAGACAACGGCGCAGATCCTGCTCGACGCCAAGCGCAGACTGATAGCGCTCCTCGGCGGTCTTGGCCAGCAGCTTCATGACGATTCGCGACAGCATCTCGGGCACCGTCGCCACGCGCGCATTCGGCGACATCGGCGTACGCGCGATATGGCAATGCAGCCATTCCATCGGATCGGCAGCGCTGAACGGCAGCGACCCGGTGAGCATTTGATAGAGCGTGACGCCGAAGGCATAGAGGTCGCTGCGCGAATCCACCAAGCGGTTCATCCGGCCCGTCTGTTCCGGGGCCATATAGGCCAGAGTCCCGGACAACGTTTCTGGCGGTTCCGCGGGCTGCCGTTCCCGGGGCAGACGCGATGCGAGGCCGAAGCCGGTGAGTCGGGCGTGCCCATCGGGGCAGTTCACCAGAAGGTGAGCGGGCTTGATGTCTTTGTGAATCAGGCCACGTCGATGCAACTTGCCCAGTGCAACCGCCACGCTGATGGCCAGCGGCAGAAACGTCGCAACGTCCAGGGGTGCCGTCAGCAAACGGGCCAGCGGCACGCCGCCCGGGTCTTCGAGCACCAGCTGCAGGCGGCCCTCGTCATGCAACAACTCAAGGGGACGGGCAGCCCAGTCGCTCTCCAACTGGTCTTTCAGGGAAAACTCATGGGCAAGCCGCTCGACGCTAGCGCCCGAAGGTTGCTCCGTAGCGAGCGAGGCGATCAGGACATCAACCTCATGACCGCCAGAAGCACGTCTGCCCCGCAGGAGAATGCGTTCTGCGTCGTCCCACAGCATCTGCATGCCTTCATTCATCGCCGTCGCAGCCGTTGGTAATCGCTGGATCATGGGGCACCGTTACCTGTATGCCGTTTGGCACCCTTTGCTAACCGTAGCTGAGGGAAAGGCAGGGAGAAAAACCAACGAAAATCTTTGCAGTAAAACCGACGCGCGGCAATCAAACGAAGGTGTTAAGGGAATGGACCACGACCGGCGCGACAAACCTGACCCACCGGCAACGCAGCGACAGTAAACGGCAATCTAGCGCTGACTCGATGGCTGCGCCGCCAGAATCTCTTCCAGAAAGTCGATGAACACATTGATACGACTGGAGCCCCGATGATTGGGCAGGTACAACGCATTGATGCAGCAGCTCGCATTACCGGGGTTGACTTCATACCCTGCCAGCAGCCGCGTCAACCGACCCGCCTCGACATCGGCGCGCACCAGCCAGTCGGCCAGCAGGGTCACCCCGCGCCCCGCCACCGCTGCTTCGCGCAGGATGTCGGCGTTGTTGCTTTGCAGGCGGCCGTGCACATTGAGCTGGATGGTTTCCTCGTCGCCCTGGAATGTCCAGTGCTGGTGCGAACCACCGTAGTCGAAGCGCAGGCATTGATGCTCGAGCAAGTCGCGCGGATGCAAAGGCGCAGCGTGATGATTCAGGTAATCCGGACTCGCCACCACCCAGCGCTGGAAGCCGCCCACGCGCTTGCTGACGATATCGTCACTGACCACCGACGATCCCAGTCGCACCGAGACATCGATCTGCTCGCTCAGCAGATCGCTGACCTGATCGCTCAACGACACACTGACTTCCAGCCCCGGATGGCGGTCGAGCAAAACCCCCAGTTGCGGTGCAATGATCTGGCGACCGAACTCGACCGGCACGCTGATGCGCAGCCGGCCCTGCGCCTCGCTGCCACGGTCGGCGACAACCGCGTCGGCCTCGTCGATGGCATCGAGAATGGCCACCGCTTTCTCGAAATAGGTTTGGCCGGCGACCGTCACGCTGGTATTGCGTGTCGTGCGATTGAGCAGGCTGGCGCCCAGCTCGTTTTCCAGCCCCGCCACCTGGCGTGTCACCGAAGAGGTGGAGATGCCGAGTTTGCGCGCCGCCGAGGAATAACCACCGCAACGGACGGTTTCAACGAACATCTTCAGTGCCAGCAACTTGTCCATAAGTGGAGCCCGATCGAAAGGAAACGGTGATGATTGTGCATCACCGTTCGCCAATCGTCTTGTAAGACCGTGCTTGATCGGACTTACCGGTGTCTGAGGCTCAGGCATCGGTCTTGCGGCTCAGAAACATCGCCAGGGCCAGCGCCGGGAGCAACGCCACGGTCACGGCGGACAGGTTCCAGCCGAAATGCTCGTAGAGCGGACTTGCGACCAGCGACCCCAGCGCGCCGCCGACGAAGATGCTGGTCATGTACACGGCATTCAGGCGGGCCCGGCTGTGCGGATCGATGGCGTACACCTCGCGCTGACCCAGAACCATGTTCAGTTGCACGGCGAAGTCCAGCAGCACCGCGCAAACCACCAGCCAGACATAACTGCTACCCGGCAGCGCGGCGATCAGCAAGGAGGCTGGCGCCAACAACAGTGCAACGAGCGTCCCGCGCCGACCGTGCCCGGCATCGGCCAACCGCCCGGCAATCGGCGCTGCAACCGCGCCGACGGCGCCGACCAGTGCAAAAATCGCCACCTGAGCCTGACTGAAACCGTGGTGCCGCATCAGCTCGATCGGTGCGAGGGTCCAGAACAGGCTGAAGCTGGCGAACAGCAAGCCCTGATACAGCGAACGCTGACGCAGGACAGCGTGCCGACGGGCCAGTGCAAACACCGAACCGATCAGCGCCACATACGTCGCCTGATGAGTCGGGACGCGGCGCGGCAAGGCAATCGCCGTGACCAGGGCGATGACGGCCATCAGCGCCGCTGCGTTGAAAAACACCCCGCGCCAGCCGAACACTTCCACCAACAGACTCGACAGTGGCCGCGACAGCAGAATGCCCAGCAACAGACCGCTCATGATGTTGCCCACCACCCGCCCGCGGCTCGCCTCGGGCGCCAGATGCGCGGCCAGCGGCACCAGGATCTGTACCGCCACCGAAGTGAGGCCGATCAGCAACGACAGGACAAGGAACATCGACGGCGAATGCGTCAGACCGGCGCACAACAGCGTCACACTCGCCGCGAGGGTGAAGCCCACCACCAACCGACGGTTTTCCATCAGATCGGCCAGCGGCACCAGCAACAGCAGGCCCAATGCATAACCGAACTGCGTGAGTGAAACGATCAGACTGGCATGGGCACTGGACAGGCCGATTTGCGGCGCGATCAGTTCGACGATCGGCTGAGCGTAATAAAGGTTGGCCACGACCGCGCCGCAGCAGAATGCCAGGAACGCGACCATCAGGCCGGAAAGAGAAGCGGATTGTTCGGCCTTGGCCGCCGCTGCCGGATTGCCCGTAAGCATGATGACACCTCGATGAGTTTGGAAAGTGACGCCAAGGCTAGGGGCTGCGCCGGCATTCGAGTATCCATCTGCCGGGCAATTGAGTGATGCGCCAAGTGCAACGGTCCCCAGGCGTTGCACTTGGCGCAACGTGCTATTGCGCGGTCTGGCAATACTCGGACGGATGCACCTTCTCTACCCTTGGGCACTTGGCGCAGGGCTTTGCATCGGCGCCCTTTCCCGCTCTTTCAAGGAGTTGTCGAGATGCCGAATCCGTCCTTCACGCCCACCGCGTGCCTCTTGGGCAAATGCTCATGAACGGCCACTTCATGAGATCCAGAGCGCTGTGGATCAGCGCGGCAGCCCTCGCGTCGATCGGTGCAATCGCGGCCCTGGCGCTGATGTGGCGTCCGGCAATCGCGCCGGTCGAGCGTCCGCAAACCTTCGACTCCGCCCAACTGCAACGCGGCGCGCGCGTCGTCGAGGCGGGCGACTGCGCGGTGTGTCATACGCGGCCCGGCGGCCAATACCTGGCCGGCGGACTGCCGCTGGTGACACCGTTCGGTACCCTCTACAGCACCAACATCACCCCGGATCCACAGACCGGCATCGGCCAGTGGTCGTTGCCGGCCTTTGAGCGGGCGATGCGTGAAGGCATCTCGCGCGACGGCCACTTCCTGTACCCGGCCTTCCCTTACGTTCATTACCGGCGCATGAGCCAGGACGACATCGCCGACGCCTATGCGTACCTGATGAGCGGCCCCGCCGTGGACTCGCCGCCACAACAGAACCGCATGAACTTCCCGATGAACATCCGGCCATTGGTGTCGTTCTGGAACCTGCTGTTCCTGCACGCGAAGCCATTGCCGCCGGTAGCGCAGCAATCGCAGGCGTGGAATCGCGGGCGTTACCTGGTCGAAGGTCCGGGTCACTGCGCGGGCTGTCATTCGCCGTTGAATATGATCGGTGCCGAGAAGTCCGGCGAAAGCCTGGCCGGTGGCAGCGTGGATGGCTGGGATGCGCCGTCACTGCTGGGCATGGCGCACCGGGCAAACCCGTGGAGCAGCGAGCAACTGGTGAGTTACCTGCGGGGCGACGTGGTCGACGGACACGGCACGGCGGCGGGCCCGATGCGCCCGGTCAGCCTCGGTCTGGCGCGCCTGCCCGCGGAAGATGCCCAGGCGATTGCCGAATACTTGCTGAGTCTGCCGGCGAAAACTGCAATCAACGAGATTCCGAACGTCAGCGCCAGCACGGAACCTGCGGATCGCTCCTCTGGCGCGCTGCTGTTCGCCAGCGCCTGCGCCGGCTGCCATGCCCAAGGCGCGCCGATGCGTGAAATCGACGGTCGTCCGGCACTGGATCGAACCTCGGCGTTGCAAGCCGCCAGCCCGCGCAACTTTTTGAAAACCGTACTCGAAGGCATCCCGGCAGAACCCGGCCATCCGGGCCCGGTGATGCCCTCGTTCGCCGCCAGTCTCGACAACGCCCAACTCACTGTTCTGGCGACCTGGCTGCGCCATCAAGCCAACGCCGAGCAACCCTGGACCGACCTTCCTGCCACCCTCCAAGCGCTACGTCAGGAGACGAAATGACTCAGATCACCCTCAACGTCAACGGATCCTCCCAGGCTCTCGAGCTGGAACCCGACATGCCGCTGCTCTATGCGCTGCGCAATCACCTGGGCCTGAACGGCGCCAAGTATGGGTGTGGCCTGGGCCAATGCGGCGCCTGCACCGTCATCGTCGATGACAAACCGGTGTTTGCCTGCCTGACACCCTGCGCCGGTCTCGAGGGCAAAAAGGTTCGGACGGTCGAAAGCCTGGGAACCGCCGAACGCCCCGGTTCTCTGCAACAAGCGTTCATCGATAAACAGGCCGCTCAATGCGGTTACTGCATCGCCGGCATGTTGATGCGTGCGCAGTCACTGCTCGAAAGCAATCCGCATCCCGACGAGCAGACCATTCGCGAACACATGGCAGGCAACCTGTGCCGCTGCGGCACACACTTGCGCATCATCGAGGCGATCAGCCTTGTCGCCCGGCAGAACGGGAGCGCGCTATGACGACAATCAACGAGGTCGATCACAGTCGCCGTGCGTTCCTGCGCGGGGGCGCCCTGCTGGTGGCGTTTGCTCTGGTGCCGGTCGCGCGCCGCGCCCTGGCCGACACCGAAGTCGATACCCTGGGCACAGTCGTGCTGGCGCCGGACCTGCCCGGCAGCCTGCGCACCAACCCTTGGCTCGATGCCTGGATTCGCGTCGGCGCTGACGGCATCACCGTCTACACCGGCAAGGTCGAACTGGGCACCGGAGTCAAAACCGCGTTGCTGCAAATTGCCGCTGAACGCCTTGAGGTCTCGCCGACAGCAATCAACCTGCTCACCGCCGACACCGCACTGACACCGAACGAAGGCTACACCGCCGGCAGCCACACGATTTTCGACAGTGGCACCGCGTTGTTCAACGCGGCGGCACAGGTGCGCGAGATGCTGCTGGAATCGGCCGGGCGCAGCTGGAACGTTGCGCCGGCACTGCTGACGACTCGGGACGGTTTCATTCTCGGTCCGACCGGGCAGCGTATGTCCTACGCCGATGCGGTCCAGCATGTCGATCTGCACCGCTATGCAAAATCCGAATCGCCCTCGATGCCGCCGAGCTCATTCAAGCTCATCGGCCATTCGCTGCCCCGCCTGGATATTCCGGGTAAAGTCAGCGGCGGCGCCGCCTTCGTGCAGGACATTCGCCTGCCGGGCATGCTCCACGCCCGGGTCATCCGCCCGCCGCGTCCCGGCAGCACGCTGGAAACCATCGATATTGAATCGATCCAGGCGCTGTCCGGCGTGGTGCAGGTGATTCGCGACGGCAATTACCTGGCCGTGGTGGCGCGGGACGAATGGCAAGCGATCAAAGCCATGCGCCACGGATACGCTTCAGCGCGCTGGAGCGGCGGACAGGCGATTCCCGAATCGCGGGACATCCACACCTTGCTCAAACGCCTGCCATCACGGCGTTATCCGATCAGCCATGAAGGTACGTCCCAGGGCGCGACCGACATCGAATATCGCGCCCGGGTGACCAAGCAATATCTGATGCATGGCTCCATCGGACCGTCCTGCGCCGTGGCCTGGTTCAAGGACGGTGCCCTCACCGTCTGGACCCACACCCAGGGCGTGTATCCGCTGCGTGCCGGGATCGCCGAAATGCTGCGGCTGCCACCCGAGCGCGTGCGCTGCATCCACACCGAAGGTTCCGGCTGTTACGGCCACAACGGCGCAGACGATGCAGCGGCTGACGCCGCGTTGATTGCCATGCGCGTGCCGGGCACGCCGGTGCGGGTGCAATGGATGCGCGAGCAGGAAAACCTCTGGGAGCCCTACAGCTCGGCGATGGTCACCGAAGTGCAAGCCAGCCTCGACGCCCAGGGCCGTCTGCAAGACTGGAACTATGAGCTGTGGACCACGCCGCACAACGAACGCATCGTCAACGCCGGGCGCTTGCTGCCCGCACGCCTGCTGGCCCGTCCGTTCACCTCCGCACCCTCGGTGCCGATCGCTCAGCCCGAAGGCGATGGCGATCGCAACGCCGTGCCGCTGTACACCGTAGCCTCCTCGCGGATCGACATGAACTTCGTTACCGAGATGCCGTTCCGCACTTCTGCCATGCGCTCGCTGGGGGCGCACATCAACGTCTTCGCCATCGAAGCCTGTATCGACGAGATGGCCGCCAAGGCAGGAGTTGATCCGGTTGCCCTGCGCCTGGCGCACCTGACCGATCCCCGGGCAAGGGCCGTTGTCGAGCAAGTTCGCGATGCCGTCGGCTGGCCACAAAAAAGCAGCGAACCCGGCGCGGGCATTGGCTTTGCGTTCGCGCGCTACAAAAACATCATGGGCTACTGCGCCATCGCCGTGCGCCTGCAAGTGCATCCGCAGACCGGCGAAGTGCAGATCGATCACGTCGTCACAGCGGTGGACGTGGGGCAG
Source organism: Pseudomonas sp. IAC-BECa141 (assembly GCF_020544405.1). Lineage (NCBI taxonomy): Bacteria > Pseudomonadati > Pseudomonadota > Gammaproteobacteria > Pseudomonadales > Pseudomonadaceae > Pseudomonas > Pseudomonas sp. IAC-BECa141. The sequence goes on along the minus strand of NZ_CP065410.1, from coordinate 2,721,941 downwards.
ATCGTCAGTCCCGATGGCCTGCGCAACCAGGTCGAGGGCGGGATCGTTCAGTCCACCAGTTGGACGCTGTATGAAAAGGTCGCCTATGACGCCGGCGGCATCCGCAGCTACGACTGGAGCGGCTACCCGATCCTGCGCTTCTCGCAAGTCCCCAGGAAGGTCGACGTTCACCTGCTCGACCAGCCGGGACAACCGTTTCTGGGGGCCGCCGAAATCGTTCAGGGCCCCATGGCGGCAGCCATCGGCAACGCCGTGGCGAACGCCACCGGACGGCGCTGGTTGAACCTCCCTCTGACCCGCTCGCAACAGCCTTCCTGAGTCGCGCCCTGTTGCATTTCACGCAATGCAGCGTGGCGTCGCGGGTGGATTATCAAGCGCCGGACAGCCGCTTAACGTAGGGCCATCCGGTGCCGGAGCCAATGTCCGACACCGCCCTGCCGACCCATTTCGAAGACTGGAGAACACCCATGACGCAGCATCTGTTCCGCCCCATCGCCCTCGGCCCCTACACACTTCCCCACCGGGTGGCGATGGCGCCGTTGACGCGCTCCCGTGCCGGGCAGCCGGGCGATATTCCGACAGCCATGAACGCCGAGTACTACCGCCAGCGAGCGAGTGCCGCGCTGATCATTACCGAGGCGACGCAGATTTCCCGTCAGGGTCAGGGTTATGCGTGGACGCCTGGCATCTACAGCAATGAACAGGTGCAAGCCTGGCGTGAAGTCAGCCGTCAGGTACACGAGGCCGGCGGGTTGATCTTCATGCAACTGTGGCATGTGGGCCGGGTATCGCACCCAAGCTTTCAACCGGACAACGCGCTGCCGGTGGCCCCAGCGCATTGCCCGTACCGGGCAAGACTTTCATCGTCGATGCCGAGGGCAATGGTGTCTGGGGTGACGTGCCAGTGCCGCGCGCACTGCAGGTTTCGGAAATCGCCGACATCATCAACGACTACCGCCGCGCCGCACGCAATGCGCTGAACGCCGGGATGGATGGCGTGGAAATTCACGCCGGCAACGGCTATCTGCTGGACCAGTTCATCAACAGCAACAGCAACCAGCGCACTGACGGTTATGGCGGCACCCTGGAAAACCGCGCGCGTCTGTTGCTGGAAGTGGTGGCGGCGGTGGTCGACGAAGTCGGCGCTGACCGCGTCGGCGTGCGCCTGACGCCCATGGGCCGTTTCATGGGCATGGGCGATGAATCGCCGCAAGCCACATTCGGCTACATCGTGCGCTCGTTGAACCGCTGGAAACTGGCCTATCTGCATCTGGTCGAGCCGGCCGTGGTCGGCACCGTCAAGGACGAGAATTTCGACCCGCGCTGGGACGCGATCATCGCTCAGTTGCGTGATGCGTGGGGTGGCGTGTTGATGATCGCCGGCGGCTACGACCCCGAGTCGGCGGAACAGGCCCTGGCCGACGGTCGCGCCGACATCATCGCGTTCGGCCGACCGTTCCTGGCCAACCCCGATCTGCCTCGGCGAATCCGCGAAGGCTTGGCGCTCAACACACCGGACCCGAGCACGTTCTTTGGCGGCGATCAGCGTGGCTATACCGACTACCCGGTGCACGCCCACTGATACGCTGAACGGCGGACGCAAAAAGGCCTGCCAGATCGGCAGGCCTTTTCGTTTCGGCGACCGTTACTGCTTGAGAATCAACAAGGGCTCGCCCTTCTTGACGATATACGTCGCCAGCTCCGAACCTTTGTCGTTGCCGACATTCCTGGCGATATGCGCCACACCCGCCGGGATGAACAGCGAATCCCCCGCCTTGAGCGTCACCGGCGCCTGCCCTTCGAGCCGGTACTCGAACGTGCCGCTGATCACGTAAGCCACTTCCACACCCGGATGCGCATGGTTGGGCGACGTGACGCCCGGTTCGAAATCAACGCGAGCCTGAATCACCTCGCGATCCGCAGCGCCCAGGTCCTGATGCACCAGATCGGTACGGCTCAGGCCCTGCTGCCAGCTTTTCGCCGGGGCGGCGGATTGGGTGTCAGCCGCGTGGACAAGGCCGGTCATCGAAACAAGTACGGCGGCAGCGGTCATCAGAAGTGTACGGCGCATGGTGTTGCCCTCTTGGAAGTAGTGATGTGTTGGCACCTACTTTGGGCGAGGCATGTACGCGGGATGTGTCCTGAGGACGGGATTTGTTACCCGATTGTGTATGGCGGCGAGATGGATACACGGTCATACAAAGGGTTGGGCCAGCACCTGTGAAAGCCAGCTTCTGAACGCCACGATCTTCGCCAGGTCAATCCGAAGGGCTATCTGGCCGCGCTGATGCTGGACAACGGTGAGGTGCTGACCGTTGGCCCGGAGATTCTGCAGTACCTTGCCGACCTCCGTCGCGCAGTCAGGCGCCCGACTCCGGGTCGCTCGCCGGCAGGCCACGCGCTTCTCTGTCTTCATCATCCTTGGCGGGGCTCTGCGGGTCGGCGTTGGCGCTTGCTGAGCGGTTGCCGTCGTGTGGATGTTCAACCGCCACTGAATCGGTGGCGGCCACATCGCTCATGTCTTCCTCCAATGGCGCTTCATCGTCCGGCGGCAATGGGACTGGCGATTCATCCTTGCGGGGATCATGGCCGGTTTCATTGTCGGTGGTGCGGGTCACGGCCTGTTGCGAGCGGTTGCCGGGTGCATCTTCCTCGATTTCCATGGGGCTCTCCTTTCTGCTACGGGATATGCGTACCTGAACGTGTGAAACAAGCGCGTGATGATTAGTGCCCCGTTTTGGACGAGTGGTGCCCCGGTTGCCGAATGCCCCGGCGCTTCTATAGTGAAAAGGTTCAAGCCCTCCTCCATCGAGCGCCCCATGGCCAGCACCGATCTACCGATCATCTGTGAGCATTGCGACTGCGTGTACGAAAAAGTCACGCTGGCCAAGCACCAGAAGACTCTCTGCGTGCGCTGCGGCGGCGTGCTCCAGCGCTACAACGGCCTGAGCGTGGAACAACGCCTGGCCCTGAGTTTCACGGCGGCGATGCTGTGGCTGTTCGCCAATTTCTACCCGGTAATGAGCATCAGCATGAAGGGCCTGAAAAACAGCGCGACTCTGTGGGATTCAGTGTTGGCCCTGAGTCAGGGGCCGATCACCTTCATGGCGATGGTTGCGGCGATCTCGATCATCATCGCCCCGGCCTTTCAGCTGGTTCTGTTGATTTGGGTCTTGAGCTTCGCCCTCGCCTCGCGCCGTTCGCCGGGGTTCAAGCTGTGCATGCGCTGGCTGGAAACGCTGCGGCCATGGAGCATGCTCGAGGTGTGCCTGCTCGGCGCCATGGTCGCGGTGTTCAAACTGGCGGGGATGCTCGACGTGATTCCCGGCATCGGCCTGTTTGCGCTGGCCGTGCTCAGCCTGTTGCTGATCCGCATCGCCGGGCGCGACGTACGTGAACTGTGGGACATCCTGTGAAACGCCCACCGACGGCAACCGAACTCAACCTGTGCCTGTGCCACAGCTGCGGGCTGGCCTGCGACATGGCCGGCGAACCGCACCAATGCCCGCGTTGCGACGCACCGCTGCATCGGCGCAAGAGCAATTCGCTGGCGCGCACCTGGGCCTACATGTTCGCCGCGCTGGCGTTCTACGTGCCGGCCAATCTGCTGCCGGTGATGAACACCACCCTGCTCGGCAACGGCGCCGACAGCACCATCATGAGCGGCGTGCTGGAGTTCTGGGATCACGGCGCGTGGGACATCGCCCTGATTATCTTCATCGCCAGCATCGCGGTGCCGGGAGTGAAATTCGTCGCGCTCACTTTGCTGCTGGTGACCGTGCAACGGGACAGCCATTGGGCGCGCAAGGAGCGTTCGAAGCTGTACCGCTTCGTCGAGCTGATCGGCTATTGGTCGATGCTCGATGTGCTGGTGGTTGCGCTGGTGGCGGCGCTGGTGAAATTCCAGGCACTGGGGGATATCGAACCGCGCGTAGGGATTCTGTTCTTCGGCCTGGTGGTGGTGTTCACCATGCTCTCGGCGATGAGCTTCGATCCGCGTTTGATCTGGGACAACGCGCCGGACGAAGAAACGGAAGAACCCCGGCACTCGACTGAACAAGTGCCGGGGCATCAAGCGACTTGACTCAGATCTGATCAGATCTGCGCGGTGCCGCCGTCGACAAATAACTCGATGCCATTGACGAAGCTGCTGTCATCCGAAGCCAGGAACAACGCAGCCTTGGCAATCTCGCTCGGCTCGCCCAGACGCCCGATCGGCACGATCGACGCCAGTTGATCAAACAACCCTTGCGTGTGTTCCGCCGGCACCAGCCCTGCCAGACCTGGGGTGCGCACCGGGCCAGGGCTGATGGCGTTGACGCGGATGCGCCGTGGTTTCAGGTCCAGCAGCCACGACCGGGCGAAATTGCGCACCGCCGCTTTGCTCGCGCTGTAGACGCTGAAATTCTCAGTGCCCTGCACCGAAGTGGTCGATGAGGTCAGCAGAATCGAAGCGCCATCGCGCAGCAGCGGCAGTGCTTTCTGCACAGTAAACAGCGTGCCCTTCACATTGGCGCCGAAAATCCGGTCGAAGTGCTCTTCAGTGATCGAGCCCAGCGGCAGCATGTCTCCGCCGCCGGCGTTGGCGAACAGGATGTCGAGGTGTCCGGCCTTCGCGGCGATCTCGCTGTAGATGCGGTCCAGATCCTCCAGTTTTGCCACATCGCCCTGAATGCCGATGGCCCGTGGGCCGATGGCGGCGACCGCTTTGTCCAGCTCGGCCTGACGACGGCCGGTGATGAATACCGTCGCGCCCTGGGCGACGAATTCCTGCGCCGACGCCAGGCCGATGCCGGTGGTGCCGCCAGTGATCAGTGCGATTTTGCCTTCAAGTCTGTTGCTCATGATGAATCTCCAGTAACCGTTTCGAGGTAGGTGACGGGTCTTAGGTGAGCCGTTGGAAGCGACTTTAGGCTGATCGATTGAATTGAAAAATCCGCCAAATCGGTTTTGTTTGTACACAGACATGCACAATACTCAGCGCATCTACACCACTGAGCCCGAACCGATGAATCAGTTAATGGCGATCCGCACCTTCGCCCGCGTCGTGGAAAGCGGTTCGTTCACCAAAGCCGCCGACTCGCTGAACCTGCCGAAAACCACGGTCAGCAAACTGATCGGCCAACTGGAAAACCACCTCGGCGTGCGCCTGCTGCAACGCACCACCCGCCGCCTCACCGTCACGGCCGACGGCGCTTCCTATTACCAACTGACCCAACAACTGCTGCATCAACTGGACGACATCGATCAGGGTTTCAGCCAGGCGCAAGGCCTGCCGCGCGGCAAGATCCGCGTGGACATCGGTGGCTCGACCGCGACGATGCTGGTGATCCCCGAACTGCCGAAATTCTTCGAACGCTATCCGGACATCCAGATTGATCTGGGTGTCAGCGATCGCCCGGTGGACCTGATCAGCGAACGCGTCGACTGCGTGATTCGCGGCGGCCCTCTGACCGAACAAACCCTGGCCGTGCGCCGCCTCGGCGAAGTGTCCTGGACCACCTGCGCCACGCCCGATTATTTGCAACGCCACGGCACCCCGAGCCACCCGCTCGAACTGGCCAGCCATCAATTGATCGCCTATCGCTCGGCCTCCACCGGGCGCATCCTGCCGTCGAACTTCCAGCGCAACGGCGAACGCCATCAAATCGAAGGCAAAGGCCTGATCAGCGTCAACGAGAGCAACGCGCACCTGGCGGCCGGCCTCGCCGGACTTGGGATCATCCACACCTTCAGCTACACGGTGAGGACGGCGATCGAGCGTGGCGAACTGGTGCCGATCCTCGAGGACTGGCGGCCGTCGGCGTATCCGTTTCATGTGCTCTACCCGCCGAACCGGCATTTGAGCAATCGGGTGCGGGTGTTTATCGATTGGCTGGTGGAGCGATTTGCGCAGGTTGATTAAGGCGTTGCGGCGCATTGCTGATTTTTACGCAAAACACCTTTGACCCAGGGCCGGTTCTTCTCATGTCCGCAGACCGGGATACTGACGGCCATCGAAATCATGGGAACCGCACAATGCAAACCGATTACGCAGCCTGGGCCTGGACGTCCGGCCAAGGGTTGGATGGCCTGACACTGACCCGCAAACCCCTCGTGCAACCCGGCCCCGGCCAGGTGCTGGTGGCCAATCGCGCCATCGCCCTGAACCCGGTGGACTGGAAAATCATCGAGTGGGGCCATCCCGCATGGAGCACCGGGCGTGTGCCGGGTGTCGACGGCATGGGCGTAGTGGTCGCGGCCGGCGCCGGCGTGACGCTGCAACCCGGCAGTCGCGTGGCGTATCACCAATCATTGGCGAGCGATGGCAGCTTCGGCGAGTACTGCCTGCTGGACGCCGCCACCGTGCTGTCGGTGCCCGCTGCGCTCGATGATGCGGCTGCCGCATCACTGCCCTGCCCCGGTTTGACCGCGTGGCAAGCCGTGGAAAAAGTCCCTGCCGGCGAGGCCGCTGATGTGCTGGTGATCGGCGCCGGCGGCGCAGTTGGTCTGCTGCTGGTGCAACTGGCAGTGCAACGCGGCTGGCGGGTCTGGGCGACCGCGTCCGGCGCGCATCATGCAAAACTCAAATCCTTGGGGGCGGTCGGCGTATTCGATTACCGCGAACCGGACTGGAAAACCGCACTCACCGCCAGCCTCGGCGAACGCCGTTTGCACGCCGTGTTCGACACGGTCAGCGGCGCTCACGCAGCGGAAATGGCCGGCATGCTGGGCTACAACGGTCATCTGGTGTGCATCCAGGATCGTCAGGAAACCGCGCCGGTTCCGGCGTTCAGCTCTGCGATTTCGCTGCACGAAGTGGCGTTGAACAGCTACCACACCCACGCCAGCCTGCAGGATCGCCAGACGCTGCGCCGCAACGGCGAACAGCTGCTGCAAGCCCTGCTCGACGGCAGCCTGATCGGCCCGGCGCTGCAAACGTTCGACTTCCGCGAACTGCCCCAGGCTCTGCGCGCCTTGAAGGACGGCGCCGGTGGCGGGAAATGGGTGGCGCGCCTGCCCGCCGTTTGAGGCGCGTCAGTCGAGGCCTTCCCTTGCGCCTTGACTGACCTCCCGGGTCAGACAATCAATCAGCGCCCGCGCCGATGCCGACAGCTGCCGATGTGGCGGGTAGATCACCGAGAACGGTCGGGAGCGCCCGCCCGACTGTTCAAGCAATCGCACCAGCCGCCCGCTTTCGATCCGCTCGCGGACGATGAAGTCGTAGGTCTGGCAGATGCCCAGCCCCTGTTCCGCCAGCGACACAATCCCCAATACATCGTCGGACACCTGGATATTGGCGCTGGGCAGCCATTCGCGATCTGCGTCCTGCTCACGAAACAGCCACGGCCCGACGCGGCCGGTGCTGGGCATCACGAACGGCAGGCACGCATGCCGCTGCAGATCGTCGACACTTTGCGGCGTCCCGGCCCGTTGCAGATAATCCGGCGCGGCAACCACACACAAACGCGCATCTTCCAGCTTGCGCCCGATCAATCCGCTGTCCGGCAGCGCGCCCAACCGAATAGCCAGGTCGTACCCTTCGGCCACCAGATCGACGTTGCGATTGCTGATACTCAACTCAACGCGCACTTGCGGATATTGCCGGGTGAATCGGGCAAGCATGGCCGGCAAACGATAGTGACCGTAAGTGGTCGGCACGCTCAGGCGCACACGGCCACTGAGTTCACCGTCCTGTCCCTGGATCGTGCGCTCCGCATCATCGATCAGGCCGAATGCGGCTCGCGATTGTTCCAGATACAACACACCGGCATCGGTCAGGCTCAAGCGCCGCGTAGTGCGCCGCAGCAACTGCACCCCCAGACGCGCTTCAAGTCGCGAAATCGCCCGGCTGACCACCGACGGCGTGGTTGCGAGAAACACCGCACCGGCGCTAAGCGAACCCTTTTCCACCACCGTAACGAACACTTCGACGTCAGCCAGATAATCGAATCGGCGGCTCATCTTGATCTCCAGAGAACAAATGCTTTGCTGTGGCGAGAGTTTATCGCCGCCATGAGCATCAATACAGTGAGCCGCACTTTCCTTCACGTTCTGGAATCGCCATGCGCTCATTCACTCGTCTTGCTTTCGCCTTGTCTCTCTCCGTTGCCGCGTTGAACGCCCAAGCCGCCAATGTGCTGGTGGTGCTGTCGGATTCCGACCATCTCGATCTGAAAGACGGCAAGGTATTCAGCACCGGTTTCTACCTCAACGAACTGATGCAACCGGTCAAACTGTTGCTCGATGCGGGCCACACCGTGACCTTCGCCACCCCGACCGGCAAGGCGCCGACGCTGGACCGGTCCTCCGACGACAAGATGTATTTCAACAATGACGTCGCGGCCCTGCAGACCCACAAAGCGCTACTGGACCAACTGAAGATCACCTCGCCCGGCGAGTCGCCGGTCATCAGCCTCTCGCGGGTCGAGCAAGTCGGATACGACCATTTCGATGCCGTCTACATTCCGGGTGGCCACGCACCGATGCAGGATCTGTTGCACAGCCAGGCGCTGGGCAAACTGCTGAACGACTTCCATCAAAAAGGCAAAACCACCGCGCTGGTTTGCCACGGCCCGATTGCGCTGCTGTCGACCCTGACGAATCCGACCGCATTCACCCGGCAACTGGAAACCGGCAAAGCCACAGCGGCGAACGACTGGACGTATGCCGGCTATAAGTTCACGGTCATCAGCAATCAGGAAGAAGAGATCGCCAAAGGACTGCTGAACGGCGGCACGATGAAGTTCTACCCGCAGACCGCGCTGGAAAAAGCCGGCGGTGTATTCAGCAGCAACACTTCGGCGTGGGCCAGTCATGTGGTGGTTGATCGTGAACTGATAACCGGGCAAAACCCGGCGTCTGCACTGGGTGTCGGCAAGACGCTTGTTGAACGGTTGAAGTGATTGCCGGTTCCGGGCCCGACACTGGTCGGGGTTTGCCCGGGCTGACGTCATCGTGAGCAGGCTCGGTCCTACACTTAAACGCGTACTCCTGTGGGACCGAGCCTGCTCGCGAAGGCGATGGTTCAAACACTGCACACTCATGGACATCCCCAACAAGTCCCCCGTTTCGGCTAACCTGACGGTGCACACGATGACCTTTGCCCCAGTCGGCGCATCGTTCCTGAAGCCCACGAAACGGAGAATTCCATGCTCAAGCGAACCCTGGCACTGACCGCAGGTCTGGCCCTGTCCTTTACCGCCGTGCTGGCGCAAGCCGCCGACGTGTTGAAGGTCAGCGCAATCCCCGATGAAGCCCCGACCGAACTGCTGCGCAAGTTCGAACCGCTGGGTGCTTATCTCAAGCAGAAGCTGGGGATGGACGTCGAGTTTGTGCCGGTGGCCGACTACCCGGCAGTGGTTGAAGCCCTGGCCACCAACCGCCTCGACATGGCGTGGCTCGGCGGTTTCACCTTCGTCCAGGCGCAACTGAAAAGTGATCCCAAAGTGATTCCGTTGGTGCAGCGCGAACAGGACGCGCAGTTCACCAGCAAATTCATCACCGCCGACCCGAACGTCAAAAGCCTCGCCGACCTCAAGGGCAAGACCTTCGCCTTCGGCTCCGTGTCGTCCACCTCCGGCAGCCTGATGCCGCGCTACTTCATGCTCAAGGACGGCATCAAACCGGAAACCTATTTCAGCCGCGTCGGCTACTCCGGCGCCCACGACGCCACCGTCGCCTGGGTGCAGGCCGGCAAGGTCGACGCCGGTGTGCTGAACGCCAGCGTCTGGCAAAAACTGGTGGACGCCGGCAAGGTCGACACCAACAAGGTCAAGGTCTTCGCCACCACCCCGGCCTACTTCGATTACAACTGGACCGTGCGCGGCACCCTCGACCCGGCGTTGGCGGCGAAGATCAAAAAAGCCTTCCTCGACCTCGACCCGGCCAACCCCGAGCACAAGAAAATCCTCGACCTGCAAGCCGCCAGCCGTTTCATTGAAACCAGCCCGGACAACTACAAAGGCATCGAGGAAGCCGCCCGCGCCGCCGACTTGCTGAAATGACGCTGCGTCTCAAACACGCTTTTTTGCACCACACCAATGGCGTCGCAGCGCTGCGCGGTGTGGATCTGCAAATTGATGCCGGCGAGCAGGTGGCGATCATCGGCCCGTCCGGCGCCGGCAAATCCAGCCTGCTGAATCTGCTGGCGACCGCCATTCGGCCCAGCAGCGGCGACATCGAAGTGCTGGGCGAGCGCGCCTGGCGTTTGTCCGCCCGTGGGCGGCAACGCCTGCGCGCCCGTATCGGTCTGGTGCATCAGGCGCCGCCCCTGCCGCCCCGGCAACGGGTGGTCACGGCGGTGCTGGCCGGCAAACTCGGGCAATGGAGCCTGGGCAAAAGCCTGATCAATCTGCTGCATCCGCTCGACGTGCCCGGCGCCCGCGCCGCACTGGCGCGGCTGGATCTGGCCGACAAACTCTTCAGCCAGTGCCAGCAACTGTCCGGCGGGCAATTGCAGCGGGTCGGCATTGCTCGCGTTTTGTATCAGGCGCCGGAGGTATTGCTGGCCGACGAACCGGTCTCGGCGATGGACCCGGTGCTGGCCGGACACACGCTGTCGATTCTGTCGCGCCATGCCCAGGAACATAACGTGACGCTGGTGGCGAGCCTGCACGCAGTGGAGCTGGCGCTGTCGCACTTCCCGCGCGTCGTCGGTCTGCGCGAGGGGCAGATCCTGTTCGACTGCCCGTCCGCGCAGGTCAGCCGCGACATGCTCGACACCCTCTACGCCAATGAACAATTGCAATCCCCGGCGCCGGCCGTCACCCCACTGATTGTGCAGATTCCGCGATGCTGAGCGCCGACACCCGCGACCCCGCCGCGCTGCCACGGCTGCTGCTGACCGTGCTGGCGATTGCCTTGCTGTGGCCCGGCATCCAGCTCAGCGAACTGGATCTGGGCGTGCTGTTTCATGCTGACAGCCAGAGTGAAATGGGCCGCTTCGTGTCGATGTTCTGGCCGCCGGCACACGACGAAGCGTTCCTGCAGATACTGCTCAAAGCCACCCTGCAAACCCTGGCCATCGCCACCGCCGGCATGGCCCTGGCTCTGTTGTTGGCAGTGCCGGCCAGCCTGCTCGCCAGCCGCGCTTTGTCACTGACCGCCGCCTCCCGCAGCGGCCGCCCGAGCCTGTTGGGCCGACTGCTGCGCTGGCCGGTGCGCGGGCTGCTGATCTTCCTGCGCAGCGTGCCGGAAATCGTCTGGGCGCTGCTGTTCGTGCGCGCCGTCGGCCTCGGCCCGGCGGCGGGCGTGCTGGCCATCGCCATCACCTACAGCGGCATGCTCGGCAAGGTCTACGCTGAAATCTTCGAATCCACCGACCAACGCCCGGCCCACGCCCTGCTCCAGGCCGGCAGCGGCCGCCTCGCCAGTTTCGCCTACGGCGTACTGCCCAACGTCGCCGCGGAACTGCTCTCCTACACCGTCTACCGCTGGGAATGCGCCATCCGCGCCTCGGTGGTCATGGGCTTCGTCGGCGCCGGCGGCCTCGGCCAACAGATCGACCTGTCGATCCGCATGTTCGCCGGCGGCGAAGTCGCCAGCATGCTCCTGACCTTCCTCCTCCTCGTCCTCGGCGCCGACCAACTCAGCCGCCTGCTGCGCTGGAGGCTGACATGAAACGCCTGATCAACACGGCACTGATCCTCGCCATTGTCGCGGCCGTCATTGCCTCGTTTGCCTATTTGGGCCTCGACCTTGAAGAACTTGGCAGCCCCAACAGCCTGAAGCAGATGGGCTTGTATGTGGCGCGCTTCCTTAGCCCCGACCTCAGCGCTGACTACCTGACGGCCATTCTGCGCGGGTCGATGGAGACGCTGGCTATGTCTGCGCTTGGCACCCTCCTCGCTGCCGTGTTGGGCCTGTTATTGGCGCTCCCTGCCGCTGGCCGGTTTGGCTGGTTTTTTCAGAGTGCTGCGCGCCTGTTGCTCAATGCCCTGCGCGCGATTCCGGAACTGGTGTGGGCTGCGTTGATGGTGCTTGCGGCTGGGCTTGGGCCGAATGCCGGGACACTCGCCTTGGCCCTGCACACCACGGGCGTGTTGGGGCGGCTGTTTGCTGAAGCGCTGGAGAACACGCCGCCGGAACCGGCGGATGCGATTCGGTTGCAGGGGGGAATCCAGTTTTGGCGTTCTGCTACGGCACGCTGCCGAACCTGGCGCCGCAGTTGCTGGCGTATTGTTTGTATCGGTGGGAGAACAATATTCGGATGGCCAGCGTGCTGGGGTTTGTCGGGGCTGGGGGTTGGGGCAGATGTTGTATGTGAGCTTGAGTTTGTTTCAGGAGGCTCAGGCGGGGACGGTGATTTTGGCTATGCTGATTTTGGTGTGGGGGGTGGATTGGTTGAGTGGTTGGGGTCGGCAGAGGTGGGTTAAGGCTTAGGTAGCTTTCAGAAAAATACCGGAATCGAACGTTCTAACCAGTAGGTGAAGAAAACCCCTCATAAAAATTGAGGTTCACCGCCAAACCTTTCTCCCGCACCATATCGTAAATTGACGCTTTCAGAATCGAAGCTAGCCTGTTTATGGCCCCATGCCACCAATGCGTGCAGCCCGAAAGGATAGCGACAATGTCGAAGATTCAACTGCCGAAGGACGCTCTGCAGAGAATAAAACTAGGACAAGCGTTTGCTGAGTACGACATTATCAGAAATGATCACGAACTATTCGTAACAACACCAGCGACCCTTTCGGCGCTTAACCAAGATAGTTCAAATTGTTTTTTTGTTGGTCGTAGAGGAGCTGGAAAAACTGCAATAACATTTGAGGTTGAGCGTCGCTTTTCTCGCACGCTAAATATTGTCCCTCAAATATTTGATCTTCTTAAACTGCCTTTGGATCATGAACAGTTCCTAGACACGCGCCAGCGCCCTTTTAAATCATTGATGCACTCAATGGAGCGTGCATTGATTGACGAAGTCATTAAAGAATGGGTGACACAGGGGGCAATTAGCTTCGATAAGGCTTCAGACACTATTCGAAGGGAAAGGGGTTTAATCGAAGACTGCGACTTTGATCAACGAGTACTTAACGTCACCGAAGAAATCTTTGATGCCTACACAAAAGACAACGATAAGTTATGGCTTAGGCAAATAAGCCGAAGCAAAAATTTACTTACCGAAATCAATCAGGTAACCGCAACCGCACCACTAAACTATGTACTCCTGATAGATCGCCTGGACGAGTCGTGGGATGGTTCAAACTCCGCCATCATTTGTTTGATGGCTCTAATGCACGCCACCGTCAGATTGATTGCGGCAACCAAGCATGTAAAACCTTATGTATTCATTCGGGAAAACATATATGACCGGATTCGCTCACTTGACAATGAGTTCTCAAGACTAGAAACATCTGTGGTTTTCCTGGATTGGTCTCCCGAAAAGTTAACTGAACTGGTTGAACGCAGACTCGTAAAACCTTTCACTACCAAGCCAAAGTTAGGAGGAGAAGCGTGGGAATGTTTCTTCGACCCCGACGGCCTAAAAACAAGTGCTTACTCAGTCATGAATCTCTGTCAAAATCGACCACGAGACATCTTGATGCTGACAAGTTATGCAATCGACTCAGCCATTAATCATGGAAACCAGAAAGTTAAAGACTCTGACATGGATGTAGCTTCTAAGCGATACAGCACCAGCAGACTAAAGGACTTGGGAGACGAATATGCAGAGAACTTCCCAAATATCAATTTAGTATTGGAATATTTTTTCGGACTAGGCAATGAGTACACGTTGGTAGCAATCGAGGATTTTATACAAAAATTACTTGTTACAGAGTCAATTAACAAATACTGCAATACTTGGTTTTACGATCACACAACTCCATTTAGATTCGTCGAAGTCCTATACGGAATAGGCTTCCTTGGAATACGGCGCAAGAAAGAGGTTGAATACAAGGAGTCGGGCAAGGACTCCAATGCAAAGCCGTCCTTCGACAATAGCTCCACCTTTTATATCCACCCTACATATCACGAAGCTCTGAACCTTCAGCCACTGCTACTAAAAAACCTTAGAGATGAAACGCAACTAAAAAGCGAGGGAATTCTTGAAGATTTACCAGATGCTTTCAATCGCGACGAATACAAAGGAGCACTTCAAGAAACTCTTGAGAACTTAAGAACACTTCCAAAAGGACCTTCAGGAGCAAAGGAATTTGAAGAAATCGTTGGCAATATCATTAAGCTCTGCTTTTTTCGATCACTTACGAATGTACAGCCACGAGAGAGAGATCTCGAGGGCACCGTGATACGAGATTGGGTAGTCTCCAACAGAGCACCTGACGGGTTTTGGGAGGTCATTAGAACGAAGTATGGCTCTACGCAAATAGTATGGGAATGCAAAAACTACGACGTTCTCAAAGCCGATGACTTTCATCAAATAAACTACTACTTAAACGACACATTTGGAAGATTCGGAATAATCGCATTCAGAGGCGACGACATGCGAGCAAACTACTACCGCCACATATCAAACATTATAAATAGAAATAGATCAGGCATGATTGTTGTTCTCACACAAAAAGACCTAGAGGTATTTCTCCGACAGGCGATTAAAGGAGCCTTCAAAGAATCACACCTACAGGACAAATACGACCAAACGATACGACAAATATCTTAATAAAATATATATCACTTTATTTTTACATAATGAAATCAGCCACCATCATTTGCAATCTAGGAAATAAGATATGACTCGCAAAATTGAAGACAAAGCAAAAATATATCTTCTATACGAGTTCAAACACGAATCGTGCAGCTTTCACGACAAGGACATAAGCGACAAAGGTTTCGACATCTGGCTCAATGAAACAAACCAAAAACCAAGAAAAGTAGAACTGAAGGCAACCGATTCTGCATATCAAAGACCCAGCAACATCTTCGAACGCCTAGTCTTCAATGCTGAAATTGAAAAACAGCTTTTCGAGAGCGGAGAATCCATTATAGCGAGAGTTTTTATGGGATCCGTCCCCCCACGAGTTTTCTTAATCACTAACGCCATATTCAATGGGGGCGCAAAACTAAACTCCGAAGCGAGATACGTAGTGCGAGGAAAAATAAACTACGAAAATTCAATTTCTGAACTTATTTAAAAAAAACGTCATGGATTTATTCTATATTAAGCCACTAAAAGGAAATTACAAAAACGGCCCATCACACTTATCTAACAATCGTAAATGGCGCGCTCTTTAGCATCTCGCACTTTATCAGCATCCTCAACAGCCTCAACACTGCTAATTTTATCTCTAATATAATCTTCGGGCAAAAGTGCTTCGCGCGCGCCAATAGCAACATGATTTACGTACCATGAGTATGGCCTACGAGCATCATCGATATTAGATGCAACGTACGTTATTGCACTTATCAGGACACCATCTCGAGTTGTGACAACTATCTCTTTTTCATCGTACCCATAGCCAAGCCCTTCAACCTTATCCAAAATTGCTTTTTCGATCTGATCAATCTCAAAGAGAACCCCATAAACAACATCATCAGCTTTCGAAGTGAAATACGCATCACACTTTCCTGAGCCATCTTTACTCGCCTTATGAAACCTTAAATCGTAACAACTAAGACTATGACATCCAAGAGCAATTGCGCTTGGAATCCGCACCCTCAGCCGAGAAAGTGACATATTTGATCCGTAAGCAAAATAGTTCATAGCAACCCCGATAATAAAATTATTTAATAGAAAAAAATTATAGCTCGAAATTAAAGAAACCATACGTAGGAGGTCTGGTTCGCCACAGGTGGAATTTTCTCGGAAGACAGGGGACCGGAAGATAGGGGGACGGATTTATTTTCGGATGAATAGCTCAATTTTCTTGGCCAGTGAAGGCACTGTGATAGCATGCGTCCGCCCCCCGGAGAGGGGGAATTTTTCCACATCCCGCAAGGAATATGCCCCGTGAAAGACTTCGTCATCAGCGTCAACAACACCGTCCTCTATCTCTCCCTGGCATTCATCTGGCTGGTCGCTATCGTCGCGATTTTCACCAGCGGGTTCTTGCCGGCGCTGGGTATCTTCGTGGCCGGCACCCTGTGCTGGTGCATCATTTCCGGCTTCTGGTTCGTCCAGTCGGCGACCTACGAAGAACTGCGCAAGCTGAACGCAGCCAATAAAGGCTGAAACGTCAGGGTGGGACCGTAAGTGCCCCGCCCTACCCTGAGCGCTTGGTTCCGTGCCAAGCGTTTCTCTCTGCTGCGAACTACTCGCACGCCCCCGCCTCCTCCGACCTGCAAATAACTTCGCCCTTTCCCTTTCAGCCAATAAGTGACCGGACTGTTTATCAGAAAATGAGCCCTCACCTTTGAGCGCTTAAACAGGTTCGTTTAAAGCAACCCGCCGTAACTTCCTCGAGGCTACAACGCCTTGCGTCATTGCCTACGACTACGCCAGAATCCGCCGGCTTGTGCGTCTGGGGTGCGGCTTTTATCGTTCCGGGGTCACTGAAAAACAGTGATCGGGTTTGGTAGCCCGGTATTTCCAGGCGCATAGCGCCACCTCTTTGCAGGGATCGTTCTCGTCTCTGCTTTTTTATGGTGGCCGTGCGCAGGGCTTCTTCGGAAGCGCCGGGTTCCTGGACCGGTCTACCAACCTGAGCATGGCCACCACCTCACGTTTGGTAGCGAAGGGTGATGGCTCCTAAATTGCTTTCCAGGAGATACATCATGATTAAACCAACACCCAACCCACCCGAAACCGACACCACCTCTCCCTACGAATCCCCCAACTCCAAAAAACTCCACGACGCCGCAGAGCGCGCGCTGGATCACTACCTCTGCCCCGCCGCCGGGATCATGTCGTCCTGCAACGAACCCGAGCGGATGTACCTGGCCAATCCGAAGTACAACACCGAATGCTTGCTGGCCAACGCCAGCGAAAACCTTGGGGCGGCCAGTGAGATGCTGAGCAATTTCGCGGCAACGCTCGATCCGTCCCATCGCAAGATGGCGATCGGTATTGCGCAGGTCGTGATGATTGCCGAGCTGGCGGTGAATCAGGCGCTGGATCACGTCGAGGCCGCGTAATCTCACGATGGCTGCAGGAGCAGTCCTTGGCTACTTCTACAGCGAATCATCGCGGTCCGTATTGTGACTGGAACAAGTGCGACTGAGGCCGGCACGGGATATCGTGCCAGCCTCAAAATCGCCAATGAAATGAGGCAGATCTGTTATCCGGTAGCGGGATAAAAGGTCTGCCTCATTTTTTGCGTTAATGCCTGCCTCAGTCTTCAGTGCGATAACGTGCAGCCGCCTTACTCAACGACAAATTGGGCATGAGCTTCTGACGCGCAGCCTCATAGGCATCCAGATCGGCAATGTCCGGAAGCGCCGGAATGGTGACGAACTCGCCCTGATCGAGGCCGGACAGTGCCGCGTCCACCATGTCTTCCGCGCGCATCACGATGGCTTCCGGCAGATGCTCCAGGGATGTGCCGGCCGCGCCCCAGAACTCGGTGGCCGTCGCGCCGGGCAGGACTGCCTGAACGCGCACATTCTTGTCCGCCAGTTCATGACGCAAGGATTGGCTGAACGCCAGAACGAAGGCCTTGGAGCCGCCGTAAACGCCGTTCAACAACTCCGGAGCAATGCCCACGATCGAGGCGATGTTGATCAGTGTGCCGCCGCCACGGGTGACAAACCCCGGAACAGCCGCGTAGGTCAGTCGCATCAGCACGTTCACGTTGAGCGTGAGCAAGTCTTCGAGTGTGTCGACGTTCGATTCCAGCAGTGGCTGAGTCGCGCCAATCCCGGCGTTGTTTACCAGCAGAGAAATGCTGGCATCGGTCTTCAGCCGCTCCTCGACCCGTGCCAGATCGGCACGGTCGGACAGGTCAGCGGCCAAGACTTCTATGTTGCGACCGGTTTCGTCACTCAGTCGTTTGGCGAGGGCATTGAGGCGTTCGCGATTTCGCGCGACCAGGATCAGGTCGTGGCCACGTCGGGCCAGGCGTTCGGCATAAACGGCACCGATGCCGGACGAGGCGCCGGTGATGAGGGCAGTACCGAGGCGGGATTGAGTCATGTCGAGTCTCCAGGGTGGTGGGAAGCACTGGACGACAGCATGCGACGGCTAGGCGATATCTCAAATGACGTATAAGGTAGTGATTCAGGACATTCGAGATAAAACCATGCATCGCATCGGCTATTTGCTCACTGACGGCTTTCAGGTGCTCTCGCTGGCAACCCAGGCAGTTTTCGAGTTCGCCAATCAGGTCGCCGAGGAGCCCTTCTACACCGTCGAGAATTTCTCGCCGGACGGCGGCATGGTGCGATCCTCGCTGGGGCTGGCCCTGGAAACGCGTCCGCTTCAGGCGCCCGGGCTGGCCGATACGTGGATCGTTGTCGGGGTCAACGACCCCGTGAAAAACGAAACGCCCACGGCAGTGCTCGATTTCGTACGCAAGGCTGGCACGCAAGCCAGGCGCACCGTCGGTATCTGCACGGACGGTTTCATCCTCGCCGAGGCAGGTTTGTTGAGCAGCCGACGTGCGACAACCCACTGGGCCTACGCCCAGACTCTGCAAAAGCGCCATCCCGAAATCAGCGTCGAAGTCGATCGCATCTATATCGTCGACGGCCCTTTCTGGACGTCAGCGGGCATGACCGCAGGCCTGGACCTTGCGGTCGGCATGGTGGAAAAGGATCTGGGGGCCGAGGTCGCCCGCTCGGTGGCACACAAACTGGTGATGCACCAGCACCGGTCCGGCGGGCAGTCGCAGCACTCGGAAATGCTCGACCTCGCGCCCAAGTCCGACCGTATCCAGAGCGCTCTGAACTATGCGCGAAAGCATTTGAATCGCGCGCTCAGTGTCGAAGAACTGGCCGGCGTAGCACACCTGAGCCCGCGCCAATTCACCCGCATTTTCAGCGCGGAAACCGGCCAGTCGCCCGCCAAGGCCATCGAAGGCCTGCGATTGGAGGCCGCTCGTTTGATGATTGAACAGAGCCGGCATTCCCTCGATGTCATCGCCAGCGAATCGGGGTTTCGTGATCGCCGGCATATGCGTGAAGCCTTCATCCGAGGCTTCGGCGTGCCTCCGCAAGCGGTGCGGCGCGATGCTCGTCGGGTTGTGCCGGAACTGCATTCCTGACAGGAATGCCCCCATAAAAAACATGAATTTTATTTAGGGCGCCCAATCTTTTAGCGTGGCCACTCCGCATATGGAGATGACGCTATGAATGATTCAAGCCTGCGCCTTTACGTCGATGCTCAATTCACCAGTCCCTACGCAATGTCGTGCTTTGTGGCCCTTCGAGAAAAGGGAATCGAGTTCGAAATGAGCACCCTGGATCTGGACAAACTGGAGAACCAGGCCAGCGATTACGCCCGTCTTTCGCTGACTCAACGGGTGCCCACCCTCGTGCGGGGCGACTTTGCGTTGTCGGAGTCATCGGCGATCACGGAATACCTGGAAGACGTGTTTCCCCAAATACCTGTTTACCCTCAGGCCCCACAGAAACGCGCAGCGGCGAGACAAGTTCAAGCGTGGCTTCGTAGTGATCTTCTACCGATCCGACAGGAGCGCTCTACGCTTGTCGTGTTCTACGGCGTCAAATACGGCCCGTTGTCAGCGTCGGCTGAGGCTGCCAGGCAAAAGTTGGTTGATGTCGCTCAATGGCTGCTGACCGACAATCCGGATTACCTTTTTGGTGAGTGGTCGATCGCCGATGTTGATCTGGCATTGATGCTGAACCGGTTGATACTCAACGGGGACAAGGTGCCGGCTCAGCTGGAGGATTACGCGCAGCGCCAATGGCAACGCCCGACGGTGCAAGAGTGGGTCAAGCTGCAACGACCTCGAATCTAGGAAAAAACGGGGACTCAGTGAAAATGGACTGAAAATGGGGACAGATTTATTTTTTCAGAAAATAAATCTGTCCCCTTTTCTCCGCGTCCCCTTTTCTCCGAATTTCAATCAGATCACTCACCCCGCCTTCAACAAAATGATGCCGAGCCAGTTCGATCTTCGACGGTTCAAACTCGCTGCCGATCAGCACACCGCCGCCGCTGGAACGCCTGCGCACGCTGGTGCATGCGTTCATTCGTTCGGAGTGCGAGGAAGCGCAGATGCGTGGCGCGTTGAGTGATGCGGCGCCGCTTTATCGCGATGCGCCGCAGGCCCATGAAGTGCGGGCGGCGGGCAAGCGGATCTTTGCGACATTCATGGTCGAGTTGCTGCCCGGGGCCAGCGAAGCCATTCGCTCGCAAGCCTGCGATCTGATCCTGGCCACGCTCAGTTCGGTGGGAAAGGATTTTTCACTCAGCCCGCGCACCGACGAAGAAATCACCGCCCGCGCCGAGGGTATGGCGGACATGTTCAGTGCTTATGTGCTGACACTCGAAGCCCGTCGAAGCTGCTGATACGCCGCCACCAGTTGCGCTTGATTGAACGCCAGGTTGCGGCCGCTGGGATTGGGCAGAATCCAGACTCTAGCGCCGCCGAACATGTCCTCTTGCAGCCCCCATTCAATCGACTTCCTGCCGGATAAACCGGCGTACGCCGCCTTGCCGAGAAACGCCACGAAGCGTGGCGCGTAGCGGGCGATCTTGCGTTCGAAGCTGGCAGCGGCTGCGGTGAATTCCTCGGCAGACAGTTGATCCGCACTCGCTGTCGGCCGATCGACCACGGCGGTCAGGCCGCAGTCAAAGTGCAGAATCGAGCGGTCGTCTTCCGAACGCACTTCATGGGGTGTGAAACCGGCCAGGTGCAACGTGCGCCAGAAGCGGTTGCTGCGGCCGGCGAAGTGATGGCCCTGCTCTGCGGCCAATAACCCCGGATTGATTCCGCAGAACACCACGGACAAACCTTGAGTGAGGATGTCCTCAAGCCCGTTCAACCGCAGATCACCTTCACCGCATCGCGCGCCTGCCCCGCCAGTTCTTCGCGGGATTTACCGGCGCGGGCGCGGATCGAGATGCTGTGCAGCAGCGATGACGCGAGCATGGCTCGTGCGGCGGCATCCACATCGCCGGTCAGTTCGCCGGATTCGATCGCCCGTTGCAGGCGGGCTTCAAGATCGGCATCGAGCTGGCTCAAGCGCTGCGACAGCACGTTGCGGATTTCCGGGTCCTCGACCGCTTCGGTGGTCGCGGTGCCGATGGCGAAACAGCCGCGTGGCTGGCCGTCGCCGGAAAAATAGATCGCCAGTTGCCCTTCGTAAAAACCGGTCAGGGCCTGTTCCAGGGTCAGGCTGCTGTCGTTCAGCGCGGCCTGCATGGCGGCGTGGGCGGTGTCCCAATACTGATCGAGGGCCTTGATGTAAAGCGCGTGTTTGTCACCGAACGCGGCGTACAGGCTGGGGCGGTTCATGCCGGCGGCGCTGGCGATGCTGTCCAGTGACGCGCCGGAATAGCCTGTGTTCCAGAACACGCCAAGTGCCTGTTGCAGAGCGGTTTGCGGGTCATAGGCCCGTGGACGGCCACGGCCTTTTCCTTCTGTCGGTTTATTTTGTGCCATGTCGTACAAATTCCTTGCAGGGAAATGAAGTCGCTCATATTCTTACACCATCGCACAAAATTAAGGAATCAGAAATTCCTTGATCGGCAGGTTTGTTGTAACAGCGCTCGAACCGAGGCTGGCGACGACGAAACAGCGGCAACAGAGAACCCCTCCTGCACCGCGCACTGACTTGATGACGCACCGCATTCAACGCCGCCCAGCACTTTGGAGAGAGCCGTTCATGAATCAGCCATTAGATCTCACCGCAGAACAAGCCCGCGCTCACCCCGTCGACGCGCCGCCGAAGAAGCCGCTCAAGCAGCATCTGCGCCCCGTATTGATGTTCGGCGTTCCGGCGCTTTTCGCCGCGATTGGCTACGGCCAGTACGTTGCCAACGAGCCCTTCGTTTCCACCGACAACGCCTATGCCCGCGTGGCCAAGGCCTCGATAAATGCGCGGATTTCCGGGCAAGTAGTCGAGATCGCGGTCGACGACAACCAGCCCGTGCGCAAAGGCCAGGTGCTGTTTCGCATCGATCCCAAGCCGTTGCAGATCGCCGTCGACCGGGCCGAAGCGCAACTGGCCAATGCTCGCTTGCGCATCGACGGCCTCAAGGCCAGCTATCGCCAGCAACAGGCCGAGCTGCAATCGGCGAAAGCTTCGACGGATTACGACCAGAAGGAGTTCGCCCGCAAGAAAGCCTTGATCGCCACCGAGTTCGTGTCGAAGGCCCTTTACGAGCGCGCCGAAACCGACCTAAAAGTCTCGCGCCAGCGCATCGCGTCCATCGAGCAACAGATCGCCAGCACCGTCGTCGCGTTGAACGGCAACCCGGACATTGCCCTCGACGATCACCCCACCGTGCGCGAGGCCAGGGCGCAACTCGACGAAGCGCAGTTGTATCTGTCCTACGCCACGGTCACCGCGCCGGACGACGGCATCGTCGCCAAGGTCGATGATTTGCAGGTGGGCAATTACGTCAACAACGGCGCACCGGCGTTCGCGCTGATTTCCGACCGGGAAATCTGGATCGAGGCGAATTTCCGCGAGACCCAGGTGACGCACATGCGCCCCGGCCAGACCGCGACCATCACCCTCGATACCTACCCGGATCGCCCGTTCAAGGCACACGTGATCAGCATGAGCCCCGGTGCCGGTGCCGACTTCGCGCTATTGCCGCCGGAGAACGCCACCGGCAACTGGGTCAAGGTCGTGCAGCGGGTACCGGTTCGTCTGGAACTGGACGAGGCCGATCCTGCCTTGCCGCTGTTCTCCGGCACCAGCGCCACGGTCAAGGTTGATACCGGGCACCGCACGCCATGGTGGCATCCGCTCAAGTCGTTGTTGTCTGCGGGTAATTCGTGATGAACAGCTCAACAGCCGATGCGCGGGCACTGCGGTTTGTCGCCCTGCTCGCCACCTATATGCAGTCAGCCAACCTGCCGTTGCCGAACGCCGCGCTGCGGTTGATTCAGGGCAGTCTGTCGATGACCGACGATCAGGCCGGATGGATTTTCACCGCTTATCTGGCCGCGAGCGCGATCACGATGCCGGTCGCGCAATGGCTCGCCGGACGCTTTGGGTTGAAGCGGGTTTATCAGACAGCGCTGGTGCTGTTCGCCCTCGGTCTGTGGCTCGGCACGCTGGCCGGCGCGCCGCTGGAGTTCATCGCCGCACGCATTCTGCAAGGCCTGGCCAGCGGCGTGATTGCGCCGTTGTCGATGGCTATCGCTATGGAGTCATTGCCTGGTGAACACCGCCCGGCGTTCGGCCCGAAATGGACCGCGCTGGTGCTGTTCGGCATCGTCAGCGGCCCGAGCATCGGCGGCGTAATCTGCGAGTATTTCGACTGGCGCCCGATGTTCTACCTCAGCCTGCCGCTGACCGCTTACATCCTGATTGTGGTGTCGTTGCTGCTCGCCGAGAAGAAAGCAGACTCGCGCCCAGCGTTTGATTTCTTCGGTTTCGCCAGCTTCACGGTCGGCATGATCGGCCTGCAGATGCTGCTCGATCGCGGCGAACGGCTGGACTGGTTCGACTCGCCGGAAATCTGGATCGAAGCGCTCGCCAGCGCCCTCGGCCTGTACCTGTTCGTCGTCCATGCGCTGACCCGCAAGACCCACTTTCTCAGCAAGGGTTTGTTCGGCGACCGCAACTTCATGTTGTCGACCGTGATGTTCTTCGCCCTGGGTTTCGTGTTGCTGTCGACCATGGCGCTGACCTCGCCGATGCTCGATGAAGTCCTCGGCTATCCGCCGGACACCACCGGGTTGCTGACCGTTCCCCGTGGCATCGGGCTGGTGGGTGCGTTTCTGTTGATGATGCGAGCGCCGGCATGGATTGACGCGCGACTGTTTGTCGCCGCCGGCATCGCGCTTGTGGTGTACGCCAACTGGCTGATGCTCGGTTATTCGCCGCTGATGGACTGGACGCCGGTGGCCGTCACCGGGTTCATCCAGGGCGTGGGGCTGGGCATTCTGATGCCGGCGCTTAGCAAGACCGCGTTCAGCACCATTGACCCCAAGCTGCGCCCGGAAGCCACCGGTTTCTTCAACCTGATGCGGGTCTACGGCAGCACCCTCGGCGTGGCCGTGGTGCAGATCTTTTTCTTCAACAACACCCAGGCGATGCACTCGGCGCTGGTCAGTCAGCTCACGCCTTATCGGGTGGCCATGCCGACGTCGTTGCCGGCGCTCGAAGGCCTCAACCATCTGGTCACCCATCAGGCGGCGTTCGTCGCGGTGATGGGCCAATTCAAGATTCTGATGCTGGCGATGCTCGTGGTGAGTCCGCTGGTGATGTTCCTGCGCAAGCCCGTTGCGGCCAACTGATGACGTGGAGTCTGAACCATGAAAGCTTCTATGCGCCTCACCCCGCTGGCGATGCTGGTGATGTTGTCCGCTTGCACCGTCGGCCCAGATTTTCAACGGCCTGCCGAGAGCCCGTCGCTGCATTACGATCAAGCTGCCGAACAGCATTTCGCGATGGGCCAGCGACTCGACGGCGATTGGTGGTCGGCGTTTCGTTCACCAAAACTCGATCAGGTTGTGCGTCGCGCCATCGACGGCAATCTCGAACTGGCCGCCGCTGACGCGACTATTCGCCAGGCCGCTGCTTCGGTCGCGGCGGCGGAAGGTGTGCTTTATCCGCAGGTCGATTTCGGCGCCTCTGCCGGTCGCCAGCGTACGCACAACGGGCCGCAACCGGTGGTTTCCAATTTCTACGGGATCGGGCCACGGGTCGTGTTCGATCTGGACGTTTTTGGCGGCAACAAACGCACGATCGAACAGCAGCAAGCGCTGACCGATCTGCAAAAGCATCGCTACGAAGCAGCCTGGCTGACGTTGACCGGTGATGTCGCCAGCCAGGCTTTGCTGCTGGCCTCGGCCAACGCGCAGATCAACGCCGTGGAAACCCTGCTGGCCAACGACGCGAAAAACCTCGATCTGGTGCGCCGAGCCCAGGCAAGCGGCAGCACCACGCAAATCGACGTGTCGCTGGCCGAAACCCGCCTTGCTCAGGATTGCACGTTGCTGCCGCCCCTCGCCCAGCAGCGCGATGCAGCGCGTCATGCATTGTCGATTCTGGCCGGCAAAGGTCCGGCGGACTGGATTGCGCCGGACTTCAGTCTCGACGAGTTCGCCCTGCCGTCGAACATTCCGGTCAGCCTGCCGTCGACCATGGCCCACACCCGGCCGGACATCCTGCAAGCCGAATCCGAACTGCACTTCGCCAGCGCGGCGGTGGGTGTCGCGACGGCCAATCTGTACCCGCATGTCGAGCTGTCGGCCTCGCTGATGCAAGCCGCCTCAGGCAATGGCGGCGCCGCGCTCTGGGGATTTGCCGCCGGGCTCACGGCGCCGGTCTTCAACGGCGGCACGCTCAAGGCTGAGCGCGAAGGCGCCGTCGAAGGCTACAACGCGTCGCTCGCCCGCTATCAACAAACGGTGATTCAGTCCTTCGGCCAGGTTGCGGACACCTTGCAGGCGCTCAACCACGGCGCCGAGCAAAACCTGGCGCAGGACGATGCCCTGCGCGCCGCCGACGCCAGCCTGCGCCTCAATCGCCAGGCCTACGCCCAAGGCGAAAACAGCCTGCTGCAGGTGCTGGAAGCCGAACGCGCCTATCAGCAAGCCTTGCTCGGACAGATTCAAGTGAAGACCGCGCGTTATCTCGACTCGGTGCGCCTGTTCGTGGCGCTGGGTGGCAACTCGGTGGGTGTGCTTGATCAGAAACTCGCCGCCCGCAAGACCTCATCCCTTCTATAACGACAGATACCGGAGACACGACATGACTTACGAAGCCTTTCACGATGAACTTCGCGACACCCGCATAGCGTTGAACAACGGTGCTGGTTCGATGCCGGCCGTGGGGTTTGGCACGCTGTTTCGCGACTTGAGCACCACCACCGAAGCAGTGAAATGCGCGCTGGAAGTGGGCTTTCGCCACTTCGACTGCGCCGAGCGCTATCGCAACGAGACGCAGATTGGCGAAGCCTTTGCGCAGGTGTTTGCGGCGGGCCAGATCCGTCGCGAAGACGTGTTTGTCACCACCAAACTGTGGAACACCAACCACCGCCCCGAGCGGGTCAAACCGGCGTTCGAAGCCAGTTGCCAGCGGCTGCAGGTCAACTATCTCGACTGCTACCTGATCCACACGCCGTTCGCCTTCCAGCCCGGCGACGATCAGGACCCACGGGATGTGTTCGGGCACGTGATCTACGATGGCGAGACCCGTTTGATCGACACCTGGCGTGCCCTCGAAGCGCTGGTGGATGACGGTCGCTGCAAGTCCATCGGGCTTTCCGACATCACCCTCGACGCGCTGAAGGACATCGTCGCCGCCGCGCGAATCAAACCGGCGGTGGTGCAGATCGAATCCCATCCGTACCTGCCCGAGTGGGAGATGCTGGAGTTCTGCAAGGAACACGGCATCATCCTGCTCGCCTTCGCCCCGCTGGGCCATGGCATGGAGCCGAATGTGCTTGAGGATTCGGTGCTCACCGGGATCGCCCGGCACGTACAGAAAACCCCGGCGCAAGTGGCCCTGGCCTGGGCGGTGCAGCGGGGAACGGCGTTCCTGACGACCTCGGCGAACCCGAGCCGGATTCAGGAAAACTTCGATATCGCGACGTTGCCGCACCGGGCGATGCGCGAGATCAGGGAAGAGATCACGACGCGAATCCGCTTCAACTCGGTGGTCGAGACGGGCGTACCCGGTTTCATTCCCCGCAAAAAGTGACCATGGCGAAGGGGCGGTCTACTGTGAGGTCGCCCCTATATTCTTTCCACCTGCCTGTTGAGACGACACCGATGGACGTTTTCCAGAGCATGCGTTTCTTCATCGCCGTCGCCCAAAGCGGCAGCTTCACTGCCGCGGCCGAGCTGCTGGACACCAACACCACCAACGTCTCCAAAGCCATCTCCGCCCTCGAAGCGCGTCTGCACACCCGGCTTATCAACCGCACCACCCGGCGTCTGGCCCTGACCGAGGCCGGCATGCGTTATCTGGAGCGCTGCGAAAAAATCCTCGATGACGTGCGCGAAGCCGACGAAGAAGCCGGCACCGCCCAGACCTTGCCCGTTGGCCGCTTGAAAATTCACACCATGTCGGCCATCGGCAACCACTACGTGATCGACGCCATCGCCCGCTATCGGGAAATTCACCCCACGGTGATGTTCGACCTGACCCTGACCAACCGCGTCCCGGACCTGCTCGAAGAAGGCTTCGACATGTCCATCGTGCTGGCCCGCGACCTGCCGGATTCCGGCTTCGTCGCGCAACGTCTGGGCATCACCTACAGCATCCTCTGCGCCTCGCCCGCCTACGTGGCAAAACGCGGATTGCCGCAAACACCGGGTGAGCTTTGCGAGCACGAGTGTCTGCGCATCGTCAACACGGTAATGCCGGTGGAGAACTGGACTTTCGAAGGGCCCGAAGGCATGGAAACCATCACCATTCCCGTGTCGCCCTTTCACATCAACACCGCCGACGGCATGACCATCGCGATCGGAAAAGGCATGGGCATCGGCATTCAGCCGATCGCATCGGCCGTGGATGGCCTGAGGGCGGGAACACTGGTGCGGGTGCTACCGGAATACCGGCTGGAGGAGTTGAACCTGTTTGCGATCTATCCGTCGCGCAAGTTCGTCGATGCGAAGATCAAGACCTGGGTTGAGTTTCTGAAGCAGTCGATCCCGCAGTTACTGGCATCGGATGAAGACGTGGTTGGAGCGAAAGCGGTTTGAGCGTGGCAAGTATGGAGTGTCGACCCTCCATCCTCTGCACCTGACTCAACTGGAACAGCCAGTGCCCATCACCTGATATTGCAGAACGTGGCGCTCGCCATGGGAATCTTCGTAGGTCATCTGCACCGGCACCGGGGCGCATTCGTTGGCCGGTTCGGTAATGGAGATGACGTGCTCGATATCCAGATTTGTCGAAGAACTGTAGGTCTCGACCGGGATATTCGCCGCGTCCGTGTTATCGGCGTAAGCGTGTGCACCGAAACTGCCAAGCATTAAAACCAGAGCGATTTTCTTGAAGCTCATGATGTTCACCGTCTCGTTGAGGACCGTGTTTGTTCACGGGTTGGAGACGATGCTAAGGGTTGGGGTGGCGAGGAAATATCGGCGGGTTGGACAAACACTGTTGCTGGATTTCGTATGAATCGGATCAAGCCTGCAAAACCGCCTTCAACGTCATCCATCGACCGTCCAGGTTGACGCACGCCCACCCGAATGTTCAGATGCCGCCCTGTTTCAGGTGTCCCATGCCGCCGTGCATGGGGTGAAACGGGAAACCGGTACGTTCTTTTCGAACAAGTCCGGTGCTGCCCCCGCAACGGTAGGCGCGTGATGCTTTCGACACACCACTGTGGCCAGACGGCCATGGGAAGGTGAAAGCGTCCAGACGCGCGAGCCCGGAGACCGGCCTGAAATGCTTTTGGCAAACTCCTGCGGTGGGCGGGCATGGGCCGGTGTCGGCGTGTGCGCGATGCCTTCTCCTGCATGCTCTTCTGCGAAGATCCTTTCGAGAAGACGATGATCAAACCTTTCAACACTCCGGCTCCATCCCTGTTGTTCGGCTGTCTGTTCAGCCCCCTGTTGCTGGCGGATGACACGCCGCTCGAACTCCATCAGCAAATCGTTTCCGCTCCGTCCGTGGAGTCCACCACGGTGGCCGACATGGCGCAGTTCGGCAGCAAGGTCGAGATCGTCACCCGTGAGCAGATCGAGCGCGCGGGCCCCAGCGCCGATGTCAGCCGCGTGATGCAGATGTTCATTCCCGGTCTGTACGTCGCGCCGAAAAACGGCCCGTTCGACTACGGCACTTATTCCCTGCTGGGCGGGCGCAACGACGACACGCTGATCCTGCTCGACGGTGTGCGTCTGAACAATCGTCTGTACGGCGGTTTGTACCTCGACACTTTGCCGGCCAATGCCATCGAACGCATCGAAGTGCTGAAGGGTGGGCAAAGCCTGTTGTTCGGTACGCAAGCGGTGTCGGGCGTGATCAACATCGTCACCCGCAGCCCGCACAGCCGCAAAGCCTCCGGTGAAGTGAACATGGGCCTGGACACCTTCGGCGGCACCACCGGTGATGCGCGGGCCGAGAACATTTTCAGCAACGGTTTTGGCGATCTGGGCTTGCTGGCCTATATCAGCCATAACGTCTCGGACGGCTATCAGCCGTTTCGTAATCGCGACCTGAAAAACGTCTCCGAAAAGAAACGCGCCTATGAAGTCACAACGTTCGGCGGCAAGGCGATTCAGTCCTTCGGCGATGACAAACGACTGGAGCTGTTCTACCAATACGCCGACGCCAACGTCGATTTCGCCCGCCCGGTGGACAACCACAAGACCACCAACGACCGCGTCCAGCAGATCGCCACGGCGACCTTCGAACAGACTCTCAACGAGCGCCTGAGCTACTTCATCAAAGGTCATATCAACGACTGGGACACCCGCTACACGCGCATCAACAACACCGCCAATGGCGGCACCCGAACCATCAATCACAACGACTACTGGGGCTTCACCGACTGGGGCGTGCAGGCCGAAGGCAAGGCGCAATTGCCCGGCGGGCACGTACTGGTGTTCGGCACGGACAACCAGTGGTTCAAAGGTCAGGACGATGTGCTGATCATCGACAACGACAAGGCCGAAGCCCATGCGCTGTATACCCAATTGCGCCCGCAGATTGACGCCCTGCCCGACTGGCACCCGAGCATCGGCATTCGTCACGAAGCCATGGGCGGTGGCGACAGCGCCACGGTCGGCATGCTCACTTCGC
Organism: Pseudomonas sp. IAC-BECa141; assembly: GCF_020544405.1. Lineage (NCBI taxonomy): Bacteria > Pseudomonadati > Pseudomonadota > Gammaproteobacteria > Pseudomonadales > Pseudomonadaceae > Pseudomonas > Pseudomonas sp. IAC-BECa141. The sequence goes on along the minus strand of NZ_CP065410.1, from coordinate 2,692,223 downwards.
TGTATGACCTGAACGAAAACTGGGCCCTGCGCGGGCAGTACGGCACGGCCTACAAACTGCCGAACGCCGAGCAATTGTTCGTCAACGAGCCCGGTGATGAGTTGGGCAACCGTAATCTGAAACCGGAGAAAAGCCGCAACGCCGAACTCGGTCTGGATTACAAAGGCCTGCTGCTCGACCGCGAGTTCAGCGCCAGCGTCACCCTGTTCAAACGCAAGATCGACGACCTGATCACCCTCGACGACATCCAGTGGGTCAACGGCCAGGGCCGGGTGCAGATGCGCGGTTTCGAGGCGGACGCCAGACTGGCGCTCAACGAGCAATGGAGCCTGCAGGCCGACATGACCCGCAACCTCACCGAGTCGCGCTCGGGAGTAACGCTGAACGATGTGCCAAGCTTTTTCGCCCGCTCACGCATTGGCTACGAGTCGGTCGACCGGATGTGGGGCGCCGGCGGTGCGATCCGCTATATCCGCGACGTGATCAGCTCGAAACAGATCGAATACGGCCATTATTCGGTGGTGGACGCCGATGCTTATCGCTATCTCGACGGCGCCCATCAGCATCGCCTGAGTCTGTTGGTGGAGAACCTGTTCGACCGCGACTACGTCACCAGTCGCTCGAACAACGTCGACAACCTCGGGCGGCCGTTCACCTCCGAAGTCCGCTACACGTACCGCTTCTGATGACTGACATCATCACTACCGACGGCATTGATTCGCATCCGGACTGGTCGCAGGTGCCCGAGCATGCGCGCCATGTGTTCCTTTGCACCGGCCCGCGCTGCACCCAGCGCGGCGCCTTGCAGTTATGGAAAACCCTGCGCCGGCACTTGCTGGTGCATGACCGCATAGAAACGCCGGGCGGCGTTCTGCTGACCCGCACCCATTGTCAGTTCCCGTGCAATCTGGGGCCGATTGTGACGGTGTATCCGGAGATGTGCTGGTACGGCGTGCGCAGTTACGCGGATGTCCAACGACTGGTCGAGGGGCATCTGGTGGGCGGTGAAGTGGTCGAGGATTTGTTGATCAGGGCACGCTCATGAGAAGACTCGTTTTTTTGGGCGCCCTGCTCTGCGCGTGCCCCGTCTGGGGCGACAGTTACCGCAACTGCGGCGAGACCTGGAACGCGCCGGCCACGCCACCGTCGCGGATCGTCGCCCTCAATCAGCACGCCGCCGATCTGGTGCTGGCATTGGGTGCAGGCCCCGCCCTGGCGGGCGTCGCCTATCTGGACGACACCGGCGCACCGCAGTCCGAATATTTCGGCGTGCCGGTCATTGCGCCCCGCTACCCCTCGAGCGAAGTGTTGTACGCGCAGAAGCCGGATCTGGTGATCGGCGGGTTCGCCTCGGCCTTCGGCAACGGCGTGACGTCACGCAGCGGGCTGGGGCGCAACGGTGTGGCGTCCTATCTGCTGGAGTCAGCGTGCAACGGGTATTCGCTGGACTACTTCGAACACATCCGCAACGACCTCTCGACCCTTGGCGCGCTGCTGCACAAGCAGCCGCGTGCGCGCGAGCTGAGCGATAAGCTGGACGCCGATCTGAACCGTGCGAAAGCACTGGCCGGCTCGGACGAACCGCTCTCGGTGTTCTATCTGGACAGTGAGGTCAACGGCCTCGACAGCGAGGGTCGACGGGGTTTCGTCACCCCGCTGCTGGCTGCTGCCGGCGCGCGAAATCTGTTCGCCGATATCAACCAGTACCGGGTAACCGTGAGCCGCGAAACCCTGCTCGCCAGCGATCCGGACGTGATCCTGCTGGCCGACGCGCAATGGTCGCCGGCCAGTCGCAAGCGTCACTTACTCGGGCAGGATCCGGTGTTGTCGACCCTGCGGGCGGTACGCGAGAAAAGGATGATCGACATTCCCTTCACTCATCTGCTGCCCACGGTGGACAGCGGTCGTGTGGCCCTGGATTTGGCGCAGCAGTTCAAAGCAATTCGGGCGACCGAGACCGATCATTGACGGCATCAATAACAACCATTAATTCAATGAAGTTCTCATATCGAGTCCAAAGCGTAGGATCTGCTCCACACGAACCCACTGCACACGGAGTACAGAACTATGAAACGCCAGACCCTCTTTGGTATCGCCTTCTCGCTCTTCGCCCTGAATGCTTTTGCAGCGACTGAAACCGACCCGCTGTTCAGCGATGCGGTTGCCTCTGCGACTCAGACCGATCCGCTGTTTAGTGACGCCGTTGCCGCGACTGAAACAGATCCGCTGTTCAGTGATGCGGTTGCCGAAGGTGGTTCTGACCGTCTGATCGAACGTCGTAACGTCTGAATGCGGGGTTTTACCGCAGTACTCGACAAAAGCCCGGTCTTATCCGCCGGGCTTTTTCATATGTAGAGAGATTTATTTTTCAATCAAAGGCGCCATTGAGCACCTCATAAATCAGCCCGGTGGCCAGTGCGACCAGGATCAGATCGGTGCCGACCTGCTGCCATTCGTAGCCGTCGTAATGCGGCAGTCTGCCGACCAGTCGACCATCGAGCTTCTTCGCAATACCGGGCGGCAGCGGTTTGCCGCGGGCCAGGTTTTTCTGGATGCCGGGCGGCAACGCCGGGCCCGGAGTCCAGTAGCCGCGATAGCCATCCACGATGCCGATCACCCCGGCGTGGTCGATACTCGGTCCATGCCCCTGATAGCCGCCCCCGCCTTTTTTCCCCTGATTGCCATGATCCTGGCTGTTATGCGGATTGCCTTTGCCCTGTCCCTTTCCGTTGCCAGGATCGGCCAGCGCTGTCAGCGAACTGCTCAGCACTGCAATACAGGTCGTGGTCGCAATCAATGTGCGTAAACCGGACATCGGTCGTTCCTTGAATGGATGGGTGTCTGTGGATTCTAGTCAGTTTTTTTACAGGCATGCTGAGACGGCCCTGTCATCGGGGTTCTGGGACGATTTTCAGCCGAAGGGGGGCAGATTTCAGCTTCATATCCTTGGGCAAATCCGGCAGCGTGGCACTGCCGGGAGAAAATTAGCCATCGAATAGCCTTCATTGATTGAGGCTTTTGTCTACGCTCTGCGTTAGCCAACCAAACCGAGGACATCTGTGGCTGACCGCGAGCAACTCCATCGAAACGGTTACGTGCTGCTGCGCCAGGCAATTGCGCCAACATGGCTGGACACTCTGCGTGCAGTCTTCGATGCAGGCGTGAAACCTTCCGGTGAATGGCCCGTGCCCCGTGGCATCGACTGGCGCCATTCGCAACTGGACACTGACGCCACCGTTCAGGCCGTGTGCCGATTGCCACCCTTGCTGGCGGTGGTCGGCGAGTTGATCGGCGAGCGCTTCTTCCTCTCTCAGGTCGAGGGCCGCGAACCGCTTATCCATGGCGGCCAACAGCAATTGCACCGCGACTTGTCGGCGCAACGCCCCGGCGACACCGTCAATGCGCTGGTGTACCTCGACGCTTACGGCCCGGAAAACGGTGCAACCCGCATCGTTCCCGGTAGCCACCGCCCTGCCCTCAGCGACCTTCCGTTCAACTTCACGGACGAATCCCGATCCGTACAACTGACGGGCAGCGCGGGCGATATCCTGATCTTCGATGCCGACCTGATCCACGCCGGCAGCCTGAACTCCACTGGCGCACGCCGTCGCACCCTGTTGATCACCTTTTTTTCCGAATCGCTCTACGCCACACACCTGGAAACGGTGAACCTCAGAAACATACGAATGGACACGTCTGAGCGGCTCGATCCGACGGACTTTGCGTTCGCGATTGCGGGATCATTCATTTGACTTGATTGCCTGAGGCAACTATATAGTTGCCTCAGGCAAACAAATGAGCGTCCACCATGTCCACGATCACCGACCGCGCCGACATCGTCCGGCAGTTCAACCGCTTCTACACCCATCAGATCGGCGTGTTGCAGGAACACTTGCTGCAGAGCGAGTACTCGCTCACCGAGTTGCGCATCCTCTACGAACTCGCGTCCCAGGGCGATCTGACCAGCACCGACCTGCGCCAGATGCTCGGCCTCGACGCGGGCTACATGAGCCGGCTCATCAGCGGTTTCGACAAAAAAGGCCTGATCCAGAAGGTCCCCTCCGCCACCGACGCCCGCGCCAGTCAGTTACACATCACCGACCTCGGCCGCGAGATCCTCGCGCCGCTGGAGCAAGCCTCGCGGCAAGAAGTCATTACTCTGCTCGAACGCCTGTCCGAACCGCAGCAACTGCAACTGATCGCATCGATGAAGCAGATCCAGACGCTACTCGAGGGCGGCCAGTCAACGACCTACCTGCTGCGCGATCCGCAACCCGGTGACATGGGACTGGTGGTGCATCAGCAAACCGCGATCTACAGCCGTGAATACGGCTGGAATTCGGAGTTCGAAGCGCTGGTGTCAGAGGTCGTCGCCAAATACCTGCGCGAATTCGACCCCACGGTCGAGCGCTGCTGGATCGCGGAGAAGGACGGCAAGGTGGTGGGTTCGGTATTCGTCATCCGCCACGACCAAACCACCGCGAAGCTGCGCATGCTCTACGTGGATGCCAGTGCGCGGGGTTTGGGGATCGGCAATCGGCTGGTCGAGGAATGCCTGCGGTTCGCCCGGGATGTCGGCTACAAAAAGATGATTCTGTGGACCACCAGCAATCTGGTGGATGCCCGCCGGTTGTATCAGCGGGCGGGGTTTGAGCTGGTCGAGGAAGAGCCGATTCACAGCTTCGGCAAGGATTTGGTGAGTCAGACGTGGGCGATTGAGTTGTGAAGCTTGGGCCCGCAGTGAGTTGACGTAGTCAACGTTGACCGAAGCTGCTGTGGCAGCGATCGGCCAGAGTACACGTCGCCGATGGTGGCCAGATCCAATTTCCAGACGCTCGATGGCAGGACGCTGTGTTCGGCGTCGGTATGAACATCGGCTCAGCCGGCGCAGATCGCCCTACTCGCCTTGGGCACCCACCACGTCGATTCGAGTGATTCCGACCAGACCCGCCTGCTCGATTATCTCGTCGGGTGTGGAGTCTGCATCAGGCATGATCAGGCTGTTCTCGCCATCCCCGAAATGTAACTGCAACAAGTGCATGGCCGCGTCCTGAATGGGTAATTCAGGCTGCTTCAGTTCAAGCTGATGGGTACGGGGCTGGTCGTTGAACAGGTACGTGATCGTGTAATTGCGCATGGATGACTCCCTCAGAATAGTAATCGGCACCTATCCTGACTGAGTGGTCAGCTTATAGTTCAAGTAAATGCGGTTCATGAATTTCGATCCAGTCACCTGTTCTGATCAGCCTCGCGACAAGGCCTTCAGACGTTCCACCAGCGCGGCCTCGAAAATGATGTACAACCTCTCGGCATCGCCGACACGCAAAGCTCCGCCGGTTTCCAGTCCCAGCACGAATCCATCCGCCCGCGCCCCAGCCTTGACAGCAATGATCATCGAATCTGCCCGGACAATCTGCGCCAGCAGTCGATCCGCTTCACGCTGAATTTTCTCGCCCAACACTACGCCTTCCACATCCCCACCCAAATACCTTTAATTCGACATCCAATAAACGACGCCGATAACCGATGAAACCCAAATGATGGGTCAGGATCGCTCAACCCGCAACAACAGCACACATCGCCCTTGGGACCACAGGTTGCCCGTTGATCTACGACGTGTAATAGAACCCCCTCCAGAAAGGACGGTCTGCTCTTTCATGACCTCTCGCAAGGAACTCCAATGTCCGCGCAGCGCAATCTGGTAATACTCGCCCGGGGTGGATACGCCTCCCGCGGAGTGCTCTATTTGATCATCGGTATATTCGCGTTAATGGCAGCCCATGACTCAACAAAACCGAAAGACAGTCACAAGAGCCTTGAGGCCTTGCTGAGCCAACCGTTCGGCTATTTTCTGGTGGGCGTTGTGGTAGCAGGTCTGCTTGCATTTTCGGCCTGGCGTGTCCTGCAAGCCGTACGCGATGTCGATCATCACGGCACGCAATTCAAGGGTCTGGTGATTCGTGCAGGCCTGTTTGCAGGAGGTTTGGTCAACGGTGCTCTAGCGTTTTTTGCGTTGGGCCTGCTCGTGAGCGGCACCCGAAATTCGAGCCATTCAGGCGAGCAGACCAAAGATTGGCTGGCGCACCTTCTGTCGTGGGAACACTCGAATTTATTGTTGTATCTGATCGCTCTCCTACCACTGGGCGTTGGCGTTGCTCACATCATCAAGGGATGGAAGGCCTCGTTCGAGAAGTATTTTGAGGCCGACGAAGAGGTCATGCGCTATGTCCGTCCGGTGTCACAATTCGGCCTGATCGCCCGTGGAGTCGTGTTTATGGAAATTGCTTTGCTGCTGGCAGTGAGCGGTTCCGCTTATCAAGCCATGGACCCACCAGGCATGAAGGAAGCGCTGGACGCACTCCAGAACCTACCCGCCGGATGGCTCGTCTTGATGGTGATGGCCCTGGGGCTGATTGCCTTCTCGGTTTACAGTTTCTCTGAAGCGTGTTGGCGCAAGATAAATATGGATGTGCCAGGCGTTTCCAAAGCAAAAGCCCGGCATTGAGGTAAGCCATGCGCACCGTTCATATTGCTAAGATGCAACCGGCCGCATCCATCCGCGCCTGACTTTTCGGCTGGATCCCCCGCCTGAAACCGTTACCGTTCCCCATCCGGAACAAGGAACCCAAGCGCAATGTCCATCGCCGACAACCTCCTCGCCTTCACCCTCGCCGCCACGCTGCTGACGCTGACACCCGGCCTCGACACCGCGCTGGTGCTGCGCACCGCCACCGTCGAAGGCAAGCAACAGGCCTTGCGCGCAGCGTTGGGTATCAACGCCGGTTGCCTGTTGTGGGGCGCGGCGGTGGCGTTTGGGTTGGGGGCGTTGATTGCGGTGTCGGAGCTGGCCTACAACCTGTTGAAGTATTGCGGCGCAGCGTATCTGGCGTGGCTGGGGTTGAACATGCTGCTGCGCCCTCGCCGTTCGCTGGCACCGGCCGAGGCCGACGGCAAGCCGGGGGCGAACTGGTTTTTCAAGGGCATGCTGGGGAATGTGCTGAATCCGAAGATCGGGATTTTCTACGTGTCGTTTCTGCCACAGTTCATTGCGCAAGGTCAGCCGCTGGTACCGTGGACGTTCGGGCTGGTGAGCATTCATGTGGTGCTCGGGCTGATCTGGTCGCTGGTGTTGATTGGCGCGACGCAGCCGCTGTCCGGGTTTCTGCGCCGTGAGAAAGTGATTCGCTGGATGGATCGCACCACCGGGGTGATTTTCGTGTTGTTTGCCGCGCGGTTGGCGTTCAGCAAGCGTTGAAGTGCCCACGCTAAACAAACCTTCGGTCGAGACCTGCCACTACACCAAAATCAAGGCTTGCCCATCACATATGGATATCCGTATATTCGGCCAACCATATGTACTCAAGGCGTCGCCATGCTCAACCCCGCCTCCGTTTTCAAATGCCTCGCCGACGAAACCCGCGCCCGGGCCACGCTGCTGATCACCCGAGAAGGTGAGTTGTGTGTCTGCGAACTGGTCTGCGCGCTGGACGACAGTCAGCCGAAAATCTCCCGCCATCTCGCACAACTGCGCACCTGCGGTTTGTTGCTGGATCGCCGTCAGGGCCAGTGGGTTTACTACCGGCTCAACCCCGACCTGCCGACATGGATTCGCACGCTGCTTGAAACCACGCTCGCCGCCAACACCGCCTGGCTGGAAGAAAACAGTGCGCGGCTGGCTGCCATGGGCGATCGCCCGCTCAATACATCCGCCTGCTGCTGAGGATCAATCATGCGCGTTCTATTCATGTGCACCGCCAACAGCTGCCGCAGCATTCTGTCGGAGGCAATGTTCAACCACCTGGCGCCGGCCGGTTTCGAAGCCGTCAGCGCCGGCAGTTTCCCCAAGGGCCAGGTGCTGCCGCGCAGTCTGACTACGTTGCAGGCAGCCGGCATTTCCATCGCCGGGCTGAGCAGCAAGGGCAACGAGGCCTTCGAAGACAATCCGCCGGACATCGTCATCACCGTCTGCGACAAGGCCGCCGGTGAAGCCTGTCCGGTGTACTTCGGCCCGGCCCTGAAAGCCCATTGGGGGCTGGAAGATCCGTCGGACGTGCGCGGTGATGAGCGCACCATCGACGCTGCTTTCCGCGCCACCCTCGCCCGAATCGAAACCCGCTGCCGGGCCTTCCTCGCCCTGCCCTTCGCCCAACTTGACCGTGATGCCCTCAAGCGCGAGCTCGACCGCATCAGCACGCTGTAACCGGAGCCGACATGACCGACCTGCCCAACCTCGATCCCTCACTGGTTCAGAAAACCACTCGTGACGAAGGCGCCCACAAGCCGCGCATCCTGTTGCTGTACGGCTCGACTCGCCCGCGCTCCTTCAGCCGTTTGCTGGTCGAAGAAGCCGCCCGCCTGCTGGAGCACTTCGGTGCCGAGACGCGAATCTTCAACCCTTCGGGCCTGCCGCTGCCGGACGATGCGCCGGGCGATCACCCGAAAGTCCAGGAACTGCTCGAACTGATGCAATGGTCGGAAGGCCAGGTCTGGTGCTCGCCGGAACGTCACGGCGCCATGTCGGCGGTGTTCAAGGCGCAGATCGACTGGGTGCCGCTGGCACTTGGCGCGGTGCGTCCGACCCAAGGAAAGACCCTGGCGGTGATGCAGGTCTGCGGCGGTTCGCAATCCTTCAACGTGGTCAATCAACTGCGCGTGCTGGGCCGCTGGATGCGCATGTTCACCATCCCCAATCAATCGTCGGTGCCCAAGGCTTATCTGGAATTCGATGAAAGCAACCGCATGAAGCCTTCGGCGCTGTACGACCGGGTGGTGGACGTGATGGAAGAGTTGGTGAAATTCACGCTGTTGCTGCGAGATCGCCCGGATCTGGTGGATCGCTACTCGGAGCGCAAGGAATCGGCAGAAGAGTTGATGCAGCGGGTCAATCAGCGGTCGATCTGAACAACCGCAACACCGCGAACGGTGGCCCATCGCCCGGGTCACCGAAACTTTTGCGCGCCCTCCGATCCGATCACCTAACCTCAATGTTTGTGTGATCAACCGGAACCGGTTCCCATGCGCAATGCATTGAAGTCATTGATGTTAATCGCCTTGATCCTGTTCGGCTTGGGGGCGGTGGCGGCCGCCGACTTGCCTGGCACACCGGATGTCACCACTGGCGCCCCGCTCCCCGGCTTCTCGCAAAGCGATCTGCAAGCCCTTCAACTGCGCCTCGACGGCCTCAAGCAGCAGATCTCGTCCGCCAACAATTACAACCAGCTCGAAGGCCCGCAGGATCGGGTGCAGACGTTCATTCTGGACATTGATCGACTGTCGGCGTCGCTGTTGCCGCAGCAGGCGCAACTGGCCGTGCAATTGGGCGTGCTGGGAGCAGCGCCGACCGAAGCGGTGGCCGCCGAACAAGCTGATATCGCCGCGCAACGGGCAACGTTGATCGAGCAGAAAACCAAAGTCGATACGGCGCTGAAAAACCTCGCCACCCTCAAGCAAAGCGCCACGGATCTGATCACGCAGATCGCCGGCATCCGCCGCACGCTGCTCGAAAGCGAACTGATGCTGAGCACCCACAGCATTCTGAATCCCGGTTTCTGGACGCCCCTTTTCAATCCTTCGCCAGATGACCGCCAGCGCCTGCGGGTTTTCGTCGAACAGGTACAACAGACCGGCGCCGAGGCGTGGCGACCAGGCCAGCGCTTTTACACCGCATTGCTGGTGATATTGGCGTTTATCGTCTGGACGTTTGGACGGCGGCTCGCTGACCGCTGGATGGCCTGGGTGTGCATTCACCGCATGCCGGAGGGTCGGCTGCGTCGCAGTTCGCTGGCGTTTGCCTCGGCACTGGCAACACTTGCGACCACCGCCATCGCCCTGGAGTTGTTGTACTACGCGTGCACCCGTCACGTGCCGTTGCCGCCGATGCTGGCGACGTTTTCCGATGAGTTCGAGAAAGTCGTTTACGCCTGCGTGTTGATCACAGGGCTCAGCCGCGCCTTGCTGTCCACCGAGCACCCGTCATGGCGGTTGCCGGCGGTGGCCGACGAGGTCGCAGACACGCTGCAGCCATTCGCGCCGATCCTCGCCGCGACGCTGCTGGTGCTGGTGACGTCGGTGCAGGTCAGTAACGCCTCTGGCATGAGCAGCCAGATCGTGATTGCCGGCCGGGGCATCATTGCGCTCATGGTGCTGGGCATCGTCACGACGTTGCTGATGCGCGTCGGCAGGGTGCGCAAAGTGTTGGCGGCGGCTGGCGATACGCAGGTAACGGGCAACACGTTTGCCGGGGTGATTTACACCGTGGCCACCCTGGCAATGGTGCTGTCGTTCGGCACCCTGCTGACCGGGTATGTGTCGCTCGCGCGGTTCATCACCTACGAACTGGTGTGGGCGTTTATCGTGTTTTCCGGGTTTTACCTGCTGATGCAGTTGCTCAAGGACAGCTGCGAGTACTTCTTTTCTCCCCGCCATTCCAGCGGCAAGGCGCTGAAACAGCTGCTGGGTGTCGGTGATCGGCGTCTCGAACAGGCCTCGACCCTGCTGGCCGGTTTTGGTCGGGCTGCGCTGTTGCTGTTGGCGGTGATCACGCTGTTTGTCGGCGGGATCGGCACCACCCTGGGCCAACTGGCCAACAACATCGGCACGATCCTCGGCGGCGCCGGCCTGCGCAAGCTGAACATCGTCCCCGGCCACTTGCTCAACGCCGTGCTGGCGCTGCTGATCGGCATCTACCTGATCCGCGCCCTGCGCCGCTGGCTCGACAACGAGTTTCTGCCCAAGACCGACATGGACCCGGGCATGTGCGCCTCGCTCAGCACGCTGTTTTCCAACATCGGTTATGCGGTGGTGATCCTGCTGACCCTGTCATCGCTGGGCGTGCAATGGACCAATCTGGCGTGGATCGTCAGCGCCCTGTCGGTGGGCATCGGCTTCGGCTTGCAGGAGATCGTGAAGAACTTTGTCTCCGGGCTGATCCTGCTCACCGAACGCCCGGTCAAGGTCGGCGACCTGATCAGCATCAGCGGCGTCGAAGGCGACATCCGCCGGATCAACGTGCGCGCCACCGAAATCCAGCTCAGCGACCGTTCGATCGTGATCGTGCCCAACTCGCAGCTGATCTCGCAGAACCTGCGCAACGTCACCCTCGGCGGCAGCGCCCAGGGCGTGGCGACGCTGGAGCTGATGTTCCCGCTGGACATCGACCCCGAACAGGTCAAGAGCCTGCTGCTCGACACCTACACCGAACACGAAACCATCCTCGATAAACCGGCACCGTTCGTGCGCTTCAGCAAGCTATCGCCCGATGGCATCACGTTGACCGTGACCGGCTACGTCGACAGTCCGAGGATTGTCGGCAAGACCAAGAGTGATCTGTTGTTCGAGACTCTCAAGCGGCTGGGGGCGGCGGGGATTGAGTTGGCCAAACCTGCACAGCCGGCTGGCTGAGGGGGAGCGCTGCGCTGTGACTGCCTGATCAGGACTCAGGTGTGTCGACTGCTTCGGGAGTGGCCTCGGCCGCCATTTTCAACCGATCAGCCTTGCTGATGTACTTCGGCTTGTTGCTCTTGGGTGCCAGTTTGGCGTTGGCCTTTCTGGATTTTTCCTTGAAAAGTTGCTGCAGTTTTTTCTGGCGATTCATGGTCATCTACCCGGCTGTAAAGGCTTGAATGATAACAGCTGAATCAGCCGGCGCAGAGGCAGGCGAAACCTCACGCTCAATCAAGCCTTCACGCTAACCGGCTCGCAAATCCGGTTAAACGCCGGAGAGCACCCCGGGGTCGCCCGTGCGCCACACATTGTCAACCGTGACGCTTTGAATCAGCCAGGCGTCGCCTGCCCGCACCAGTTTTACGTCGTAACGGTTTTTCATGAGGTAGTGCCGTGAGTGATCACTTTGCGGCACGTGCTGGGCTTCCACGAGTGCATCAACCTGCGCCCGATCGCCAACGACGCTGACTCGCGGATTGCTGACAGAGTGCGTTGTATCGATACCGGCAAGTGAACCTGAAAGCGACGCCAAGATGGTCTGACGCCCCTCCAGAACAGGGTATTCGAACCCGGCCTTTGCAGCGGCGGGCCGGAAGTCGGAAATCGCATCCTCGGTAAACGCCGACGCCAGTAATGCTTCGTCGCGCAGATCGATTCCAGCGGCAAACCGGTACAGCGTTTCAACCACCGCAAGTTTGTCTGCGGTGTCCTGCAACTGTGTGGATGACATACTTGAAGCCTTAGGTGAAGTGAGCTTGAGGATTTCGCCAGGCGCTAGGCCGAAGCGGACTCGCGTTTCAGAAATCAGTAACGGTTGTGCCTGCGATACTTTCGGCAAACCCGATGCCGAACACCCGGGCCGGCGTTTCAAAACCCGGCCGTCGCTCCCCGCTCAACACACGACGCGCGGCTTCGACAGCTGCGAGCGGCGTGTAGGTGTAGCCGTTGACGGTCTCGATCACCGAGCATGCAACGCTGCCGTTGGCGCCGCTGACTTCAGCCACCGCTCGGGCGCGATGTGCCTCGCGCTGTTCGACGCTTGGGCCGTCTGGCAGTTGCGCCAGATCGCCTTCCGGAAACGCGTCACCGCTGATGTGCACGAACATGGCGATATCGGGAATACCGGTGGAATGCCAGCCGGTCACCAGATCACCGAATGACAGGGGCGCACAGAGCACCGGCCCGTCACCAAAATCGAAGTGACGGGGCTGCGCGTCAGGCGCTGCGACCAGTTGTCCATCGACCCGAGCCAACAGGCCTGCACCAATGATTTCGCCGACACTCAGGGCCGAGCCGCGCGACATCGAGCCCGCGACCTGCAAGGCGATTTTCAATGAACGCGGTTGTGGCACCCGTTGAGCAACACGCATCGCCAGACAATCGGTCGGCACCACATCCCAGCCGACGCCGGGCAACAACATCACGTTCGCACTGGCTGCTTGAGCACCCAACTGCTCGGCACGCCGATAGACATTGATTTCCGCCGTGATGTCCAGATAGTCGACACCGGCCTGGATGCATGCCTGCATCAAGGCGTCTGCCGTCTGGGCGAACGGACCCGCGAAATTCAGCAGTACCGCGATACCCTCCAATGATTGAGCTGTCAGTTCATTGGGCTTGAACACCCGAAAAGGAACATCCAGTTGCGCAGCGAGCAACTCGAGCGTTTCGGCCGTGCGCCCAGCGATGACCAGGTCCAGCCCCAGTGCCTTGGCATGTTCGGCTGCCATGCGCCCGGTGTACCCGGTCGCGCCGTAGATCATCAGTGTGCTCATTGGCCGTGCTGCCATTTTTTGAAGACAAATTCGAGGCTGTAACCGTCCGGATCGAGGACATTGGCAGCGTAGTAATCGGGGTCGTAATGCAGACGTGCGCCTGGAGCGCCGTTATCGACAGCACCACTGTTGATCGCCGCCGCGTAAGCTGCGTCAACTTCGGCCTTGCTGTTGGCGACAAACCCGACGTGCACCGCCCGCCCTTCCACCACGCCTTCGCGCAACCAGAAAAACATCCGGCCATGGGCACCGAAACCTTTCAGATCCGGATGGCCGGGTGGGCCGTCCTTGCCGTCGTAATCAAGCCTGGCGGTAATGCCCAGCGGGGTCAGCGCGGCGGTGTAGAAATCAATGGAGCGCTCAATGTCGCTGACTGACAGAAAGATGTGATCAAGCATGGAGTTACCTCGCCTTCAAATGAAATAGCCGCCCGCGACTTCAATGGATTGGGCGTTGATCCAGCCGCCCTCCTCGGACAGCAACATGGCGATGACGCGCGCAACATCCTGCGGTTCGCCAACCCGGCCCAGAGCCGTTTGCGAGGCGAGCAATGCCTCGAATTCGTCGTTCAAACCACCGCCCAGCTCGGTTCGGATCGCTCCCGGCGAAACAGCGTTGGCCCGTATGCGCCGGTCCGCGAACTCCTTGGCCATGTAGCGGGTCAACACCTCCAGCCCGCCCTTGAACGCTGCATACGGCGCAACCCCGGCGGTAGCGACCCGGGTGGTGGCGCTGGTCAGGTTGACGATGCTGGCGCCCTCGCCCATCAGCGGCAACAAGGTTTGCGTGAGGAAAAACGGGCCTTTGAGATGAACGTTCAACAAACCGTCGAACTGCGCCTCGGTGACGGCTGCCAGCGGATTGAACAAGCCATGGCCCGCGTTGTTGACCAGTCCAGCCAGCGTAGCCACGCCCCAGAGGCTGTCGAGGTTATGTCGCACGGCCTCACGGAAACGGTCGAATTGACTGACATCCGCAACGTCCAGCTCAAGCGCCACGGCTGTGCCGCCCGACGTCTGAATCCGTTGCACAACAGCAGCGGCCGCATCGGCATTGCTCTTGTAGGTCAGGATGACGCCCATCCCGATGCGGGCACAGTGTTCGGCGGTACTTGCGCCAATGCCACGACTGCCACCGGTAATCACGATAACGCTCATGCGTTGCTCCAATGTCTCTGTGGTGAGTGACCACAGTAGCCATCGGCTTCGAGGTGAGCGCAGCCGTTCCTCTTCGAAACCTGCCTGTTTCTGCTTTTTGCTTGCGCGGGAGTGATCGCGTAGGTTCAGATGCCGGGCATGAATAATCAACTGACAGAACTTTGCGCCCTGGCGCAACACGCCGAAAACCGCCGCACGGAGACGGGTATCCCGCGCGTCGCCATGGTTCAGGGTGAAATCCCCGAGCACATGCTGGCCGCCGTTTACGAACCGATGATCAACCTGATTCTGCAGGGCAGCAAATCCATGACCATCGCCGACCGCACGCTTCACTACGACCCGGCGACCTACTTCGTGATGTCCATCGATCTGCCGGCAGTGGGACAGGTTCACCCCTCAGCGAGCGGCGAGCCTTACCTGGCGGTCAGCCTGACGCTGGATCCGGTGGTGCTGACGACCCTGCTGGCCGACTTGCCCAAACCGCTCGGGCAACATGAACAGGACAGCGGGTTTTCGGTCGCTGCTGTCACGCCTGAGTTGATGGATGCGTGGGTGCGCATGTTGCGCCTTATGGGGAGGCCGGAGGAGATCGCGGCCCTCGCGCCGGTCTACGAACGGGAAATTCTGTATCGCGTCCTGCAAGGCCCCCACGGCTGGATGCTGCGCGACATTGCGGCCCCCGACAGCGCCATGGCCCGCGTCAACCTGGCCATTCAGCACATTCGTCAGGACTTTGCCGAACCGATTCGCGTGGACGCATTGGCGCAGCTTGCGTCGATGAGCGTGTCAGCCTTTCATCGACATTTCAAAGCCGTTACGGCGCTGAGCCCGTTGCAGTATCAGAAGCGTGTTCGCCTGCTTCAGGCCCGGACGCTGATGGTGGCCAATGCCAGCAGCGTCACCCGCGCAGCGTTCGAAGTCGGTTATGAAAGCGCTACGCAATTCAGCCGCGATTACGCACGGGTGTTCGGCGTGCCGCCCTCGCGGGATGCGACGCGGATTCTCGCAGAGACCCGAAGCAGCGCGCAGCACTGATCACCCCTTCACGCCAGCACGCCAGTAATCCAGCGCACTTGCTGCTTCAGATCCTGCACCTTGCGCTCGCACACCCCATGCCGTGCCCGCCCGAAATGAGCCAGCGTCTGCTGCTTGTGCCGCAGCCGTTGCTGCCATTTGCTGACAAACGCCGGACTGCGCGCCTGCAATTGCAATGGCCCGAAGAACAACTCCTCGGCGGTGTAGCTCACCGGCCCGCCCCGCTCGGCCACGATGATTTCGTAGTCGAAGCGGTTCTCCCGCAGGATTTCCTCGAAGAGGATTCGGTAGCCGTTGTCCATCAGCCATTGTCGCAGCGGTTGTTCGCCGCCGTTGGGTTGCAGGATCAGGCGCTCGCGGCCGCTCAGGCGCGCCTTGCCGGCTTCGAGAATGTCGCGGATGGTCTCGCCACCCATGCCGCACACGGTGATTGCCGTGATCCCGTCGACCGGCTCGACAGCCATCAAGCCATTGGCCAGGCGAACGGTGATCTGCTGCTCAAGGTCGTTTTCGCGCACGGTGCGTTGCGCCGAACGGAACGGCGTCTCGGCCATCTCGCCCGCCACCGCCGCCGCGATCGCACCACGGCGCATCAGGGCCACCGGCAAGTAACCGTGATCCGAGCCGATATCGGCCAGCCGCGCACCAGCGGGCACGTGTGCCGCCACCTGCTCCAGGCGCATGGACAATGTCTGTTCGTTCAACCGCAACCCCTTTCACTCTGAACGCCCGGCACTGGTGGCCGGATCGGGGCGCGATTCTGGGGGGCAACGGCTGGCAATTCAAATTTATGTGACCAATCGCGACGGCTACACCAACACCGCCAACCAAGCCGACAGCAACAACAAAAACGCCAGCCCGGCGTTCATGCGCCTGAATGCCCGTGGCGAGCCAAATAACCGTGCGCTGCCCACGCCCAGCAGCGCCCACGCCGTCATGCACGGCAGACTGACCAGCAGAAACGCCATTGACAACAGCACCATCCGGGCGCTGTCCTCGCTGCCACCGGCAAACACGCTCACCACCGCCACCGCCATCATCCACACCTTGGGGTTGATCAGTTGCAGGCCGGCGGCGCCGAACACGCTGAAGCCGTCATCACCCGTTGGCGCCGAGTCCAGCGACGGCGGCGTGCTGCGAAAGATCTGCCACGCCAGCCAGCTCAACCACAACACGCCGGCCCAGGCCATCGCCTGCTGCACACGGGGATAGCGCAGCAAGGTTTCCCCCACGCCGAGGCCGACCACCAACACCACCAGCGCCGCCGACACACATGCGCCGAAGATGATCGGCACGGTGGCCGTCAGACCGCGCCGCGAGCTGTGGCTCATCACCAGAATATTGGTCGGCCCCGGGGTGATTGAAGCGACGAAGGAAAACATCAGAAAAGGCAACAACGATTCCATGACAGGACTCCCGAATCAGAACAGGAAGTCATGGTCGCGGTTGCGCGGGGTTCAGTCTGGAAGGTTTGAGCAGCGCTTGCGGTAATCCGCCGGCGTCAGGTGATAGGCACGGCGAAACCAGCGCCCCAGATGGCTCTGATCGGCGAAACCGAGGGCGCTGGCGACGGTGGCGGGTGTTTCGCCGCGCGCCAGCAACTGCCGGGCGCGGGCCAGGCGCAACTGAATCAGATAGGCATGTGGCGCCAACCCGAAAGCAGCCTTGAACGCACGGGTCAGTCGAAAGCGATCAATCCCGCAGGCCTGGGCCACGTCGTCCAGCCCGATGTCCTCAAAGGCGTGCGCATGCAGATAGTCCCGCGCCACTTGGGCCACTCGTGGCAGGCGCGGATCGAAAGGCTGGTGCTTTCGCCAGTCGAGGTGGGACGTCAGCGAACCGAGCAAGGTGTCGATGGCGGTCTGGCGCACGATGCGCAAATCGCCCTGATGCAGGGCGTTGAAGGCCTGGTTGATGGCGGTGGACAGGCGCGGATCCTGGCTCAGAGTATCGGTGAACCCGAGCTGGCTGTTGTCCGGCGCATGCTCGAACAGCACGCGCAATTCGCGCTCCAGCCAATGTGGATCGAGGTAGAGCATGGAATAGGTGAAACCCTCCTCCGTCGGCGCGTGCCCGTCGTGGATCTCCCCCGGCTCCAGCATGAAAATCTTGCCCGGCGTACTCAGATGCCGCACGCGCCGGCAATGAAACTGCTGCACGCCCTGCTCGGTGACGCCCACCAGAAAGCTGTCATGCCAGTGCGGATCGTAGGCATGGCCCTGGAAATGGGCACGAATCGACTCGATACCGGTGTCGGCATCCTGAGACAGCTCGATCCAGTTGCGTTTGTCCACGCCAGGCTCCGAAAGCAGTGGTTGTTCGTCAAAGGCGTCTACGTTACCGCGACTTTGCCGGTGGGTTTAGAACATTTGTGCACGTGCGCCAGGCAAACCATCAAGCAAATTTAATGAACCCTGAGTGGTATGCCCCGCCTAAGCCAATGACCATCAGGAGGTAGCCCATGCAACTTGAAACCACGTGGATCGTACTGGCCGTCGTTCTTTTGCTCATCGAATTGTGGGCGATCAACAGGGTGCGCAAGAGTGAGGGGAAAGCCAGCAACAAAGGTGTCTGGATCGTATTGATCGTGTTTGTGCCACTGTTCGGGCTGATCGCCTGGGCGCTGGCCGGACCCAAGCACGTCACTCAGGCCTGAAGCCCAAGGCAAGCAAGAGCCCCGAACATTCGGGGCTTTTTGTTGGCCACGGGTTTGTATCGCAGTGTGTACGAACGCCTCCCGGATACATGCCCGCGCATCAGCCAACAAAAACGGAAACAGCCCGGATACGCGACCAGCCTTTAATGGACTCCAGATTCGAAGGGTTCAGCCAGAACCCGGCCCTCGCCGATCATAAGGAGACTTGCCATGAAGCACGCACCACTCGCCACCGTCACCACCGGGAAAAACCGTCGCCGCCTGCTGGGCCTGTCGATGCTCGCCACCGCGCTGCTGCAGTTCGGCGCGATCGCCCAGGCACAAACCGCAGCGCCCGAGCCGGTCAAGACCGAAGCCGCCAGCGTCAAGGCCGACCTGCCCTTCGGCCCGCTGAAACATGTGAAGGCCGGCCTGCTGGACGTGGCCTACGCCGAAACCGGCCCGGCCAACGGCCCGGTGGTGATTCTGCTGCACGGCTGGCCCTACGACATCCACAGCTACGATGACGTGGCGCCGCTGCTGGCGGCCAAGGGTTATCGGGTGTTGATGCCGTACGCCCGGGGTTATGGCGACACGCATTTCCTGTCCGACAAGACCGTGCGCAACGGTCAGCCGGCGGCGCTGGCCAGTGACGTAATCGATTTCATGGATGCCCTGAAAATCAAACAAGCCGTGCTCGGCGGCTACGACTGGGGCGCGCGTTCGGCGGACATCGTTTCGGCGCTGTGGCCTGAGCGGGTGAAAGCGCTGGTCTCGGTCAGCGGTTACCTGATCGGCAATCAGGCCGCCGGCAAGAACCCGCTGCCGCCCAAGGCCGAACTGCAATGGTGGTATCAGTTCTACTTCGCCACCGACCGTGGTGAGGCGGGCTACACCAGGAACACCCATGATTTCGCCAAGCTGATCTGGCAACTGGCGTCACCGAAATGGACGTTCGACGACGCCACCTTCGACCGCAGCGCCAAGGCCTTGCAGAACCCGGATCACGTCGCGATCACCGTGTTCAACTACCGTTGGCGCCTGGGCCTGGTGCAGGGTGAAAGCCAGTACGATGCGCTGGAACAGAAACTCGCCACCGCACCATCGATCAGCGTGCCGACCATCGCCCTGGAAGGCGATGCCAACGGCGCGCCGCACCCGGCCCCCGAGGACTATGCCAAACGCTTCACCGGCAAATATCAGTTCCGCCTGATCAACGGCGGCATCGGTCACAACCTGCCGCAGGAAGACCCGAAAGCCTTCGCTCAGGCGATCATCGACGCCGATCACCTCTGAAGCGGCACGCCAGACGGCTCGTCATTTGACGAGCCGTTTTTCTTTGGACGGGCGATAACCGAAGTAAGCGCTGTAGCACTTGCTGAAATGACTCGGTGACACGAATCCGCAGGCCACCAGCACGTCCACCTGGGACAGCTCGGTGTGTTGCAGCAGACGGCGGGCCTCGGTGATGCGCAGTTCCATGTAATAACGCTGCGGCGTGGTGCCCAGTTGTTCCTTGAACAAGCGCTCCAACTGACGCCGGGAGCGCCCGGCGTACACCGCCAGTTGCTCCAGCTCCAGCGGTTCTTCGAGATTGGCATCCATCAGCTTCACCACTTCACGCAGCGGCGCGCTGACACTGATGTTTTCGGTCGGTTTGATCCGCCGGTAACGCGACTCCTCGAACGCCAGAATGTCTTCGATGCCTTCGACCAGCGCCTTGTCGTGCAGGCCCTTGATCCAGTCCAGGGCCATGTGGAACGCGCCGGACGGACTGGACGCAGTCAGCCGGTCGCGGTCGATCACATAGGGTTCGCTGCTGACCTGGGTCGCCTTGGAAATCTCCGCCAATGCCGGCCGATGCTCCGGGTGAATCGCACAGCGATAGCCTTCCAGCACCCCTGCCCGGCCCAGGAACCACGCGCCGTTCCACAGCCCGGCCAGCATCACACCGGCCTCGGCGGCCATTTTCAGCAGGTTGATGAACTCGTCGCTCGCCTTCAATTCCGTGCGGTAACCGCCGCAGATCACCAGCAGATCCAGTTCCTGCAACACGCAGGTTTCCAGACGCGAGTCAGGGCGGATCACCAGCCCCAGATCACTGATCACTTCGCCGTCGTTCAGGCCGAAGGTGCGCGTGGAAAACAGACCGGGGCGCAGCAGATTGGCGGTGACAAGGGTGTCCAGCGCCTGGGTGAAGGCCGGCAGGGAAAAATGCTCCAGCAACACGAACCCGGTGCGGGTCATGTGTCCCGGCCCGCTGGCGGGCTCGTTCAGGTAGCGAAGGTTCTTGCCCTTCATGCCACCGCTGAATTGGCGTCGTTCGATCAAGGTGTGGCCCATCGGTTTCATTGTTGTAGCGCCATGCTAACTGGCGCCGCAGCAAATTACTCGCAAACGACGCAAGCACCACAAGGTAGATCGTTCCCACGCTCCGCGTGGGAATGCCTCCATGGACGCTCTGCGTCCGCCGTTGGAAGGGACGCGGAGCGTCCCGGGCTGCATTCCCACGCGGAGCGTGGGAACGATCATCACCCAGCCCTGCCGGGCTGCGTCCCAACGTCGCAGGGCCAGCATCTTGGCAAACGCCAGACAACGCTTAAAATCGCGCCTCCTCTTGCAGTCGCCCGACCGGCGCCTGCCCGCAGCCATGACAACCCTCAGGTTTGAACAGCCGGCCACTTTCACGAAGTGCGCCAGGCTCAATCGTCCTGCCCGTTCGGCGGTCGTTTGTCTTCAACACACTTCGGCTTGGCACTCGCATGCGCAGAGGCGCACGTTCCGCTGTTCGATCACTTGAGGTTTTTATGACACCGCGTTTGCTGGCCATGGCGCTGGCGCCCCTGCTCGGGCTATTCATTGTTGCCCTGGGCAACGGCTTTCTGTCTTCCTTGACCACTCTGCGCCTGGGCGCGGCCGGCGAATCGGCGACGATGATCGGCATCGTGTCCTCGGCCTATTTCATCGGCCTGACCCTCGGCGCGATCTTCAACGATCGCCTGATCCTGCGCATCGGCCACATCCGCGCCTACAGCAGCTTCGCCTCGCTGATCGCCGCGACCATCCTGCTGCAAGGGCTGTTTTATGACACCTGGGGCTGGGTCGTCCTGCGTCTGATCAACGGCTGGGCCACGGTCGGCGTGTTTCTGGTGATCGAGAGCTGGCTGCTGCTGGCCGGTGACGCGAAGATTCGCGGGCGTCTGCTGGCGCTGTACATGATCGTCCTCTACGGCGCCGGCGTGCTGGGTCAGGCGTTTTTGGGAAAAATCACCGGGCTGGGCGATACCGCGCCATTCATGGTCGCCGGCATGCTCGCGACCCTGTCGGTATTGCCGATCGTGATCCTGCCGCGTGTTTCTCCGTTGCTGGAACAGGTCGAACCGCTCAAACCACGGGCGCTGCTGGGCGTATCGCCCACCGGTCTGGTCGGCTGCTTCGGCTCCGGTGTGACCATCGCGGCTATCTACACTCTGCTGCCGCTGTACCTGCAACGCATCGGCCTGAACGTCGGCGAAGTCGGCAGCATGATGGCCTGGACGATCCTCGGCGCGATGCTGCTGCAATACCCGGTCGGACGCTGGTCCGACCGCAAGGATCGCCTGCAAGTGCTGACCGTGCTGTGCGCCGCGTGCACCGTGCTGTCGCTGGTGTTCGTGCTGGTACCGCTGTCCTCGGCCCTGCTTGCGGCAATGTTGTTTCTGCTGGGTGGCGGCGTGTTCGCGTTGTACCCGGTTGCGGTCAGTCACGCGGCCGACCGCGCGCCGGTCGAAACGTTGGTGCCGATGATTCAGGGCATGCTGCTGATCAACTCGCTGGGCTCGGCGATGAGCCCGCTGCTGATCTCGCCAGCGATGAACGCCCACGGCGAAACCGGGCTGTTCTGGGCCTTTGCGCTGGTCAACCTGGCCATGGTGACGTTCTTCTTCTGGCGCCGTGGCAAGCGTCCGGTGCCGGCCAACCCGGCGCCATTTGCGGCGGCAGCGACGTTCTCGCCAACTGGCGCCGAGCTGCGGGTGACCGAAGACTTGCGTCAAGCGGCGCAGGACCATCCGCCGATGGTCGATGCGTTGAGTGGCGAAGCGGCGCCGCCAACGGCATCGCGCTACGAAGCCAGTTGAGTTTCTGGCAGGCATAAAAAAACCGGTGATTTTTGTCACCGGTTTTTTTATTTATCGCACAGCAGCCTCTGAATCAGTGCGGAGCCCGAGGAATGGTCTTCATCAGGTCTTCAGGGCTGATATGTCCCACCACACTGCCCGGCTGCGGCATGTTCAGGATGTGGCCCTTCATCTTGCCGATCACGTGCATCTCGCACGGCTTGCAGTCGAACTTGAGGGTCAGCACTTCATCACCGTGAATCAGCTGCATTGGCGCGACTTTGGTTTTCACGCCGGTCACGCCTTTGGCCTGTTTCGGGCACAGGTTGAAGGAGAATCGCAGGCAGTGCTTGGTGATCATCACCGGCACTTCGCCCGCCTCTTCGTGGGCCTCGTACGCCGCGTCGATCAGCTTCACCCCGTGACGGTGGTAGAAGTCGCGGGCCTTCTGGTTGTAGACGTTGGCCAGGAACGACAGATGCGCCTCCGGGTACACCGGCGGTGGCGTGGTCTCGGCCTTGCGCGAACCGCGCGGATGGGCGGCAACGCGGGCGGCGGTCAGCGCTTCGATCACTTCGCGGCGCAACGACTTGAGCTGCGAGTTCGGAATGAAGAACGCTTGCGGCGCATCCAGTTTGATCGAGGTCGCGTGGTACTCGGTGGTGCCGAGCTGGCCGAGCAGATCGTGCAAGGTCTCCAGCGCCTGTTCCGGTTTGTTGGCGACGCCGAACGGGCCGTCCAGCGCGACGCTGGCGCTGATGCCCTCTTCGCTGGTCACGGTCAGTTCCAGACGCTCTTCACGCAGCTTCGCCAGCCAGCTCACGCCGATACGACGCTCGGCCGAGGTCTTGAGCAAGGCCTGCTGCCAGTTGTGATCGAGGTTGCGGTTCAGCGGGTGGTTCGGGCGCAGCTTGTACAGGCCTTCCGGCATTTCGTTCGGCTCGACGCGGTAGCGGTAGCGCTTCTCGCCTTCTTCCTCGAACTCGCCCTTGGCTTCGGCGATGTTGGCGCGGAAACCCACCACTTCGCGCTTGACCAGCACATTGAGACCGTCGCCGTTGGACAGCGGCTCGTGGGTGATGACCTGCATGTCACGCTTGCCGACTTTCTCGACCGTGCCCACCGCCAGACCGGTGAAGGTCGGCGAATCGAACGCGCCGATGTCGATCTTGCGCTCGCTGACAAAGTAGTCGGTGCTGCCACGGTGGAAGGTCTTTTCCGGATCCGGCAGGAAGAAATGCGCGGTGCGGCCGCTGGAAGCACGGGCCAGGTCCGGACGGTCGTTGAGCACGTCGTCGAGGCGCTGGCGGTAATAGGCGGTGATGTTCTTCACATAGCCCATGTCCTTGTAGCGACCTTCGATCTTGAACGAACGCACACCGGCCTCGACCAGCGCGCGGATGTTGGCGCTCTGGTTGTTGTCCTTCATCGACAGCAGATGTTTTTCGTAGGCGATCACGCCACCCTTTTCGTCTTTCAGGGTGTACGGCAGACGGCAGGCCTGGGAGCAGTCGCCCCGGTTGGCACTGCGCCCGGTCTGCGCGTGGGAAATGTTGCACTGACCGGAGAACGCCACGCACAACGCGCCGTGAATGAAGAACTCGATGGCGGCCTCGGTTTCGTCGGCGATCGCGCGGATTTCCTTGAGGTTCAGTTCACGGGCCAGTACCAGTTGCGAGAAACCGGCCTGATCGAGGAACTTCGCCCGCTCAAGGGTGCGGATGTCGGTCTGGGTGCTGGCGTGCAGCTCGATGGGTGGAATGTCCAGTTCCATCACGCCCAGATCCTGGACGATCAGCGCATCGACGCCGGCGTCGTACAACTGATGGATCAGCTTGCGCGCCGGCTCCAGTTCGTTGTCGTGCAGGATGGTGTTGAGGGTGGTGAAGATGCGCGCGTGATAGCGACGGGCAAATTCCACCAGTTCGGCGATTTCGCTCACCTCGTTGCACGCGTTGTGGCGCGCCCCGAAGCTCGGGCCGCCGATGTACACCGCATCGGCGCCATGCAGAATGGCCTCGCGGGCGATGGCCACGTCACGGGCGGGGCTGAGCAGTTCCAGGTGATGTTTGGGCAAGGACATATAGTTTTTAGTCAGGCTGTCACGGTCGAGGCGCGCATTGTAGCCGCGAAACGCGTGGCCGGCACGCCTGTGCTGCCGGGTGGCTGTTTTCAACCCGTCACGATCAGATCGCTCCCACGCGGACTGTCACCGATCGTTCCCACGCTCCGCGTGGGAATGCAGCCCGGGACGCTCCGCGTCCCTTCCAGAGCCGAACGCGGAGCGTCCGTTGAGGCATTCCCACGCCCGGCGTCACAGATCGTTCCCACGCTCTGCGTGGGAATGCAGCCCGGGACGCTCCGCGTCCCTTCCAGAGCTGGAACGCGGAGCGTCCCTTGAGGCATTCCCACGCGGAGCGTGGGAACGATCATTACGGGGTCAAGCCTTCGCAGCCGTCGCAGTCACTTCCACCTTCATCCCTTCAACCGCCAGCGCCGCCACGCCAACCGCCGCTCGCACCGGCCAAGGCTTGGCGAAGTAGCGCTTGTACACCTCGTTGAACGCAGCGCGATCGGCCATGTCGGTCAGGTAAATGGTCAGGTGCAGCACGCGGTCCATCGAACTCCCGGCCTTTTCCAGTGCGACTTTCAGCGCCTGCAACGTGCATTCGCTCTGCGCGGTGACGTCGCCCAGTTCCAGGCTGCCGTCGGCGCGGGTCGGAATCTGGGTCGACATCAGGATGCCGTTGAATTCGGTCACGTCCGAAGAGATCGAGTCTGCATCCGGGTCCGGGGTGTAGGTGATGTCTTGGTTGGCCATGGGAAAGTCCTTCGCTGGCAGTGAGGGCGGCGCCATCGCGCGCCGTTTCGGGCGGCCAGTTTACAGACACGGCGGCGGGTTTGAAGCCATGGCGGTTTTCGGGGTGGGTTCTGACGGATGTTTCAGTGTGTTTTGTGGGCCGCCAAACACGTTTCGATGCGTGTGTTTAAAGACACCTGGAGTTACGCGCAATTGCCCACAAATCCTTGCGCCAGAGCCTACGGCTACGCCAGAATCCGCCGGCTTGTGCGCCTTGGGGTCGGCCGGTAACTTGGATCGGGTCACTGATTCGCAGTGATCGGGTTTAGCAGCCCGGCTCATCTACCACGGTTGCACATCTCACCTTGTCAGGTTTTCGCCTGCATTTTGCGGTGGCTGTGCGCATGGCACCTTCGGGTGCGCCGGGTTTGGTGATGACCGGTCTGCTAACTTGCGCACAGCTGCCACCTTCCGTTTAGCAGCGAGACGGTTGCATCCTCAATGAGGCACATCACCATGTTTAAAGTAACGCCAAATCCTCCGGTCACCGAACCGGCCAGCATCACCGACCCGACTTCCCCCTACGAATGCCCTGACTCCAAGAAATTCAACGAAGCCGCCAACCGCGCCCTCGACTATCACCTAGGCCCGATATCAGCCCAAATGATGGCCGCGCCCTACTACCCCAACCGCCTCTACCAGGCCAACCCGGCCAGCAACAACGAATCCCTGCTCGCCGACGCCGTCGAAACGCTGGGTTCGGCCAACGTCATGCTCAACAACTTCGTCGACCTCCTCGAAGGCCCCCACCGCAAGACCGCACAGGGCATCGCGCAGATCGTGATGCTTGCGGAACTGGCGGTGAATCAGGTGTTGGATAACGTTGTGCCAACGGAGTAAGTCGCAGCGGCGAAGATGCTCTTTGCTATCACACAACATCAAAAGGGGACGATTAAATAAATCTGTCCCCTTTTGATTCAACTTCAGCCTTCAGGCAAAACGACGGCGGGATTCACTTCAAGGCGTCAGGCGCGGTAACACAACAGCACACCACCACTGATGTATGGCCAAGATTCGGCGTCCGTCCACAATGCACCGCACACAAAAATACGATCTGTTCCTTTCATCGACATGCCGCTGATAGATTCTATGAACAAATCGTCATCAAACACGGCAAAACCTGTACCGTTGAACGTAGTATCCGGAGAACCGTCAGAAAGATAACGCGCGGTTAGGATACTTAACTCTTTTGTGACAAAACCGTTGCCGGTAAAGCCGGAGACGACGATTGATCCATTGGCCTGTGTCACGCAATGCTCCCAACTGAGCCCCGCCGATACAAAATCGGCAAATAGCGGCTTTCCGTTATTAAATGGGAGGTTGTAGGACCCCGTAGAGTTCAGAGCGACTATCAGGCCTTTCCAAGGCTCACCTCTCGCCATTTTTGCTGAGCCTACCGCAATAACTCTGCCATCACTTTCCCGGACCGTCATAGCCCTCAACCTAATCAAAGACGGACTGAAAACGGTGACAGCAAGCCCCCCATTAAAGTCGGGATCGACCCTGCCAGTGGCAGTGAGACGGGTCACATAGGCAGTTTGACCGTCATTGGAATAGAAACTCCCACAAACCAGTATCCGCCCGTCCGCCTGTAATTCGATGCCATCGCTAGAACTATACTCGAATGCAAAGCCTTCAAGTTCAATGAGCGCAGCGCCTGTGCCGTTGAACGTCTCATCGGGAGAGCCGTCCGGGTGACGCCGCAGAACGATGCCTTTCGGTATTCCGAATTCATCTATGGCATTGCCGAGCAGCAGGATCTTGCCATCAGCCTGTACGCTCGCTGAAGTTGAACTGGCAAAAGAAGACTGCTCGGCATCATCTGCCTCTTTATTATCGCGAGGAGTCCCCTTCGCCATTACTCCTTTGTACCCGGAGCTGCCGAAATCCTCGTAGGGAATGTAGAGAATGCCGGTTTCATTCAAGGACGTGTCCAATCGACCATCCGGGAGATGGCGCATGATCAACAGGCCGCCTGAGGTGTCTGTGATAGCTTGACCAACAATCAGGCATCCGCCATTGACCGCCGGGCTGATACCGAAAACGCTCAGATCCTGAACGGTATCGAGCGGCACAAGCACAAAACCGTGTTTATTTGCACCAAACTCCTTATCCAGCGATCCGTCCGCGTTCAGACGCGCCACCGCGTAGCCAGCATTGATTCCACTCAACGGGATGACAGTGAGCAGTTTCCCTTGAGGCAGAGCCAATACAGCGCTCGGTTCGATACCAGAAATTTCAGGAATAGGAAATTCAAGAATGCCGGTTTTATTGAAAGCTGGATCCAGAGTGCCTGGACTGGTGATTCCTTGTTGTTGTCCCATTATCTTGCTCCATCAAGTCATCCATTAATGCATTAAAGGGGACAGATTTATTTTCTGCGCACCCACAATCAAAGTATCAACACGAAAACCCACAAACACACCTGATAGAAATAACAGTTTTTAATACTGATTCAGAACAACCAAAACCCTGAGCGATTATAAGAGGCCGCGAATTCTGGCTTATTTAATTCATTCGCTTAGCTTCGGCAGATACATTCTCTGACACATCCAACCTGCCTCAGCCTCGCCACCTTCTAAACTTCATCCGTCAAAACAAGGACGTAGGAAGACTCATGCCCAGAACGGGACGCATCGTGCTACCCCACTACCCACACCACATCGTGCAGCGCGGCCACAACAGGCAGGTTGTGTTCGCCGAACCGGCCGATTACGAACGCTATCTTTCTGACCTGCGTGAGCTCAAGGAAGCCTTGGGTATAAAAGTTTATGCCTACTGCCTGAAAATCAAAGGGGACGAAAATCAAAGGGGACAGATTTATTTCTGCGCCCCCACAAGCAAAGCATCAACACAAATAGCCGCAATCTCACCTGATAGAAATAACCTAAAATAAATCTGTCCCCTTTGATTGGTCCCCTTTGATTTGACCTAAAATAAATCTGTCCCCTTTGATTTGTCCCCTTTGATTAAAATTGAATCAAGTATGCCTGGTAATAGCTTGAACCTCAGCTACTGCATCATTAAAAACCTTAACACCTCCAGACAACAGGTTAATTGTAAGAACGAAACTCCCTGTCATGTGATTAGACCGCCAATCCAGTGATGGACTATTACCTTCATAAACCTGTCCATCCACACCATATACAGTTAGATATTTTTTACCTCCTAAATCCTGCAATTTTCCCGGTA
This sequence comes from Pseudomonas sp. IAC-BECa141, assembly GCF_020544405.1. Classification (NCBI taxonomy): domain Bacteria; kingdom Pseudomonadati; phylum Pseudomonadota; class Gammaproteobacteria; order Pseudomonadales; family Pseudomonadaceae; genus Pseudomonas; species Pseudomonas sp. IAC-BECa141. The sequence continues at coordinate 2,664,030 of NZ_CP065410.1, read as the reverse complement.
TATCGGGAGACGAATCTATATTAGTTTTTTGCAAAATTTTGCACCTCCATTTTTAACAGAAACAAAAGGGACAATTTTCTGCCCCCCGGCAAACAAAGTATCTCCAACAATAGCCGCCACAACACCTGACAGAAATAACAGTTTTTAATACCAATTCGGAACAATCGAAGTCATGAAAAAACATAAGAAAACAAGAATGCAAATTCATCAAGCTCATTCCGCCACTAAACCGTCCCCCCTCTCCATCCACCGCCCCCACTGGATATCCCCACAATCCCAATTATGCTCAAAGAAACCCCGCCCTCCCGCGGGGTGGTGATTCTGTGCACGCTCCACGAAACACCTGATCCGGCATCCGCCACAGGCCTCGGGTACGCGACGTTGATGAAGTGCTCCGGCCTACAAAAACAAGCACGACGGAGAACCCCCATGGCCGTACTCGACAGCATGTCCACCGGCAGTGCCCCGCACCACAGCGTCAGCCGAGAGGAACGCAAGGTCATCTTCGCTTCATCCTTAGGCACCGTATTCGAGTGGTACGACTTCTATCTCTACGGCTCGCTCGCCGCGATCATCGCCAAGCACTTCTTCGCCGGGGTCAACGAGACCACGGCGTTCATCTTCGCCCTGCTCGCCTTCGCCGCCGGTTTTGCAGTGCGGCCGTTTGGTGCGGTGGTGTTCGGGCGATTGGGGGACATGATCGGGCGCAAGCACACGTTTCTGATCACGATTGTGATCATGGGCGTGTCGACGGCGATTGTGGGTTTCCTGCCGGGTTACGCGACCATCGGGGTCGCGGCGCCGATCATTCTGATTACCCTGCGGCTGCTGCAAGGTCTGGCGCTGGGCGGTGAATACGGCGGTGCGGCGACTTATGTGGCCGAGCATGCACCGAAGGGCAAACGCGGGTATTTCACGTCGTGGATTCAGACCACCGCGACGCTGGGGCTGTTTCTCTCGCTGCTGGTGATTCTGGCCTGCCGCACTGCGCTGGGCACCGAGGCATTCGAGGCTTGGGGCTGGCGGATTCCGTTCCTGCTGTCGATCCTGCTGCTGGCAGTGTCGGTGTACATCCGTTTGCAGCTGAACGAATCACCGGTGTTCAAGAAAATGAAGGAAGAAGGTAAACACTCCAAGGCGCCGCTGACCGAATCTTTCGCCCGTTGGGACAACCTGAAAATCGTGATCATGGCCCTGCTCGGCGGTACCGCCGGCCAAGCGGTCGTCTGGTACACCGGGCAGTTCTACGCGCTGTTTTTCCTGCTGCAAACCCTGAAGATCGACCCGCAGACCGCCAACCTGCTGATTGCCGGCTCGCTGTTAATCGGCACGCCGTTCTTCGTGATTTTCGGCAGCCTGTCCGACCGCATCGGGCGCAAGGGCATCATCATGGCCGGGTGCATTCTGGCGGCGGTGACCTACTTCCCGATCTTCCACGCGCTGACCCAGTACGGTAACCCCGACGTGTTCGTCGCCCAGGAGAAGAACCCGGTCAAAGTGATCGCCAACCCTGACCAGTGCTCGTTCCAGTTCGATCCGGTGGGCAAGGCCAAATTCACCAGTTCCTGCGATCTGGCCAAGACCATCCTGGCCAAACGGGCGATCCCTTACGAAAACGTAGTGGCGGAACCGGGTACCGTGGCTCAGGTGCGCATCGGCGATAAAGTCATCGAAAGTTTCGAAGGCACGGCCCTGCCGGCCGCCGACTTCAAGACCCGCAACGATGCCTTCACCGCCAGCCTCGGCACCGCGCTGAAAGAAGCCGGGTATCCGGAAAAGGCTGATCCGGCCAAGACCAATTACCCGATGGTCTTGCTCCTGCTGACCATCCTCGTGATCTACGTGACCATGGTCTACGGCCCGATTGCGGCCTGGCTGGTCGAGCTGTTCCCGGCGCGCATCCGCTACACCTCGATGTCGCTGCCCTACCACATCGGCAACGGCTGGTTTGGCGGGTTCCTGCCGACCGTGGCGTTCGCGATGGTCGCGGCCACCGGGGATATCTACTACGGCTTGTGGTACCCGATTGTCATCGCGGTGATGACGGCGATTCTCGGCATCTTCTTCTTGCCGGAGACCAAGGATCGGGAGATTCATCACACCTGACCCGACTCCGCTCGATGCTGTGCATAGCGCCACGCACAGCATCGAGCGTTGTCACATCGGCGTCATTGTTGGTTGCTAACGTCCTCGCGCCTCTTTGCTCCGACTGCCAAGGTGACCTTCCCGGTGTCCTCAAGCCCGACGCGCCAGACCATCATCCTCAGATCCGCCGATATGTCCTGCGACGACTTCGGCACGTTGTTCTCCCGTATGTTCGGCAATCGTTACGGCGACACACCGCCACCGCCCAAGGACATCATCATCGGTGGCGTGTACGGGCGGCACGACGGGGTCAGTTTCCGGCGCATGCATTACCGGGGCGATTTCACGGTGGCGTTCCCCGAGCCCTACGACGAAATCACCTTCGTGATTCCCACCGCCGGCCGGATCATCTTCAACGACTCCGCCGAATCCCTGGGCCTGCCGCACATCGGGCTGGCCATCGACAAGGCGGATCTGCGCTCGATGCGCTTCGTCGACAATCATGCCCAGCACGGCATGTCGATCAGCCGCGCCGCGCTCACCGGACGCCTGTCGTCGCTGCTAGGACGGCCGATCGTGCACAAGCTGCATTTCGAGCCGAGGGTGGATCTGAACAGCCCGGCGTTTCAGGGCATTCGCGCATTGATCGACCTGGCCACCGGCACTGAATTCGACCTGTTGTTGAACGCCGGTTCGCTGATGCCGTCGCGCCTGCGGGAAATGCTGGTGGACGCCGTGCTGGAAGCCTGGCCGCACAATTTCAGCGAAGCCTTGCGCCGCCCCGAAGCATCGATTGCGCCACGGCATGTGAAGCAAGCCATCGAGTACATTCAGGCGCATCCCGAACAATTGCTCAGCGGGACGGATCTGGCGGGGCTGGTGAACGTCAGCCTGCGGGCGTTGCAGGAAGGTTTCCGGCGTTTTGTCGGCACCTCGATTGTCGCTTACCAGCGCCAGGTCAGGCTGGAGCGTGCCTGCGAAATGTTGAAGCAAGACCAATCGTCATCCGTAACCGACGTGGCCCTGCAATACGGATTCAGCAACGTCGGCCGGTTCTGCCAGTACTTTCAGGATGCCTACGGTGTGAGCCCCGTAGAAATGCGAAAAGGACTGCGCTGAGGCAGTCCTTTTCTTCACCTGTGGTTGATCAGAACTGATAGCTGGCCTTGAGCCCGCCGCTGAAACCGTGGCTGTCGCCTCCACCACTGGCGCCGATTTCGGCACCCAGGCTCAGGGCTCCGAGGTTGGCCATCAGGTTGACGCCGCCGCTGAACTGATCGCGGTTTTCGAACGCCGCGCGCTGTTCGATATCCAGCCCCAACAAATGGCCTTCGCTGCCGACCTGATGATCGCCCAGCACATGCTCGTAACCGACCCGCATGCCCGGCACCAGTTGCCACGCGCCCATCGGCATCGGGGCGAACGAGACGTCGAGATTGGCCATTGCGCTGCGGCGGGTTTGCTGGAGACTGTCAACGTCGAGGACCAGTTCGCTGCCCGTCTCCCGGAAGCCCGACAGGTCCAGACGGCTGACCCGCACGCCGAGGCTCGGCTCCAGAACCACATCGTTCATCGGCAGGCGATAACCCAGCGCCAGCGTGGCGCCGCTGAGGTTGCCGTGAGTGTCGCCCTTCGCCGAGCCGAGACCGCCGCCGAGGTCGCGCTTGCTGTCGTAATCGATGTAACCGGCGCTGAGGTTGGCATCGGCAAACAGGCCACGTTCAAGGCTGGTGAAGCCATAACGCGCACCGATGTCGAGGAAAGTGAAATCGGTATCGGCCTCGCCACCTGCGCCACCCACCGAACCTTTGCTGTAACCGATCCCGCCGCGCGCGCTGAGCTGTTCGGAGAAGCGCTGAGTAACGCCAACCATCAGGCCCTGACTGTGTTCGTTGCTGCTTTGCGCATGGGCCGAGCCGTCGGTGCCCAGATAACCGGCGAGCGCGGTGCTCCACAAACGGTATTGGCCGGTCTTGAGGTCGGTACCGCTGGCGAATGGCGCGGCGGCCTGCTCGATCATCGCGTTCTGACGCAACAGGTAACTCGCCGCATCGGCGTGTACCTGACCGCCGACCGTGGACTCGACACCGCCAAGCGTGCCTGCGTCGATAGCCGATTGCAGGTAGTAGTTGTAGGCGCTGTAGGTGCCCGACAGTTTGCTGTTCTGCAACTCCTGCAACAGTTGCGCGCCGGCAGCGGCGTTGCCGATCAGGCCGGCCTGACCCGGCAGGCTGTTGTACTCGACCATTTTGCCGCGCAGCACGTAAATGGTTTCCTGGGACAGACCCAGGCCCTGCTTGAGGTAGTTGTCCATGCTGCCGTATTGCGCGGCCACCTGATCCAGGCCCGCTTGCAGATAACTGGCTTCCACGCCCAGCAGCGGCGCGTAGATCGCGGCCATGCTCGGCGGCATCATCGCCAGGGTCTTGGCCACGCGGGCGGCGGTGTAGTCGTTGGTCGCCAGGTAGTTGCTCATGATCGTCGCGTTGTCCACTCCGGCGATGCTTTGCAACACGGCGGCCGTCCAGCCGGTGCGGTCCTTGCCGGCGGTGCAATGGAACAGCGCGGCACCGTCGGCGCTGGCCAGTTCGTTGAACAGCACGCCCAACTGACCGCGCATGCCGGCGTCGCTGACAAAGGCGCGGTTGGTCTCCTGCATCATCGCTATCGCATCGGCTGCGCTCTTGAACGAGACCGTGGTGATGTTCGCGCCCGAGGTGGTGGCGCCGATGATGTCGATGTTCTGGTAAGTCGCGCCGCTGATCACGGTGTCCGGCGTACCGGCGATTTCGCTGGGCGTACGCAGGTCATAAACGGCCTTGATCCCCAGACCGTTGAGGGCTGTCAGATCCGAGGCCGTCGGCGTCAGCGCGTTGGAGCGGTAGAACACACCGGCGCGCATCGTGCCGTCATGGGTCGTGGAGTAGGCCGTGGTGATACCGGCGACATCGCGGAAGTTGTCGATGCCCTGCAGGCGCGGGGTATCAAGGGTGGCCGCGTGGGCGGCGGCAATGGACAGACTCAACACGGACAGCGAACACAGAAGACGTGGAAACACGATGCAGCCTCATTGGAAACCGGTTGGGCTGCCCACTATCTACAATGAGATGTGACTGAATATGGCAAAACCTCGAAAAGCGTAAATGCCGGCGCGATCTGTCCGGCGGACGCGCATTTTGTCCGTCAGGCAGGCTAAATCCCTGTCGAACTTTGACGTTTTTTTTGCAAGAGGCAGGGTAAAGTGCCCTCTCCGGCCATCCTGGAAGCAGTCAATGAACCTCCAAAGCCCTCAAGACGCCGACGATGAAATCCTCAATCAGGCAGCGCACTGGTGCCTGCGTCTGCAAGACGAAACCTGCACACCTGACGAACGCCAGGCCTTCCAGCACTGGATTCAGAGCAGTCCGCGCCACGCCCTCGAGTACGCGAAAATGCTTGAGGTCTGGGAGTTGAGCGATCAATTGCCAGACGAGCACGACAAGTCGAAAAAACGCAAAGCCACGAGCCTGCCTTGCAGCTTCGAAGAATTTCAACGCAACCTGGCGCAGCGCAATTAGCATCGTGCGAGGATCGACGCCAACAGCAGAAGGCGTCATTTGAGACAACGCCTTGTTCTTGATTCAGGTTTAGAATCCCCCGGGTTCGGCTAACCAGTTTAAGGATGATCCCGGCATGTCCTCCATCGACACCTCCCTGCAAGACACCGCCGCCCCCGACGGCGTCTGTTTCGGCTGCGGCAGCAGCAACCCGCACGGCTTGCACATCAAGAGTTTCTGGCACGAGGATGGCGTGCACGTCATGGCCGAGCACGTGCCCGAGGCCAAATACTGCGGCTGGCCGGAGCTGGTCTACGGCGGTTTGATCGCGATGCTGGTGGACTGCCATTCCAACTGGACCGCGATGGCTTACCACTACCGCGCCGAAGGCCGTGAAGCCGAAAGCCTGCCGCGCATCAACTGCGTCACCGGCAACCTTGGCATCAAATTCATCAAGCCGACGCCCATGGGCGTACCGCTGACGCTGAAAGCCCGAGTCGACGGTGAAGTCGGGCGCAAGAGCCGGGTGATCTGCGAGGTCTACGCCGGGGATGTGCTGACGGCGGTGGGTGATTCGGTGTTTGTTCGGGTCGATACCGAGCAGTTGGCAGCGGCCGCCCATGGTCGCTGAGATCTGTCACTGAAGGAGAACAGCATGCCCGATCGCAAAATCATCATCCCCGAATCCATGAAACCCATCGTCGAACGCGCCGGTTACGCCCCGGCGGTGCTGGTCGGCGATACGCTTTACTGCGCCGGTCAGGTAGGCCGCACGGCAGATCTGAAAGTCATCGAAGACCCCGAGCAGCAATTCGTTCGCGCCTGGGAAAACCTCGATGAAGTGTTGAAGGCCGGCGGTTGCACCTTCGAAGACGTGGTGGAGATGACCACTTATCACGTGGATATGGGCCTGCACATGCCGGTGTTTCGTGAAGTGAAGAACCGCGTGTTCCCCAAAGGCTTCTGCGCCTGGACCTGCATCGGCGTCAGCGAACTGGCCCATCCGGGGCTGCTGGTGGAAATCAAATGTGTGGCAGTGCGCAGGCGGGCTATACCTGTGTAGTGTTTTTCACTATCTCCGCGAGGCGTTGAACCATGGACTTGACCCTCTACTACCATCCGTTGTCGTCCTACTGCCACAAAGCCCTGATTGCCCTGTACGAACACGGCATCGCCTTCGAAAAACGCCTGATCGACCTGTCCAGCGAAGCCGAGCGGGCCGAGTTGCGGGCGCTGTGGCCATTGGTCAAGTTCCCGGTGCTGCAGGACCGCGCCCGCCAGCGCAACGTGCCGGAGTCGAGCGTGATCATCGAATACGTGGACCGCTATCACGCCGGAGCAGGCCGCTTGATCCCCGACGTTTGGGACACCGCGCTGCAGGTTCGACTCTGGGACCGTTTCTTCGACAACTACGTGATGACGCCGATGTCGCAGATCGTCGCCGACCGCATCCACAGCAGAAACGCCGACCTGAGCAGCCAGCGCACCTTGCTGAACACCGCCTACGACATGCTGGAAAACCAGTTGGCGACCCATCAATGGATCGCCAGCCCGGACTACAGCATGGCCGATTGCTCGGCCAGCCCGGCGCTGTTCTACGCCATTACGCTGGTGCCGTTTGGCGCCGACCGCCCTCGCCTCGGCGCCTATTTCGAGCGACTGGTACAGCGCCCGTCTTTCAGCCAGGTGATCGACGAAGCCAGACCCTGGTTTGACTTCTATCCCTTTGCTGAAGCGCTTCCCCAACGGTTTCGCTGAGGAACGGCCTCACGCCGGCTGGTGACTGGTCACGCAGTGAATCCCGCCACCGCCGGCCGCGATCGCGTCGATGTTGATCAGCACCACGTCGCGGTTCGGGTAGAGTTTTTTCAGCAGGTCGAAGGCTTTCTTGTCGGCGTCCTTGTCGCCAAACTCCGGGGCGATCACCGCGCCGTTGATCACGAAGTAGTTGATGTAACCGGCCGCGAAGTCGTCGTTGTCCTTGTTGAATTTGGTGCTGCGCGGTTTCAGCGGTGGCGATACGGTGTGGATCTGCAACGGGCGACCGTCAGCGTCGGTGGCCTTTTTCAGGATTTCCAGGTGAGCCAGCGTGACCTTGTTGTCGTAGGAACGCGGGTCAGTGTCGAGGTTGGCGATCACCACGCCGGGCGTGACGAAGCGCGCGTAGAAATCGACGTGGGCATCGGTGATGTCCTTGCCCTTGATGCCCGGCAGCCAGATGATCTTGCGCAAACCGAGGCGCGCTTTCAGTTCCGCCTCGACATCAGCCTTGCTCCAGCCGGGGTTGCGGTTTTCGTTGACCCAGCAGCTTTCGGTCATGATCGCGGTGCCGTGGCCGTCGACTTCAATGCCGCCGCCCTCGCCCACCAGTTCGCTGCGGATGTAGGTTGCTTGCGCGTCTTGCGCTACACGTTTGGCGATCTTCGCGTCCTTCGAGTGCTGCTGCTTGTTGCCCCAGCCGCTGAAGTTGAAGTCCACTGCGCCCAGGCCGTTCTTGTCGTCGATGACAAAATTGGCGCTGATGTCGCGCATCCAGATGTCGTCGAGGTTGGCGAACTGGTAGGTGATGTTGGACGTGCCGCAAATCTCTTCCGCCAGGCTGCGTTCGCTGCTGCGGCAGTAGATGGTCAGCGGTTCGTAACGAGCGATGGCACGGGCGATCCGGCCCAGCGCTTCCTGGACGTCTTCGGTGAAGTCTTCCCAGATTGCGTACTGCGCGCCGAAGGCCATGTAGGCGCGTTCGTGCTTGTCGCCCTCGTCGGGCATGAACCAGCGACCTTCGCTGGCCGCCAGCACGCGTGCCGGTGACAGGCCGAGGCCCATGACGGCAGCGCCTACGCCGGCGGCGACTGAAACCTGTTTGATGAACTCGCGACGAGTCGGCATGTGTACGTTCCTGATGTGTAAGGGGGCCACCGAAGCGGCCCGGAAAAATCACTTGGCAGTGGCGGTCTTGAACTTGGTCCAGGTGCGCATGCGGGCGCGCATGTCAGCCTGGGGAATATCCTTGCCCGGTATCAGACGAGCATAGGTCGCATCGTCGAGGTAGATGTCCGGGTTGTTGCGCATCGCCTCATCCACGCTTGGCCGGGCCTTGGCGTTGGAGGTCGGGTAACCGGTGGAATTGCTGATCGCAGCCATGTTCTCCGGGCGCATCACGAAGTTGATGAACGCGTAGGCGTATTCCGGATGTCTGGCATCGACCGGAATGGCCATGGTGTCCATCCACACCGTGGTGCCTTCGCGGGGAACGCGGTACTGGAAGCGGGTCTGCTTGCCGGCGCTGTCCGAGGTACGCTGGGCCTGGGTCATGTCGCCGCTGTAGCCGAGGGACAGGCACAGGTTGCCGTTGACCAGATCGGTCACCGGTTGCGACTGGAACTTGCGAATGTACGGCCTTAGCTTCATCAGCAAGTCACTGGCCGCTGCCAGATCCGCCGGCTTGGCGCTGCGCGGATCGCGCCCCAGATAATTGAGCACCACGGCCAGCACTTCGTCCGGCGAGTCGATCATCGAGATTCCGCAATCGGCGAACCTGGCCGCCAACTCCGGTTTGAACAGCATGTCGAGGCTGTTGACCGGCGCATCGGCCATGCGCTGCTTGATCTGCTCGGCGTTGTAGGTCAGGCCGATGGTGCCCCAGGTGTAGGGCACCGTAGCCTTGTTCGAATGCTCGTAATGGCTGCGCAGTTTTTGCAGGCCCGGTTCGATGTCGTTGATCGCCGCGACTTTCGAAGGATCCAGCGGTAACAGGCTGCCGGCGCGCATCAGGCGTTCAGCCACGGTGTCACCGGGGAAGATCAGGTCGTAGCCGCTGCCACCGGAGAGCATCTTGGCTTCCAGGGTTTCGCTGCCGTCCATCACGTCGTAGATCACCTTGATCCCGGTTTCGGCGGTGAACTTTGTCAGCGTGTCTTCGGCGAAATAATCCGCCCAGTTGTACAGGCGCAATGTCTTGTCTTCGGCGTGCACGGCCGGCATCAAACCGGCCAGCGCGAGGCCCAGTGCGCCCAGCAACCACTTGTGTGAGGTGTGCATATCAGACTCCTTGAGCATTCCAGCGAGCGTGAAGGTGACGGCCGTCCTGGCTCAACAAGGCGCCGTACATGTCCGGGCGACGGTCGCGATAGATGCCCCAGCTCAGGCGCTCTTCGCGCATGGCCGACAGATCCAGGCTTTGCACCAGCACGCCGGTGCTGGCGCGGTCGGCTTCGGCGAGCATTTTTCCCTTGTGGTTGCAGATGAACGACGAGCCGTAGAAATTCATTTGCAGCGTCGCATCGGTACCCGCCACTTCGCGGCCAACACGGTTGGAGGCGATCACCGGCAACAGATTCGCAGCCGCGTGGCCGCGCATGGTCATCTGCCAGTGGTCGCGCGAATCCAGATCCGCACAGCCCGGTTCCGAGCCAATGGCGGTCGGGAACAGCAATACTTCTGCGCCCATCAATGCCAGGCAGCGGGCGGTTTCGGGGAACCACTGGTCCCAGCAGATGCCCACGCCGAGACGGCCGAACGCGGTGTCCCAGACTTTGAAACCGGTGTCGCCGGGGCTGAAATATTCCTTCTCCTGATAGCCGATGGCGTTGGGGATGTGGGTCTTGCGGTACACGCCCAACAGGCGCCCGTCGGCATCGGCCACGCTCAGGGAATTGAAGTAGGCATTGCCGGCCTTCTCGTACCAGCTCAGCGGCAGCACCACGCCCAGTTCACGGGCCAGCGCGGCGAAACGCGACAGCACCTGACTGTCGCGGTACTCCTCGGCCAGCGCCATATGGTGGTGGCTCTGTTCGATGCAGAAATACGGCGTGGCGAACAGCTCCTGCAACAGGATCACTTGCGCGCCCTGCGCGGCCGCTTCACGCACCCACTGCTCGGCGCGGTCGAGGTTGCTCTTCAGATCCCAGGTGCACGGCATCTGGGTGGTGGCGACTTTGAGCATCGTCATCGATCACCCCTCCACCGGCCAGGCTGGCTGTTGCTGGGTGATGCAGTGCACACCGCCGCCGCCATGGGCCAGGTGATTGATCTGCACCGGCACCACTTCGCGGCCAGGGAACGCCTTGGCCAGGGTTTCTGCCGCGACATGGTCGGCCTCGATGCCGTACGCCGGCATGATGATCGCGCCGTTGGCAATGTAGAAATTGGTGTACGAGGCGCAGAACACTTCGGCTTCGGTATCCACCGCGTCGGTGGCTTCGTACAGCTCGATCAACTCGAATTGGCGGCCCTGAGCGTCGGTCGCCAGTTCCAGTGCACGGCGGTTTTCCCGCACGACTTCGGCATACACCGAGCTGCGATCGTGAGTCGCGTCCACCAGCAACACACCGGGACGGGCGAAGGCGCAGACGCCATCGACGTGGCCGTCGGTCATGTCGCCGGTGACGTAATCCGGATCGCCCGGCAGCCAGATGGTTTTCTTCACACCAAGCAGGCGGCTGAAGATTTCCTCCATCTCGGCCTTGCTCACGCCGGGGTTGCGGTTGGGATTGAGCAGCACCGATTCGGTGGTGATCAAGGTGCCCTCGCCGTCCACGTGGATCGCGCCGCCCTCGTTGCTCAGCGCCGTACCGAAGCACTCGCCGCCCAGGTGATTGAGCACGCGACGGGCCAGACTTTCGTCCAGCTCGTGGGCCGACTTGCCACCCCAGGCGTTGAAGCGCCAGCTCACCCCGGCCAGACCTTGCTCAGGATGAACGACGAAGCTCGGACCGGAGTCGCGGCACCAGCTGTCGTTGACCGCCAGCGGGATCAGTTCGATGTTCGGCCCGCACAAGGCTCTGGCGCTGGCGATGGCCGACGGATCGACGACCATTTTTACCGGTTCGAACCGGGCGATGGCATTGGCAACGCGGGCGAAATCTTCCTGCACCAACGGCAGGGTCACGCGCCAGCCCGACTCCCACAGGGCCTTGTTGTGGGGCCAGACCATCCAGGTCGCGGCGTGCGTCACCCACTCTGCCGGCATCATCCAACCGCTATTGTTGTTTTTGGTCTGCTGCATGGTAAAAAGCCCTTTGAGTTAAGCCATTGTGTTCAATGAAAACAGCCTTGGCGGCGTTGACGTGCATGCTAATGGCGGCCTGAAGGGCAAACAAACGATGGATTTAGCGGAAAACTGATTAGAGGAACTTATCGATCATGCTGAAACACTGGCCACCCCTCAGTTCATTGCGCGGCTTCGAAGCCGCTGCAAGATTGGGCAGCTTTCACAAGGCCGCCGAGGAACTGAGCCTCACGCAGTCGGCCATCAGCCAGCAGATCCGCAGCCTTGAGGCGTATCTGGAACAGCCACTGTTTTTCCGCCGCGGGCGCAGCGTCGCCCTGACCGACGCCGGCCACGACCTGCTCAGCACGACTCAGGCCATGCTGCAGCAGCTGTCGGTGGGCATTCGGCGACTGGGGCAATACCAGAAGCCCAATCAACTGGTGCTCAACACCACGCCGGCGTTTGCCCGGCACTGGTTGCTGCCGCGTCTGGCGGATTTCCGACAACAGCACCCGCAGGTCGATCTATGGATCTTCAGCACCGACGAAGTGCCGGACATGGCGACACAAACCATCGACATCGCCGTGCGCGACGACATCAGTTCCCAGGCTGAATGCAGCTTCAAGGTGCTGCACGCTGATCGGCTCTATCCGGCGTGTCATCCGAGCCTGCTGGGCGTACCGGGCGCGCAGCGGACAACGCTGCACGGCGAGCGGGAAATGGACTGGAGCCATTGGGCGGTGGAATCGGGAATCGATGTCGGCCAGCAGGATCAGGGTTTGAATTTCTCTGATCCGGGCCTGTTGCTGGATGCGGCTTGCTCAGGTCTGGGGATTGCGCTGGTCAGTCAGTTACTCAGCCGTAAGGCCCGGGCCGACGGGCTGTTGCAGCCCTTGGTGGACGACACCATTCGCGGCCCGAACTGGGCGATGCTGACCCATCGCGACAGCGAGAATGACCCGATGGCGCGATGTTTCACCGAGTGGTTGCTGGCGAACCTCAGCGATCCATGACCGGTGCATGGCGGGCCATCACCTCGGCGATCCAGTCGATGAACACCCGCAACTTACGGCTGATGTGGCGGTTCGGCGGATACGCGACGTAAAGCGGCATCGGATCGAGCTGCCAGTCTTCGAACAGTGGGATCAGCGCGCCGCTTGCCTCATGTGCCTTGGACATGTACTTGGGCAACCACAACACACCCAGCCCCGCGAGCCCCGCCGACAAATAAGCATTGCCGTCATCGACCGCCAGCACGTGGCGCCCCTTGATCTGCAAGTTTTCGTGTTCGTTGTGCAGGGCGTAAGGCACGGGTTTGCCGGTGCGTGCCCAGAGGAAACCGACCACCCGGTGATGAGAGTCTTCCAGTTCTCGGGGATGCGTCGGGGTGCCGACACGGGCCAGATAACTCGGCGCGGCATACACGCCCAGTTGCAGATCGGCGACCCGCCGGGCCATGAGCGACTGATCCCGCAACTCGCCCCCGCGCACCACGCAATCGACGTTTTCATCGATGATGTCAACGATCCGGTCGCTGACACCCATGTCGATCTGGATCTCCGGATAGCGCTCATAAAACTCGGGCAGCGCCGGCACCAGAATCAGATTGGCCAGAGGGCTTGGCACATCGACCCGCAAGCGCCCCTTGGGCTGCGCTGCCGCGCCAGGCAGGCTGGTTTCGGCATCGTCCATGTCCGCCAGCAACTTGATCACACGCTCGTAATAGGCCGCGCCGTCCGCCGTGGCGTTGACCTTGCGCGTGGTGCGGTTGAGCAACTTGACCCGCAGGCGCGCCTCCAGTTGCTGCACCAGATGGGTCACGGTGGTCTTGCTCATGTGCAGGGTTTCGGCGGCCTTGGTGAAGCTGCCCGCCTCCACCACCCGGGCGAAGGCCTGCATCGCGTCAAAACGGTCCATATCCAACCTCTAATGGCGGCTCGATTGTTTGGCTATCCCAAACAGTGAACGCCAAGGTTGCGCGTTTATCGTGTCAGCGCAAGCCCCTAAAGTTTCTCCATCGCAGGTTTTCAAACCATTGAAGGAGACACCTCATGACCCGTGCCCAACCAAAACGCGACGTGGTTTTCCCACCTGGACGCCATGCCCTGTACGAACGCAATCGCTATTCGCCGGCGGTTCGTTCCAACGGATTTCTGTTCGTTTCCGGCCAGGTCGGCAGCCTTGAGGACGGTTCGCCGGAACCTGATCTCAAGCAACAGGTGCGACTGGCCTTCACCAACCTCAACGCCATTCTGGGCGCGGCTGGCGGCAGTTTCGACGACGTGGTGGACGTGACGGTGTTCATGGTCGACCCGCAATCCACGTTTGAAACCATCTGGGAGGTGGTGCCGGAGTTCTGGGGTGAAGCGCCGCATCCGACCATCACAGCGGTCGGCGTGACGTGGCTATACGGGTTTCAATTCGAGATCAAGGTGATTGCCAAACTGCCGGAATGACCTGACATCGCATCGATTTGCAGCACGGGCCGACAGTCTTCAGACTGTCGGCCCGCATTCCTTCTGCGATCCATCGCCATGCCCGACATCTTGTTGAAGCCCAGTCTGCCCGGCATTGCCCTACGCCGCTGGCGCGTGCTGCACCGCGTCAAGCAGGGCCATGCCGCCGAGTTGTTCAAGGTCACTCAGTCGACCATTTCCCGCTGGGAAAGCGGCGTGCAGGCGATGGACCCGGACGCCCATCTTCAGCTCGAAAGGCTGCTCGCGGCGCGACTCGACAGCGCCGCCGATCAGGCCCTCGCGCGACTGGTCACGGACAGCGCGCGCCCGGTTCACCTCGTCTGCGACCTGACCCATCGCCTGCTGGCCTGTTCGCCGGCTCGCGCCGCACAGTTCGCCAGCCCGCTGAGCGATCTGCTGGGGCAGTCGCTGTGGCGTTTTGCGACAGTGGAAATCCGGCACAAGAAATCCTTGCTGGATGACGCCGGTTGGCGAGAAGTCCAGGCGCCGCCGGCTCTGGAATTTCTGACGGGCAGCAATGACTCCGCCCTCGTGCCGATCCAGCCGGGCCTCTGCCGCTGGACGCGGATCGCCCTCTCCGACGGCACCGCCGCACGGCTGGTGGAAACGCTGTAGGCCATCCGCCGCATATTTTATGCGTGGACGATGATCGAGGCCGGGCCTAGGCTTTGAGCCCTGCTCTCTTTATCCCGGCCACCGTATGAACCTCGAAAAAATCAAGGGACGCCTCGACTTCCTGCGCGAAGCAGAACGGCTCAAGGACGTCCTCAGAAGCGCGCACACTTCCTCCGGGCGCAGCGAAAGCACCGCCGAACACAGCTGGCGCCTGTGCCTGATGGCGATCGTGTTCGCCGACGACCTGGCCGGGCTCGATGTGCTGAAAGTCCTGAAAATGTGCGTCATCCACGACCTCGGCGAAGCCATCAACGGTGACATTCCGGCGGTCGATCAAGCCGGTTTTCCCGACAAGGGCGAACAGGAGCGCAACGACTTGCTGCTGCTCACCCGCTCCCTGGACGACGCGTTGAGAAACGAAATCCTCGCGCTCTGGGACGACTACGAAAACGCCCGTTCTCCCGAAGCCAAAGCCGTGAAGGCCCTCGACAAGCTGGAAACACTTTTACAACACACGCAAGGGAAGAATCCGCCAGACTTCGACTATGGCTTCAACCTGGCCTACGGCAAGCAATACACCAATGCCGATCCGCTGTTCGAAACCCTTCGAACCCTGATCGACCGCGATACCCGAGAGCGCATGAACACAAACATCACAATCCGCAACGAACGCCCCGAAGACATCGACGCCATCGCCCGAATCACCGAGGCCGCGTTCCAGCACGAAGAACACTCCAGCCACACCGAACAATTCATCGTCAACGCCTTGCGCCACGCCGGCCAGCTCAGCGTTTCGCTGGTGGCAGTGGAGAACGACACGGTGGTCGGCCATGTGGCCATTTCACCGGTGACGATTTCCTCCGGCACTCAAGGCTGGTATGGCCTGGGCCCAATCTCCGTGTGCCCGACCCGCCAGCAGCAAGGCATCGGTTCGGCGCTGATGAAAGCTTCGCTGGCGGAGTTGCAGCGTATTGGCGGCGTTGGCTGCGTGGTACTGGGTGATCCGGGCTATTACGGACGTTTTGGCTTCAAGGCCCATGCCGGTCTGGAGTTGCCGGGGATTCCGCCGGAGTACTTTCAGGCGTTGGCGTTTGGCGGGGAGTTGCCGGTGGGCGTGGTGAAATATCACGAGGCGTTCGAGGCTACCGAGTAGCGCCCCATTGCTTTTTATTGCTCACATTTCGTGGTCTATGGCTTCACCAAAGCGCTCTTGATGCCGTTTCGGCGATCAATGACTCTGTCCGTACGTTGTTTTTGCACTGACAGAAAAGAGCCAACGCCATGCCCAGCCCCAGAACCCTGTATCAGAAGCACATCGACAGTCACACCGTCTGCACCCTCGACGATCAGGGCCACGTGCTGCTTTACATCGACCGCCAGGTCGCCAACGAATACACCAGCCCGCAAGCCTTCAGCGGATTGCGCGAGTCCGGGCGCGATGTCTGGCGACCTGCTGCGACACTGGCGGTGGTCGATCATGTGAATCCCACCGCACCGAAACGCATCGCGACCATGCCTGACGCCGGGGGCGCGCGGCAGGTGTCGTACTTCGAAGAAAACTGCCGCGACTTCGGCATCGAACTGTTCGATGTACTGGACAAACGCCAGGGCATCGAACACGTGGTGGCGCCGGAACAAGGCTTCATTTTGCCGGGCATGGTGGTCGCGGCCGGTGACAGCCACACCACCACTTACGGCGCACTGGGCGCGTTCGGTTTTGGTATCGGTACTTCGGAAATCGAGCACCTGCTGGCGACACAGACTCTGGTTTACAAACGCCTGAAAACCCTGCGGGTGATGGTCAACGGTGAGCTGGCCGAAGGCGTCACGTCCAAGGACATCATCATGGCGCTGATCGAAAAGATCGGCGCGTCCGGCGCCACCGGTTACGCCATCGAATTCGCCGGCCCGACCATCAGCGCCCTCAGCGTCGAGGCGCGCATGACCATCTGCAACATGGCCGTCGAAGCCGGCGCCCGTGGTGCGTTCATGGCGCCCGACGACAAGGTGTTCGCGTATCTGCAACTGAAGCCGCGTGCGCCCAAGGGCAAGATCTGGGAACAGGCCGTCGAGCGCTGGAAAACCCTGCACAGCGATCATGGCGCGGTGTTTGATCGTGAAGTCAGCCTCGACGTCGCCGCGCTGGAGCCGATGGTGACCTGGGGCACCAGCCCCGATCAGGCCTCACCGGTCAGCGGACACGTGCCGGACCCGGCCTCGCAGCCCGATCCGATCCTGCGTCAGGGCCTGCAGCGCGCCCTCGACTACATGGGACTGAAACCCGGCATGCCGTTGAACGAAGTGACGATCAGCCATGCCTTCATCGGCTCCTGCACCAATGCGCGGATCGAAGACTTGCGTGACGTTGCCCGCGTGGTGCGCGGCAAGCGTGTGGCGTCCCACGTGCGGGCGATGATCGTTCCCGGCTCGACGCTGGTGCGCAATCAGGCCGAGGACGAAGGCCTGGCGCAGATCTTTCTCGACGCCGGTTTCGAATGGCGGCAATCAGGCTGCTCGATGTGCCTGGCGATGAACGATGACGTGCTCGCGCCGGGTGATCGCTGTGCGTCGAGCACCAATCGCAACTTCGAAGGCCGTCAGGGCGCCGGTGCGCGCACCCACCTGATGAGCCCGGCAATGGTCGCAGCGGCGGCCATCACCGGTCATTTGACTGACGTACGCAGCGTCGCGCTGGAGGCTTGAACCATGCAACCTTTCGACACTGTCAGCGGCAGCGCCGCGCCGTTTCTTGCGTCCAACATCGACACCGACGTGATCATGCCCAAGCAGTTTCTCAAGGGCATCGATCGTCGGGGGCTGGATCGCGGGTTGTTCTTCGATCAGCGCTTTCTCGCCTCCGGCGAACCCAACCCTGAATTCGTGCTCAACCAGCCGGCCTGGCAGGACGCGGCGTTTCTTGTGACCGGCCCCAACTTCGGCTGCGGCTCCAGCCGCGAACACGCGGTGTGGGGCTTGAAGCAAGTCGGCATCCGGGCCTTGATCGGCACCACGTTTGCCGGGATTTTCTATGACAACTGCCAGCGTAATGGCGTGTTGGCGATTCAGCTTGACGACGCGCCGTTCAGGCGCGTAGCCGAGGCGATCACCGTCCCGGAGACCGCGCGGATCAGCGTGAACCTGGCGCAGCAGACCATCGAGCTGGCTGGCGGCACGCTGATCGAATTCGAGATCGATCAGTTGCGCAAACAATCGCTGCTGCTGGGACTGGATGCCATTGGCACCACGCTGCAACGCACCGAGCAGATCCGCGCCTTTGAAGCGCGGCATCTGGCGAACAGTCCCTGGCTGCGCTGAACACAAAAAACGGGCGACTCACTTGAGTCGCCCGTTTTCATTCCACAGACAAATCGCGGAAGTACTCTTCCAGAAATTCCACGCACACCCGCAATTTCGCCGACTCACTGAGCCGCACCGGATAGACCGCCCAGACGTTGGCGCTTTGGGTGTACTCCTCCAGCACCTGCACCAGCCGCCCTTGCTCGAGCATCGGTTTGACGTCCCACATCGAGCGCAACAGAATCCCGCCGCCGCTCAAAGCCCACTCCAGCACGATTTCGCCACTGTTGGAGGACAGCGGGCCATTGACGCGCACCGTCTCCTCTTGCCCGTCCTTGCTCAGGGCCCAGATACCGAACGCGTTGTTGCGTTCCTTGAGTACCAGACAATCGTGGTCTTTCAGGTCTTCAAGGGATTGCGGCGTGCCCCGGCGTTCAAGGTATTCGGGCGTGGCGCACAGCACGCGCCGGTTACTGACCAGTTTGCGTGCGATGTGCTGACCCGGCACGTCGTCCCCGACGAGGATTTCCAGATCAAAGCCCTCGCCCACCAGATCGACCACGCGGTCGAATACGTCCAGCCGGATATCGAGTTTCGGGCACGTTCGAGACAACTGGCTGATCGCGGGCGCCACATGATTACGGCCGAAACCGAAGCTGCTGCAAATGTGCAGTGACCCCGCCGGTTGATGCCGGGCCTGGGAAATCTCGCCGAGGAACTGATCGAAATCTCCCAGCAGTTTCTCGGCCCAAATCCGCACCCGCTCACCGTCGTCGGTCAGCGCGATGCGCCGGGTGGTGCGGTGCAGCAGTTTGCTCGCCAGCGTGGTTTCCAGCACCGAGATGCGTTTGCTGACATAGGCCGGTGAGAAGCCCAACTCATCGGCGGCGCTGGCAAAGCCGTTCTTGCGGATGACGGTAAGGAAGACCCTGAGGTCTTCGGGCAGGGGAAACTGGTCACGATTCGTGTTCACAGGCCGGTCGCCCTCGCTGTTTGTCACACATTTTGCGAAGGATAACATCGAATCAACGCCTCGCCAGCCGGGGCCCGGCGTGGGCTGAGCCCCGGCGCCGTGATCAGGGTTGTCGAGTACTGGCGGTTTGCGTGCCCGGCTCGAACATTGCTTCGAACCGCGATTTGTTGGCCGCGTAATAGGCCGCGACCGCCTGGTCCGATGAGGTCTGGCGTGCCTGCATCATCAAGGTTTCCAGATCTGCCTGCGGGATCGAGTAGTGAGCGAAAAAGTACGCCACCTGCGGATATTCCTGGCTGAACCCCTTGCGCGCCATCGCATGGATCTGCTCGGCACCACCGAAAATCTGCTTCGGATCATCCAGGTAGCGCAACGACCATTTGGAGAACATCCAGTGCGGGCTCCAGGCATTGACCAGTGACCATTTGTCCCGCTTCAGGTTGCGATCCAGCTCATTGAGCATGCCGCTTTCCGAAGACGCCACCAGTTTGTAGCCATCAAGCTTGTACTCCTCGATCGCCTTGACCGTGAGCTTGTACTGGCCGTTGCCCACCTCCGAGGTGAGGATCTTGCCTTCGAGTTTTTCCTTTACTTGCGGCTTGTTCAGATCCTCGACACTGGCCACTTCACTGATCGGCACCGAGGTCGGGACGGCCATGCCGATCCGCCCTTCATACAGCACGCCGAGGTCTTCGAGGCGATCTTTGTATTTGTCGTAGAACGCCTTGTGGGTACTTGGCAACCAGACCATCGGGATCAGGTCGATATTGCCGTTGGCCAGGGCCTGAAACTGAATACCGATATCGGCCATCACCAGTTTCACCGGTTGTTTGAGGTGATCCTGAAGCGCGGCGCTGGCGAGTTTGACGGTGATTTCGGTGTCCGACCAGTTGACCCAGCCAATGCGCACGGGTGCAGGTTCGGCGGCCTGGGCCTGTGCAGCGAACGTGGCCAGAATCAGGGCGAAAAGCGTATTTCGATAAGGCGAATGAGCGTTCATCAAGCGTCTTCCTTTGGAGGTGGGATCGGCAGGTATGTCTCAATCTGGACGGCCTTGCGGTTGAGGCGTCTGGCGCAATCCTATGCCTGGCCGAAGCACCGCGCAAGCAAAATGTACACATGTGTCAACCATGATTGACACGCCTGTACAGTTGACCTAATTTCAAGTCGCCGAGCCTGATCAAGCCCACCCCGGAGCGCATTACCATGTCCAGCGATCCCCTGTTGCAGCCTTACAAAATCAAGAACCTGACGCTCAGAAACCGGATCATTACCACCGCTCACGAACCGGCCTACCCGGTAGACGGCATGCCCAAGGATTTGTATCGCGCCTACCACGTCGAACGTGCCAAGGCTGGTGTCGCGCTGACCATGACGGCCGGTTCCGCCGCCGTTTCCAGGGACAGCCCGCCGGTGTTCAATAACGTGCTCGCCTACCAGGATGAGGTGGTGAAGTGGCTCAAAGACCTGACCGACGAATGCCACGAGCATGGCGCGGCGGTGATGATCCAGTTGACGCATCTGGGCCGCCGCACCCGCTGGGACAAGGCCGACTGGTTGCCAGTGGTTTCGCCGTCGCACCATCGCGAAGCGGCGCACCGTTCCTTCCCGAAGAAAATGGAAGACTGGGATATCCAACGCATCATCAAGGACTATGTGGACGCCGCCGAGCGGATGCATGCTGCCGGCATGGACGGTCTGGAGTTGCAAGCCTACGGGCATCTGATGGACCAGTTCTGGTCACCCTTGACCAACGAACTCGACGGGCCGTACGGCGGCTCGCTGGAAAACCGCATGCGCTTCACCTTCGATATTCTGCGCGGGATTCGTCAGCGGGTCGGCGAGGACTTCCTGCTGGGCGTGCGCTACACCGGCGATGAAGGCTTGCCCGGTGGCTTCGATGCCCGCGAAGGCTTGCAGATTTCCCACCTGCTGAAAGACAGCGGACTCGTGGATTTTCTCAATGTCGTACGCGGCCACATCGACACCGATGCGGGCCTGACCGATGTCATTCCGATCCAGGGCATGCGCAATTCGCCGCACCTGGATTTTGCCGGTGAAATCCGCGCGGCCACCGGTTTCCCGACCTTCCATGCGGCGAAAATCCCTGACGTCGCCACCGCTCGCCATGCCATCGCCTCAGGCAAGGTCGATATGGTCGGCATGACCCGGGCGCACATGACCGATCCGCATATCGTGCGCAAGATCATCGAAAAACGTGAGGACGATATCCGTCCCTGCGTCGGCGCCAACTATTGCCTGGACCGCATCTACCAGGGCGGCGCCGCTTACTGCATCCACAACCCGGCGACCGGCCGGGAAACCACCATGCCCCACGAAATTCCCAAGGCCGCACGCAAACGCAAAGTGCTGGTGATCGGCACCGGCCCTGCGGGACTTGAAGCCGCGCGGGTCGCGGGTGAACGCGGTCATGACGTTACGGTGCTGGAAGCGGCGGATCGCCCCGGCGGGCAGATCCGTCTGTCCGCCCTCAGCGAACGGCGGCGGGAGATGATCAGCATCATCGACTGGCGCATGGCGCAGTGCGAACGTCTGGGCGTGAAGTTTCACTTCAACACCTGGGCCGAAGCCGACACGGTGCTGCAGCATGAACCGGATCTGGTGATTGTCGCCACCGGCGGCCTGCCCCACACGGACGTGCTGAGTGCCGGCAACGACCTGGTGGTTTCAACCTGGGACATCATCGCCGGTGACATCAAACCGGGCCGGCATGTCTTGATCTATGACGATGCCGGCGACCACGCTGCGCTACAGGCTGCCGAAGTCATCGCCGCCAGCGGTGCGAGTGTCGAAATCGTCACCCCCGATCGCAGTTTTGCTCCGGAAGTCATGGCGATGAATCTGGTGCCTTACATGCGCAGCCTGCAGGATCTGGATGTCACCTTTACCGTCACTTATCGCGTCGATTCGGTCGAGCGCCGCGACGGGCGCCTGGTGGCAACGCTCGGCAGTGATTACGGTACGGTGCACAAGCAGCGGGTGGTGGATCAGGTAGTGGTCAATCACGGCACGATTCCGCTGGATGATCTGTATTTCGACCTGCGCGCGCATTCGAGCAACGGCGGCGCGGTGGAACAACACAACCTGATTGCCGGCAAGGCTCAGGACATCGTCACTCACCCGCAGGGACGTTTTCAGCTGTTCAGGATTGGCGACGCCGTGGCCGCCCGCAACACCCATGCGGCAATTTACGACGCGTTACGGCTGATGAAAGACCTCTGAAACCGGCCTTCCCTCCTGTTGCGGGAGGGAAATTGCCGTATCGACCAACTACAGGCCGCGCCGGGCAACCTGGGCGCCGGCCTGTATGGCTCGTCCCACAATGTCTTCGATGTTCTGACCGGTCATCGACTGCAACGCTGCCGCCGTGACGCCGCGATAAGCCATCAAGGCATCCAGCAGAGCTTGCGGCTCCCGCTCGGCCAGCAGTTGACCGCCGCCCACCACCACCGCCCGTGCCGCCCGCTGCGCAATCCGTGCGGGAATGCCGGCCGCTTCGGCCTGACTGGCGAGTGCAGCGCACAGCAGCGCCGGAAACGCCGGCCCGGTGCCGGACAACGCGCTCAGATAATCGATGCAGTCTTCATCGGGTACCTCGTCCGCCGTGCCCACGCACTCGAACAATCGCTGCAGCCAGTCGCGCTCCTCATCGGCCAGGGAGCCGGCCACGAACCACGGTGTATAGGATTGGCGGATATCCACCGCCGCGTTCGGCATGGCCCGCACCACCACTCGCGCGCCTGTCGCGGCGCTGAGGGCGGACGCTGAAATGCCAGCCATCAGCGATACCATCGGTTTGCCCCGCGCATCGATCTGCAACTCGCGAAACTGCTCGGGCCGCACAGACAGCATGACGATATCGCTGCGGTCGACCAGTGACTGGTTGTCACTCAACACCCGCACTCCCGGTGCAACATCAGCACTGCCCGAGCGGTTCGAGATCAGCAGCTCGCTCGGCCTGATGAACCCCGGAGCCAGCAACGACTCGGCAATCGCCTTTCCCAGCCAGCCCGTGCCGCCGATGATTCCCAGCGTTCTATTGGTCATCGGGCAGCGCCTCTTCGAAGGTTTCCACCAGAGGGACAAACACCCCCGGCTCCGTCTCGGCATAGCCGAACTGACCGAAAAACCGATCCAGTTCGCGTCGTTTTGGGGACTTTCCGGTGAACACGGTGACGTACTGCGGGATTCGCCGGAATCGCACGATCACGTCTTCGGTGGTTTTCATCGAGATGTAGCCGATCTGCGTCAGATAGATCGTCCGGGCGCGGGCATCGGCCGCCCCCGGCTCGTAACCGAAACGGCGAAACATCGCGGCCAGCGCATTGATTCGTGCGTCGTCGGCCAGCGCGATTTGCGCGGCGACTTCATCCGATTGCAACGCCCAGCTGCGCACTGCGAATTCAAACTGCGAATCGAACAACGCGGGGTTCAGCCAGCACTCGAAAACATTGAGGATCGCCTCGGACACGCTTTCGGCATAACGCTCGCACTGCCCCACCAGCCCACCCGTGTTCTTGTCCCGCCAACGGGCCAGCAGCGCCGCGAGCAGTTGCTCTCGATCTTCGTAGAACCAGTAGAAGCTGGTGCGCGACAGGTTCAGGCGCTTGGCCAGCGGCATCACCCTGACTGCGTCGACTCCGGATTCCTTCAAAGCCTCATACGCGGCGTCCAGCCAGACGTCCACGGAACCGCGCCATCCTGAATCCTGAGCCTTGTTTTTTGTCCGTCCTGCCTGCGTCATTGCAATGCACCTGTCTTTGAGACTTTGACCGGACTTTACACGCGCCGTACACGCAATGTACATCGGCGTACATTTTTCATTTCCGAACGCGCTTCAGCGCCCATGTCGATCTTGTTTCAATCGCTTGAAAGCGCCGCCGAAAGGCCGACCGAGCCTGCGCCAGAATTCCTGCGTTGAACAGAAATGACCGTTCGGCGCTTTTTCTGGCAGCCCTGCAAAAACGGGTCTAGGGTTGCGTGGCTGGCAAAATGCTGGCCATTTGGCAAACGTCGCTCGACGAGTGCCATCAGCAGCACTGGAAGAAAAATCAGGGATGGTTTTTGTGCTTGCGCGGGTATTGCACTCTTGAAGAGTGAACGACCTATCCCTGTGTTTCGTTGCTTTCTATCAAGGACAGAAAGATGACCAACGTACAGGCGAGATTCCCCCGATTGCCCCACCGGCAACCCCCTTCATTGACGCCCGAAGCCAGGCCTGACGGTTTTGGCTGACGATCTGAGCCGGCGTTGCGGCGCCGTCCCTGCGCGAACCCTGTTTACGGATTGATCAGATCCCGACGGATCAGGCTGTCACGTCCCCGAGAATCCCGGTTGCCGGTGATTGCGGCCGATGTCGTTCGCCTGCCTGTCAGGAAAGGCGCCCCTTCTGCGCAAGGGGTCGAGCGGCAAACACCCACGAGGAAGGCCTCGATATGACTGGTTCAAATCACAACATCCCGCCCTACGGCGTCGCCATCCAGAACGCGATCACCGGCGGCGATCTGCAGAAGATGAAGACTTTGTTGAAGCAGCGCGATTCAACGAAGCCGGAAGCGAAGGAGCTACAAACCGCGTACGAAAACCTGGCCAAAGAAGTTTCCAGACTGGAAAAACCCTGAGGCCATTTCCCACATTGCAATGGAGGCAATCAACATGTCAGCTACTCAGCAAAATGTCGGCTTGTTCCCGGTGAGCTACCGGATCGGTACGGGTCAGCCAGGGGCGCAGAGCCTTGCGCTGAACCTGCTGGTGTCCACGCCGCAGCAGCATGTCACCGGCAACGCCGCCGTGACTCAGGCGACCAATCCGCCGCTCGACATCGACTCGGACGTCTGGGGCGAATACACCTACATGACGGTGATGAAGCCCGGTGTCAGCAAGATCCTGATCACCGCCCAGGGCAACCATGGCGGACCTGGCTCCAACTCGATCATCAACTTCAAGATCCACCTGGTGGTTGGCACCGACTGGCGCGAAGGCGTGGCCAACTATGAGTACTTCGACGGCCAGCGCTGGCACGAACTGAACAACGTGCCGGCGCATCTGGTGGAGGTGCCTTCGAAAGTGCTTCAGCCGTTCAATCCCGGCCCGGTGATCGAGCCGCACAAACCGGTTCTGCCGCTGTATGCCGCGCCGATTCAGGGCGCCATCGCCAGCGGAGACCTGGCGCAGATGAAAAGCCTGTCCGCGCAGGCCAGGCAGCAGCTGGAGCAACTGCCGCTGTTGCGCAAAGCGGTGGACGACGCCAACAAAGAAATCAGCCGCGTGCAAAGTCGCTGATCGGCTAATGGAACCATTACTTTCACAAGGAGCAGCATCATGTCGATCGGACTTTTTCACACCCGCCTCATCGCCAGTAACTCACTGCTGGGCGCACCGGTTCTGACCCTCGATATCGTGGTCGATACCGTCCGCAAAAAGTCAGCGGAACCGCGAGCGTGTTCCAGAGCACCTGGCCACCGGTGAATTTCCATGCCCGGGTCTGGGGCGACTACTCCGAGGCCAGGCTGACGCCATCCACCGAGACCTACATCATTCTCACACTTGATGGCAGCCCGAGCGGCCCGCTGAGTCAGATTGCCCAGACCTTCCACCTCAAGGGCATCCTGAACGACTGGACCAGCGGTTTTATCGATTACCGCTACAACGACGGCGGCCAGTGGCAGGACGTGCGGCACGTCGCCGTGCATCAGGCACCGAGCGTCGAGCCTCTTCCGCCCGAGCATCATGTCCAGCCGCTGTACGCCGTGGCCGTGCAAACGGCGAAGGAAAGCGGTGATCTGGCGCAGTTGAAAGTCGCGGTGCAGCAAGGCGAACAACAGCTGGCCCACGAGGGTGCCTTGCGCAGTGCCCTTGAACAGCTGAATGCGGAAATCGCGCGACTGGAAGCGCGCTAAGTCGTACGGCCCGGGGGCGGTCACGGGTGACCGCCCCCGGTCTTCCAGCCAATCGAGGTCAGTCCAATCGTGCCGCGCACAGGCCCGTGCGCAAGGATCTCCCATGACAGACAACCGCCCTGCCCGCTACCTCAGCGACACCGATCTCAAACGCTACGTGCCGGTGCACGTGGTCTGGGAAATCACCCTCGCCTGCGACCTCAAGTGTCTGCATTGCGGCTCCCGCGCGGGGCATCGGCGCCCCGATGAACTCAACACCCGCGAATGCCTCGACGTGATCGATTCCCTCGCCGCCCTGGGCACCCGCGAGATCACCCTGATCGGCGGCGAAGCCTATCTGCGCAAGGACTGGACGCAACTGATCCGCGCCATCCACGACCACGGCATGTACTGTGCGATCCAGACCGGCGGGCGCAATCTGACGCCAGCGAAGATGCAGGCAGCAGTCGAAGCGGGGCTCAACGGGGTCGGCATTTCCCTGGACGGACTCGCGCCGCTGCACGACAAGGTGCGCAACGTACCCGGCTCGTTCGACAAGGCTGTCGATACCCTGCGCCGGGCCAAGGCGTCAGGGCTGGCCGTCAGCGTCAACACCCAGATCGGCGCGGCCACGTTGCCGGATCTGCCAGAACTGATGGACACCATCATCGAGCTCGGCGCCACCCATTGGCAGATCCAGATCACGGTGGCCATGGGCAACGCCGTCGACCATCCTGAGCTGTTGCTCCAGCCGTACAAGCTGCTGGAAGTGATGCCGCTACTCGCCCGGTTGTACCGCGAAGGACTGGATCGCGGCCTGCTGATGAACGTCGGCAACAACATCGGTTATTACGGCCCTTACGAACATCTGTGGCGCGGCTTCGGCGACGAACGCGTGCACTGGAGCGGCTGCGCGGCCGGCCAGACCGTGCTGGCGCTGGAAGCGGACGGCACGGTTAAAGGTTGCCCGTCACTGGCGACCGTCGGGTTTTCCGGCGGCAACGTGCGCAACATGAGCCTGCACGACATCTGGCACTACAGCGAAGGCATGCACTTCGGCCGCCTGCGTTCGGTCGATGACCTGTGGGGTTACTGCCGAAGCTGCTATTACAACGACGTCTGCCGGGGCGGCTGCACCTGGACGTCGCATTCGCTGCTGGGCAAACCCGGCAACAATCCTTACTGCCATTACCGAACCCTGGAACTGCAAAAACAGGGTTTGCGCGAGCGCATCGTCAAAGTCGAAGACGCCGCCCAGCGCTCGTTTGCGGTCGGACGTTTTGACCTGATCACCGAACGCATCGACACCGGCGAAAAAGTCAGCAGCGTCAGCGACAGCGGGCAAGTGATCAAGCTCGCCTGGATCAATCAGGGCCAGTCCTCCCCCGAGGAAGGACGCCTGCCGACGCAACTGGCCCTGTGCCGCGACTGCCTGCAATACATCCACCCGCACGAATCGATCTGCCCGCACTGCCACGCCGATGTCGCCGCCGCCGAGGCCCGGCACCTGACCGACCGGGCGCGTCAGCAGGCGATCATGAAGACGCTGACCGGTTTGCTGGCGGGAATGCCGAGTTCGGTGAGCTGAGACGGCAGCGGCTGCCGTTCGCCCGGTTGCCGCTAAAAATCTCGAACTCGCCCGGTGGCGCTGTATCCAACGTTTAAGCCAACGGAGGTCAGCACCATGAACAACGACAGCAAAGCCCCACCTACTGATACGTCCGGCAAACCGGTCAATGTGGTGAAACGCGATCTTGAGGATCGGGACGACGCCACCCGCGGCGTGGATGAGGTCATCACGCCCTCATCGACCCGCACCAAGGAGCAGGACGCGGAGGAGTTGCAACGCAAGGTCGACGAAATCGAACGCAAGGTTGCGGACGGCAACTGATCGGTTCGTCGAGGCAGGTTTTCGCCAGGTTTTCGGGCTACAGCGCTCGCGCCAGTTTTGATGGCGCTCGCTGAAAAGCCCGAAAAACCTGACCGGCGATGCCGTCCGGGAAATAAGTAGCTGTTTTCCATGAAATTTATCTGTTTCAGGGGTTCACAGATCGAAAGAGCGCTGGTAAAGTGCCGCCCACTGTTGCAGAGGTCCTCCCGGGACTGAAACCAATAGCTACAGGGGCGTCGCCAAGCGGTAAGGCAGCAGGTTTTGATCCTGCCATGCGTTGGTTCGAATCCAGCCGCCCCTGCCATTTTTTCCTCGTTTCACCCTCTCCAGTTCCCTCTCGTTTTTTCGTTATCGATCCTTTCCTGTTTGCATGTGCACCTGGCGTATTTCTTCACGCCCGAACAATCAATAAATCGCCGCTTTCATCAGCCCTCGCGTTTCGTTTGCAGAGCTGATGAAAGCGGCGATTTTTTTTGGGCAAAAAAAATGCCCCGCAAGGTGCGGGGCAAAGAATTGGTTGGTTGCGGCCAACCAAAGGAGCATCTTCAAAAGCGTTAACCGACAGGCGTTACAGGCACTCCTGGGCAGCCCGTTCAAAACTCGACGGCAGGAAACTCGACGCCAGCAAGTGGCGCTCATACAAAAACACTTTGCCGCCGTCCTGTGCCTTGTAGGCTTCCAGCACGTTGTCCGCCGCCACCTTGCTCGGCACCACGATCCGGTAGCTGCGCTGGGTCTGCGAAACCGTCGGGTTCAGCGCGCTGCCCTGCAGTTTCGGCACCACGCATTCGGCGTACTGGGCAGGCGTCTTGTGCGTCTGCAGGGTCAACGTCGGGTCGTTCGGCGCGGAGGCGCAAGCGGTCAGCAACAAAGTGGCGCAGGCCATGACAGGGATAACAAAGGTACGCATGGAAAAAATCCTGAAAATAAAAGGTTCGGTTCTTCGGCAACGTTCAGTGTCACGGGCACTGCCGTTGCCGTTTTTGATCAAGGGGCTCAGCCTGCACTCACCAGGGCCTTGAGCGAGTCATCGAACTGTTTCAGGGCACTCAGTTGCAGGTCGCGCTGCTGTTCGATCCCGGCAGCGATTTCAGGCGCTGCCTTGTTGTGTACCCACACCGACGGCAGTTGCTTCTCCACCGCGCCTTCAGCCTTGCCGATGTATTGCAGGTTGGCGTCATAGAAGCGTGCGGCGAACCGCGCTTCGACCTGACTGTTGCGTTGGGTCAGCAAACGGTTGTGAGTGTCGAGCATCACCACAACGTCCGGATGGGCCTGCACCAGCGCATCGAGGCTGTCATAGACGGTTACCGAGAGAAATTGCTGTTGCAGCGAACTCATCAGCCAGTCGATGGCCAGCTCCGGATCGGAGCTGTCGACGAAGGCGTCACGAATCCGCGCATCGAGCGCATCCTTGGCGCCGTTCACCGCCACATCGTGGTAACGCTCGAGGTATTGCAGGTTGTCCAGAGTGTTTTCGCTGTACAGCACACCGACGGTTTGCGAGTGCTGCAGCGCGGCGCTGCTGGCGGCGACGGGCAGAAAATGGCACGACTGGGCATCATCTGCATAAGCCGGGGCTACGGTAGCGGCCACCCCGCCCATCAGCAGGGCGACTACAGCCAGTCGGGTCAAAGTCTTCATCGCGCAAATTCCTTCAGCGGCGTGTTCGATGGAGGCGATTTTCCGCCCATCGGCGCCAAAGCAGAACTTGCGTTTCTTGATGGTCACTATTACTTGAAGCAATAGTTGAACCCCATGCAGACTGCGCCACACTCAATCACAACGAAAACAGATGAGGATTACCCGTGCGAACCTTTGACCTGATCCGCGATGCCGTCCTGCCCGAGTTCCGCGACCGGGTTGCCGAATACCTGGTCGAATACGAAACCGTACTGAGCCAGTCAGCGGACAATTCAGAGTCGGTACAAGCCGTGGCCAATCAGTTGCGCGGTTATCTGCGCGGCCTCAATACCACCCGAGTGCTGGGCATGGCGGACTGGGAAGAGCTGGACCGGCGCGTGCTGAACACCTGGCTAGCGCCCGCTCGATGACACGCTAGACTCTTCAGGCTGCGCCCGCAGCGCCAGACCTGGAGGTGTCCCATGAGCAATAACACCGAACCCACGACATTCACCGGCTGGGCCGCCACCTCGGCCGGCGCGCCGCTGGAGCGCTTCAGTTACGACCCCGGCCCGCTGGGGGACGAAGAAGTCGAAGTCGCCGTGGAATATTGCGGCGTCTGCCATTCCGACCAGTCGCTGATCGACAACGACTGGGGCATCAGCCAATACCCCTTCATTCCCGGCCATGAAGTGGTCGGCCGCATCGTGCGCACCGGCCCGCAGGTGCGCGGTCTGGAAATCGGTCAGCGCGTGGGAATCGGCTGGTACAAGGGCAGCTGCATGCATTGCTCGTCCTGCATCGGTGGTTCCCATCACCTGTGCGCCACCGCAAAACCGACGATTATCGGCAGCCACGGCGGTTTCGCCGATCGGCTGCGCACGCATTGGGCCTGGGCGCTGAAACTGCCGGACAACCTCGACCCGGCACTCGCCGGTCCGCTGTTCTGCGCCGGCTCCACGGTCTTCAATCCGCTGGTGGAATTCGACATCAAGCCGACCGACCGGGTCGGCGTGGTGGGCATCGGCGGCCTCGGCCATCTGGCACTGCGATTTCTCAATGCCTGGGGTTGCGATGTCACCGCGTTCACCTCTTCCCTGAGCAAACAGGACGAAGCCAAACGCCTCGGCGCCCACAAGGTCGTCGCTTCCACCGACAGCGAGGCGCTGAAAGCGATTGCCGGCACCCTGGACTTTCTGCTGATCACCGCCAACGCCAACCTTGACTGGACGGCCATGCTCGCCACCCTGCGCGGCAAGGGGCGGCTGCACTTCGTCGGCATCGTGCCCGACGCGATTCCTGTGCATGTGTTCAACCTCATCCCTCAACAGAAATCCCTGTCAGCCTCCCCGGTCGGTTCGCCCGCCACCGCAGCGACCATGCTTGAGTTCTGCGCGCGGCATCAGATCCTGCCGCAGGTCGAGGAATTTCCGATGAGCAAGGTCAATGAAGCTGTTGACCATCTGCGCAGCGGCAAGGCGCGATACCGGATTGTGTTGAACGCCAGCAAATGAACCCAAAGGCGCGTGAGCCAAAAACTCACGCGCCTTTTTTGCCTGAGAAACACCTTCAAGCCCGTGCAGATCTGAGCTTTCGAACTTATTCCATAAGCGCAGCACCTGCCGATTTAGCATTACGTTTTTCAGAAGAGAGGGAGCCATGGGCTCCCTTTCCTGCCTTCAGACGTCCTGCAATGCCCTCGGGCGCTGGCTGCGCTGTTCAGCCAGCGCATCAGGCGCCTGCTGCAACTGGAAGTCGAATTTCAGTTCGGCTCGGCGTCCCGCTGCATCCTCCAGAAACTCGACCTCCCCGACCAACCCTTCCCGGGTCGCGTACGCGA
The DNA here is from genome assembly GCF_020544405.1 of Pseudomonas sp. IAC-BECa141. Lineage (NCBI taxonomy): Bacteria > Pseudomonadati > Pseudomonadota > Gammaproteobacteria > Pseudomonadales > Pseudomonadaceae > Pseudomonas > Pseudomonas sp. IAC-BECa141. The sequence goes on along the minus strand of NZ_CP065410.1, from coordinate 2,632,805 downwards.
AGTCATCCCACAGGTATTTGTCCCCCGACAGATTGATCTGCGTCGTCAGGTGTCGATGCCCCGGTGCAGAAATGAAGAAGTGAATGTGAGCCGGGCGCTGGCCGTGGCGGCCGAGCAGGTTCAGGCATTCCTGGGTCGGGCCTTGCGGGTCGCAGCCGTAACCGGATGGCACGATGCTGCGGGCGCGATAGCGGCCTTCGGCGTCGGTGATGATCCGCCGACGCAGGTTGTACTCGGACTGGCTCTGATCGAAGAACGAATAGGTGCCCCTGGTGTTGGCGTGCCACAGGTCGACCGTGGCGCCGACGAGCGGCTGACCCTGCGGGTTGAACACCTGGCCTTCGAGCAACATCAGCGTGGCGACGCCCTCTTCGCGGCCGTCGTCCATCCGGCATTCACCTTCGTAGAGTGGCGCGCCGGCCACGTACAACGGGCCTTCGATGGTGCGCGGCGTGCCGCCGGTCAAGCCGATCTGCGCATCCTTGGCGTCCTGCAGCAGGTCGAGGAAATGCTCCAGACCGAGGCCGGCCACCAGCAGCCCGGCCTCCGAGCGGCCACCCAGACGGTTGAGGTAGTCGACGGCTTTCCAGAATTCGTCTTCGTTGATCTCGAGGTCTTCGATGATCCGGGCGGTGTCCTGCAACACCCGCAGGACGATGGTTTTCAAGCGTGAGCTGCCGCCATCGTTGGCAAAACCGGCGGCTTGTTCGAAGAACTTTTGCAGTTCGGCAGTGTGGGCAATCTTCACGGTCATGGTGTTCACCTCATCTTGTTGTTGTGTTTACTCAGCTCTCTCGGATCAACCACAGGTTTCAGCGGTGGATTCATTTTTTGGGCTCAGCGGTCGTCGGCGTGGATCGACGAGGGATGGCGGCAGAGGCCGTCGATTTCGATTTCCATGTAGGGAAACAGCGGCAGCAGCATCAGGGTGTTGTGCAAGGCTTCGACGCTCGGAACGTCGAACACGCTGTAATTGGCGTAGTGCCCGGCGATGCGCCAGAGGTGGCGCCACTGGCCTTCGCGTTGCAGGCGCTGGGCGAGTTCCTTCTCGTCGGCCTTGAGCCGGGTGGCAACGGCCGGGTCCATGTCGGCGGGCAACTTCACGGTCATTTTTACGTGGAACAGCATGGCGTTCTCCTTGGGGAATCAATGCCGGCGAAAACGCGCCAGACGCTCTTCATCCAGCGCGAGGCCCAGGCCCGGGGTGCGTGGAATGTGCAGGTGGAAGTCGCGGTATTGCGGGCGCTCGGTGACGATGTCTTCGGTCAGCAACAGCGGGCCGAACAGCTCGGTGTCCCAGGTCAGTTGCCTGAGGGTGAGGAAAGCGTGGGCCGAGGCCAAAGTGCCGACGGAACCCTCAAGCATCGTGCCGCCGTACAAAGCGATGCCGGCGGCTTCGGCGATTTGCGCGGTGCGCAACACGGCGCGCGGGTCACCGTTCTTGGCAATTTTCAGGGCGAATACGCTGGCGGCGCCGTCGGCGGCGAGGCTGAACGCGTCCTCGACGCTTTCAATCGATTCGTCGGCCATGATCGGCGCCGGGCTGCGCTGGTTCAGGCGAATCTGCCCGGAGCGGTTGACCCGCGAGATCGGCTGTTCGATCAGGTCGATGCCGTTGTCGCCGAGCATCTGACAGCCACGAATCGCCTGCGACTCGTCCCAGTACTGGTTGACGTCGACCCGCACACTGGCGCGTTCGCCCAGGGCTTTTTTGATCGCCACGACGTGTTTGAGATCCTGCTCCAGCGGGTTGGCGCCGATCTTCAACTTGAAGATCCGGTGCCGCCGCGCTTCCAGCATTTGTTCGGCTTCGGCGATATCGCGGACGGTGTCGCCGCTGGCCAGGGTCCAGGCCACTTCGAGGCTGTCGCGGACCCGGCCACCGAGCAGTTCGCTTACGGGCAGGCCGAGGCGTTTGCCTTGGGCGTCGAGCAAAGCGCTCTCGATGCCGGACTTGGCGAAGGTGTTGCCCTTGGCGATCTTGTCGAGTTTCTGCATCGCGGCGTTGATGTTGTCTGCGTCCATGCCGATCAGCGCCGGCGCCAGGTGCGCGTCGATGTTGGCCTTGATGCTTTCCGGGCTTTCGTAGCCGTAGGCCAGGCCGCCGATGGTGGTGGCTTCGCCGATGCCTTCGATACCGTCGCTGCAACGCAGGCGCAGGATCACCAGCGTCTGGTTCTGCATCGTGTGCATCGCCAGTTTGTGCGGGCGGATGGTCGGCAGGTCGACAATGATCGCCGACAGGTTTTCAATCAGGATCCGGTTCATTTCAGTGTCCATTCAAGCGTGATCAACCAAGGTCACCGCCGCCGACCGGCAGGGTCACGCCGGTGATGTAGGAGGCGTCGTCCGAGGCGAGAAACAGGATCGCGCCGACCTGTTCATCAATGGTTCCGTAGCGTTTCATCAGGCTGCTATCGAGGGTTTGCGCGACGATTTCCTGGTACCAGGCCTGTTCCTGCGCGGACTGTTCGGCGGTGTTGCGCGGGATGCGCCGGGGCGGCGCTTCGGTGCCGCCGGGCGCGGTGGCGTTGACCCGGATCCCGCGCTCGGCATTCTCGAAGGCCAGGCAGGCTGTGAGCGCATTGATTCCGCCCTTCGCCGCGCCGTAGGGGACGCGGTTCAGGCTGCGGGTCGCGATCGACGACACATTGACGATCGCGCCGCATCCCTGCTTGAGCATGTATGGCAACGCGGCGTGGCAGCACCACAGCGTCGGGAACAACGAGCGGCGCACTTCGGCCTCGATCTGCTCGACTTCGTAATGCTCGAACGGCTTGGCCCAAATGGTGCCGCCGACGTTATTGACCAGCACATCCAGACGCCCGAACGCATCGATGGCGGCGTTCATCACCCGGGCGCAATCGGCGTATTGCTCAAGGTCGGCGGTCAGCGACAGCACGCTCTCGCCCTGCAGTTCGTGAACCAGCCCGGAGCGGTCGACGGCGATGACCTGCGCGCCCTCCTTCAGCAAGCGCTCGCACACCCGGCGACCGATGCCCTGCGCCGCGCCGGTGACCAGCGCGACCTTGTTGGCGAATCTGTTGTTCATGACAACCTCGCAATTCAGAAAGAAGACTCAGGCCGCCGCGAATTTCTCGTAGTAGAAGTTCGCCGGCGTGATGCCCTGTTCGCGGATGTACTGGCTGACCGCCTCGACCATCGGCGGCGGGCCGCACAGGTACACGTCGACGTCGCCTTCGTTGAGGTGGCGCGGCTCGATGTGCTGGGTGACGTAGCCCTTGAGCGGGTGCTGGCTCTGCGGATTGGCCACGCAGGCGCTGAAGCTGAAATTCGGAATCCGCGCGGCGAAGGCTTCGAGGCGGTCGAGTTCCACCAGATCGAAATCGTTGGTCACGCCGTAGATCAGGTGAACCGGGTGCTCGCTGCCTTGCTCGGCGATCTTCTCCAACATCGCCGTGAATGGCGCCAGCCCGGTACCGCCGGCCAACAGCAACAGCGGCCGCTTGATCTCGCGCAAGTAGAAACTGCCCAGCGGCCCGGCCAGATTCAGGCTGTCGCCAGCCTTGGCCAGCCCGGTCAGGAAACTGCTCATCAAGCCGCCGGGGACATTGCGGATCAGGAAACTGACCTCGCCGTTCTTCTGCAACGAGCTGAAGGAATAGGCGCGCGATTGCTCGCTGCCCGGCACTTGCAGGTTGACGTATTGCCCCGGCAGGAATGCCAGTTTGCTCAGGGACTCACCCTTGAGCGACAGCGCGATGGTGCTTTCGGAGAGCTGACGAACATCGCTGATCGCCGCCTGATAACTCGCCTGCCCGGTCTTGCAGACCTGCGAGCCCACCGGCACCCGTACCACGCAATCGCTTTCGGCGCGCATCTGGCAAGTCAGGACGTAACCCTGGGCCAGTTCGTCTTCACTCAAGGCGTCTTCGATGAAGTTGTCGCCCATGTCGTATCGCCCGGCCTCGGCGAAACACTTGCAGGTACCGCAGGCGCCGTCGCGGCAATCCAGCGGAATGTTGATGCCCTGGCGGTAGGCCGCGTCGGCAACGGTTTCGTGGCCCGAGGCCTCGATGAAACGGGTGACCCCGTCTTCGAAATTCAGTGCGATCTGGAAACTCATGGTGCACCTCGCTCACAGCGTCGAGCCCGGCTCGCCGCCGCTCGATCAGATGTGATAGATGTCGATGACCTGACGGACGTAATCGTTCTTCAGCACGACTTTCTTGGCCTTGATCAACGGCTGTTCGCCGCGCAGATCGAGGGTGTAGAAGCTGGTGCCGAAGTAACTGTCGGTGACCTGATAACGAAAGCTCAGGGTGTGCCAGTTGAAGCGCACCTGACATTGGCCTTCGCCCTGCTCGACGATCTCGATGTTGCTGAGGTTGTGCGAGGTGCGGGTGTCGGGAATCGTTGCGCTGGAGCGCTCGGTCTTGATCCGGAATACCCGGTCTTCGAGGCCGCCACGGTTGCCGTACCAGATCAGCGAGATTTCGCTTTGCGGGTCTTCGGTCAGGGTGTCGTGGTCGTCCCAGGCCGGCATCCAGAAACTGGCGTCGGCGGCGTAGAGTTCCAGCCACTGGTCCCACTGGCCGTCGTCCAGATAGCGCGCCTCGCGGTAGAGGAAATTGCGCACGGTGTCGTAGAGATTGCTCATCACACAGCCTCCACGGGAATCAGATCCGGCTCGGTGGAAGCAGCCTTGAGCATGGTTTCCTGCCAGTACTTGTGTTGCAGCACGAACAGGCCTTCGTCCTCGGTGCGCATGCCGGACAGCAAGGGCTTGAGGTCGATTTCCTCGGCCGCCGCGTCCGCGCCTTCGACCCAATGCGTCGCGCCACGGGACATATCGTTCCAGCCGCGCCCGGCGCCGTAGCCGGTCTGACACGAGCGGAACTCTTCGAGGTCATCCGGGGTGGCCATGCCGCTGACGTTGAAGAAGTCTTCGTACTGGCGAATGCGTTTGGCCCGGGCCTCCGCGCTTTCGCCTTTGGGGGCGATGCAGTAGATGGTGATCTCGGTCTTGTCGACAGAGATCGGCCGGGCGATGCGGATCTGCGAGCTGAACTGATCCATCAGGTACACGTTGGGGTACAGGCACAGGTTGCGCGAGTTCTCGATCATCCAGTCGGCACGGGCCTGGCCGAAGTCCCGCGCCAGCTCATCACGGCGCTCGTAGGCCGGACGGTCTTCGGGGTTGGCCCAGCGGGTCCAGAGCAGCAGATGGCCGTGGTCGAACGAGTAGAAACCACCGCCCTTTTTCGCCCAGCTGCCGGCGCTCATGGTCTTGATTTCTTCTCCGGCGTCGCGCTGCTGACGCTGATTCTGAGTAGCGGCGTAGTTCCAGTGCACGGAGCTGACGTGATAGCCATCGGCACCATTTTCGGCGGTGAGTTTCCAGTTGCCTTCGTAGATGTAGGAACTGGAACCGCGCAGCACTTCCAGGCCCTCGGGGGACTGATCGACGATCATGTCGATGATCTTGGCCGACTCGCCCAGATGCTCGGCAAGCGACTTCACATTGGCATTCAGGCTGCCGAACAGAAAGCCGCGATAGGATTCGAAACGCGCGACTTTGGTCAGGTCGTGAGAGCCTTCGCAGTTGAAGCCTTCGGGATAGCCGGCTTCGCTTGGGTCCTTGACCTTGAGCAGTTTGCCGCTGTTGTTGAACGTCCAGCCGTGGAACGGGCAGGTATAGCTGGAACGGTTGCCGGACTTGTGCCGGCACAACATAGCGCCGCGATGGCTGCACGCATTGAGAAAGGCATTCAGCTCACCGGCCTTGTTGCGGGCGATGAACACGGGTTGGCGACCCATGGTGGTGGTCAGAAAATCGTTGGCGTTGGGGATCTGGCTTTCGTGGGCGAGGTAGATCCAGTTGCCTTCGAAGATGTGCGCCATCTCCAGTTCAAACAGCCGCGGGTCGGTGAACATTTCCCGCTTGCAGCGGTAGGCCCTTCTCGGGGTCCTCTTCAAGCATGGCATTGAGGTAGTCGATTCCCAGGGACATGGCCGGGGCCTCCATTGTTATTGTTCAGGCCAGGCCAGATTAGGGAGGCAACGCGGGCGGCAATATCCGAATCCTGCAGAGTGCTATCCGTTTTGTGCAGGACGGCGCGCCAGGTGCTTCAGATTGTTTCGGGGCGTGGATTCAGTGACGGCGTTTGAAGGTTACGGACGGCAATTCGCCGAACTGTTGGCGATAGCTTTCGGAGAACCGGCCGAGGTGCAGGAAGCCATAGTCCAGCGCCAGTTCGGTGAGGTTGCGCACCGGACAGCTCGGGTCGCTGAGGCAGGCATGAATGCGTTCCAGCTTGCGCTGGCGGATGTATTGCATCGGGGTCACGCCGAGCTGGCGTTCGAACAGCGCGTACAGGGAACGCGGGCTCATGTTCGCCTGGGCCGCCAGGTGTTCAGCGGGCAGATCCCGCTTCAGGTTGCGTTCGATGTAGTCGAGGATCCGCTCGAAACTGACGCTCGGCGAACTCAGGCATTCACGGCTGACGTTGGTGTTCATCAGCGAAATCAGTTTGCTGCCGACGATCTGCGCGTAATGCTCCTGCACCCGCAGCAACGGGTCGCTGGCTTCGGCTTCCTGGCAGATCATGCCCAACAGGTGGGTAAACCCTTCCAGCTCGTCGAGCCGGTAATGATTGCGCAGAAACCGGATGCCGCCGGCAGGATGCAGCCAGCGCTGCTCGTCGCACACCGACTCCAGCACGCTGACCGGCACCTTGAGGATGAATTTCTCGCAATCGTCGGAATAAGTCAGGTCGACCGGATCGTCCGGGTTGATCAACAGCAATTCGCCCGGCACCAGATGATGCTCACGCTGGTGCCCGCGCCACAGGCAGTTGCCTTGCAGCAGGACTTGCAGGTGATAGACCGTTTCCAGTGCGAGCGACGTGACGCGAACACTGCCGCCATAGCTGATGCGGCACAGATCGAGGTCGGCGAGTTTGCGGTGGTTGAGGCTGGCTTGCGGGTGGGTGGTTTTGGACAGGCCGATGAAATGCTGGCCGACGTGCTGGTTCACATAGTCGGAGACGGCATACGGGTCAGCGTGGCGAAACACGCTGCTGCGGTCGCTCAGCAGGCGGCTGTCCATGGGCAAGGCACTCGATCTTGTCGTTATGGTGATGGTCACGGTTTGCGCCATCACCGGTCACAGTACGCCGGCGTGCCGGATCGGGCAATTGGACGAAGGTTTGGCTGTCCGGTGATCGAACGGTTTCAATCACCGTGCTTTCGTCGGATCAAAGCAGACTCCACGACACCCCGACATACATCGCCATGCCCTCGCCCGGCGTGGAGCGTGCGGCGTCCAGTCCTTTATCGTCATAGCCCGGCGTAACGGTTGCGGCGTAGTGCTTGTCGGTCAGGTTGCGCATGTCCATCCAGGTCTGCCAGTCGCCTTTGGGTGCGTTGTAGCCGAGCGTCGCGCCGAAGGTGGCGTAAGGATCGGCGTAGTAACTGTTGGCGTAATCCACTGCGGTTTTCGAGACCAGTTGCGTGTTGACCGCCGCGAAGAAGCCCTGCGGGAAGTCGTAGCGCAGTTCGCCCTGGTAGTAATGCATCGGCAGGCCCGGCAGGCGGTTGTCACCGAAGCGATCGTCGTCGCGGTAGTGGAAGTCGCTGAAGGTGTAGGCCTGGCGCAGGCTCAACTTGCCGCCATCGTTCGATGTCCACAGATTGCTGTTGAGGCTGGCTTCAATACCTTGGTGCACGGTCGGGGTGGCGTTGAGTTCGTAAGGCGTGGTGGCGTTGGCGTCCGGCAACACCGAAAGCAATTCGTGGCGCACCTGGGCGTAGTACCACGCCAGGCTCCATTCGCCGAGCGCGCTGTCGCCACGGCCGCCGAGTTCCAGAGTGGTCGCGGTCTGGTTCTGCAGTTTGATGGGGTCGCGTTGGGTGCCGGTGGCGGCACCGCTGCCGGCCGGGAACCGCACGTTGGAGCTGTAGATCAGCGACCACGGATGCGGCGCTTCGACCGAGCGGCTGAGGTTGCCGAACAGTTGCAGATCCGGCGTCACCTGATAGCGCAGGCCCAGACGGGGCGCGTAGTCCCAGTCACCGAGGCTGGTCTTGCCGCCACCTTCGGGATAGGTCACGGCGCTTTCGCGGCAGGTGTAGATCGCGGCGAGGCCGGTGGTCAGCCAAAGGTCGTCGGCGATTTCCAGGTCGTTGCCCACGTGCAGGACAGAATCCGAACCCTGATAAGTGAAGTTGCGCATGTGAGTGCCCGGCGCATAGCTGGCGGTGTTGCCGGTGGGAATTCGCACCCGTTCGCTGGCACCGTCGTTGGGCAGGTGTTTGGTCACCCGCAGGCCCACGGTGCTGTTGCTCTCCATGCCCCAGAGCGTGTCGCGGCGCTTGTAGTCGAACGTGCCGCTGACATCGGTGTACGCGACCTTCAAGCGGTTCGGGCCTTCGCGCAGGTCCATCGGGTAATCGTGATAAACCAGACCGGTCTGGATACTCGAATCGTCATCGATGTAGTACGTGGTCTTGTTGCCGATGAAGGTGCTTCCGGGCTGATCGCGGCTGTCGTTGCGCGTCACGTAGGCCGGGTTGGCCGCACGCGGATCATGTTCGATGGAATGTTTGGTCACCCGGCCGGCGAGGTCGTTGTCGGTCTCGCGGTGACGGATGTAGAAGCGGGTTTCCAGATTCGGATTGAAGCGATAACCGAAGTTGGCGATCACGCCCTGGCTCTTGCTCGCGGTGTGATCCTGATAACCGTCGGAATGCGCGTCGGTCATCGACAGGTAGTAATCGAAATCGCCCAGCACCTGACCGGAGCTGACTTGTCGCTGGGCATAACCGTGGCTGCCCATGACGTAGCGCACATTCAGCAGCGGCGCGTTATAGCCGGTGTGGCTGACGTAATCGACGGCGCCGCCGAGCGCCAGCGCACCGCGATCAAAGCCGTTGGCGCCGCGCAGCACTTCTACATGGTCGAGCCACAGCGGCTCCAGCAATTCGTAAGGCGTGCCGCCGGGACCGGTAAGCGGCAGGCCGTCGAGCATCGTGTACAGCCCTGAAGCGTGAGCACCGGGAGCGCGGTTGATGCCCGAACCACGGATCGAAATCTTCGTCCCTTCGTTGCCCGCCGACTGGGCATAGACACCCGGCTGGTACGCCAGCACGTCCTGATTGCTGGCAACCCGGCCCTGCAATGGCTGGCGCATATCGACCACGTTGCTGCCACCCGGCACCTGGGCCAGACGAGCCTTCGCCTCCTCCACCGACGCATCCTCACCGCTCTGATCCTCGGCCCCGATCAGCACTTGCCCCAGCTCCAGTCCCTGGGATTGCGCCTTGACCGGACAGACAAGGGCCAGCCCCAGCAAGGCAGCGGGCAGGGTTTTGAGCGAAGGCATCGGGTGAACTCCAGACAGGCGGGAACGGACAGTGACAACTGCGACGTATGAAAGAACGAAGGAAACACATGGCGATTTGGTTTTTTGTCAGGTGCTCAGGCCGCTGAACTGCCCATTGGAGCTTCGTGAAACCCGCCCCCCGTCAATTCCTGCACTTGGCCAACACCACCTGACAGGTGTCCGGCGTTCCCCCGGAACGTCCGGCGTAACGCATGCAGTTGGCCATGGATTTTTGCCGGGCCATGTTCAGGCTGGAGCCCCAGGCTAGACCACCCTCCCCGACCGTCGGCAACGCCTTGGCGTAACAGCTGTCGCCAACACCTGATGGCGGATAGTGCGTTCTGTTCGAGCATCCCGAAGCCAGCATCACGCTGAAGGCGATCAAGAGCCACGACGAGCAGTGAAGCGCGAATGTTCTGCTCATCCCGTTTCCCCCTCGAAAGACGACCGCGATCCGTTGAGTCTAGTCGCTGCGTCCGTATTCACTGGGCGGTCGCCTGTCGATACTGACGCGGTGTGAACCCGGTCGAAGCCTTGAATTGGCGAGTGAAGGCGCTGTGATCGGTGTAACCGCATTGCAGCGCCACCTCGGTGATCGGCAGGTCGGTGTGCAACAACCGATGGGCCTGTTCCAGCCGCACTTTCTGGATCATCTGCCGAGGCGTCAGGTGGAACACCCGTTTGCAGTAACGCTCCAGTTGCGCCACCGAAATACCGGCGATCCGGGTCAGTTCGCCCAAAGTGACACGCCGATTGAAATGCGCGCGGATGTGTTCGTCGACCGCCGCCAGACGCTGAAACGCCGGGTGGGTTTCGCTGGCCGATTGCAGATCCACCGAAATCCCCGCCAGACCGATGATCTCGCCGTCACGGTTGTACAGCGGACGCTTGTGCGTCAGGCACCAGCCCGGTTCGCGACTGCCGTACAGGTGCAGTTCCAGCTGATCCTCCAGCACGAATCCCTCCTCCAGCACCCGCCGATCCTGCTCGGTGTAACCCGGCCCCAATTGCGCCGGAAATACCTGCGCGCTGGTTTTGCCGAGCAAGGGTTTCAGGTCTTTCAGCCCGCAGCGCTGCACCAGTGTGCGGTTGGCCAGGACGTAACGCGCCTGCACATCCTTGATGAAGATCGCCGCGTTGGGGATCACGTCGAGCATCGGCAACAGCGGTGCCACCCCCGCCAGCAGTGCCTCGAGGGTGTGCGGACGATTGTGTTCATCGCCCTGGCACAGGATCGCAAATGCGTTCTGCATGGTGACGGTTTTCCCCGGTGAGTGGATCGGGCTGAGGTGTTCGCGTGCAGATTGCAGCAACGTTTCAGGCGTGTCGAGCGCCGCGGACTTTCTTCGCAACTGTGCCGATTTCGTCATCCGCAGCTGCGCAAAACATCAATCGCCCGACGCCTGATGAGTTCACTGTTTAGCCGTTCCAGTGACTTCACACCTGCCTATCCAATAACTCACAAGAAGGCGATGCCATGTCAGGCCAAGGCAAGTTCAAAAAACAACTTTCATTGATCGACCTCACCTTTATCGGGCTGGGGGCGATCTTCGGTTCCGGCTGGTTGTTCGCGGCCAGTCACGTGTCGGCGATTGCCGGGCCGGCGGGGATTTTTTCCTGGTTGCTGGGCGGGTTTGCCGTGTTGCTGCTGGGCATCGTCTACTGCGAACTGGGCGCTGCGCTGCCCCGGGCCGGCGGTGTGGTGCGTTACCCGGTTTACAGCCACGGGCCGTTGCTCGGTTACCTGATGGGTTTTATTACGCTGATCGCGTTTTCCAGTCTGGTGGCGATCGAGGTGGTTGCTTCGCGCCAATATGCGGCGGCGTGGTTTCCCGGCCTGACCAAGGCCGGCAGCGGTGATCCGACCCTGCCCGGCTGGCTGGTGCAGTTCGGCCTGCTCTGCGTGTTCTTCCTGCTCAACTACCGCAGCGTAAAAACCTTTGCCAAGGCCAACAATCTGGTCAGCGTGTTCAAGTTCATCGTGCCGCTGCTGGTGATCGGCGTGCTGTTCACCTTCTTCAAACCGGAGAATTTTCAGGTTCAAGGTTTCGCCCCTTTCGGGCTCTCGGGCATCGAGATGGCCGTCTCCGCTGGCGGCGTGATCTTCGCCTACCTCGGCCTGACCCCGATCATCTCGGTGGCCAGCGAAGTGAAGAATCCCCAGCGCACCATTCCGATTGCGCTGATCCTGTCGGTGCTGCTCTCCACCGCGATCTACGTGTTGCTGCAAACCGCCTTTCTCGGCGGCATCCCGACCGAGCTGCTCGCCAATGGCTGGGCCGGGGTTTCCAAGGAATTTGCCCTGCCGTACCGCGACATCGCCCTGGCGCTGGGCGTGGGCTGGCTGGCGTATCTGGTGGTCGCCGACGCAGTGATCTCCCCCAGCGGCTGCGGCAACATTTACATGAACGCCACGCCTCGGGTGATCTACGGCTGGGCGCAGACCGGCACGTTCTTCAAGGTGTTCACCCACATCGACGCGAAGTCCGGCATCCCGCGTCCGGCGCTGTGGCTGACCTTCGCCCTGTCGGTGTTCTGGACCCTGCCGTTCCCGTCCTGGGAAGCGCTGATCAACGTGGTGTCCGCCGCGCTGGTGCTCAGCTACGCCGTGGCGCCGGTGTCCGTGGCTGCGTTGCGTCGCAATGCGCCTGATATGCCGCGCCCGTTCCGGGTCAAGAGCATGGGCTTGCTGGGGCCGGTGTCGTTCATCATCGCTGCGCTGATCGTTTACTGGTCGGGCTGGAACACTGTGTCCTGGCTGCTTGGCCTGCAAATTCTGATGTTCGTCGTCTACCTGCTCTGCGGCCGCTTCGTACCGACCGCTCACCTCAGCCTGTCCCGACAAGTGCGCTCGTCCGCGTGGCTGATCGCCTTCTACGCCGTGACCATCGTCCTGTCGAAACTCGGCACCTTCGGCGGCCTGGGCATCCTCACCCATCCGTTCGACACCCTGGTCGTCGCGGCCTGTGCGATGGGCATCTATTACTGGGGCGCCGCCACCGGCGTACCGGCACACCTGCTGCGTCTGGAGTCCGAAGAGGATGAGAGCGAAGTCGCTTCGACGTCCTCAGCCTCCGCCACCAACCCGCGCACTGCCGGCGCTTACTGAAATCACTCAACGGGACCTGCCCATGAAACGAGTACATGTCATTGATTCCCACACCGGCGGCGAACCCACGCGCCTGGTGATGAAGGGTTTTCCCGAGCTGTCCGGCCGCACCATGGCCGAGAAGCGCGACGCCCTGCGCAACCAGCATGACCAGTGGCGCCGCGCCTGCCTGCTGGAACCGCGCGGCAACGATGTGCTGGTGGGCGCGCTGTATTGCGAGCCGGTGTCGCCGGACGCCACCTGCGGGGTGATCTTCTTCAACAACGCCGGTTACCTCGGCATGTGCGGCCACGGCACCATCGGCCTCGTTGCATCGCTGCAACATCTGGGGCTGATCGCGCCGGGCGTGCACAAGATCGACACCCCGGTCGGCCCGGTCAGTGCCACGTTGCATGAAGACGGCGCAGTGACGCTCGGCAACGTGCCCGCCTATCGCTCGCAAAAACAGGTGGCGGTGGAAGTGCCGGGATACGGCCGCTTCCTCGGTGATGTGGCCTACGGCGGCAACTGGTTTTTCCTGGTCTCCGAACACGGCCAGACGCTGACGATGGACAACGTCGAAACCCTCACCGACCTCACCTGGAAAATGCTCAAGGCCCTGGAAGACCAAGGCATCCATGGCGAGGACGGCGCGCTCATCGATCACATCGAACTGTTCGCCGATGACGCCGAGGCCGACAGCCGCAACTTCGTCATGTGCCCCGGCAAAGCCTACGACCGCTCTCCTTGCGGCACCGGCACCAGCGCCAAACTGGCGTGTCTGGCCGCCGACGAAAAACTCGCGCCGGGAGAGCGCTGGGTGCAAGCGAGCATCACCGGCAGCCAGTTCGAAGGCCGCTTTGAATGGGAAGGCGAGCGCATCCGCCCCTACATCACCGGCCGCGCCCACATGACCGCCGACAGCACATTGCTGATCGACGAAACCGATCCGTTTGCGTGGGGCATCTGAGCCGCTGCGCTGTTGTTTCAAACCCATCCGAATGACCGTTCCAAGGAGAACAATAATGAGCGACAACATCTTCACCGGCTGCATGCCCGCCCTGATGACCCCGTGCACCGCCGCGCGCAAACCGGACTTCGATGCCTTGGTGGCCAAGGGTCGCGAGCTGATCGACATCGGTATGAGCGCGGTCGTGTATTGCGGCTCCATGGGCGACTGGCCGCTGCTCACCGAAGCCGAGCGTCAGGAAGGCGTAGCGCGACTGGTGGCCGCCGGCATTCCGACCATCGTCGGCACCGGCGCGGTCAACACCCGTGAAGCGGTGTCCCACGCCGCCCATGCGGCGAAAGTCGGCGCACAGGGTTTGATGGTGATTCCTCGAGTGCTGTCCCGCGGCGCTTCGGCGGCAGCGCAAAAAGCCCACTTCGCGGCGATTCTGCAAGCCGCACCGAACCTGCCGGCAGTGATCTACAACAGCCCTTACTACGGTTTCGCCACCCGCGCCGATCTGTTCTTCGAACTGCGCCGTGAATACCCGAACCTGATTGGCTTCAAGGAATTCGGCGGTGGCGCCGACCTGCGCTACGCCGCTGAAAACATCACTTCCAAGGACGATGACGTGACCCTGATGGTCGGTGTCGATACTCAGGTCGTGCACGGTTTCGTCAACTGCAACGCCACCGGCGCCATCACCGGCATCGGCAATGCCCTGCCCCGCGAAGTGCTGCAACTGGTGGCCCTGAGCAAGCAGGCGGCCAAGGGTGAAGCCAAGGCCCGACGCCAGGCGCGCGAGCTGGAATCGGCGCTGGCGGTGCTGTCGTCCTTCGACGAAGGCACGGATCTGGTGCTGTATTACAAACACCTGATGGTGCTCAACGGCGACAAGGAATACACCCTGCATTTCAATGAAACCGATGCGCTCAGCGATTCGCAGCGTCGTTACGCAGAAGCCCAGTACACGCTGTTCCGTCACTGGTACGAAAACTGGTCGGCGGAACAGAACTTCGCCTGACCTGCCGCTGCGCTCAAGCCCGCCGCCAACCACGGCGGCGGGCCTTATTCGTGACCTGCTCTATTGATAAGGAATGCGCCATGACCCTGACGGGCCAACTACTGATCGGTCAGCAAACCCTCACCGGCGACCGCGACGTCATCCACGGGATAAACCCCGCCACCAACTCGCCTTTGGAGCCGGCCTACGCCGGCGGCTCTGCCGAACATGTCGAGCAGGCCTGCGCACTGGCCTGGGCGGCGCTCGACCGTTATCGCGAGACAACGCTCGAGGCACGGGCCGAATTCATTGAATCCATCGCGAGCGAAATCGAAGCCCTGGGCGACGAACTGATCGACCGCGCCATGGCCGAAACCGGCCTGCCGCGACCGCGCCTGCTGGGCGAACGGGGCCGCACCTGCCAGCAACTGCGGCTGTTTGCCCGCACCGTGCGGGCCGGTGAATGGCTGGATGTGCGAGTCGACAACGCGCAACCGGAGCGCCAGCCGATGCCGCGTTCGGATCTGCGTCAGCGGCAGATTCCCTTGGGCCCGGTGGCGGTGTTTGGCGCGAGCAACTTTCCACTGGCGTTTTCCGTGGCCGGTGGCGATACCGCTTCGGCGCTGGCTGCTGGCTGCCCGGTGATCGTCAAGGCCCACGGCGCCCATCCCGGCACCAGCGAACTGGTCGGCCGCGCCGTAGCACGGGCAGTCAAGGCCTGTGGTTTGCCGGAAGGTGTGTTCTCGTTGCTGTACGGCTCGGGCCGTGAAGTCGGGATTGCACTGGTCAGCGATCCACGGATCAAGGCGGTCGGCTTCACCGGTTCGCGCAGTGGCGGCCTCGCGCTGATCAAAGCGGCTCAAGCCCGGCCCGAGCCGATTCCGGTGTATGCGGAAATGAGTTCGATCAATCCGGTGTTGCTGTTTCCGGCAGCGCTGCAGAATCGCGCCGCAGCCTTGGCCCAGGGTTTTGTTGCATCGCTGACCTTGGGTGCCGGTCAGTTCTGCACCAATCCCGGTCTGGTCATCGCCCGCCAGGGGCCGGCGCTGGACGCCTTCATTGGCGCCACCGCCGAACTGATCCAGCGCAGCCCCGCGCAGACCATGCTGACGCCGGGGATCTTCAATGCCTACGAATCCAGTGTGAATGCCTTCGCGGAAAATGCCCGGGCGCGCATTGCCGCGGTCGGCCAGCGAGCCACCGATCCGAATCAGGGCCAGGCCCATGTGTTCGTCACCGATGCCGCCGACTTCCTCGCCGATCATTCGTTGCAGGCCGAAGCCTTTGGCGCCGCTTCGTTGATCGTGCAATGCGCCAGCGACGCTGAAATCCGTCAGTTACTCGAACAGCTCGAAGGTCAGCTAACCGCCACGCTGCACCTGGATCACGAAGATCTTGAACAGGCCCGCACATTGCTGCCAATCCTGGAGCGCAAGGCCGGACGGCTGCTGGTCAACGGCTGGCCGACCGGGGTCGAAGTCTGCGATGCGATGGTGCATGGCGGGCCATTCCCGGCGACCTCCGATTCGCGTACCACATCGGTGGGCACCGCCGCGATCCTGCGTTTCCTGCGCCCGGTCTGTTATCAGGATTTCCCCGACAGCCTGCTGCCGACCGCGCTCAAACACGCCAATCCACTGTCGCTGCGCCGTTTGCTCGATGGCCAAAGGGAAACCGCGAAAAATGCCGAATAACCCGCACGACATCGCCGTGGTCGGCGCCGGCATCATCGGCGTCGCCAGCGCCCTGCGCCTGGCTCGTCAGGGCTTGCGGGTGGTGGTGATCGACCCGCAGGATCCCGGCCACGGCGCCTCGTTCGGCAACGCCGGGCACCTGGCGACCGAGCAAGTGTTTCCGATTGCCGACAGTTCGATTCTCAAACGCCTGCCGGCCATGCTCATGGACCCGATGGGGCCACTGCGCCTGGACTGGAAATACCTGCCCCGCGCCCTGCCCTGGTTTGCGCGGCTGCTGCTGAACCTGCGCTCGGCGCCGTTCCAGCGCACCGTTGCGGGGTTGCGCGCGCTCAATGAAAGTTCGCTCGACGCCTGGCAGCGCTTGCTCAATGACATCCAGCGTCCCGGGCTGTTGAAGATGGAAGGTTCGCTGCTGGTGTTCGAACGCCCCGACTCACGTCCGGCCCTCGAAGCATTGCAGCGCCGCATGCAACAGCAACAGGTGCCGGTCGATTGGTGGCAGGCCGGTGCGGTACGCGAGATCGCGCCGCAACTCAGCGAACAGATTCAGGGCGGGCTGTTTTTTTCGAACACCGGGCACTTCATCGATCCTTACCGCGTCGTTCATGAGTTGGTCGAGGCGGCGAAAGCCCTCGGCGTGCAGTTTGTGAAACAGGCGGTTCAGGGCGGGCAACTGCACGAGCATGGCGTCAACTTGATGACCGGAAGCGGCGCGCTGTCCGCTCGCCAGGTACTGATCGCCTGCGGCGCCCACTCGGCCGGACTCACCGCCGCACTGACCGGCAAAAAAGTCCCGTTGGACACCGAGCGCGGCTATCACCTGATGCTGCCTCACGAACACAACCGGCTGCCCTTCCCCGTCACCTCGCTCGAACGCAAGTTCATCATGACCCCGATGTCCGACGGGCTGCGCCTGGCCGGCACCGTTGAATTTGCCGGCCTCGAAGCCCCGCCGACCATGGCCCGCGCCTGGCAGTTGCATCGGTTGAGCAAGGGCTTGTTTCGTGAGGAATTGAGTATCGAGGCGGCTACGCCGTGGATGGGGTTCCGGCCGTCGCTGCCTGATTCGTTGCCGGTAATTGATCGGGTGTGTGACGGGAGGGTGTTGCTTGCGTTCGGGCATCAGCATCTGGGGCTGACGCAGGCGGCGGTGACGGCGGAAATGGTTGGGAGGATGGTTTTGCCGTCGGCGCAGAACACGGCTCCTATTCTTGCGTCGAGCGAGCCCTATCGGCTGGATCGCTTTTGAGTGGCCGTCTATCGGGCGCCCTGCTGATATTCACGGGGCGTACAACCGAACTCTCGGCGAAACACCGTATGCAGGTACTGCGCGGATTTGAAACCGCACGTGCGGGCGACGTCCGCAATTGCCGTGTCGGACTTTTCCAGCCCGCGAGTGGCCGCCGCCAGTTTGAAACGCAGAATCTCGTCATGCACGCTGCAACCGCGCACCGCGCGAAAGTGCGACTCCAGCGAGGAACGCGACACGCCGACATACGCCGCCACTTGCGCGGTCTTGATGCCCTGGCAGGCATATTGACGGATAAACAGCAGCGCCTGCATCACGTAGGGGTTACCCAAAGGTTGATGCAGGCTCGACACCTGCACGTTGATCGCTTCAGGCGGGATCAGGAAATGTGCGCCCGTTGACGGCTTGCCGTGCAGCATCTGGTGCAGCAGTTGCGCGGCGGTGCGGCCCATGGTTTCGGTGCCCTGGATCACCGAACTCAGGGGAACCCGGGTCAGGCTGCGGGTCAGCGGGTCGTTGTCGATGCCGATCAACGCCACCTGCTCCGGAACGGCGATGCCGGCGGTCAGGCAGGCTTGCAACAACTGCCGGGCGCGAGCGTCACTGACCGCGATGATGCCAATGGGTTTGGGCAGGCTTTGCAGCCAGGCGATCAGCTGTTCGACGGCGCTGTCCCACAGCGGCGCGCTGGTGCCCATGCCGCGATAGACCTCGGCGTGCAAGCCGTCCCGCTGCATCAATCGTAGAAAAGCCTTTTCGCGCTCCTGGGCCCATCGATTGGCCTGCGCCTCAGGCAGGCTGAAGCAAGCGAATCGCTGCAGCCCGGCCTCGATCAGGTGTTCATAAGCCAGCGTGATCAGCGCGTTGTTGTCGGTCGCGACATACGGAATCCCTTTGGGATAGGCCCGCTCATCCTGATAAGAACCGCCCACCGCCACCACGGGCAACTTGATGTCGGCCAGCGCCTCGCCAATCAGCGGGTCGTCGAAGTCGGCAATGATCCCGTCACCCTGCCAGCGCTCAATGCCTTTCAAGCGGCAGAGAAAGTCCTCTTCCAGGAACAGATCCCAGGACGCGCGCGTGCTGCTCAGGTAGTTGCCGATGCCGCTGATGATGCCGCGGTCATAGATCTTGCTTCCGTTGAACAACAGGGCGATGCGGTGAACGGGCGGTACGGTTTTCATTGTTTTTATGCTTGTGCCGGGCCTCTTGCCGTTGAGGCGGTCTGCACAGACTAGGCGCGCCGAAGGTGAATCTCAATACGCAAAATCGCACTCGGTGTTGGTGATTTTCGTAATCGGCAGGCACAGGGCCGTTGCTAGTATCGGGACACGCCCCCCCACAACAACAACCAAGAACAACAACCAAGAACAACAGGACATTGCCAATGCCGTACTTCCCCGATGTCGACCGGATTCGCTACGAAGGTCCTGCCAGCGATTCTCCCCTGGCCTTCCGTCACTACGACGCCGACAAGATCATCCTCGGCAAGCCCATGCGCGAACACCTGCGCATGGCTGCCTGTTATTGGCACACCTTTGTCTGGCCGGGCTCCGACGTGTTCGGTGCCGGGACATTCAAGCGCCCGTGGCAACACGCCGGTGACCCGATGGAAATGGCCATTGGCAAGGCTGAGGCCGCGTTCGAGTTTTTCACCAAGCTGGGTATCGATTACTACTGCTTTCACGACACGGATGTCGCCCCCGAAGGCAATTCGCTGAAGGAGTACCGCAACCACTTCGCCCAAATGGTCGATCACCTGGAACGCCATCAGGAAGAAAGCGGAATCAAGCTGCTGTGGGGCACCGCCAACTGCTTCAGCAACCCGCGCTTTGCCGCCGGCGCCGCCAGCAACCCGGATCCTGAAGTGTTCGCTTGCGCCGCTGCCCAGGTCTTCAGCGCCATGAACGCGACTCAACGCCTCAAGGGCTCCAACTATGTGTTGTGGGGCGGTCGCGAAGGCTATGAAACCCTGCTAAACACCGACTTGAAGCGCGAGCGCGAACAACTGGGTCGCTTCATGCGCATGGTGGTCGAGCACAAGTACAAGATCGGCTTCAAAGGCGACCTGCTGATCGAACCCAAACCGCAGGAGCCGACCAAGCACCAGTACGATTACGACAGCGCCACGGTGTTCGGTTTTCTCCAGCAGTTCGGTCTGGAAAAGGAAATCAAGGTCAACATCGAGGCCAACCACGCGACCCTGGCCGGCCACAGTTTTCATCACGAGGTGGCGACGGCCGTCTCGCTGGGGATTTTCGGCAGCATCGACGCCAACCGGGGCGATCCGCAAAACGGCTGGGACACCGATCAATTCCCCAACAGCGTCGAGGAAATGACCCTGGTCACCTATGAAATCCTCAAGGCCGGCGGGTTCGGCAATGGCGGGTTCAACTTCGACTCCAAGGTGCGCCGCCAGAGCCTCGACGAAGTCGATCTGTTTCACGGTCACGTCGGCGCCATGGACGTCCTCGCCCAGTCGCTCGAGCGAGCCGCCGCCATGGTCCAGAACGATCAGCTTCAGCGGCTCAAGGACCAACGCTATGCCGGCTGGCAGCAGCCATTCGGCCAGTCGGTGCTGGCGGGTGAGTTCAATCTCCAGTCACTGGCCGAGCACGCCTTCGCCAACGAACTGAACCCGCAGGCCGTCAGCGGTCGGCAGGAAATGCTTGAAAACGTCGTCAATCGTTTCATCTATCGCTGATCGCCCACGAGGACTACGGGCGCTGTGACATTTGCGCGACAAATCTGTAGTCCGTTGTGTCTGCTGATTCTCTACAGTTCCACCAGCCCGATATTCATCGTCAGGCCGTGTCTTTCAAACAAAAATAAAAGGACGCACCACCATGAAGAACGTAAAACGCACGCTGTTTGCCGGCGCCCTGGCGTTGCTTTCGCTGCCGGTTATGGCCGACGCTGCCCACCCGAAAATCGGCTTCTCCATCGATGACCTGCGGCTGGAACGCTGGTCCCGTGACCGGGACTACTTCGTTGCGGCAGCGGAGAAAATGGACGCCAAGGTCTTCGTGCAGTCAGCCGATGCCAACGAGCAAAAGCAGATTTCGCAAATCGAAAACCTCATTTCCCGTGGCGTCGATGTCATCGTCATCGTGCCGTTCAACGCCACCGTGCTGACCAATGCGGTAGCCGAAGCGAAGAAGGCCGGGATCAAGGTCGTGTCCTATGACCGCCTGATACTCAACGCCGATATCGACGCCTACATCTCCTTCGATAACGAAAAGGTCGGCGAAATGCAGGCCAGCGGTGTGCTGCACGCGGCGCCCAAGGGCAATTACTTCCTGCTGGGCGGTGCGCCCACCGACAACAACGCGAAAGTCCTGCGTGAAGGTCAGATGAAAGTGCTGCAACCGGCCATCGACAAGGGCGACATCAAAATCGTCGGCCAGCAATGGGTCAAGGAATGGAACCCTACCGAGGCGCTGAGCATTGTTGAAAACGCCCTGACCCGCAACGACAACAAAATCGACGGTATCGTCGCCTCCAACGACGCCACGGCCGGCGGCGCCATTCAGGCCCTGGCCGCTCAACAACTGGCCGGCAAGGTGCCGATCTCCGGGCAGGACGCGGACCTGGCAGCGGTCAAGCGAGTGATCTCCGGCACCCAAACCATGACGGTTTACAAACCGCTGAAACTGATTGCCTCCGAAGCCGCCAAACTCTCGGTGCAACTGGCGCGCAACGAGAAACCCGCCTACAGCTCGCAATACGACAACGGCAGCAAAAAAGTCGACACCATCCTGCTCACCCCGACTCCGTTGACCAAGGACAACATCGATCTGCTGGAACAGGACGGCTTCTACACCAAGGCGCAGATCGCCGGACAGTGACATTTGAGTAATGCCCCGCAGGCGTTCTGCGCCTGCGGGTTCAGTCCTGTATCTGCCGCTTGTGAGTCTCTGCCATGTCCGACTTTCTGTTGCAAATGAACGGCATCGTCAAAACCTTCGGCGGTGTCAAAGCGCTCAACGGCATCGACCTCAAAGTCAGACCGGGTGAATGCGTCGGGCTGTGCGGCGAGAACGGTGCCGGCAAGTCCACGCTGATGAAAATCCTGTCGGCGGTCTATCCCCATGGCACCTGGGACGGTGAAATCCTGTGGGACGGTCAGCCGCTCAAGGCGCAATCGATCAGCGAAACGGAAGCCGCCGGCATCGTCATCATTCACCAGGAACTGACGCTGGTTCCCGACCTCTCGGTGGCCGAAAACATTTTCATGGGCCATGAGCTGACGCTGCCGGGTGGGCGGATGAATTACCCGGCGATGATCCACCGCGCCGAAGCCCTGATGCGTGAACTGAAAGTGCCGGACATGAACGTGTCGCTGCCGGTTTCGCAGTACGGTGGCGGTTATCAGCAACTGGTGGAAATCGCCAAGGCCCTGAACAAGCAGGCACGGCTGCTGATCCTCGACGAGCCTTCTTCGGCCCTGACCCGTTCGGAAATCGAGGTATTGCTGGACATCATCCGCGACCTCAAGGCCAAGGGCGTCGCCTGCGTCTACATCTCCCACAAGCTCGATGAGGTGGCCGCTGTGTGTGACACCATTTCGGTGATCCGCGACGGTAAACACATCGCCACGACCGCCATGGAAGACATGGATATTCCCCAGATCATCACCCAGATGGTCGGCCGGGAAATGAGCAACCTCTACCCCACTGAACCACACGACATCGGCGAGGTGATTTTCGAGGCGCGCCACATCACCTGCTACGACGTCGACAACCCCAAACGCAAACGGGTCGACGACATTTCGTTCAGCCTCAAACGCGGGGAAATCCTCGGCATCGCCGGGCTGGTCGGCGCCGGTCGCACGGAGCTTGTGACCGCGCTGTTCGGCGCCTACCCCGGCCGCCACGAAGGCGAGGTCTGGCTGGACGGTCAACCCATAGACACCCGCACACCGCTCAAATCAATCCGCGCCGGCGTGTGCCTGGTGCCCGAAGACCGCAAGCGTCAGGGGATCATTCCCGACCTGGGGGTTGGCCAGAACATCACCCTGGCCGTGCTGGACAGTTTTTCGAAACTGACCCGCATCGACGCCGAAGCCGAACTGGGCAGCATTGATCGGGAAATTTCGCGCCTGCACCTCAAGACCGCGAGCCCGTTCCTGCCGATCACCAGCCTGTCCGGGGGCAATCAACAAAAAGCCGTGTTGGCGAAGATGCTGCTGACCCGGCCCAGGGTTCTGATCCTCGATGAGCCGACCCGAGGGGTGGATGTCGGCGCCAAGTACGAGATCTACAAGTTGATGGGGATGCTGGCCGCCGAAGGCGTGTCGATCATCATGGTGTCTTCGGAGCTGGCCGAAGTGCTCGGTGTTTCCGACCGCGTACTGGTGATCGGCGAAGGCCGGTTGCAGGGCGATTTCATCAACCATGAACTCACTCAGGAACAGGTGCTCGCCGCGGCGCTCAGCCAGCCCGACAGCCATAACAATAAAGATCGGAAATCCGCGTAAATGAATCAGGTCAAACAACTCTTCACCCGCTACAAGATGCTCGCACTGGTGTTTGCCGTGGCGTTGATCTGGCTGTTCTTCAGCTGGCAGACCGAGGGCGGATTCCTGACACCCCGCAACCTCTCCAACCTGCTGCGCCAGATGTCGATTACCGGGATTCTCGCCTGCGGCATGGTACTGGTCATCATCAGCGGCGAGATCGATCTGTCGGTCGGCTCATTGCTGGGCCTGCTCGGCGGCGTGGCAGCCATTCTTGATGTTGTCTATCACATACCGCTGCTGGCGAACCTGAGCCTTGTGGTGGTGTGCGGGCTGCTGATCGGCCTCGCCAACGGCTACATGGCGGCGTACCTGCGCATTCCGTCGTTCATCGTCGGGCTGGGGGGCATGCTGGCTTTCCGGGGCATCTTGCTGGGGATCACCGGGGGCACGACCATTGCGCCGGTGTCGCCGGAACTCGTCTACATTGGCCAGGGTTATCTGCCACATACGATCGGCGCCGGTCTGGGTGTCCTGCTGTTCGCACTGACATTGTTCCTGACCTGGAAACAACGGCGCAATCGCGCCCTTCACGGCCTCGGGGCACACTCATTAGTGCGTGACGTGGCACGCGTGTTGTTGATCGGCGCGGTGCTGGCCGGTTTCGTCCAGACCCTCAACAGCTACGACGGCATTCCCGTGCCGGTCCTGCTTTTGCTGATTCTGCTGGGCGGATTCAGCTACGTGACCAGCCAGACCGTGTTCGGCCGACGCGTCTATTCGGTGGGCAGCAACATGGAAGCGACGCGCCTGTCCGGTATCAATGTGCAGGCCGTGAAGCTGTGGATTTTCGGGATCATGGGCGTAATGTGCGCCCTCGCCGGCGTGGTCAACACTGCGCGCCTGGCCGCCGGCTCACCCTCGGCCGGCAGCATGGGCGAACTCGACGCCATCGCCGCCTGCTTCATCGGTGGCACCTCGATGCGCGGCGGTTCCGGCACAGTCTACGGCGCCCTTCTCGGCGCGCTGGTCATCACCAGCCTGGACAACGGCATGTCCATGCTCGACGTCGACAGTTACTGGCAGATGATCGTCAAGGGCAGCATTCTGGTGTTGGCTGTCTGGGTGGATGTGAGTACGCGGACCGGTCGGCGGTGAGCGGGTTTTAACTACCCGAACGCCCCCCGCACAAAATCAATGAAGCTCCGCAGTTTGGGTGTCAGCCTCGGATCCGGTGCATACAACAGATTCATCGGCGAAACCGGCACCCTGTACTGCGGCAGCAGACTCACCAGTGTGCCGCTCCTCAGCGAATCCTTGACCAGTTCCAGCGGCAGCATCACCACCCCCAGCCCTGCCACTGCTCCGGACAGCAACGGGTCGCCCTGATTAATCGTCAATCGGCTTTTAATCGGCACGTCGATGCAGCCTTCCGGGCCTTCGAATCGCAGATGTGAGCGGCCGGCCGAATAGGCGAACGCCAGGCATTCATGTTCCTGAAGATCCCAGGGCGTGGTGATGGGTGGGCGGCGTGCGAGGTAGGACGGTGCTGCGCACAGCACCATGTGATAGGGCATCAGCGGCAATGCCTTCAGCCCGCTGTCGGCGAGTTCGCCGATGCGAAACACTGCGTCATAACCGCCGTCCACCAGGTCGACCAGTTCGTTCGACAGCGTCAGATCCACCGACACTTGCGGATAACGAACCATGTACTCCAGCAGCTTCGGCGACAGCGTGCTGACACCAAACGTGACGGGTGCATTGATCCGCAACCGGCCGCTGGGCACGCCTCGAGTCACGGCGGCCATTTCTTCGGCGGCGTCCATGTCGGCCAGAATCAGTTTCGCCCGCTGATAGAACGTATGGCCGAAATCCGTGAGGCTTTGCTTGCGGGTGGTGCGGTTGAGCAGCGAAACGCCCAGGTGTTGCTCGAGCATTTTCACCTGCTTGCCGACCATTTGCGGGGACTGGTTGAGTTCGTCCGCCACCGCGCTGAAGGAGCCCAGCTCCACCGCTTTGACGAAGGTGGCCATGAGTGTTAGGCGATCCATTGGAAACTCGTTGTTTCTAGTGTTGCGCCATCCTAGGCCTTTATCCGGAACAGGCCAAAGCCTAAATTGGCGCCCATGGCACCGGTTTACGCCGGTGCAATTTCATCGATAACCGAGGAAGTACAGATGGCACGCATTGTCAGGATTCATGAATACGGTGACGCGAGCGTCCTGAAACTGGAAAACGTCGACGTCCCGGCACCGGCGGCGGACGAAGTGCAGATCGAGGTCAAAGCCTTTGGCCTGAATCGCGCCGAAGTGATGTTCCGCAATCACGCTTATCTGCAGGAAGCCGAGTTTCCCAGCCGTCTCGGCTACGAAGCCGCCGGCGTGGTGGTCGCGGTCGGCGCCAACGCCAGCGAATTCAAGATCGGTGATGCCGTCAGCCTGATTCCGCCGCTGGACATCGCGCGCTGGGGCACTTACGGCGAGCTGGCCAATGTGCCCGCCCACCTCACGGTCAAGCACCCGCAGAACCTGTCATTTGAACAAGCGGCGGCGTCCTGGATGCAATACGTCACCGCGTGGGGTGCGCTGGTCGAACAGGCCAA
This sequence comes from Pseudomonas sp. IAC-BECa141, assembly GCF_020544405.1. Lineage (NCBI taxonomy): Bacteria > Pseudomonadati > Pseudomonadota > Gammaproteobacteria > Pseudomonadales > Pseudomonadaceae > Pseudomonas > Pseudomonas sp. IAC-BECa141. The sequence continues at coordinate 2,607,412 of NZ_CP065410.1, read as the reverse complement.
ACTGCAAAAGGACGACTTCGTGATCGTCACCGCCGCCTCCAGCAGCGTCGGCCTGGCAGCCTTTCAGATTGCCAAAATGGTCGGTGCCACTTCGATTGCCATCACTCGAACCCGTGCCAAGAAACAGGCCTTGCTCGACGCCGGTGCGGCGCACGTGATCGTCAGCGACGAGGAAGACATGGTTGCAGCAGTCATGGCCTTGACCGACGGCAAAGGCGCGCGAGTGGTGTTCGATCCGGTGGGCGGCCCGTCGTTCGAACCGCTGACCCAAAGCATGGCGCGCGGCGGCATCCTGCTGGAGTATGGCGCCCTGAGCCCGGAGCCGACGCCGTTCCCGCTGTTCACCGTGCTCGGCAAATGCCTGACCCTCAAGGGTTACCTCTACGCGGAGATCGTCTCCGATCCGGCCACCCTGGCACGCGCAAAGACCTTCATCGGCGATGGGCTGGCGTCCGGCGCACTGCAACCGATCATTGCCAGGACATTCGCCCTGGATGAAATTCAGGAGGCGCATCGCTTTCTTGAAGCCAATCAGCAGGTCGGGAAGATTGTCGTCACGGTTTGAGGTGACAGTCCCCTGCTCTCCTGCTTGCGCTAGAAACGACGAAAGCCTGCTTTTTTCAAAGCAGGCTTTCGTCTATCCGGCATCCGGTTATTTCTGATGCGCGGTCAGCGCTGCATAACCATTCATCAAGTTGCGGTAGTTCGGGATGCGCTGGGACAGCAGGTTGCCCAGGCCTTCGATGTCGTTGCGCCAGTCGCGGTGCAGCTCACAGGCGACCGAGAACCAGTTCATCATTTGCGCGCCGGCCTGGGTCATGCGGTTCCATGCGGCCTGTTGCACGGTGGTGTTGAAGGTGCCGGAGGCGTCGGTCACCACGAACACGTCAAACCCTTCCGCCAATGCCGACAGGGTCGGGAACGCTACGCAGACGTCGGTCACGACACCGGCGATGATGATCTGCTTGCGGCCGGTGGCCTTGATTGCCTTGACGAAGTCTTCGTTGTCCCAGGCGTTGATCTGGCCTGGGCGGGCGATGTACGGCGCGTCCGGGAACATTTCCTTGAGTTCCGGCACCAGCGGGCCGTTCGGGCCTTGTTCGAAACTGGTGGTGAGGATGGTCGGCAATTCGAAGAATTTGGCCAGATCGGCCAGCGCCAGCACGTTGTTCTTGAACTCGTTTGGCGAAAAGTCCTGAACCAGAGAAATCAGACCGGTCTGGTGGTCGACCAGCAGAACCACGGCGTCGTCTTTGTTCAGGCGGTTGTAGGTTGGAGTGCTCATGTTTGAATCCCTTTTTAGTTGTGGAAGTGCGTTTGCGTTCAAGATGGGCACAGATTACTGACTCGCCTGAAAGCGATAAATCGTCTGAAAAGCGTTTCACCGTCAACCCAAAGCGGACAATCCACAATGTTTGCTTCCAGACTGAGTGCCGGAGAACCCGGTTTGCCGATCAGCGTTTCCGCCAGTCAGCGGTATTCTTTGAAAGGAACTGCCACGTGTGGCCAAGAACTGGAGCCTGATGGTTGGCTTGCCGATAGTGGGAAAACGCCGTAAGCCGACGCTTCACGATTTATTTACCGGCTCAACCTTGGAATCGGTCCACACTCCCTCATATGAAGGAACATCTGCGACCCATTCGAGAGGAAGGACAAGCCATGACCACTCAAACCGAAACCGCCATTCTCGCCGGCGGCTGCTTCTGGGGCATGCAGGACCTGTTGCGGCGCTACCCCGGCGTGCTGAAGACGCGGGTCGGCTACACCGGCGGCGATGTGCCGAACGCCACTTACCGCAACCATGGCAATCATGCCGAAGCCATCGAGATCCTCTTCGATCCGGCTGTGATCAGCTATCGGCAGATCCTCGAATTCTTCTTCCAGATCCACGATCCGAGCACGCCCAACCGTCAGGGCAACGACCTCGGTCCAAGCTATCGTTCGGCGATCTATTACCTGAACGAGCAACAACGCGATATCGCCGAAGACACCGCAGCCGATGTCGATGCGTCAGGCCTTTGGCCAGGTCGTGTGGTCACCGAAATCGAACCGGCGGGACCGTTCTGGGAGGCGGAACCGGAGCATCAGGATTACCTCGAGCGCATACCGAATGGCTACACCTGCCACTTCATTCGCCCGAACTGGAAACTGCCCAAACGCGGTTGAGGTCCAGCGCGGTTCGGTGCTGTAACCCATTCATCTATTGCTGCAGCGACACCTGACTGCTTGTATCCTTGCACGCGATGAGGACAAGCGACTGCCGTCATTGCCTTGATCCAATAGCCTCTGGAACGGACTTTCCATAAGGTAGTGACGTGAAGCGAGATACCCACCTGGTTGTGCTTTTGCTGTTGGTTATCGGCTGCTCCCTGGCCTCACTGACTGTCTGGAAGGTGCTGGCCTCTCGAGAGCGAGCGCTGGAGGAAGTGGACATTCACGGGTTGAACCTGACCCAGGCGCTTGTCACCTATTCCGAAGGCATCGTCCGCCAGAGTTCGGCGCTTTTGCTCGGGCTCGTCGAACGCCTGGAAACCGAAGGCAGTGGCCCCGTTCAGATCCAGCGGATCAGTTCGCTGATCGACCGGCAGGAGTCGCTGATGCCACAGCTCAGCGGCATCACCATCTACGACAATCAGGGACGCTGGCTGATGTCCTCCAACCGGCCGATTCCGGCCGGGGCCAATAGCAGTGATCGCACCTATTTCATTCATCACCGCGATGATCCCTCCCCCGAAACCTTTATCGGTCCGCCCATTCAAAGCCGCACCAATCAGGAATGGGTAATTACTGTCAGTCGACGTTTCAATGATGCTCGCGGTGAGTTTGCCGGAGTGGTCGCGGTGACCTTGGGCATCGAAAACTTTCTGCGGCTGTTTGGAAAGATCGATGTCGGCCAGGAAGGTGCCATCGGGTTGTCCTATACCGACGGTACGTTGCTGGTTCGCTATCCCTTCCGCGAGCAGGATATGGGGCGCAATTTTTCAAAGTCACCGATCTACGCCAAGTACCTGGTGGATCACTCTGTCGGCACCGCCTCGTTTACCTCCAGCCTGGACGGTGTGGAAAGGCTCTACGCCTTTCGCAAAAGTGACCGGCTGCCGCTGATCACAACCGTCGCACTCGGGAAACGCGAAGCCCTCGCCGCGTGGCGAACGGAGGCGCTGCTATCGGCCGTGGTGGTGACGGGCCTGCTGGCGCTTACGGGTCTCATCGGCTGGTTTTTGATACTGGATATTCGACGCAGAACCCAGGTAGAAGCGGAGTTGATGGGCACTCAGCAGCAGTTGCTTTCGTCAAACAGGCAACTCGAGCTGTTGGCGATGAAGGACGCCCTGACCGGTCTGGCCAATCGACGCTGCTTCGATGTGACACTGGACGTAGAGGCGCGACGAGCGCAGCGCGACGGCACATCCTTGGCATTGCTGATGATTGATATCGACTACTTCAAACTGTTCAACGATTCCCACGGGCATGTTGCCGGCGACGATTGTCTGCAACGCGTTGCTAACGTGGTGGAGGCGTGCGTGCGCCGTCCCTCGGATCTTGTGGCGCGGTATGGCGGTGAAGAGATGGGCGTCATCATGCCCAATACCGACGGCGAAGGTGCGCAGATCGTGGCGCAACTGATCCTCGACCGATTGAAGCAAGCGAACATTTCCCACGAATCCAGCCCGTTGGGACGAGTGAGTGTCAGCATCGGGATTGCCACTGCCACCGGCTCCCGGCTAACCCCCGTGCAAGGTTTGATCGAAGCCGCCGATGAAGCGCTTTACAGTGCCAAGGCCCTGGGGCGAAACAGGTGGGTGAAACTGCCCGGCTTGATCTAGCCTCAAGTGAAACCACGCGGGAGAAAACCACCATGCCCCCTCCCCGAGCCACTCGCGCTGACAAGCCGTAGATGGAATGCCTGTGTATGGGGCACGCAAAATCAAAGGGTCGTACACCAAGGGGCCGATGGTTGCGGGCAAAAGCCCCATCGTTCAAGCGCCAGAAAAAACCTAAGCTTCGCCCGCCGAAACCACTGCCCTCACCTGCCCATGCTGGCGCGTGGTCACCAGCCCGATAAAGGAAATCGCCAGCGCCAGGCCAATGGTCGACGTCACTTCCAGACGATGCTCGGGGGTCTCCATCATCACCGCGAGCGCGGCGCAGATGAACGCGATCACCAGCCGCTGCCGCAGTTGCTGGCCTGGGCGTCGCCTACCTGCCTGACTGCCTCACCCATGAGCACCTGGCAACGGGAGCACTGTTGCAGATCATGACAAACCATCCCCCACCGCCAGCAGGTGCCTACCTCCGCCCGCCGGGGCCGCATCCCGCCCGGAAAATACGCGTGCTCACCGAGCTGTTGATCGAGTTCTTCGGCGAATTTCCGCACCTGGCGGTGCAGCCGCTGTCACATCTGGAGGATGCGCTGGCACCTACCTGAACCAGGACAGGAGATGTGATTTGCTTCAACGCCCGCAACAGTCAATGCGCCGTACTGCATTCATCGCAGACACAACGGCGCTGATCCTGTTTTTCACAACCACCGGCATCATCAATGAACGATTCATTGCCGGCATGACGTGGGATCAGGTTCTTCATGCGCGCCTTGTAGGCGCCGTATTGATGGTGCCCGTCGCAAGACCTTACGGTCTGTGGCGGGACTGGGTGATGAAGCGAGCCAGCCCGCGTCGAGTTTCCAGACTGCTGTGGGACAGCTTCGCCCTCGTCAGTTTCCAGGTCCCCCTCTATGCAGCGATCATTGCCTCCAGTGGTGCATCGGGGGGTGAGCTGGTGCGCGGCACGCTCGGTGCGGCCTTGATGATGCTGGCGCTGGGGCGACCCTACGGGGCATTTCTCAACAGGATACGCAAGGTGTTCGGCTTGCCTCCGGGTGGCGACAAGCCGATGTCGCTGAACAGTTGAACGACCGCCGGCTTCACCCCTTGCTCAGATCCACCAACGGTGCCTGCCGCACCTCAGTCTCCCGCCCGCCCTGAATCTCGCTCACCTGCTTCAAGGCCTTATCCACCGCTGCCTTATCCGCCAACAAGCTGTAGCTGATGCGGAACTCTTTGTGTTCCTTCGGCCCGATTGTGGGCACCAGGTTCAGTGGCCGCTGATAACGACGGTTGTAGGAAAAACTCGTCCCCGGCTCCAGACCGGTGACATAACCCTGACCTTGGGTATCGGTGTTCTTCCACAGGGAAAACACCGGCAATGTCTGCGTATTGAAGCCAACCGAAACGCCCAGACTGCCAGCCTTGTTATGCAACACGGTCAACGTATCGCCCTTGGCATCGGCATACGGCACCACGTTGTAAACCGTTTCGTCGTAGTCCTTGGTCGGTGCGCGGTAGGTTTGCCATTCAGCCAAATCGCCCTTGGCTTTGTCGTTGAACGGCGACACCTGTTTCACCGGCGCGGCGAAACGAGCGCCCTGCTCCAGGAACGGGGTGCTGAAGTTGCTGTGGTACAGCGCCTGGTACTCCTTCGGATAGTCGCCGTTGTTGGTCAGCGTGTCGTTGAGGGCGAACACGACGCTGCCGGGTTCGGTGACCAGTTCGGTAGCGACGGAGAAGTCGACTTTCTTGAACGCCTGCTCTTTCAGTTCACCGCGCAGGGTGATGGCGTACGGTGGCGTTTCATCGATGTGCAGAGTGACTTTGTTCGCAGGAATGTTGGCGGCCCGGCCGTGCAGGGTCAGCAGTTCGCCGTTGTCGACGCCGGGGTGACCGACCCATTCGTACCCGCAGCGGGTCACCAACTCATTGAAACCCTCCAGCCAGCCCAGACCGCCGCGGCCATTGAGTTCGATGAAGGACGGATTGACCACTTCCTTGACCGGCGAATCCCAGCCCATGCGTACATTGCCGACCGAAGCCTGCAAGACGTTCATGCCCCGCGTCGGCACCACCGAGAGCTTCATCGTGCCGTTATCAATGTCGACAATGCTGACGCCCTCCTGCCGACCACCATGCAAGGTGCGCAGGCTGACGCTGAAAGGTTTGCCGGTTTTCACGCCGAGTTGCTGGCTGGTGATCTGCCAGTTCTGAGCGGCTTTGTCGGTGTCGAGCAGAACGTAATCCCAGGCCATGGCGTGGGAAGCAGCGGACAGTGCGCTGAGGGCAACAACGAGTTTGAGCGGGGTCATGGGAGCAGCCTTTCTTGGAGTTGTGCCGTTTTTATAAACCTGCTGAAACGTTTCATCAAGCTTAAAAAGTGACGCGCGTCGGTAGGTGCCAAGAACGAATGGTGCGGACAGGAAAATTGAAATCGATGTGATCGGATTATTCAGGACCTGCATGGAGCGTCTGATTTCGACATGGCGAGGGCGGCGTGTTTAAGCGTTTTCCGAAGGGTGTTTAGAAACGCCCGGCATTACTTCCCCACGGCTACAGCGTCTTGCGTCATTGCCTACGACTACGCCAGAATCCGCCGGCTTGTGCGTCTGGGGTGCGGGTTTTATCGTTTCCGGGTCACTGAAAAACAGTGATCGGGTTTGGTAGCCCGGATTACCTGTCGCATCGCAACACCAGATTGCAGGGACTCTTTCGTCCTCTGTTTTATGGTGGCCATGCGTAGGGCGTCTTCGGACGCGCCGGGTATCCAGGTGACCGGTCTACCAACCTCCGTATGGCCACCACCCTCGTTTGGTAGCGAGGCTGATGGCTCCACTTTCTCACCCTGGAGTTACATCTATGTTCAAACCCACACCGAACCCACCGGAAACCGATCCGGTATCGCCCTATAAATTTCCCGATTCTCGAACTCTCAACGAAGCGGCAGAACGCGCGCTCGATCACTACCTCACCCCGCAGCAACGGATCATGGGTAGCCACACCAGGCATGACCCGATGTACCTGGCCAACCCGGCCTACAACACTGAATCTCTCTTAGCCAACGCCAGTGAATCACTGGGCTCGGCCAGCGAAATGCTCAACAACTTCGCTGCCACACTGGAGCCAGCCCATCGCAAGACTGCGATCGGGATTGCGCAGTTGGTGATGTTGAGTGAGTTGGCGGTGAATCAGGCGTTGGATCATGTTGAGGTGAAGACCTGAAAGCCAACCCTCTGTCATGACTGAGTAGCAGAGGGCTTGAGAAAACGATGTCAGCCGAAGCTGCCGCAATAAATGGCAGCTATCGGCCAAGCAGACGTTCGCACTCGACCGTTAACGGCCATTAGCGCGCGATGATCGTGTTGTTTACCGTAATGCGGCCGAGGCGCAATTCACATGCGTCGCATCCTAGGGTTAAACCTCCAGGTAAGTCTTAACTCCGCTATCCAGCTCATCAAATCACAGCGCAGGCGATTGATTGTTCTGTTTCCAAGCCCGCGGAGTTACACCTTCGGTTCGCACGAATGTGCGACAGAAGTGAGACTGGTCAGAGAAGCCACACTCCAGTGCAATGTCCGCAATTAGCAATCTCGACGTCTGAAGTAACTGCTTGCCCCTCAGAATCCGCTGCTCTCGCATCCATTCTTTGGGTGAGACGAGAGTGCTTCTTTTAAACTGACGGGTGAAATGGCTGCGCGATAGCGCACAGGCCTGTGCGATAGCTGCTACTGAAATATCTGAGTCCAGGTTATCGAGCATTAACTGCTCCGCGCGTTGAATCTGCCAAGGTTTCAATTGCCCAGTCTGTTTAGTCAAATCATTAAGTGAGGACGCGCATGTTTCGTTTTTCATCCTGATTCCTTTTTCCCAGTAGCCGGTTGATAAGCTCAATCCAGCGGTCAGTCGATGGAAAAAATTTAACGGAATGCGTGTCGTAATAGGGGCGCATTTTTGCGCTGCTGGAGGCGCAAAAATGCGCATTTTCAATAGTGTTTCCGGTGCTAGCCTTTGCCTCCCGACAACTCGAATCGACATCATTCGACTCGTCATCTTCAAGGAGAAAGCAATGGCTGCTTCACAACCGCACGGCAAAAACACCGCTTACTGGGGAGTCTCATGGGAGGAGGGCTACGGCTATCCCCAGGCCAGAAAAGTTGGAAACGAGATCTATATCTCGGGTCAGTTCAACCACGATGAGGAGGGTAACCTGGTTGCTCCCGCGCCTTTGAATAGCGAGGGGAAGCCCAGCGATTTCTCGTCGATAGGAGAGCAGATGCGCGCCTCTTACGACAACATCGCCAAGTTGCTCGCGCTCTATGGAGCGACCCTTAATGATGTCGTCGAAGAAACGCTCTACGTATTGGATATGGACGCGGCCTTCGCCGTGGTAGGTGATGTGCGCAAAGCCGCATATCGCACTGAGCGGCCCCAGTGCGCGAGCAATATAATCGGTGTATCCAGGTTGGCTCAACGTTCACAGCTGATTGAAATTGTCTGCAAGGCTGTCATCGGATCTAGCGCCGACTAAGAGACGCTCCCGGTTTCGCCCTGCGCAACCGGGAGATCCAGCTGCCCTTCGATCAAAGGCTTTTGATGCGCTACGGCTGCTGCACAAAAAGTCATGAATGCTTTTACTCTCCATGACTTTCGAATGTCCTGATGCGTAAGCAGCCAGAGCTCATCCTGTAGTTCGCGCACAACAGGCCCGACGCGTCTTAACCCAGGCGTAATGTCTCCCAGCATGCACGGAAGAAACCCATAACCAAGGCCTGCCGCAATGGCGACGCTCGCCGCCGCGACTGAGTCGGTACGATAAGAAATACAGTCGGCGCTGACTCTGTTCTCGACGTAGCTCTTAGCCTTCAGTCCACATAATCCTGCGGAATAGGACACCCACGGTTGGCCTTCTGCGAACGGGATAGCAGCCGCTTGTTTTATGCTGCCATAAGGCGCCCATGCGATCGAAGCGAGCTTGCGCCCGACGAGACTTTCGGCAGGTTTTTTCGTCGCTCTCACCGCCACGTCAGATTCATCGCGAGCGAGACTTAACGTCTCGTTGCCAACCAGAACCTCGATGGCAATGCCTTCATTAAGCGCTTTGAAGTCGGCGATGATCGGCGTGAGGAAATACAGAAGCAGGGAGTCGCTGGTAGTGATCCGAAGCTTTCCCTGTGGCCCTTGACCTGCGCGAGAAATCCGACGTGTAACGCTGACGATATCAAGCTCGACGCGTTCGGCGAGCGCCCTTAACTCAATGCCCTCGGGCGTCAGCATGTACCCAGAACGGCGGTGGTCAAATAAAACGACCCCAAGTGTCTTTTCCACTTGAGCCACACGACGCGATACGGTGGATACATTGATTCCCAAGCTTTTTGCAGTCGTGGCTCTGTTGCCGCATTCGCTTAGCGTTTTGATGATTCGCAAATCGTCCCAAGAAAGCCGACTTACAGCCTCGCTTAAACTCTGGGTGACGCCGGTTGGTAAGGGCGGATGGATTGAAGCTTTTTTTGATGTTGGTTTCACGCCAAGCACCCCAAACTAAGGTTGCTCATCATACGAAATGGCTGGAGGCGAACCAAGGAGTCAAGTGCACAAGCGGACTCGGCTCGAGCAACCGGCCCGGATGTTCCGGTTAGATCGGGTGGCGTCAGTCGTTCGGGCGAGTATTAGGCCTTTACCATCTTCCCCTGACCAACTTCGTCGTGCAGCTTTAAGCACTTCATTCTAATCAGTCGAATGTCCGCTTTTGGCCGGTTGCTGCCTTTTGCGAGGGCTAGCTCTTAGCCGATTCTGTTGAAAAAGTCGCTTTGCCGAAACGGTCTCATCCTTGATCGGTGAAAACGCCTTTTTTGCACGCTCTTACGTGAAATCGTAATCCGGACGCCTCTGCCCAAAGCAAAGATTTCAATCTCATGCGCTTACTTTTCTGCCGAGGAAACCATGGCCGACCTTTTCAACAGAATAAGTCGATAGCAGTCGCTCGCACGTCTCTTCTTTTATCCTGAGGCTGTCGTAACGAACGGTTTAATCGCAGGTAGACAGCTGATGGAGCTAATCCCAGTCCATTTTGATGTTTTCTTGTTTGCGGAACTCATCCAGTACGCTCTGATAATGGAGCCTTTCAAAAATCAAGCTCGGTATCGCGTCGTACCAGTCAACACTAGGGGATTTCAGCGTGATCAAATCCCTTAACAAGCCAAATCGGCACCACTGGACTTGATGCTCATCAGCGGACTGCTCAGCGACGATAACGGTACAGGTCAGGTCCAAGTCATCAGAGCAGACAAGCAATGGAACCAAGGTCTTCCATCCCGGCGCAGTGGAATAAATCCGATCCCATATCAACCAGGTATCTTCATCGCTGTATAAACCTGAATGGGCCGCTACAAGGTGAAGCTCAGCATCTGGATTTTGCCTAGGCAGCCAAATCTCCAAAGGTACTCCGTCAACGGCAAAGCTTGGATAGAAGCCGATGCTGTACTTCGATTTATGGCTTGCAATTGATAGTAGGTTGCTCATTCCATTCCTTGATTCTCTGGAAATTCGTAGAGCCTACATTTTTCCAAATGTAGATGTCTGCTTCTAGCCGAAAGCTGTCACTCGCAAGTACCATCACTCCCACTCAAACCGCCCCACCGAAAACAACGAAAGATCCAGCTCACTCTCCCCCCGTAAACACCACTGCGCAAATGCCTCCCCCAGCGCCGCCGAGTGTTTGAACCCATGCCCGGAGCACGCCGATACCACCAACGTATGCTGCAACCGTGGATGCTCATCAATGATGAAATGCCGATCCGGCGTGACGGTGTAGGCGCAAACCGCTGACTTCACCACGCGATCCGTCAGCCCGGCAATCCGCCCCTGCACCTGTTGCTCGTACATCTCGCGTTCTTCCTCGGCCGAGACTGTGCGGTCCAGAGTCTCGGGCGTGGATGTGCTGTGATACTGCGCGGTAGCCACTTTCAAACTGCCCTCCCCCGGCAATGCGGGAAAGCCATAGAAATCGTCGTCCGGGCCGTGAGTGAAGATGAACGTGGGTGAGTTGCCGACCAGTCCTGCGTCGGGCTCGGTTTCGAACCAGAACAGTTTTTGCCGATAGACGCTGAGCAGTCTGTCGAACGGCGCGCCGAGCAAGCCGCCCGCCCAGTTGCCGGCGGTGACCACCAGTTTGTTCGCCCGCACGGTGCGCTGGTCGGTGGTGACGGTGACGCCTTGTTCGTCCGAGCTGATGTGGGTCACGGTCTCGCCCTTGTACAGCGTGGCGCCGTGTTGTTCGGCCAATCTCAGTTGTACGTCGATGCAGCGTTCGGGCCGTACAAAACCACCCTCGGGCTCGAAGTAGCCAATGGCGTCGTCTCGCACCTGGGCAAACTGCGGGAAGCGCTGGCGTATCTGGCCGGCGTCGAGGACTTCGTGTTCGATGCCGTAGGTCTGTGCCAGGGCGATGGTGCGCAGGGTGAAGTCGGTTTCGTCCGCGGGATCGAAGTCGGGGCTTGAGGTCAGCACCAGCAGGCCGGTCTGTTCGAACAGGGCCTCGCCCGACAGCGCTTCCAGTTCGCGCCAGATGCGGTGGGAGTTGCGCACGATGGGCACGTATTGCGCGCCCTCGCCCACGGACAGTCGGGTGATGCGGGTGTCGCCATGGCTGGAGCCGAATGTGTGCGGCGGATGGTGGCGGTCGATGCCGACCACGTTGACCCTGGCTTTCGCCAGTTGATACACCGTGGCCGTGCCCATGGCGCCGAGGCCGATGACCAGTGCTTCGCATCGTTCCATGATTGATTTCCGCTCAGGCAAAAGAGCCACAGTGAAGCGGATCAGACGATGGAAAACAATCCGCAGAAAGCCGCGCTCTGGCAAAAACGCGAAAAACCAAAAGCCGTGCGATCACCGGCCAGACTCGTTTGTCCCGCCTTGCATCGCGGCATACCCTCTGACGCCAATAAAAACCATAAGAGAGAGTCCCGCCTTGATCCGTTTCTGCAAAACCTCGCTGTGCCTCGCCGTTCTGTCTTCGTTTGTTGCCACTGCCAGCCATGCCGCCGAGGCGCCCTGGGTCGATAGCGCCGTGAGCGCGGTCAATCAGGAAGTTGTCGGTCTGCGCCACACGATTCATCAGCATCCAGAGTTGGGCAATCTTGAGTTCAAGACCGCCGCGCTGGTGGCCGAGCGGTTGAAGGCGTCGAACATTGAAGTACGCACCGGGGTCGGCAAGACGGGTGTTGTGGGTGTGCTGAAAGGTGGATTGCCGGGGCCGGTCGTGGCGTTGCGCGCCGACATGGACGCCTTGCCGGTCAAGGAGATGACGAACCTGCCGTTCGCCAGCCAGGCCACCAGCACGCGGCTGGGCAAGAGTGTGCCGGTGATGCACGCCTGCGGGCACGACACCCACACCGCCATGTTGCTGGGCGCCGCGAAAGTGCTGGCCGAGCATCGCGATCAGGTGCGCGGGACGGTGGTGTTTCTGTTTCAGCCGGCCGAGGAAGGTGCGGCCGATGTCGATGAATTCCAGACCGACACCCTGATCGGCGCACAGGCGATGATCCGCGATGGCGCGCTCGATTCGCCCAAGGTCGAAGCGGTGTTCGGGGTGCATGTGATGGCGGGTTATCCGACCGGGCATCTGTTCTACAAATCCGGGACCGTGCTCAACAGCAGTGACTCGTTCCGCATCACGGTCAAGGGCCAGCAGACTCACGGCTCGGCGCCCTGGAGCGGTGTCGATCCGATTGTCGCCAGTCAAGGCATCATCAGTGGATTGCAGACGCTGGTCAGTCGGCGTGTCGATCTCACGCAGGGCATGGGCGTGATCAGTGTCGGCACGATCAACGGCGGTTCGGCGGCCAACATCATTCCCGAGACCGTGGAAATGACCGGGACCATTCGCACCAACAACGCCGACATCCGCGACACGATCCTGAAAAAGATGCCGCCGCTGGTGAACAGCATCGCAAGCGCCTACGAAACCCAGGCCAATCTGCTGCTGGTGAACAATGCGCCCGTGACCACCAACGATCCGGCCCTGACCGAAGCCATGATCCCGGCCCTCGAACTGGCAGCACCGGGCAAGGTCGAGCGCCTGCCCGCCTCCCTGTCACCGAGCGAGGACTTCTCCTACTACGCGCGCAGGGTGCCGGGGTTGTTCGTGTTCCTCGGCGCCACGCCGGAAGGCCAGGACATGAGCAAGGCGCCGAACAACCACAGCCCCTACTTCACCGCCGATGACGCAACACTGGCCACCGGGGTGAAGGCGCATGTGCAGTTTGTGCTGAATTATCCGGGCGGGGTCAGCGGGGCTGATTGGCTTATGTGAAAAGGGGGCGGATGTATTTTCGTAAATACATCCGCCCCCTTTGCTAGTGGTTGCTCACCACGTTGTTCTGTATCGAAAGGACACTTGGTAGTCGAATACCGCTGGTTCGATTTTGTGGGTAAACAATGGCTGTAATTTTGCTATCCAGTCATTCCGTACATCAAACCCGCCGTCATAAATATCATTTTCCTCCAGCAGACCCAACGACTCGATGATTGAACCGTCATCACCGAGATCGACCGAGTACTCCTTTCCCTCAGCGAGCTCTGTTTTTTTGTCATACCAATTCAATCTGACTTTCAGTCCCATTCCAGCCTCATAAATACTTTTTAATGCTGCGGTTTTTCTTGGGAGGGGCAATCTGCTCACCTGTTAAATGATCAAAAGCCCCTAGATGGCTGCCATCACTTGCACGATAGGCTTCGAGTTCTCCGTGCTGTGAGTCCCATTCATAGATGTTTCTGCCTTTAGCATCCGTCCAGCGTTCTCGAAGACCGCCACCGCCCTGCTTTGGTGTTTTCTTCTTCGCTTCCTTCAAACCCGGGAATCCGACAATTTCTTCCGTTTCAGGTGCCGAATGGTAATCGTGGTCGGGGCTGGGAAGCTTCCTGCTGGAAACATTCAAGACAATGTACAGCGGCCGAACCCCGGAACTCGCCGGAAACACCAATATGAAATCCCAATACTCCGGCGGATAAACCGGATTAACCAGAATCCCCTCCGCCGCTTTCGTCGGCGGATACACCCAGATATGCGGCGCTTGCGGAGCAGCCTCCAGTGCCGGAATACCGAGGATGTCGGAACCGTCCACAGCCGGCGTCCAGATCAGCTCAACACCTTCACCAAGGTCTGCAATAAACCGGTTACCGCGTGCAGCGAACCGCACGACATCAACCATCTCCCAGTCGCGATTCTTGCCGGTATAGAAGCCGTAACCCTTTAGACTGCCATCGGCCTGCTGTTCAACGCGCAGGCGCACGCGGATTCGGGCCTGTTTGAGGGCGAGCAACTGATCTTCGGTATAGAGCGCGCTGTCGCCCAGGTTTGACGGCATGAACATCGCCACCAGACCGAGCAACGGGCTGATGGCAGCAGAGGCCATCGCGGGCAATGCCTTGAACGCCTCACCGGTAAGGGCAAAAGCGCCCAGCCCCGCTGAAATTGCCGTGCCGCTGATTTTCTTGAGTTCAACTCCACCGCTGTCATCGGCCTCACGCCCACCGAGCAAAACCAGCTCGCCGTAATCCTTCAGGCTGTCAGTCGGCACCATTCCCGAAGGATTCGAGTAATCGATAATCGCGTCCGGCAGCTTGCACGACTTGGCAAACACGCAGCCGGCGCGCGCTGGCTCTGGCTTGTTCGCCGCCATCTCACGGCTACGTTCGAAGGCGTCTTGCCGCGCCAGCATGGCGTCGTACTTGTTTTGTCGGTCGTTCTGATCAGCCAGTTTGGTGGCCGTCATGTAGCGGTAAGTGACGTGATGCCCGTCGCCCGCCGGTGGGTTGGGAACCCGGGGAATGTCCTTTTGACCAGCCACTGATTGTCCTTTCGTTCATGCATCGGCAGCCCCTCGCAAGGGGCCGCATGACGTTAACGAACCAGGAAAATCGTGGCTGTAGGACGCGTCTTTAAAGACGTGGGGATTGTTCGACGTGAACGGATTGCATCTCGGCAACGACCGCCTCAATCACACACAGCGCGGTTGGCGACAAGCTTCTGCCCTGCAAACTCACCACGCCGATTTCGGAGTGAAACCCCGGCCTGTCGACAACATGAAGCTCGATCAAACGCCCCGCCCGAATATCTTCAGCCACAGCACCATGAATGACGCCGAGGATGGTGTCGGTTGAGCCAGCGACGGTCTTGAGCAACGCCACTTCATCACACTCCAGCACAATGGGCAGCGCCTGGCGGGTGGGGATGCCGAGGGTTCGGGCGGTCTCGAGTTTCACCACTTCCGGCAGGCGCGTCGTGGCGATGCCATAGCCTTCCAGGTCTCCCATCGCCACTTTACGCCCGGCCAGTGGGTGCTCCGGTCGTACGAAGAAACCTGCCGAGACCTGGCCCAGCGAACGGATCAGCAGGTCGGAGTCCGCCGTGAAGTTGCGAATGTCGGCAACGAAGAATTCGATCGCTTCAGCACGCAACCGCGCTTCGAGAATCTGCCAGTTGTTCACTTCCACCCGCAGCGTAACCGCCGGGTGATCCTGACGCAGTCGCGGCACCACTTGATGCATCAACATCGCAGCCGGGAAAGGCCCGACGCCAAAGGCGAGGCTGCCCAGTTGGCGATCGCTGTAGAGCGCCATGTCCCGCTCCAGCGAGCGGGCATCGAACAGCAGCCGCCGCGCCCGCTCGATCAGAAACTCTCCCGCCGGTGTCGGGCGAACGTCGCCGCTATCGCGATCGAACAGCCGTTGCCCGGTTTCGCTCTCAAGCGCCTGAATGCTGCGGCTCAGGGCTGGCTGGCTGAGATGAACGCGTTCGGCCGCGCGGCCGAAATGGCGTTCATCGGCCAGTGCGAGAAGGTGTGAGAGTCGTTTGAGGTCCATTCGCGCGATGCTAGCGACGCATTATCCGGATGTAAACAATGCATTGGATACATCGCCGCCCTGCCCCTAGGCTGGAGCGCATTCGACCCTCGGAGAACAACAAGAATGAAACCGACCTTCTACACGATCATCGCCTTGGCGCTGCTGTCCCTCGCCGGCTGCGATAACAAACCCGGCGTCGCAGCCGGCGACGCCACGCCCGCCACGGCAGCGGTGATCCAGGCGTCGATCAAGGGCCTGGACCTCAGCGACAACCGGGACATGGAAGATGCCCAGCGCGGCTTTATCGCCCGCCCGACCGGCAAGATCCTCGGCGCTGACGGCAATGCCCTGATCGATTTCGATGCGTACCGTTTCGTCGAAGGCCCGGCACCAGCTACCGTCAATCCGAGCCTGTGGCGGCACGCGATGCTCAATGCGCAGATAGGTCTGTTCAAGGTCCGCGATGGGATTTACCAGTTGCGCGGCTTCGACATCGCCAACATGACGCTGATCGACGGGCAAACCGGCTGGATCGTGGTCGACCCGCTGACCTCCCGGGAATCCGCCGCCGCAGCGCTGGCCTTCGCCCGCGAGCATCTGGGCAACAAGCCCGTCAGCGCGATCATTTTCACCCACGACCATGCCGACCATTTCGGCGGTGTGCTGGGCATCACCTCAAGCAGTGAAGTGGCCCAGCGCAACATTCCCATCGTCGCGCCCGCCGGGTTCATGGAGGAAGCCACCAGCGAAAACATCCTGGCGGGCCCGGCGATGGCGCGGCGTTCGATGTATCAGTTCGGCAAGAACCTGACCCCGGGCGTGACCGGCATCGTCGACACGGGGCTGGGCAAGAACGTCGCCTACGGCAGCATGGGCATCCTGCCGCCGACGCAGATCATCGACCAGCCGATCCAGCCGCTGGTGCTCGACGGCGTCAGCTTCGTGTTCCACAACATGCCCGGCGCGGAAGCCCCGGCCGAGCTGACTTTTTCGATCCCCGCGCTCAAGGCGTATGGCGGTGCGGAGCTGCTGGCGCAGACCATGCACAACCTCTTGCCGATCCGTGGCGCCAAGGTGCGCGATGCGCTGCGCTGGTCCGAATACACGCAAATCGCCCTCGACGAACTGGGCGACACCGAGGTCTATTTCGGTCAGCACAACTGGCCGATCTGGGGCAACGAACGGATCCGCGAATTCATCACCAAGCACCGCGATGTCTACAAGTACCTGCACGACCAGACCGTGCGCCTGATGAACGCCGGCTACACCCCCAACGAGATCGCCGACAAGATCCAGCTGCCGGATTCGCTGGCGTCGTACTTCGGCACCCGTGGCTATTACGGCGACCTGCGCCACAACGTCAAGGCGATCTACCAGCTGTACCTGGGCGCCTACGATGGCAACCCCGCGCACTTGAATCCGCTGGTGCCCAAGGAGTCGGCAAAGCGCTACGTCGAATTGATGGGAGGCAACGCCAAAGTGGTCGAAGCCGCGCGCGTGGCCTATGACAAGGGCGAATATCGCTGGGTCGCCGAACTGCTGGACCAGGCTGTGCTCGCCAAACCGGACGACACCGCCGCCAAGGAACTGATGGCCCGCGCGTATGAACAGATGGGCTATCAGGCGGAATCGGCGACCTGGCGCAACAGCTACCTGACCGCTGCCATGGAACTGCGCAACGGCCCGCCGACCAAGGGCGTCAAACGCTCCGACCTGATCGAACTGATGAAGCAGACGCCCACCGAACGCTTCCTCGAAGCCATGGCCGCAAGCCTCGACGGCCCGGCGGCAGATGGCAAGCACTGGACGTTCAATCTGGTGCTGACCGATACGAATGAATCGTTCGTGCTGTGGATCGAGAACGCCGTGCTGCACTATCGAAAAGGCCCGACCGCGGCGAACGCCAACGCAACCCTGACCGTCACCAAGGACCTGTTCGTCCAGTTGCTGGGCGGCACCGCCGGGCTGAAAGAAACGCTCACCTCCGATGATCTGAAGGTGGATGGCAGCAAGGTCGATCTCGTGAGATTTCTGGGGTTGCTGGAAAAGGCACCGGGGAATTTTGCGATTGTCGCCCGGACAGGAAACTGACCCATCAAGGCCATCGATAGAAGAAGTACCAGGTCGATGGCCTCTGGACGGTTAGCCAAGCAAAATCCAATGAAAACCGGAGGCTCGGGCAAAGCTTTCCATTGAGTTGTTCAGCATCCTGCGCAGCCCGATCGCCGCGAAGCCATCCCGCGTATGGACGTAGAACTTTCACCCGAGCGAAACCCTGAATCCATCGTTTTCATCATTGATGATGACGCCCCCCTGCGCGAGGCCCTTGGCAGCCTGCTTCGCTCCATCGGCCTGCAGGTCGAGCTGTTCGGATCGGTCGCCGACTTCATGAAATACGAGCGACCTGACCTGCCCAGTTGCCTGGTGCTCGATGTTCGATTGCAAGGCACCAGCGGGCTGGTCTTTCAGCAGGCGCTCGCCGACGCCAAAATCCACCTGCCGATCATATTCATGACCGGGTACGGCGACATCGCCATGACGGTGCGCGCCATGAAAGCCGGTGCCGTCGACTTCCTGGAAAAACCGTTTCGCGAGCAGGCAATGATCGATGCCGTGGTCGCCGCGCATACGCGGGACAGGTCACACCGCGAGTGCGAACGCCGCCATCATGAATTGCGCACCCGCTATGGGGCACTAACGGTCAGAGAGCAGTCGGTAATGGGATTGGCCGTTTCGGGCTTGATGAACAAACAGATCGCCAGTGCCATCGGCTTGAGCGAGATCACCGTGAAAATTCACCGGAGCCAGGCCATGCGCAAGATGCGCGCGCAATCGTTCGCCGATCTGGTTCGAATGGCCGAAAGCCTGGGTATCAACCATTAGATGCAGCGCCCTTATTCAGCGCACATTGATAGTTGTTTATATACGTTGGTATGACTTCTCCATACACGGGCAGGATAAAACCAAACTTATGCAACATGGTTGATCCCTACGCCCAACAGTAAAATCCCTCCATCAGATGCAACGGCCGGCAAAGTCATTGACTTCGCGGTTTCCGTGCGCGTCGACATTTACCCACTCATTCACGAACCCAGGGATGGCTGATCAACATGTATGACTTTTTTGAAGACTCGTACCGCGTGCTGAAGTTGTCCCACGTATTGCTGATCGGGGGTCTGGGCATGTTGATGGCGGGAGTCTTCCTGGCGTATGTGTTTGACGCTCACCTGGCCTTGCCCACGCTGGTCGGTGCCCACGGGATGACGATCCTCGGGCCGACCGCGATCAAGTTGGGCTACGTCATGCGCCTGATTGCGCATAACCGAATTCGCCTGTCCGCGCAGGAACATGGAGTTCCTCATTAAAAGTATTCGATTGATTTAGAACCTGTCTGGTTGCAACCCGGAAGTTCAATAACGAAATCCCACTACGACTCAGGATGATCACGATGAAAACTATTGGATTGGTATTGCCCGTTGCCATTGTTTCAGCCACCTGGATAGTTGCCACTCATGCATTCGGCGCAAGTTGCCTGCCCGACATGCCGGTGGCCAACAGACAGGAAACCAGCACTCCGGATTCAGAGCCTTCATCGGTGCAACAGTACCGGGCCAGAAAGGCGCCGACCCAGATTGCCGAAGGGGGTTCGGATCGGCTGATGGAACGTCGAGTTGCCGAAGGCGGCTCCGACCGCCTGATCGAACGCCGCGTCGCCGAGGGCGGCTCCGACCGCCTGATCGAACGCCGCGTCGCCGAAGGCGGCTCCGACCGGCTGATCGAACGCCGTGTTGCCGAAGGCGGCTCCGATCGCCTGATCGAACGCCGTGTTGCCGAGGGCGGCTCCGACCGCCTGATCGAACGCCGCGTCGCCGAGGGCGGCTCCGACCGCCTGATCGAACGCCGGGTAGCCAGCAATCAGTACGATGCCGCGATGGACATGCGAATGCATTTTTCGATGGATTGATTGGCCGACTGCGTCGTCACTCCGGCAACCCCGCCAACCGCAAACCTTCGGCGAACCGGGCCACGTCTTCAGGCCGTTGAATGGGCAGCCACGCACTCAGGCTGGACACCCGCAAGGTCGGGTCCAGCTGGCGCACACGTTCCATGGTTTGCCCGGCTTTGTCGGTTCGCCCACTGAGCGCGTGGCTTGCGGCGATCAAGGCCGCCGCTGCCAGCAGACTGGGCAGGTTTCCCTGCGCTTTCTCGGCCCAGGAAGCCGAGAGCTCGAAGCGACCGGCGAAGAAGTGCGCCAGTGCCATCCCGACCTGCATGCGGAACATCTCCGGATCCAGCGGGCTCAGGCGCACGGCGTGCTCGAGGTTGGCAATGGCGGCCTCGGTTTCGCCCCGCAAGGCACGCAGGATGCCACCCAGATACCAGGCCGGCGCCAGGTTGGGGTTGAGCAGTCGAGCCCGATCGAGCAAGGCGATGCCACAATCGACATCCCCGGTCAGATGGGCGAGAGCATGACCGCAACGGGTCAGCGCCACGGCGTCATCGCGCCCCAGCTCCACACCCATTCGCGCCAGCCGCGCACCTTCGGCGATTTCCCGAGACCGATCGGTCATCCAGCCGTTGAGCTTGCGCCAAAAGTGGCACCACGCGGCCATGCCGTAGGCCGAGGCAAATTCCGGATCCAGCTCAATCGCCCGGTAGAACAGCGCCAATGACTGCTCGATCGCCGCTCGGGTGCCGATGTGCAGCTTGGCAGTCCCTCGCAGGTAGTAATCGTAGGCATCGAGGCTGTCGGTGGGCTTGCGCTTGGCCCGCTCGATTTCCGCGCGTTCGAGCTGTGGCGCAATGGCGCCCACAACGCTTTCGGCCACTTGATCCTGGAGCTCGAAAATATCGTCGAGCAGACCTTCGAAGCGTTCGGCCCACAGGTGCGTTCCGCTGCAGGTGTCAATCAGCTGGCCGGTGATGCGGATCTTGTTGCCGCACTTGCGCACGCTGCCTTCCAGCACATAACGCACACCCAGTTCCTGACCGACGCCTCGTGCATCCACCGCCCTGCCCTTATAGGTGAAGCTGGAGTTGCGAGCGATGACGAACAACCAGCGCAGGCGTGACAACGCGGTGATGATGTCTTCGACGATGCCGTCGGCGAAGTAGTCCTGTTCGGGATCGCCGCTGAGGTTCTGGAATGGAAGGACGGTGATCGAAGGTTTTTCCGGCAGGACAAGTGTCGCGGCCACCTCGGGTTTCGCAGGTGCTTCTGGTGCGTCGACAGGACTGTCGCACGGGATGATTTCACCGACAAAGCGATAGCCCTTGCGCGGCACCGTGCGCACCAGGCGCTGCTGTTCACCACTGTCGCCGATAGCCTTGCGCACGGCGTTGATGTGGCTGGTGATGGTCGATTCGGAAACGATCCGGCCACTCCACACGGCACTCAACAGTTCGTCCTTGCTCACCACCCGCTCGCGGTTGCCAACCAGTACCAGCAACAAGTCGAAGACCTGCGGCCCGACAGTCACTACCTCCCCGCGCAAGGTCAGTTCCCGGCGCTGCTGGTCGAGCACGTAGTCTTCAAACACGAATTGCACGGTGGCTGTTCTCTGGTCTGGGCCCCCGACTCCGTATCCGAGCGGGCGATTGTCGTGCGCTCAATGATACGGCAGACCTTGAACCGCCGCACCGGTGTGCACATTGGTCTACGCATCTGCCGACGGATTGGCCTGTCTGGACAAAAAACCAAGGCAAATCCAAGGTCACCACAAGGATTTGCCCGGGCGCCACAAGCATGCTCAACGCACATCGACAGCAATGGTTGCCGTCGTCAAGTGGAGAGTTGCCATGAAGATCGTCGTTATCGGAGGCACCGGCCTCATCGGATCGAAACTTGTGAACAATCTGCGCGAACGCGGCCACGATGCCCTCGCCGCCTCCCCCAACACCGGCATCAACAGCATCACCCGCGAAGGCCTGGCCGAAGCGATGGACGGTGCCCAGGTTGTGGTCGATGTGTCCAACGCGCCGTCGTGGGAAGACCAGGCCGTGCTCGATTTCTTCGAAACCTCCACCCGTAATCTGCTCGCTGCCGAAGACGCCGCCGGGGTTCGCCATCACGTGGCGCTGTCGATCGTCGGCAGTGAGCGCCTGCCCGCCAACGGTTACTTCCGCGCCAAGGTCGCGCAGGAGAATCTGATCAAGGCGTCCGGCATTCCGTACAGCCTGTTACGGGCCACGCAGTTCTTCGAATTTGTCGGCGGCATCGCTCAGGCCGCCACCGTCGGCGAGGAAGTGCGCCTGTCGCCGGCGTTGATCCAGCCCATGGCTTCTGACGATGTCGCGGCAGCGCTCACCGACGTGGCACTGGCCGCGCCGATCAACGGCACGCAGGAGATTGCCGGCCCCGAAGCCATGCCGCTCGACGAGTTGGTCCGGCGCTTTTTCCGCGCCACCCACGACACCCGCAAAGTGATCCCGGACGTTCACGCCCGCTACTTCGGCGATGTGCTCGACGACCAGTCGCTCACCCCCGGCAGCAGCAACCCGCGACTGGGCCCGACGCGCTTCGAAGACTGGCTGGCGAAATCGATCCAGCGCTGAAACACCCCACCCATTTGAAGGAGTATCGCCATGTTCAGCCGAATCCTGCTGGCCGCCACGTTTGCGGCCGTTTCGATTTCCTCCGCCTCGGCCGCCGAGCCGCAGGCAGGCAAGGTCACCGTGGTGTTCGACCGCGCCCTGCCGAACGTTCCGGGTAAATCCATGAAGGGCGTGCTGGTGGAATACGCACCCGGTGGTTCTTCGCCGGCACACTTTCATCCGAAGTCCGCGTTCATTTACGCCACGGTGCTTGAGGGTGCGGTGCGCAGCAAGGTCGGCGACGGGCCGGAGAAGGTCTACAAGGCCGGGGAAAACTTCGTCGAACAACCGGGTGATTTCCACGCGGTGAGTGCCAATGCCAGCACCACCGAACCGTCCCGTCTGCTGGCGGTGTTCGTGCTCGACAGCAGCGAGACCGACCTGGTCAAACCGGTCAAGCCGTAGCCGATCCATTTGCCGATGCACCTCCGGCAGTCCGGCCGCCGGAGGTGTCGGCCTTGCGCAGGACCCCGATCATGAACGCGCCCCAGCCCACCACCGCCAGCATGGCGCAATCCGAATCGACGCCCGCGCCGCCGCGCCAAGGCAAGCGCAAGGCCGCAGGACTGCTCATGTGCGCCGCCGCCCTGACGATTGTGGCGGGCGGTTATGTCGTGCTGTACGGCGGAAAAAGCATCTCGACCGACAACGCCTATGTGCGTGGCGATGTCACATCTTTGGCGGCCAAGGTTGCCGGTTACGTCACCAGCATCGAGGTGCGGGACAACCAGTCGGTGCAGAGCGGCGACGTGCTGTTTCGCATCGACGATCAGGACTATCGCGCCCGCCTCGCCCAGGCCGAAGCCAACCTCAAATCGGCACAGGCACGCCTCCGCGATGTCGATGCCCAGACGCAACTGCAACATGCGCAGATTCGCCAGGCAGAGGCCGAGCGCCGCTCCGCTGCCGCGCAGATGAACCTCGCCGGCAAGACTCACGAACGCAACCGCAAACTCATCGCCAGCAACGCCGTAAGCATGGCGCTGGTCGATGAGACGGCGGCGGCCCAGACGCGCGCCTCTGCGGCAGTGGACGCTGCTTCGGCGTCGGTCGAGGCACAGCGCCAACGCCTCGCCGTGCTCCTGGCCCAGCGTAGCGCCGCCCTCGCGGCGATGGCTCAAGCCGACGCATCACGCGATCTGGCCCGGATCGACCTGGACAGCACCGTGGTGCGTGCACCCGTGACCGGGGTAATTGGCAACCGCCAAGTGCGGGTCGGCCGTTACGTCACGCCGGGGGTTGCGTTGCTCGACATCGTTCCGGTGCAGGACGTGTGGGTCGTGGCCAACTTCAAGGAAACTCAGCTGGAGCATATCCAGCCAGGTCAGCCGGTGCGGATCACCGTCGACGGCTACCCCGACGATGCACTGGAGGGCGTGGTCGACAGCTTTGCCCCCGGCAGTGGCTCGGCCTTCAGCCTGTTGCCGACCGACAACGCCACAGGCAATTTCGTCCGTGTGGTGCAGCGGGTGCCAGTGAAAATCCGTCTGGCCAGCAACCCCATGCCGGGGCGCATCGTGCCGGGGCTGTCGGCGCGGGTCGATGTGGAGCGTGGAGACGGATCATGAACCGGCCTGCCCGGCCCGGCGTGTTGCTGATGATCGGCATTTTGCTCGCCAGCCTCACCGAAGCGATTGCGGGCACCGCACTGGTGCTGGGCCGCAACGACATCATCGGTGACACCGCTGCCACCCCCGATGAGTTTGCCTGGCTGGACATCGGCTACACCGGGTTCAAATTGATCGGTTTCATTACGGCGTCGTGGCTGCTGGCACGCTTCGCCCCGCGCAACGTGATCGTCGCTGCAACCGTTGTCATGGGGCTGGCCTGCGCCATCGCTGCCTGCAGCACGCGGCTCGACCTGTTGACAGCACTGCGCATCCTTCAGGGTTTTGCCGGCGGCACGTTGCTGGTGGCGGGTCAGGTGCTGATCTTTCGCAGCTACCGGCGCCATCTGCAACCGGCACTGCAAGCGCTGTTCGCCATCGGCGCGGTCGTCGCTTCCGCCACGTTGACGCCCGCCCTGCAAGGTTGGCTGGTCGACAGTCAATCCTGGACCTGGATTTTTTTCAGCGTCGTGCCGCTGGCCTTGGTGTCCAGCGGACTGTTACTTATCACGGTCACCCCGACACCCGCGCGAGTCAGCCCGCGTGTCTTCGATGGCCTGGGGGTATTGCTGAGCACCACCGCCCTGCTCTGCTTTACCTACGTGCTCAGCCAGGGCGAGCGCTGGGACTGGTTCGAGGCGCCGCGCATCGTCTGGCTGACGCTGGTCGGCAGCGCGTCCCTGCTGGGGTTTCTGGGCCAGCAACTGTTAATGAACGGCAAAGGCGTACTCGACTTCAGCGTGTTCAGGTCGAGCGATTTCTCGTTCGCGTTCATCGTCAGCTTCGTCGCAGGTGCAGCACTGTTCGGCAGTGCCTACCTGATTCCGGCATTCGCCGTGTCGGTGCTCGGTTTCACCCTGACCGAGGCCGGCCTGCTGCTGTTGCCCAGCGGCGCATTGTTTGTCGGTGCGCTGCTGATCGCGGCGTGGCTGATGCAGGCGCGCGGGGTGGCGCCGTTTGCCACGGTGCCATTCGGCATTCTGATGATCATGATTGCGATGTGGCTGCTTTCAGGCTCGGCCCGCGACAGCGGCAGCGCCGACATGATGGGCGCCATCCTGTTGCGAGGGCTCGGGCTGGGCTTTCTGTTTCTGTCGATCACCCTGATCGCGTTTACTCACCTCAACAGCCGCAACCTGGCGGCCGGCATCGGTCTGTTCAATACCGGCCGGCAGTTGGGCGGCCTGATTGGCGTGGCCGGGCTGCAAACGTTGATCGAGCACGGGCATGCGGCCAACGCCGTGATATTGGGCAGCGGCGTCACGCCGGGCAGCCCGGCACTCATCGAACGGCTGACAAGCACTGGCGCCTGGCTGGCCGGGAAAGGCATGGAGCCTGCTGCGGCGGCCCGTGCGGCGACGAATCTGCTGGGACGGACAGTGTCGGAGCAGTCGCTGGTGATTGCCTTTGACAGTGCGTTCATGGCGGTGACGTTGCTGTTTGCGGTGGCGGCACCGCTATTGGTGGCAATAAAAATAGGCTTTGCGAAACACGCCGGATCAAAACATTGATCTTTCCCCCCACACCCAGTAAAAAACCGTCTTCCCTTTTCGCACTTGCAAGGAGCAGCGGATGCTTGAGCTCACCACGCAACGCCTGGACCTGCGCACGATGGTCGAAGCCGACTGGCCGCTGTTCCTCAGGCTGCATTCCGAGCCGCAAACCATGCAGTACGTGTTCGGTGAAATCGCCGAGGACCAGGTTCGCAAAGGCTTCGAGCATCGGCTTCCGGCCTGGGGGCCGCAGTCGGATCACTGGTTGTGTCTGGTGGTGACCGAGAGGGCCAGCGGGCAGGAACTGGGCGTGACCGGGTTTCGCATCCTGTCGCCGGGGCATGCCGAGGTGGGTTGTCTGCTGTTGCCCGAACATCAGGGCAAAGGCTTCGGCACCGAGTCGCGGAAGGCGATCATCGACTACGCCGCCGCCATCGGCCTGGACTCGCTGGAGTCGACCGTGACCGACGGTAATATCGCGTCCTGCAAGGTTCTGGAGAAATGCGGTTTTGTATTCGAGCGCCGCGTGCCGCAGGCCTATCAGATTGGGGATCGCTGGTTTGACGACCTGATCTACCGCTATCAAATCAGCTGACCCCGTTTTATCAGCGACCGCCAAGGAGGCCCTCGTCGTGAATCCTTATCAATGCCTGCCACCCCGCGCGTTCTGGCGCACCGCCGTGGCGGACAAGCCCGCGCTGAACATCGATCAACTGTGGACGCCGCAATTCGAGATTGGCAACAAGGACGCCATCGTCACCGCCGGCTCGTGTTTCGCTCAGCACATCGGCCGGGCGCTGGTGGAACGCGGCATGAACTGGCTGGATGCAGAGCCGGCCCCGGCCGGACTGGCCGAAACCGACTGGAAGGCCCACAACTACGGGGTTTTCTCGTTTCGCACCGGCAATCTGTACACCCCGGCGATGCTCTGCCAATGGCTCGAATGGGCGCTGGGCGTGAGCCTGCCGCCCGACGAAACCTGGGCCCATGACGGGCGTTTCTTCGACCCGTTCCGCCCCGCCGTGGAGCCCGACGGTTTTGCCAGCGAGGACGCGCTGTTCGCATCGCGCCAAGCCACCCTCGACGCGATCCGCACAGCCCTGCGCCGGGCCAAAGTGTTCGTGTTTACCCTCGGCCTGACCGAAGCCTGGCAAAACCGTCAGACCGGTCTGGTGTACCCCGTGTGCCCCGGCACCGTGCGGGGGACCTTCGATCCGCAGCTGCATCGCTTCTGCAACTTCGGCTTCATGGACACCTACGGCGAGATGGTCAGGGCACTGGAGTTGATGCGTTCGATCAACCCGCAACTGCGCGTGCTGCTCACCGTGTCACCGGTGCCCCTGACAGCGACCGCCACGGGTGAGCATGTGCTGAGCGCCACCACCTATTCCAAATCGGTCCTGCGCGCCGTCGCCGGGCAGCTATGTGAAGACCTGTGCGACGTCGACTATTTCCCCTCCTACGAAATCATCACCGGCACACCGTTCAAGGGCGCGTTCTACCAGCCCAACCAGCGTGAGGTCACACCCGAAGGCGTGGCATTCGTCATGCAGCAGTTTTTCGCCGGACTCGATGCCGTTCAACCGGTGCCGACGCCGGTCATCGTGCCCTCCACCTGCATGCCCAGCGAGGAGCTTGTCTGTGAAGACGCCGTGCTCGATTACTACGCCTAGGTTTCTGCTGCTGGGCGATTCCCATGCTGGGGTCATCGGCAAGGCGGCACAGGCCCGTGAGTTGCCTTTCAGCGGCGGCCCGCTGGGCACCGGCCGGGATTTCGCGGTGGACTTTTTCAGCTTGACCCGCCATGACGTGGTGTTTCGCGAGGCCGAGATGGAGCGCCTGTATCGCCAGGCCCTTGAACCGTTCGAAGTGCCGCAACTGGCGAAGGTCGGGGTGCCGCTGGTCAGCACCATCGGCCTGAGCCTGCACTACCTCGCCACCGCGCCGAACTGGACGTGCTACCAGACGCCGGACTGCGAATTCGATGAAGGTTTTCTCGCCGGGCCGTTGTTCGAATCCATCGTCGATACCCTGTCCCGGCCTGCGCTGGCGTTCTATGAGCAGGCCCGGGCGATGAACCTCAAAGTGTTCGCCGTGCTGCCACCGCAGCGGGTGCCGGAGTTGTCCGACTCGCGGGTGTTCATGGCCGCGCAGGCGCTACTGATCGAGCGTCTGCAAGGGCTCGGCATCGAGCTGATCGACGTGCGCGCCGCAGCGAATGATGAACAGGGTTTTCAGCTTCCGGCGTACTGCGAAGTGGATGACCCGCTGCACGGGAATCTGGCGTTTGGCGAGCTGATCGTCGAGCAACTGCTCAATCGAGGAATTTAGGCCCGGACCTGTGGGAGCGAGCTTGCTCGCTCCCACAGGGGGTCATCACGCCTTGGGCTGCGTCCCCAGAATCGTCACCCGCTCGCCATACCGCGAATGCGGGAAATAATCCCAGACCGCATGGTGCTGGGTGCAGCGGTTATCCCAGAACACCAAGCTGTTCGGCGTCCAACGCACACGACAACTCAAAACCGGCTCTCGGGCCACCAGATCGAAAAGCATGTTCAACAGCATCTGACTTTCGCCGCCGGATAACTGGACGATGTGCGACGTGAACCCGGAATTGACGAACAGCGTTTTGCGCCCGGTTTCCGGGTGGCGAACCACCACCGGGTGTTCGTTTTTCGGCAGGTTGGCCGGCGCTTCATAACCCTTCCAAGGAATTGCGCCGTCGTGGATCGCGGTCAATTCGCCGAGAAACTGCTGCATCGTCGGCGACAGCATTTCCAGCGCCAGGTGCATGTTGGCGAACAGCGTATCGCCGCCCGTGCCGATGGCCGGGGTTTCCTTGACGTACAGCATCGAGCCCATGGACGGCGCCAGGTCGGCGGTGCCGTCGGTGTGCCAGGTTTCACCGGCCACGTAGCGCGATTGAGCATTGGCGCGGATCACCACCAGCTCCGGGTCATCGCCGTCGATGTCTTCCACCGGCAGCGCCCGCAGCTCACCGAACAGCCGACCAAACGCCTTGTGCTCGTCCACCGTCAGGTGCTGGTCGCGAAACACCACCACGTGGTTCTCCAGAAAGGCCCGGCGGATTTCCGCGAGTTGCTCGTTGCTCAGCGGTTGCGAAAGATCGACGCCGCCAATCTCGGCGCCGATGATCGGCGTGATCCGCTCGACCGTGATGTGCCGATAAGGCGCACGCTGTTCTGCGGCGATGCGCTCGATTGCCTTGAGTGCCAACTGATCCATGTTCCCTCACCTTTTTTATTGGAACGACAGCGATGACTGCTCGCGCAGCGAACGCGGGCGCATGTCGATCCAGTGTTCATTGATGTAATCCAGGCAGTCCTGGCGCTCACCGCGCATCCCCGCCTCGCTCCAGCCGCTGGCCATCGGCTTGCCCGCCGGCCACAGGGAATACTGGCCCTGGGCGTTGATCACCACATCGAATTGCAGTTGTGCGTCATTCATGTCGTTCTCCTGTTGAACGGGATTGCAGCGTGGCCAGGCTTCGCTCGAGCCCGGCGGCGAGATGGTTGAGTGCGGCATGCCGCTGTTCGTCGCTCGAAGCACATGCCCCGACGTAGACCCGCACGGTCGACCCACAGACCTGCGCGCAGGTTGCTGCGTCGTCGGCCGCAAAAGCCCGGGCCGAGACCTCGGCGTTGGCGCTGGCATGGGCCTGGGCAAACGCCGTGGCAGCGGCCTCGGTATTCAGTTGGGCGTAGTACTCGGCGAACGCCTCGGCATCGCCGAAGTGCTCGGCAATCATGGCAGTGTTAGCCGGCGCGAGGCCGTAGCTCAGCGCACTGGCGTGGGCCTTGGCGTAAGCCGCGTCGTAGGCATAGGCCTTGCGATACAGCGCCAGCAACACCGGTTTGAGCGTTGCCCGCCATTCGCCCTGTCGCCCGATCACGCCGAGCGCCGCTCGCTGGTGCAGGCTTTGCAACGCGAGCAGCGCCTGCTGATGTTCCGGCAAGGCGTCGCCGAGCATCGGCATGACGACGTGAGCCTGCCAGAGATGAAACAGCTGAAACGGCACCTGTCCCCGGACTCGGCTCAAGCGCAGACGCAAGGCCTCGTCCGGTTCGACTTCACACAGCACCTTGGTCAGGGCCAGCCACCATTGCGGCATCAAGGTCGGTTCGTTCATGGCGCTGGCTCATCCGTACCGATAACTTCGGCCAACAACCGCGCCCAGCGGCCCGCCACGATGCCGTAGTGATCGGTGTCCAGGGTTTGCCTGCTGCGCAACTGCGGCAGCAAGGCCTGCCAGCTGCGTTGCAGGTCATCCGGATTCCAGGCATTGCCCAGCCCGTAAGGATTGGCGTGCCCGGCGATGAACAGTCGCACTGCTGTTGTTGCCAGCGCCGGCGGCTGGAAGTCGATCATGCTGGTCATGTTGTTGCGGCAGCACACCGTCAACCGTTGCAGATACGCCTGACGTTCCTCGGCCAAGCCCTGCCCTTCGACCGCCGGCCAGCGCTGGGCGAACTCGCGCTGGAACACTTGCTCGATGGTCTGTTCGTCGATGCCGGCCAGCTCCACCCCGGCATCCGGCGCGGGCGGGTCGATCAGGTACAACAACGGCTGCCTGAAGCCCTCAGCCTGGGCCTGATGACACAGCGCCTGCGCCACCCATGCACCGAACGACCAGCCGGCCAGACGCCAAGTGCTGCCGTGCGGAAGATGGGCCTTGATCGCCTCCAGATACCAGAGTCCACGTTCCTCCACGCTGATGTTCGGCAACTGCGGCAGGCGCAGCGCCGGGTCGGCGATCACGCACACGCCCAGTTCCGCCGGCAGCGCCGAGACCAGTTCCCGATAAGCCTGAACATCACCACCCACCGGGTGGATCAGGTACAGCCAATCGCGGCCGGCACCGGCATGCCACTGATCGATCCGCACCGCGTCGTGCCAGCCGTGCAGTGTCACGGCCGCGGCCTCTTCACCCGTGGCGGTCGACACCAGCCCCAGCACCTCGTTCAGGCTGACCTTGTGGCTGAATTGCGACAACTGGAACACCTCGCCGGTGGCTGCCTGCAGTTCGTCGATCAGATCGAGTAGCGTCAACGAATCCGCGCCCAGGTCGTACAGCGAATCGTCATCTTCCAGCTCGGCCACGCCGAGCCACTTGCACAGACACTCACGCAAGCGCGCCGACAGATCCACGCCCTTCGGCGCCTCGACCTCCGCGGCCACGGCACCATGGCGAACCGGATAAAACCGCCGCGCCGTGTCGATGCCGGTGGTGGAAATCAGCAGTTGCGGCAACTGCGTCGCCATCGCCAGATCGAACACCCGGCAGCCCTCTTGCGCCGAGAGACCGACCGTCAGATGCTCCAGATGTGCGGCGTCTCCGCCGTTGCTGGTGGTGGCCATGCCGATGTCGCGCCAGATGTCCCAGTTGATCCCCAGGCGCAGGCAGGTGTCGGCCGGATTCGGGCGATAGTGAGTGAAGCCGTCGAGCACCCCGCTGGCCGCTGCGTAGTCCAGATGCCCCGCGCCGCCGAACAGTGCCGACATTGACGAACAGTACAGAACAAAACCCGGTTTCAGGTGCTCGATCAAAGCCTCGACCGCCAGCATGCCGCGGGTCTTGGCGGCCATCGCCTCGGCCATTTGCCCGGCATCGCGATGACGGATCAGACTGCCCGCCCCCACACCCGCCGCATGGATCACCCCGCTCAGACGACCGTAACGAACCGCCAGTTGATCGAGGACCTGCGGCCAGTGCGCGAGGTCGGCGATATCCGCTTTGATGCAATCGATCCGCGAGTTGTAAGCCGCCAGTGACTCAGGCAATTGCCCTTGGCGCGAGATCAGCACCACACGGCGCGCTGGTGCCTGGAGCAGGTGTTCGCACAAGGTCCGACCGATGCCACCGCTGCCGCCCAGCACAAGGAACGTTCCATCTTCCGGTAAAAGCGGCGTGGTTGCCGGGCCGGTCAATGGCTGAGGCATCAGGCGTGGCTGCCAGAGGTAACCTTCGCGCACCGCCATTCGCCGAGGCAACGATGAAGGATCGGCCAGCAATGCCGCCAGCACTGCGCCTTGGGTTTCGAGGCGCGACGACGGCCAGTCCAGCCAGTGGCAACGCACCGGGTATTCCTGCGGCACCACTTCGGTGATGCCGGCCAGTGCTGCCAACTCGGGACGTTGCACTTCGCCGTCCACCGGGCAGGCCTGCCATGACATCAACCATAAGCGCAGACGGGTCGTGCGCGCGGTCTGCCCCCAGGCCTGCATCAGCGCGCTGACCGTATCCAGGCAGGCCCACTGCGCCAGATCCAGCGATTGCTCGGTGACCGCGCCCGACACCGCCAGCGGCAAGGCATGCAGCCAGTCGAGTTCACCGAGATCAGGTTCAGCAACTTCGGCGAGCAACCGGTTCAGGGCATCAGTGTCCAGAGGATCCAACTCGAAACGGTCCGGACTCAAGCGTTTGAAGCCGTTGCCCGCGCGGACCTGAATCACGCGTCGGTACACGGCGCTCAGGCTCGCGAGCAAGGTCGATTCGGGCGCTTCGTGGCTGCACAGGATCAGCACTTCACGGGATCCGGCCGTAGTTATCCCGCTCAGTCGCCGGGTGCGCACCCACTGACGTTGGTGGAACCAGTCCGCCAGCGATTGTCGCTCCAGGGCTGGTGCATCAGGTTGAGCAGCTACAGGCGTCTGGAAGCGATACGGCTGAAGATCGAACGACGACGGCGGCAAGTCCCAGGGTGGCGGTGCCGAGCGCTGCGGCCACTGGATATTCGCGCCTTCGTACCAGGCGTCGAGCAGTTCCTGCGGCGCTTGATCACGGGCGATCAACTGCGCGCCGGAAGCGGTGATTTCCTTGATCGAAGTTGGCTGCAACGGAATCTCATCACCTGCCCGGCAGACCATCGCGAAGCGCCAACGCAGTTGCCGACGACCTGACTGCAAGTGCCGCAACAACGCGGTGTGCTGGCCCGGGTTCGTTTGCAGATATTCGTGAATCGCCGCGATATCGCGCAGCAGTTCCGTTCGGCCATGGGCCGAGATCATCAGCAGCGGCAGTGTTTCCTCGCCCTCTTCCTGCGCCTTGGGCGCAGCGCCGACGATGACATGCGCATTGGTCCCGCCAATCCCGAAACTACTGACACCGGCCAGCCGACGCCGCCCTTGCGGCCATGGCCGGGACGTGGTCGGCACATAGAACGGCGAATGCTCCAGATCGATCTGCGGGTTGATCCGGCCAAAACCGAGGTTCGGCGGCAGCACGCCATGGAACACCGACAGACTGGCACGAATCAGCCCGACCACCCCCGCCGCCGCGCCCAGATGACCGATCTGGCTCTTCACCGAGGCCAACGCGCAACTGCCGGCCGGCGCATCGCCGAAAGCCTTGGTCAACGCCGCAACTTCGATCGGATCGCCCAGCAAGGTGCCGGTGCCGTGGGCTTCGATGTAGCCGATGTCGGCACCGCTCAACCCGGCGCGGTTCAAGGCATCGCGGATAACCGCACTCTGCCCGGCCACCGACGGTGCGGTGTAACTCATCTTGGCCCGGCCATCGTTGTTCAACGCCGAGCCTTCGAGCAGCGCGTAGATCCGGTCGCCATCGGCTCGCGCCCTGGCCAGCGGTTTGAGTACCACCACCCCGTAACCACTGGCGCCAAGGGTGCCGCTGGCGTCGTCGCTGAACGGACGACACAGACCATCGGCGGAAAAGATGTGCTGCGAGCGATGCCGGTAGCCCTCGGTCAGGGTCGGATCGATCAGCACCCCGGCCGCGAGCATCACGTCACTGTCGCCCTGACGCAGCATCGAACTGGCCAGGTGCACGGCGATCAGCGAACTGCCGCAAGCGGCCTGCACGCTCAGGGCCGGGCCGTTGAGGTCCAGGTGATACGCAGCTTTGGTCGCCAGAAAGTCCTTGTCGTGATGCAGCGCCAGCTGAAAACCGTCCGGCAGATCGTCTTCGGCGGTTTCGCGCAGCATCTGCTGGAAGTAGGTGGTTTCGCCGCAACTGGCGATCAGGCCGATGCGCGGGCCATCGGCCGACGGGACGATGGCCGCGTGTTGCAGGGCCTGCACGCACGCCATCAGCAGATGCCGCTGTTGTGGGTCCATCAGGCGCGCTTCCTGGCGGCTGATACCGAAGTACTCGGGATCGAAATCGAGCATGCCGGCCAGCTGACTGCGGGCGCCGATCAAGCCTTCTTCGGCAGCAAAGTGCTCGATGCCCAACTCATTGCCTTGCACCATCGCCCAGAACTCGGACAGGTTCTGCGCCCCGGCCACATTCACCGACATGCCGATGATCGCCATCGGCTGATGGCCTGCATCGGAAAGCCTTACACGCTCCGCCACCTCCACCGGTGCGGTCGACAGATGCGCCGCCAGACGCCGCACCGTGACGTGTTCGAACAGATCGGCCATCGTCACCTTGTGCGGCAACTCTGCGGCGTAACGCCCATGCAAACGCATCAGACCGAGACTGGTGGCGCCGGCCTCGAAGAAGGTCTGCTCCGGCTCGATGTCACGGCCGATCACAGCCTGGAACAACTCGATCAGTTGTCGTTCCAGCGCGGTCAATTGAACAACCGGTTGTGGCGTGCTGCGCCGCTCCAGCGCCTCGCCAACATTCGCCAAGGCCTTGCGGTCGATCTTGCCGCTGGGGGTGCGTGGCCAGAGGTCGATCCGTCGGTATTCATCGATCCGCACATGGGCCGGCAGCAGACGCGCGACCTGACGATCCAGCAATTGCGAGGTTGCAGGTTCGCCATCGAGTTGCAGCCAGGCGATCAGCCTCGGCGGATCGACCTGCACCGCGACCACCGCGTTGACCACTTCCGGCACCTGCATCAGCGCCGCCTCGATCTGCCCCAGTTCCAGACGATGGCCGCTGAGTTTGATCTGCTGATCGTCACGTCCCAGGTAATGCAGGCAGCCCTGGGCATCGGCCCACGCCAGATCGCCGGTGCGGTAGTACAAACAGCCATCCGCCAGTTCGACAAACCGCGCAGCGTTCAGCGCAGGATCTGCCAGATAGCAGCGGGCAACCATCGGCCCGGCCACCAGCAGATAGCCGCGACTGCCCATCGGCACCGGGCGGTCATGCTCATCGACCAGCAACAGCCGCGCATTACCGACGGCATGGCCGATCGGCGCGCGCAACGGCCAGTCCCGCGCCACGGGCGGCAGGCGCAAGGCGCTGACCACGTGGGTTTCGGTCGGACCGTAGTGGTTGAACAGCGAGGCCTGCGGCATGCCACCAAACCAGTCGCGCAAAGCCTCCGTGCAGAGCAATTGCTCACCGGCCGTGATCACCTCACGCAACGCCGACGGATAAATGCCACGGGCCACCGCGGTTTGCGCCAGATGCTGCAGGGCCACGTACGGCAGGAACAGACGCTCGATCCGCGCCTCGACCATGTAATCCAGCAACGCCTCGGCATCCTGACGCCAGCGCGGTGTGATCAGGTGATAACAACCGCCACCGCACAGAGTGCTGAAAATCTCCTGAAACGACACATCGAACGACAGCATCGAGAACTGCAGGGTTACCGCTTTCGCCGGCAACTGCCCTTCGCTGCGCTGCCATTGCAGCAGGTTGCACAGGGTGCGCTCCGACACCTGCACACCTTTGGGCGTGCCGGTCGATCCGGAGGTGAACAGCGTGTACAGCGGCCGTTCACCGGCGTGGCGCGGACGCTCGAACGATCCGGCATTGGCGTTCAGATCGACCCGATGCGTGACAAATCGTCCGGCGTTCAGGTCATCCAGCGCGGCCGCCGTCGTGTCGCTGAACAGCACACAATGCGGCTGCGCCTGCTCCAGCACCTGCCGCTGGATCGCCACCGGATAGGCAGGGTCCAGCGGCACGGCGGTCAGGTTGAGTTTGGCCAGCGCCAGCAAGGCGACGATGTGCTCCACAGAGGCATCGAGGAACAGTACGACGTGCAGCGGCGCGTTCCCGGTCGGCAATGGATGACGCTCGACCAGCGTTGCTGCCAGAGCATCGGCCAGCGTATTCAATTCGCTGTAGCTGAGGTGCTGCGGGCCTTGAACCAGCGCGACCGCCTGCGGCGTGCAATGCACTTGATGCTCGAACCCGTCCGCCAGTGTGTTGAACGGCAGTGCAATCTTCAGACCTTCGCTGGCCGGTGGCAGGCTGCGTCGATACGGACCGAGCAAATCATCGAGCCTGGCCGCCGGGCTTTCCAGCAACAGATCCAGCCCTCGACGGAACAGCGCACTCACAGCCCGCATCTGTTCGGCATCGAAGTAGCCGCACTGATATTCCCACCAGCATTGCAGTTGCGACCCGCTGCCGACCATCAACAAGGTCAGCGGGCACTTGGCGTGCAACTGCTCGTTGAATTCCAGCGTGGCGCGCAGGTTCGAGTCAGCCAACGCGGCGTAATCGGTGTTTTCCAGCACGAACATGAAATCGAACAAAGAAGGGTTCGACGACAGCCGCAGGTCTTCCACCAGATCCGCCAGCGCCACGTCCTGCAACGCCAGCACTTCGCGCACGGTGGCGGTCTGTTTGCGCAACTGCTCGTTCAGCGTGAATCCGTGTTCAACGGTGGTGGGAATCAACACGGTGTTGGCAAACATGCCGACGGTATCTTCGAACTCCACCAGCGGTCGGTTGGACACCGGGCTGGCGATCCGTGGTCGCTCGCACCCGGTCAGGGCGTACAGGCTCCAGGCGAAGACACTGAACAGCACTTCGAAACGGGTCAGTCGTTGTTGGGTGCAAAAGCGTTCGAGGGCTGCGCTTCGGATGGCGCCCAAGGGTTCCCGGTGCAAACGGGCGTCCGGGCTGATTTTGCGCATTGGCATCAGGGCCGGCGACGGTTCTTCCTGACGGCGATGCAACTCGGCGAGTGCGCGGCGCTGGTCGCGATAATGCGGATGGACGCTCCACTGGCGTTGCCACTGACCAAACTCTAGCGTCGTCAATCGGGCAGCTGGCATCGGGCTGTCGTGGCCTTGCAGGATGTCGGCATAGAGCTGCACCAGGTCGTCGAACAACAGGTTCACCGACCAGCCATCGACGATGATGTGGTGCAGGTTCAGCAACAGCCGACAGCTGCCATCGGCGAACGGCAACAACCAGGACTGAAACAGGTTCGGGGTGGTCAGCTCGAATGGCGCGGCGAACACCCATTCAGCGAAGGCCTGCCAGTTATCCTCGGTGAAATGCCCGACCGCGAAGGTGCGACAGGTCGGCCCCTGCTCGGCGATGACCTGATCAAGTCCATCGGTACCGGGCGCAAAAGCCGTGCGCAATCCCGGATGGCGCAGCACCAGACGCCCCACGGCCTCGGCCAGCGCCGCGACATCAACGCCCGCCGCCAGATGCAGAATCAGCGGCACGCTGTAGGCGGTCGAGGTCGGCGAGCGTTGTTGCAACAGCCACAAGCGGCGCTGTTCGGCGGTGGCCGGCAGGCGTTTGGCGCTACTGATCGGAGGCGCCGGCGGGTAGATCGAATCGCAGGTGATTTGACCGGTCAGTCGTTCGGCCAATGACGAGAAAGGCTCGTTGAGCAACGTGTCGATAGCAATCTCGCGCTGCCAACGAACACGGATTGCCGAACGCAGGCGCATGGCCTTGAGCGAATCGCCGCCGCTGGCCAGCCAGTCGTCCTGCGCACTCAGAGCGGGTTGGCCGAGCAGCGAACGGGCCTGACTCAATAACCAGTCCAGCGCCGGTGAAGCGCTCTCGTTATCCGTTGCCGTCAAGACTGGATGCCAAGGACTCAACCCTTGGGCCAGCAAGCCGTCGCGGTCGATCTTGCCATTGGCCGTCAGCGGCAGGCGCTCCAGCAGGAACAACTGATGCGGCCGCATATATGGCGCCAGTTGTGCCCGCAGGTGAGTTTCGAACGCGTGATAGTCCAGATTCCCGCGCGGCACGACAAACGCCAGCAGCTGATGATCTTCCGCCGCCAGACGCCGGGTGCAGACATACACCTGAGCCACGCCCGGATGCTCCAGCATCCGTTGCTCCACCTCCCCCGGTTCGATGCGGAAACCGCGAATCTTCACCTGTCGGTCGACCCGTCCCAGGTACTCGATCAAGCCTTCGGCATTGCACCGCACCAGATCGCCGGAGCGGTAATGCACCTGCGCCCCCCCGTCGAGGTCGGGTAAACGGACGAACTGGCGAGCCGTTTCTTCGGGCCGGTTGCGGTAGCCTCGAGCGACGCCGCTGCCACTCAAATACAGCTCGCCCACCTCGCCCGCCGGCACCGGCCGTTGTTGCTCATCCAGCACCCACACACCGGTGTCCGGCAACGGTCGGCCTATGGGCGCCGAGTCACCGGCAAAGTCGCGGCTGATCGGCCAGCACAAGGCAAACGTGGTGCACTCGGTGGGGCCATAGACGTTGAAAATCCGGCAGCGGCTCTCGGGATTGGTGCGATACCACCCACGAACAGCAGCGGGGCTGATCTGCTCACCGCCGATCAGCACCTGACGCACACTGGAAAAACACGACGGCCATTCGGCAATCAACGTGTTGAACAGCGACACCGTCATGAACAGGTTGTCGACTTGCGTGCGCTCCAGCACCTCGGCCAGTCGACGCCCATCCAGCACGTCCTCGTCGGCGATCATCACGCAGCAACCACCGTTGAGCAGCGGCGCCCACAGTTCGAAACTGCACGCATCGAATGCCGGGTTGGACAGGCAGGCAAACCGGTCCGTCGGGTAAATCTCGATATAGCCGTCGGTGTGCGCCAGCCGCAGCAGACCGCGCTCGCCCACCTCGACCGCTTTCGGCGTGCCGGTGGTGCCCGAGGTGTAGAACAGGAACATTACCTCGGCAAAGTCTTCGGCCAGTGTTTGCGGCGGAGCGTCAGGTTGATCGAGCAAGGTCTCGATGCCGGTTTGCCACAAAGAAGGCGACCAAAGCGGTTCTTCTTCCAGGGTAATCAGGCCGACACACGCCGCATCCGCCAGCATCAACTCCCGACGTTTGCGCGGGCTCGCCCGATCCAGCGGCACCACCACCGCGCCGACTTTCAACGCGCCGAGAATTGCCGCCAGCCACTGCCAGCAGCGTGGCATGCACAACGCTAGCGACTGGCCGGGTTCGACACCCCGTGCCAGCAATCCTCGGGCAATGCGTTCGCTGGTGCTGGCCAGTTCGGCATAGGTCAGCGTGAGCGACTGGTCGATCACTGCCGGGGCTTGCGGATTATTTCGCACGTGCTCGGCAAAACGCGCGAGCAACGGCATGTCTTTGGGCGCACTCATCATTTCGTCTCCTGCGCGTCGAAGCGTTGCAGCTCCCGACGGATGATTTGCGAGACCCGGTGGATTTCCGCGCTTTCGAGCATGTCCCAGTGCCCGCCGCTGACCAGCTTCGCCAGATAGCCGCTGCCCGAGCGGCGGCGCCAGAACCCGCGCAGTTCGTGCAACTGATGGCGGCTGAAATCTTCCCGCGCCTGAATCAGCACCACGCGACCGGCGCGCGGCGCGCACTCATAGGCGGCCATGGCCAAACGGTTGTGGTTGTAGATGTTGAAATAGCGTTCGACCTGGGCGTCTTCGATGCCGGGGTACATGCCGTTGAAGCGCACCAGTTTGTCGCGGAACTCGGCCATGTCCACGGTGCCGATCTGTTCGCGGAAACCAGGGTCGTCGCTACCCTGGGTGTCGAGCAGCACCACGGTCACCTGCCGATGCCCCGCCGCCGTCAACCGCCGCGCCATTTCATAGGCCACCAGACCACCGAACGACAGCCCGGTGAGGATCAGCGGTTGCTGCGTCAGCGGTTCGATCTGGCGCAAGTAGGCCTCGGCCATCGCCTCGACCGTCGGTTCGGTACTCTCCCCCGGATTCAGCCCCGGCGATTGCACCCCGTACACGCCGGTTTCATCCGGCAGCACCTTGGCCAGCGACAGATAACAGAACGCCGTACCGCCCGCCGGGTGAATGCACACCACGTTGTGCTGGCCGCTGCCGCGCCGGAATTCGATCAGGTTGCTCTGGGCCAGCGCCGGATTGGCGCCAACCCGCAACCAGCCACCCAGCGCCTCGATGGTCGGGTAGCTGAGCACCACGCGCACCGGCACTTCGACCGCGAACTGCCGGCTGATTTCATGGGCCATTTTGATCGCGGCGATCGAGGTGCCGCCGACATTGAAGAAGTTGTCGCGAATGCCGATCTGCGGCGCCAGCAACAGGCTTTTCCAGATCTGGTACAGCGCCAGCTCGATGTGGTCGCGCGGGCTGCTCAGGTTGACCTGACGGTTGACCATTTCTTCATCCGCCAACGCTGTCAGCGCAGGGCGATCAACCTTGCCGTTGGCGGTCAGCGGTAGCGCGTCCAGCCACAGATAGCTGCCGGGGATCACCGCTCTGGGCAGGGTTGTTGCCAGATGGGCGTGCACCGCCGCTTCGTCAACGGGCTCGGCCACCACGCAACAAGCCACCAGCCGCTGGTCCTGCGCCGCTTCACCGACCATCAACACCACCGCGCTGCGAATGCCGGGAAACGCTTCGAGCCGGGCTTCGATCTCGCCCAGTTCCAGGCGCACGCCGCGCAACTTGACCTGAAAATCGTTGCGACCGAGAAACTCCAGCTGGCCGTCCGGGCGATAACGCGCCAGATCGCCGCTGCGATAGAGCCGATCACCTGATACAAACGGGTTGTCGATAAAGCGCTCGGCACTCAGTTGCGCCAGCCCCAGATAACCCCGGGCCACGCCCACGCCGCCAATATGCAGATGCCCGGTCACGCCCACCGGCACCGGCTCGTCGCGATCATCGAGCACGTAAAAGCGATTGTTGGAAATTGGCCGACCGATCGGCAGTTGCCGGGCCGGCACGTCGGCGCCGGGCTCAAGGGTCCAGATGCTGTTGATCACCGTGGTTTCGGTCGGGCCGTAGACATTGTGCAACCGCGCATGGGGCAGACGCTCCTGGAAGCGCCGGGCCAGAGCCGGCGGCAGTTCACCGCCGCCACTGAACACATCGGTCAGCGACGCACACTGACTGACCTCGTCGACCTCCAGAAACAGTTGCAACATCGCCGGCACGAACACCAGCGCCGTGACCTGCTGCTCGCGCACCTCGCGCGCCAGATACGCCGGCTCGTAATGCCCGCCGGGCCGCGCGATCACCAGCCGTCCGCCAGTTGCCAACGGCCAGAAGGTCTCCCACGCCGAGGCGTCGAAACCGAACGGGATCTTGTGCAGCATCGCCCCCGCTTCGCCGCACACCTGCAAACACCAAAGCAGCAGGTTGCTCAAGCCACGGTGGGCGACCATCGCGCCCTTGGGCAAACCGGTGGTGCCGGAGGTGTAGATCACGTAGGCGAGATGGTCAGGGGTGACGCCGACATTACGTGGGTCGAGATTGTCCGCCGGCAACGACGCCCAGCTCGCGGCATCTTGTTCGAGGTCGAGGATCGGCGCTTCCCAGGTCGAGCCTTGCACGGCCTGACGCAAAATCCCCTGCGCCGAACCGAACGTCAGCAGCACCGCCGGGGTGCTGTCGCCGAGCATATGGCTCAGGCGTCCCAGCGGATAATCCGGATCCAGCGGCACGTAGGCGCCACCGGCCTTGAGCACCGCCAGCAGCGCCACCGGCAATTCAAGCGAACGCTCGATGCACACCGCCACGCGCACATCCGGGCCGACGCCCAACGTGCGCAAATGCCGCGCCAGTCGGTTGGCCCTGGCATTGAGTTCGGCGTAGCTCAGGGCTTCTCCCTCGAATACCACCGCGCAAGCCTGAGGGTTGCTCGCGGCCTGCGCCTCGACCAGTTGATGCACGCAGGGCGCCACTTGCGTCAGTGGCGCGGCGCGGTTGAAGTCGACCAGCACTTGCTGGCGCTCCGCCTCGTTCATCAACGGCAAAGCATTGATCGGTTGCTTGGCGTCGGCGGCGATCTGTTCGAGCAGATGACGGTAGTGGCCGCTCAGCCGCTCGATGGTCGCAACGTCGTAGAGGTCGGTGTTGTATTCCACCAGCAAGTCCAGCCGCCCTGCCCGCTCGACCCATTCGAATGCCAGATCGAACTTGGCCGTGGCGCTGCTGGTGCCGAACGGCGCCAGTTCCAGCTCGGGCATCGACACCGCGTTGCCCGGCGTGTTCTGCAGCACCAGCATCACCTGGAACAACGGTGAATGACCGGGGTCGCGCTGCGGGTTGACCGCTTCGACCACGCGGTCGAACGGCACGTCTTGATGGGCATGGACGTCGAGCATCTGGCCACGCACTTCGCGCAGCAGTTCGGCGAAGGTCTGCTGCGGATTCAGGCGCTGACGCAGCACCAGCGTGTTGACGAAGTGACCGATCAGCGGCTCGACTTCCGGGCGATTGCGGTTGGCGAACGGCGTGCCGATGCACAGATCCTGCTGACCGCTGTGGCGCCACAGCAACACCGCCAAAGCGCCGAGCAGCACGTTGAACAGCGTGCCCTGGGTCTGCCGGGCCAGCGCCGTGAGTTCGCGCAAGGTGCCGCCATCGACCGAGGAGCTGAAAGTGGCGCCGACATAACGCTGCACCAACGGCCGCGGCCGGTCGGCGGGCAAGGTCGACAACAGCGGCGCGTCGTCCAGGTTGCGCCGCCAGTAATCGAGCTGAGCGTCCAGCACCGCACCGCCCACACGTTGTTGCTGCCAGCAGGCATAGTCGGCGTACTGCACCGGCAGCGGCGCAAGTGACGGGGTTTCGCCCCGCACATAATCGCCGTACAACGTGGCCACCTCCTGCAGGATCACGCCCATCGACCAGCCGTCGGCGATGATGTGATGCACGCTGTACAGCCACAGATGCTCGTCGTCGGCCACGCGCAGTAGCGACGCCCGCAGCAAGGGTCCGGTTGCCAGATCGAACGGCGCCCGGGCGTCCTGTT
This sequence comes from Pseudomonas sp. IAC-BECa141, assembly GCF_020544405.1. Lineage (NCBI taxonomy): Bacteria > Pseudomonadati > Pseudomonadota > Gammaproteobacteria > Pseudomonadales > Pseudomonadaceae > Pseudomonas > Pseudomonas sp. IAC-BECa141. The sequence continues at coordinate 2,565,195 of NZ_CP065410.1, read as the reverse complement.
CGACGGCGAATCGCACTTGCTGCTCACGCTCCTTGCCAGGCAACTGGCGCAGATCCGTCACCGACAACGACAGCGGCATCGACGGATGCACCACCTGACGCGGTTCACCGTCGACCTTGCAAAACGTCGTGCGCAGGACTTCGTGGCGGGCAACCAGTTCATTCAACGCTCGTTCCAGCCGGGCGACGTCCAACTGGCCTTTGAGCGTCACCGCCGTGGGCACGTTGTAGAACGGGTTGCCAGGTTCCAGTTGATCGAGAAACCACAGTTGCCGCTGCGAAAACGACAGCGGCCAGGACGCGTGTTCGCCAGTGCGACGGGGAATCGCCGCGTCAGCGTGCCCGCCGAGCAAGGCGATCAGTTCCTGTTTGTGGCGCTTGAGCGCCTGGGTCAGCTCTTCGGTGAGAAACCCGCGCGGCGCCTTGCAGCGCAGCCTGTCACCGTCCACTTCGAGCGCCACGCCATGGCGAGCGAACAACGCCAGCAATTGATCGGCATTCATACTTCGAACTCCTCCATGTCTTCGTCGTCCAGGCTGGCGCTCACAGGCTCGATGGCAAACGCCTCGACCGGCGCGCGGTGCTGTTCATCGGCCGTGCGCAGCCCGCCGATCATCGAGTAGATCAATTCATGACTCGGCCCGAGGTCGAACAGCGCCGTCAGTTGCTGCTCCTCGACCGAGCCGATGCCGCACAGACCCAGACCGTGTTCGACGGCGGTCATGCTCAGCAACTGGGCCATGGCGCCGCTTTCGATGTGGCAGAAGTCGCGGCTGCGCTCGCCATACAGCGGCCGGATCGCGGCCATGTCGGCGATGAAGAACAGCGAGAACGCGGCGTTCTCGTACACCGGACGGTTGACGAAATAGTCGTAGGTGTCCGGGTCGAGCAATCCACTCTCGAGCGCCAGCAAACGATGCTGGCGCGGATCGTAGTAATAAGCGCCGCCGGGAACGCCGAGCACGCGATCCGGCTTGACGTAGAGGTAGGCCTGAATCGGATACAGGCCGCCCGCCGACGGGAACTGGTATTTCACCTCGCCGTCGAGTTGCCCCTGGGCCAGCGCCGCCAGTACGTGCGCGAAGGCCTGGGTGGCGATCGGTTGCAGGTCGTATTGACGCACCGAGCGGTAATCGCTCAGACGCCGGGCGAAAGCCGGGTCTTGCGGCAGGTCCAGCGCCAGCGCCGGCAGGGTTCGAACAAACTCACGGCGGCCGCGCTGCTCAGCCTTGAACTGCGCACGCTGCTGGGGATCTTCGATGATGTCCTGCACGGGCTCCGGCGTCTGCTGCACGTTGCCGAGCAGTTCCTGACGCGCGCGGTTCTGGCGATACATGCCGAGCAAATGCAGCAACGTCGGCTGGGCCAGCAGTTGCGCCACATGCGGGCGGAACTGCAAGGCACCGGACAAGGCGTTGCTGATCCGGACGATATCGATCGACGTTGCGCCGAGGTTCAGCAGGTTGGCGTTGGCGGCGATGGATTCGCGCTTGAGTACGCCCTGCACGATTTCCACCAGCCGCTGTTCCTGCGGGCCCTCGACTTCCAGCGCCGGCCCCTGCTGCTCGATCTGCTCAGGTTCGGGCAGGCGTTTCTTGTCGACCTTGCCGTTGGACGACAACGGCCAGGCCTCGACGAAGGTGAACGACGCCGGAATCATGTAGGCCGGCAGTTTGTCGCTCAGGTACGTGCTGAAATCGCTGGCCTGCAACGCCGGATCGGCCTTGAGTACATAACCCGCCAGGCGCTTCTCGCCCAGCGTGCTGCCGAGAATCCGCACCACCGCGCTCTGCACGCCGGGATGGCGATTGAGCGCGGCTTCGATCTCGCCCAGTTCGATGCGATAGCCCTGCACCTTGACCTGGTTGTCTTCGCGGCCGAGGAATTCGATGTTGCCGTCCGGCAGCAAGCGCCCCAGGTCGCCGGTGCGGTACAGCCGCTCGCCAGTCAGTGGATGGGCGAAGAAACTGCCCGCGCTGAGTTTTTCATCGCGCCAGTAACCTTTCGCCAGACCGATACCACCGATGTACAGCTGCCCGGCGACCCAGGTCGGGCGCACTTGCAGCGCGTCATCCAGCACGTAGAAGCGCTGATGATCGAGGGCCTTGCCGTAGGGGATGCTGCGCCAGGCCGGGTCGACATGCTGCACCGGATAGCAGATCGACCAGATCGACGCTTCGGTGGCGCCGCCCAGGCTGATCAACTGCAAGTCCGGCTGCAAGGCCCAGGCCCGCTCGGGCAGGGTCAATGGAATCCAGTCGCCGGACAGCATCGCCACGCGCAGGCTGACGGGCAACGCGCCACCCTCGCCCTCTGCGTACTCGACCAGCATGCCAAGCAACGCCGGCACCGAGTTCCACAGGCTGACTTGATGACGCTTGATCAATTGCAGCCAGTGCGCCGGATCGAGAGTCAGTTGCGGGTCGAGGATGACCACCGCAGCACCCACGGCCAGCGTACCGAAGAAGTCATAGACCGAAAGATCGAAACTCAACGACGAGATCGCCAATACGCGGTCGTTCGGGCCGACGGCAAAGCGCCGGTTGATGTCGAGCAGCGTGTTGACCGCACCGCGATGATCGATCACCACACCTTTCGGCTGACCGGTGGAGCCGGAGGTGTAGATCACGTAGGCGAGGTCGCTTTCGCTCACCTGCACCGGTTGCAGCGCCAGCACATCGTTTGAGACTGCATCCGTCACGGCAATGGCCGTGATCTGCGCCGGCCATTCGATTTGGTCGAGCAGCGCCGGTTGGGTCAGGGCCAGACTCGCCTCGGCCCGCTCCAGAATATGCCGCAATCGTTCCGCTGGCTGGGTCGGTTCGATCGGCAGGTAGGCACCGCCGGCATACAGAATCGCCAGGGTCGCAACCACTTGCTCCCAGCCGCGCTCCATCACCACCGCGACCAACCGGTTCGGCACCACGCCCTGCGCTTGCAGGCGGGCGCCGAGTTGCCGGGCCTCGTTGCGCAACTGTGCGTAGGTCAGCTGTCGTGCGCCGATCACCGCCAGTGCATCCGGTGTGGCGAGGGCCTGACGTTCGAACAATTCGTGCATCAGTGGCAGCGTTTGCTGATTGTCGACCGGCGCCGGCAACTGCGCCTGCGGCAACAGTCGAGGCGTGTTTGCGCCCCAGGCTGCCGGCTCGCAAAGGCTGTCGAGCAGCGCGTTATAGGCGACGAACATCTGCTCGATCATGCCTTGCGGGAACAGCTCGTCGATGCTGTCCCAGTTGAACAACAGGCGTCCTTCCAGCTCCAGCAAGGTGTGGTCGAGCCAAACCTGTGGGGTCTGGGTGATGCTGTGCATGTGTTTGGCATTCAACGCGTCAGCCAGGTTGAATTCGGCCAGTTCCGGCGCCGCCTCGGACAGCGTGCTGTTGAACACGATCGGCATCGCCGTCTGCTGCACACCCCGTGCCTGGGACAATTCGCGCAGCACCCGCACGCCGCTGACCACCGAATGGTCGATGTCGCGCCACAGCTGCGCCTGCACGGCGCGGGCCTTGTCGGTGAAACTGAGCGCCCCGTCGATACCGACTTCCAGCAGCACCAGCGAAGTGAAGTCGCCGATGATTTCATCGACATCCGGGTGCAACGGCATGCGGTTGAACAATGGCAGGCTCAGGGTGAAGCGCGGTGTGCGGCTCCACAGCGCCAGCACTTCGCTGAACGCAGTCAGGAGCATCACCGACGGCGTCACCGCAAACTGTTTGGCCACGGCTTTGAGTTGCGCCCACTGCGCCGCCGACATGTCGCGGTCGCGGCGGGTAAAGTGCGGGTTGGCGATGCTTTCGGGCTGGCGCACCAGCGGCAGGTCCGGCGCCGGGGCCAGAGTGGTTACCCGTTCACGCCAGTAGCCCAGCGCCTGCTCGTAGCGGCGACCGTTGCGCAGCTGTTGTTCGGCCAGCACGTAGTCGCGGAAAGTCAGGCCCGGTTCGGCCAGTTCCAGCGCCGGATCGACGTAGAACGCCATCAGTTCGCGGGCGAGAATCTGCGTACTCGCGGCGTCGACGATCAGCGCGTCGAGGCTGATGTGCAAATGGGTGATGCCGTCATCCAGCAACGACAGGCTGAACTCGAACAGCGGCCAGCGACTGGCATCCAGCACCTGATGGGACTGGCGTTCGCGGGTCGCTTCCAGCGTGCGCTGCGCCACATCGGCGGGTAAACCGCGCAGATCGCTGCGAGGCATGCGATAGGTCGGCACCTGCGCCAGCACTTGTTGCGTACCGTCGCTGAGGAAGATCACGCGCAGCATGTCGTGGCGCTGGATCATGCGGTTCAGCGCCAGCTCGAAACGTTCGGCGTCGAACCCGGGAATGCGCAGCTCTTCGTAGCCGTGAGCGCTGACACCGCCAAGGCTGACCGTGGTCTCGCGACCGAACCAGTACGCTTGCTGGATATCGGTCAGGGGGAACGGTTCATGTCGATTAGCACGATCCGGCCCGATCTGGATGAACGCTGGCTCGATGCTCTGATCATCACGCGAGACCTGCGCCGCCAGATCCATCAATACGGGCGTCTGGAACAGACTGCTCAGGGACAGTTGCGCGCCCATCCGCTGGTTGATCGCGTAGATCATCCGCGTCGCCAGCAGCGAGTGGCCACCGAGGTCGAAGAAGTTGTCGTGGATGCCCACTCGCTCGCACTTGAGCACCTCGGCCCAGATCTCGGCCATTTGCCTTTCAGTGTCGTTGCGCGGCGCTTCGTAAGTCGCCCCGGCACTGCGTTCCGGCGCCGGCAGCGCTTGGCGGTCGAGCTTGCCGTTACGGGTCAGCGGCAGTTGCGAGAGCCGCACCCAGGCGCTCGGGATCATGTGTTCGGGCAACTGGCGTTGCAGTTCGGCACGCAAGAATTCACTGGTTGCGGTGCCGACCACGTAGGCCACCAGACGCTTGTCCCCGGCGACGTCTTCACGCAGCAACACGGCGGCTTCCTGCACGCCGGGCTGCTGGTGCAACAGGCTGTCGATCTCGCCGAGTTCGATGCGAAAGCCGCGCAGTTTCACCTGTTGGTCGATGCGTCCCAGGTATTGCACGTTGCCGTCGGCCTGGAGTTTCGCAAGGTCGCCGCTGCGGTACATCCGCGCGCCCGGCTCGGCGCTGAACGGGTCCGGCAGGAAGCGTTCGGCGGTCAGGTCCGGGCGGTTCAGGTAGCCACGGGCCAGACAGGCGCCGGCGATGTACAACTCGCCCGCGACGCCGACCGGGACCGGATTCAAGTGCTCGTCCAGCACGTACAGCCGCGCGTTGGCGATGGGCCGTCCGATGGGCGGCGCGTCCGGCCAGGAATCGGCCTCGTTGCACTCGAGGCTGAACTGGCTGACCACATGAGTTTCGGTCGGCCCGTACTGGTTGTGCAACCGAGCACCGCCCAGTCCACGGACAAACCCGCGCAGCTCGTCATTGATTTGCAAGGCTTCACCGGCGGTGATGATCTCGCAACCGCCAGCGGGCGTCGGCGCATCGGGCTCTGTCAGACCGGCGAGTTGCTGCAACACGGCGAACGGCAGGAACGCGCGCTGCACGCCTTCGGCCACCAGCGTCGGACGCAGCGCGGCAAGGTCCTTGCGGCTGGCTTCAGTCATCAGCAACAGGCTGCCTCCCTGGCAGAGCGTGCTGCAGATTTCCTGGAACGAGACGTCGAAGTTCAGCGAGGCGAATTGCAGCACACGCTGCGGTGCCGTGGCCTGATCGAGTTGCCAGGCAATCAGGTTGTCCAGCGCGCGACGGCTGTGGGCCACGCCTTTCGGGCGTCCGGTGGAGCCGGAGGTGTAGAGCACGTAGCCGAGGTGTTCCGGGCTTACCGTGACTTGCGGATCATCCGTTGGGAGTTGCGCCCATTGCGAGGCGTCAGTGTCCATGCAGCAGATTTTCGCCTCGTTAGCCGGCAGCCCGGCCATCAGGCTTGATTGCGTCAGCAACAGGGTCGGCGCGGCATCGCGGAACATGAACGCCAGACGCTCGCTCGGGTAAGCCGGGTCGAACGGCACGTACGCCGCGCCGGCCTTGAGGATCGCCAACAGGCCGATGACCATGTGCGGCGAGCGCTCCAGACACAAACCGACGCGATGCTCGGGGCCGACGCCTTGTTCGATCAGGTAATGCGCGAGGCGATTGGCGGCGCGATTCAGTTCGCCATAGCTCAGTTGTTCGCGGTCGGCGAGCAGCGCCACGGCGTCGGGCGTTTGCCGGGCCAGGGCTTCAAAGCGCTCAACGCAACCGGGCAACGACGCGGTATTGCGCGCGGTGCAGTTCCAGTCATGAACGATTTGCTGGTGTTGCTCGGCGCTCAGCAGCTTGATCCCCGCCAGCGACTGTTGGCTGTTCTCGACCATTTGCGTCAGCACCCGACGCAGGTACTCGCCGAACTGCTCGACGGTGCGGCGCTCGAACAGGCCCGAGGCATATTCCAGACCACCGACGATCTGCCCGTCGCGCTCACTGAGCGCCAGTTGCAGATCGAACTTGGCCACCTGATGGCTGCTCTCGATCGGTGTAACGTCCAGCCCGCTCAGCAACAGGTCGGAATCCTGATCCTGCTCCCAGGCGAACAGCACCTGAAACAGCGGACTGTGGGCCAGACTGCGCGGCGGGTTGAGCAATTCCACCACTTGCTCGAACGGCAGGTCCTGATGCTCCTGAGCGTCCAGCGCCACTCGCCGCGCCTGTTGCAGCCATTGCGCCACCGACGGCGTACCTGACTGCGTCATGCGCAACGCGAGGGTGTTGACGAAGAAACCGATCAGCCCTTCCAGCTCCTGCTGCGGACGGTTGGCCGATGGCACGCCGATCACCACATCGTTTTGTCCCGACAGGCGCGACAACAGCAGCGAAAAACCAGCCAGCAAATTCATGAACAGCGTGGTGCCTTGCTGCATGCCCAGGGCTTTCAATCGCCCGGTCAACGCTTCGTCGAAGACCAGTGGAACGAAGCCGCCGAGATAATCCTGCACGGGCGGACGCTTGTGATCGGTCGGCAGCTCCAGCAGCACCGGCGCGCCGGTGAGGGTTTCGCGCCAGTAACGACTCTGCTGCTCCAGCACCTCGCCGGACAGCCACTGCTTTTGCCACACCGCGTAATCCACGTACTGCACCGGCAATGGCGGCAGCGGATCGTCGCGATCCAGCAGCGCCGCTGCGTACAGCTGGCCCAGCTCTCGGGTGAGCACGCCCATCGACCAGCCATCCGAGATGATGTGATGTTGGGTCAGCAGCAACACATGGTCATCCGCCGCCAATCGCAGCAGGCTGACCCGCATCAACGGGCCATGGCTCAGGTCGAACGGTCGACTGCCCTCCTCGTCGATCAAGCGGGTCAGACGCTCTTGCGCATCGAGGCCCTGCACGTCAGTCACCGTCAGCCGGATGCTGTGCGCTGGCGGCGATACCCGTTGACGCCCTTCCCCCTCAACGGCGATGAACGTCGTGCGCAGCGCAGCATGGCGCGCCACCAACTGATTGAAGCTGCGTTCGAGTGCCGCCACGTCCAGCGCACCGCGCAGACGCAGGTTCAGCGGCATGTGATACGCCGCGTTGCCTCCCTCCATTTGTGCCAGAAACCACAGGCGTTGCTGGGCAGACGACAACGTTTGCGCGCTCACGCGTTCAAGGCTTGTGATCGCTGGACGAGCCGCAGCCTGACTGGCTTGCAGCCGTTCGGCGAACTGCGCCAGAACCGGTGCAGCAAACAACGTCGAAGGCGCGACTTCCAGCCCCAGCGAATGACGAACCTGCGCCAGCACGCGCATCACCAGCAGCGAGTGACCGCCGAGGGCGAAGAACTGATCCTGTCGCCCGACCCGCTCGACGCCGAGCACGTCGGCCCAGATCGCGGCGAGCGCAGTTTCCAGCGATCCTTGGGGCGCCTGGTATTCCTGCTGATCAAACGCCTCGACGTCCGGCGCCGGCAGACCGGGCCGATCAACCTTGCCGTTGGCGGTCAGCGGCAGCTTGTCGAGCCGCACGAACGCGGTCGGCACCATGTAGTCCGGCAGGCTTTTGTGCAGCTGTTCACGCAGTGAACGCGGGCTCAGCGCTGTGTCTGGCTTTTCGCAGTAATAGGCAACCAGCCGTGGTTCACCGGGACTGTCCTGGCGCAGCAGCACTACGCTGTCGCGCACGCCCGGAATATCCGCCAGTCGCGTTTCGATTTCCCCCAGCTCCAGACGTAGGCCACGCAACTTGGCCTGGGAATCGTTGCGGCCGAGGAATTCCAGATGCCCGTCGGCCCGATACCGCGCCATATCCCCGGTGCGGTAAAGGCGTTCGCCCGCCACGAATGGACTGTCGATGAAGCGTTCGGCAGTCAGTTGCGGCCGGTTCAGATAACCGCGCGCCACACCGACGCCACCGATGTACAACTCGCCCGCGACGCCCTCGGCAACCGGTGTGCCGTCAGCGTCGAGCAGATAAATCCGGGTGTTGGGCAGTGCCCGGCCGATGGGCAGCACCGCGTCGATCTGGCTGTTTTCGGTGAATTCAAAGCAGGTGCTGTCGATGCTCGCTTCGGTCACGCCATAGGCCTGGACGATCTGCACCCGATCACCGCAAAGCCTGCGCAATTGCCGCGCGCTGTGGGCGGTCCAGATGTCGGAGCCGCAGATCACGGTGCGCAGGAACGACAAGTCATGGCCGGTCTCTTCGACCCACGCCAGCAGCGGATTGAGCAGTGCCGGCACGAAGTCGGCAAAGCCGATCTGAGCCTCGCGCATCAGGCGATACAGGGCCGGAGGGTCCATCAGAGTGTCCCGTGGGCAGAGCACCAGCGTGCCGCCAAAACCCAGCGAACGGATCAGGTCCGCGCTGAACACGTCGAAGGAAAAACCGGCCATTTGCAGGTGGTTGATCGGGCCGGCCAAGCCATAGAGCTGCGCCCAGTCGGCGCTCACGGCGACCAGCCCGCGATGCTCGACCATCACGCCTTTCGGGGTGCCGGTGGAGCCGGAGGTGTAGATCACGTAAGCCAGGTGTCGGGGTGTCAGGCCGATAGCGTGAGGATCGAGGTTGTCTGCCGGGAGCGAAGACCAATCAGAGTCGTCGGCCAGATCCAATATCGCGGGGGCAGTCGCCGACTGTTCGAGCGCCGCCCGCAATGCCTCACGCGCCAAGCCATGGGTCAGCACCACCGGCGGTGCGCTGTCGACCAGCATGTGCGCCAGCCGCGCCTGCGGATACGCCGGGTCCAGCGGCACATAGGCGCCGCCGGCCTTGAGCACGGCGAGTACGCCGACCAACATCTCCAGCGAACGCTCCAGACACAGCCCGACTCGCACGTCCGGTCCGACCCCAAGGTTGCGCAAGTGATGGGCCAGCCGATTGGCGCGGGTGTTCAGTTCACGGTAACTGAGCGCTTGCTCCTGCCAGCGTGCAGCGATGGCCTCGGGGTTGCGCAGCACCTGCGTCTCAAACAGACCGTGCACGCACAGGTCTGCATCGAACGGTTTCAACGAGGAAAAGTCGGGCTGCGCGGGATTCGTCCCACGCAAGGAAGTGTTGTCGAGCATCGGAGATACCGTCCGTGACTACATTATTTTTGTGATCAGGCAGGGACAGCACGCGCCCTGCCGGTCAGGCCCCGGCATCAGGTGCCGGCACGGTCATTCGAATTCAGGAGGATGGCGCGGCGCGCGCGTGCAGACTCGCGTTGAACGCGGGCACACGCAGAAAATCGGGGGGAGACAGGCTGGAGAAGAACGCCGCCGCGCGGTCGGCGCAGGCAACTGGAAAGTGGGCCGAATCATTGGCGACAGATGTCGCCCCGTTCATTGCATCGACAATTGCAAACCGCGTGACCAATTGAAACCTCGACTTCCATTTGAGGGTCAACGACGAGGAACAACCTGCGCGGGGATGACAGCGCCAGGGTGGTCCCGATCGGCTGCGACTGCCGGGTCTGTAGACGCACGGCAATCTTCTGGCGCCGGGTTTATGACCCGAAGCGCCGGCGGATAATAACCACGTTTTTTGCTGGTGAGGCAAACAAAATGTAGGAATTCGACGAAATAAATATCAGCTGTTTCCTACACCCCTGTGACGGTGGCAAAGAGACAGGAATGTCAAAAATGCTCGAACACCGCCCCACCGTTTCGTCCAGGCAACGGGCCTCGAAACCCGCGCAGAGTCTTGACCGGCCAGTGAAAAAACCACCGCGCGACGTGTTGCAATCACCCAGCGCTAACAAACGCTAACAACGCATAACTGGCAGTCATTCTGCCGTGAAGGCAGGCTTGAATCTCACCGCTGAACGCCAGGCCACCTGCGAACCTTTTCGGTCGCCTCGCTCAGTCGAACGATGGTTTTGCGAGGGATTCGACCATGGCTGAAGGTTATCGCAACAATTGCCTGCGCGAGGCTGACCGGCTCGGCAATGACGAACTGTATGCCTTGGTCGCGGGTGCCGTCAGCCATGGCCGGGGGGAGGCGCAACAACTGTTCGCGACGGTGACGCCGTTACTCATCGCCTTTTACGAGGGACAGGCGCAGGCCGGGCGGATCCGTCGTGAAGACACCGGCAATCTCGTCCAGCAAGCTTTCAGGATGCTCTATCAGGAACAGGCCGCCCATGACCCGAGCTTTCCGTTTCGCGCCTGGCTGATCGAGATCGCGCGCTCGACTCTGCTCAACAATCCGGGCCATCGCGGCACTGACGCCGTGGCCACGGCCGACGCTTTAGCGGGTGCGCCCATACGCGAATGCCATGAAGCCACACGGGCAACGTGAACCGCCCTTCTCGCTGTGCAATGCTCTTCAGGGAATGCCCATGATTGATATCGAAAAAACCCTCTACTCCGCGCATACCCACACCACAGGAGGTCGCGAGGGCACAGGGCGCAGTCAGGATGGCCGACTGGATCTCAAGCTTTCTCCACCGGGCGCACCCGGCAGCGGAACCAACCCCGAGCAATTGTTTGCCGTGTGCTGGTCGGCCTGTTTTCTGGGCTCACTGCGCCATGCCTGCAACGCGCGCAAGATCGGTTTTCCGGCAACGGCCGGAGTCGATGCTCAAATCGATCTGGTCCATGGGGAGCAGGGTTTTCTCCTGCAGGCGAGACTGGCGGTTTCACTGCCGGAGATCGAGCCTGAGGTGGCGCAACAACTGATCGACGCGGCGCACCAGAATTGCCCTTACTCCAAGGCCACGCGCAACAACATCAAGGTCAGCATCACCCTCGCCTGATCCGCCTTTTGCCCACAGCAAAACGCCCAATCTTCCAACCACACCTTCGTACTATCCGGCGACACCATGGTGCAATAGATCGCGCCCGGGGCTTTTGATGTGATGGCGGGAAACCGACAAAAGCCAGGAGTTGCGCATGAACAAGCTGACGACTGCCGCGGGCGCGCCCGTGGTTGATAACAACAACGTACAGACCGCCGGCCCGAGAGGCCCGATGCTGTTGCAGGACGTTTGGTTGCTGGAAAAACTTGCGCACTTCGATCGCGAAGTCATTCCCGAGCGGCGCATGCACGCCAAGGGTTCGGGTGCGTTTGGCACTTTCACCGTCACCCACGACATCACCCGTTTCACCAAGGCCAAAGTGTTTTCCTGCGTGGGCAAGACCACCGATGTGTTCGTGCGCTTCTCGACCGTGGCCGGCGAACGTGGCGCGGCGGATGCCGAGCGCGACATCCGTGGATTCGCCATCAAGTTCTATACCGAGCAAGGCAACTGGGACCTGGTGGGCAACAACACGCCGGTGTTCTTTCTGCGCGATCCGTTGAAATTCCCCGACCTCAACCATGCGGTCAAACGCGACCCGCGCACCAACCTGCGCAGCGCCCGCAACAACTGGGATTTCTGGACACTGCTGCCCGAGGCGCTGCATCAGGTCACGATCGTCATGAGCGACCGCGGACTGCCGCGCACCTATCGCCATATGCACGGTTTCGGCAGCCATACCTTCAGTTTCATCAGCCCGGCGAACAAGCGTTTCTGGGTGAAATTCACCTGGAAGACCCAGCAAGGCATTGAAAACCTCACCGACCAACAAGCCGCAACCCTGATCGGCGATGACCGCGAAAGCGCCCAGCGCGACCTGTACAACGCGATCGAGGAAGGTCACTTCCCGCAATGGAAGCTCTACGTGCAAGTGATGCCGGAGCTGGATGCCGAGACTTATCCGATCAACCCGTTCGACCTGACCAAAGTCTGGCCCCACGCGGATTACCCGCTGATCGAAGTCGGTGTGCTCGAACTCAACCGCAACCCCGACAACTACTTTGCCGACGTCGAACAGGCAGCCTTCAACCCGGCCAACGTGGTGCCCGGCATCAGCTTCTCGCCGGACAAAATGCTTCAGGCGCGACTGTTCTCCTACGGCGATGCACAGCGCTATCGCGTCGGCGTCAATCATCATCAGATCCCGGTGAATGCGCCGCGCTGCCCGGTCAACAGCTATCACCGGGACGGCCAGATGCGCACCGATGCGAACGCGGGCAGCACAATCGGCTACGAGCCCAACAGCTACGGCCAGTGGGCCGAGCAACCGGATTTCAGTGAGCCACCGCTGGCCCTCAAAGGCAGCGCCGGACACTGGAATCATCGCGAGGACGACGATTACTTCTCGCAACCGGGTGCGCTGTTCCGGGCCATGTCGCCCGCCCGGCAACAGGTCTTGTTTGAGAACACGGCGCGCTCGATCCATGGCGCCAGCGCCCAGACCCGACAACGCCACATCGATAACTGCACCCGCGCCGATCCGGCGTACGGTGCAGGCGTTGCGCAGGCCATCGAAGCGCTGGGCTGATCCGCAATGATGCAAGCAGGGCCGGCAGGATTGGTCCTGCCGGCCCTGCTGCCGTTGTCAGTCCTCTACGATGCTTTTCGCTTCAAGAAACGCTTCCAGCCCCGACACCCCGACCGGCTCCATGATCACCCTTGCATGCCCCACAGACCGGACCAGCTCGTAGTTCTCCAGCACCTGCGCTGCGTTGGCGAAGGACTGCGACGCGTACTGGCTGACCCATTGCGCACGGGCCAACGGTGCGCCGTATTTCTCGATGGCGGTGTCGCGTATTTCGTCGGTGCTCTCCAGTACCGCCGCCTGAAGGCGCTTGAGCATGTCGATACGCTCGGCTTTGGAGGTACGCCCCATCGTGTTTTGCGCACGCTGGGCGGCGGCGATGGCTTGCCTGGCGTCGTCTCGGTTGGCCAGGGTGACGGTGCCGATGACAGATTCCGTTGCCGGATTGATGCATTCGATCGTTTCGCGGCCCTGAACGTGCACTAACACGCCATCGATGTAGCTGTGCTTGATAGTCCACATGTCGATATTCCCAAAGGGTTGAAACAGCAACGCCCGGAAAATCCGGGCGCTGGTCAGGGCGACGGCTCAGTCGGGTAATGATTCACGGCTGAAGGCTTGCACCTCCTGCACCAGGCTGCGAGCGGCCATTTCCACCAGTTGCCGGCCCTTTTCCGGCGAAGCCTGCGCCGGGTCCGAGCCCATTCGGCCGTCCGGGTGACGGGCGCGAAAATCCGCCGCCTCACGGATCGGTCCCCAATTGGCGATCTGCGGCGAATAGTCCGCCGACTTGATGGAATCGGGGTATGCCCACTGGGTCACGGCGATTTCCGAAGGCGTGGCATGAATGCCGTGGCCGGTCGGGAACTGCTCACGGGCCAGCTCGTTAACTCCTTCCAGGTCCCACCAGTTGCACAGCTTCAGGGCGAACCCGGCTTTGCGGCGGGCGAAACTCGCTTCAGCGTACAGCTCCGAAAACGCGGCTTCGATTGACGCGATGTTGCCGCCGTGGCCATTGAGGAAAAAGATCTTTTCAAAGCCGTGGGCGGCCAGCGAACGAGTCCAGTCGGCGATAGCAGCGATGAAGGTCGAAGGCCTGAGCGAAATGGTGCCGGGGAAACCGAGGTGATGCTGCGCCATGCCGATGTTGAAAGTCGGGGCGATCAGGAGGTCGGCGTTCTTCTGCGCCTCATGGGCGATGATTTCCGGGCACATCCAGTCGGTGCCCAGCAGGCCGGTCGGCCCGTGCTGTTCGTTGGAACCGATCGGGATGACGATGGTGCGGCTGCGTTCGAGAAATTGCGCTATTTCGGACCAGGTCGATAGGTATAAAAGCATCAGGATTCTCACTCTTCGAAGGTTCCTCGCGGAACGAGGCTGGGTGTTCAATGCACCTGCAACAGCAGCGTCATTGATACCACCCGCCTCCCTTCAACGACAGAATACGAAGGTATCGGAATCGTAAAAACACCCTAATCGCGGACGAGAAATTCGCGGGGCGATTCGCCCATCACCCGTCTGAACATTGCGCTGAATGCACTCTGGCTGGCGTAGCCCAGATCCCGGGCAATCAGCCCGACGGACTGCCCCTTGTCGAGCCGGTCGATGGCGGTCGCCAGCCGCACCTGCTGCAGCCAGTGGCGAAAATTCAGGCCGGTCTCATTGACGAACAAGCGAATCAGCGTGCGCGAACTGGCGCCGACCCGGTCTGCCCAATAGCCGATCGAATGGTCTTGTCCGGGGTCCTGCAGAATCGCCTCGCAGACCGTGACCAGTCGCCGGTCGAGCGGCCACGGCACTTCGATCGGCAACGTCCGCGCCGCCTGCAACTCATTGATTATCAGCGCCACGATGTGCGCGTTGCGCCCCTCCTGCGGATACTCGATCGGCTGCTCGGCCAGGGCCAGAATCAACTCGCGCAGCAGTCCGGGGATCTCCAGCACTTTGCAGTGAGGGCCCAGCCCGGCGCAGACCTGCGGGTCGATGTAGATCGAGCGCATTTTGACGGCGCTCAGCATCAACTGATCGTGGATCATTCCGGGCGGAATCCACAGCGCCCGCTTCGGCGGCAGGATCCACAACCCTCGTTCGGTGGCTACCCGCATCACGCCGTTCGAGGCATACAGCAACTGCCCGTGTCGATGTACATGCGGTTCGTTGTACTCGCCGGTGGCCTGATCGCGCACCAGCACGGTCATTACGCGCGGCACATCCTGATAGTCGGGATAACGTTCGCTGCGCGGCGCGGATCCTCGCTTTGCGACGACCTTGCGCACCTCTTGTTTCATCGAGTGTTGCCTCCTGAAAACAGACGTTGATCGTGGTAAAGCGGCGATTGTCACTTTGGCGACAAATCCTGGCATTTGCCATGGCCGGCCCATTGTTAGCCTTGCGCTCATTGTTCATCAATGAGGCCTTGACCATGGCAATCACCCGCAATCTCTTCGGCCACCAGCAGAGCGTCACGGCGGTGATCGGCCTGCTGATCCTGTCCATCGCCCTGCGTCCGCCGATCATCTCGGTGGGCCCGATTCTGCTGTTGATCCAGCAGCACTTCCAGTTGAGCTACACCCAGGCCGCGCTGCTGACCTCGATTCCCGACGTGTGCATGGGCGTGTTTGCATTGCTGGTTCCGAGCCTGGCCCGACGTTTCGGGATTGATCGCAGTGTCGTCGTCGCGCTGACACTGTTGGGCGCGTCCACCTTGCTGCGGGCGATCTCGCCAAACGCATTGTTCCTGCTCGGCAGTACGTTCTTCGCCAGCATCGGCATTGCCGTCGCCGGCGCAATGACCGGTGCGTGGATCAAGACCCACTTTGCGCAACGGCCGGCGCTGTTCATGGGCATTTATGCCGGCGGCCTGAGTCTGGGCGCGACCCTCGCGGCGGTGCTCAGTGCGCCGATTGCCGAGCTGGCGCAAGACTGGCGGGTCAGCGCCGGAGTCTGGAGCGTGCTGTGCCTCACTGCCATCGTCAGTTGGGTGTGGATGGCACGGCGTTTTGCGACACCGGCGCCAGCGGTGAAATCGCCGTCGAACCCGAGCAAACGCCTGCCATGGGGCAAGCTGCAGGCGTGGCTGATCGCGTTGAACTTCGGTGCCGGTCAATTCGTGGTCTACGCCCTCTTCGCCTGGATGGCGCCTGCCTCGGTGGAAGCGGCCACGTCGAGTATTTCCCCTGGCATCCTGCTGGGCATTTTTACGGCGGTGTTCGCCGTCGCCAGCGTGGGTGCGGGACTGATTCCGGGCAAGGCCCACGACCGGCGCGGTTTGCTCGGGTTGTCGGCGTTGCTGGCCCTGCTCGGGGTGGGCGGCATGGCGTTCCTGCCGGCGTACTGGCCGATGCTGTACGTGGTGCTCGCGGCCATCGGGTTGGGCATGGGTTTCACCGTGGCCATGACCTTGCCGCTGGATCACGCCAGCACCAGCGAACAGGCCGGATTGTGGACGGTGTTCATGTTGTTCATCGGTTACCTGATTGCCGCGCTCGGGCCGCTGTTGTTCGGTGCCCTGCGCGGATACGCCGGGCACTATGGCCCGGCGTACACCTTGCTGTTCGCGGTACTGCTGTTGATGCTCGGCATCACCCCGCTGCTCAGACTGGCACCGGCAAGATCGCCGCAGGTGTCCGCTGCCTGAGCGCGAAGTGACAGACCTGCGACGCGCCTCGGCACGTCGCAGGGTTTCAGTTGGCCGCCGCGGCTTTTTCAATCAATCGGGCCACTGGCGCCGGGTTCGACACCATCACCACGTGAGAGCCGCCCTTCACCACCTCGACCGCCTTGGCATCTGCACGCTTGGCCATGAACGCCATCGCCTGGGGCGGGATGTTCTTGTCCTTGTCGCCGTAGATGTACCACGACGGAATATGCTTCCAGGCCGGCGTTCCGGCCTGTTCGTTCAGCGCCGCTTCGGTCACCGGGCGTTGGGTCGCGGCCATCAGGGCCGCTTGTGCAGCCGGCACGTCGGCGGCGAACTGGTCGTGGAATTTGCTCTGCTGGATGTACAAGTCCTTGCCGCCATCGGCCAGCGCAAC
The DNA here is from genome assembly GCF_020544405.1 of Pseudomonas sp. IAC-BECa141. Taxonomy (NCBI): domain Bacteria; kingdom Pseudomonadati; phylum Pseudomonadota; class Gammaproteobacteria; order Pseudomonadales; family Pseudomonadaceae; genus Pseudomonas; species Pseudomonas sp. IAC-BECa141. The sequence goes on along the minus strand of NZ_CP065410.1, from coordinate 2,548,414 downwards.
GGGTGGCGCCAGCGTTGGCCCGAGGGTGCTGCCGGGAAACTTGCCGGCGAGTCCTGCGACGGTCTCACCCGTTTCGGGGGCGAAGGCGCTGACGTACACCAGTGCTTTGACATTGGCATGATCGTTGGCTGCCTCACTGATGACGTTGCCGCCATAGGAGTGACCAACCAGCACCACCGGCGACTGGATGCTGCTCAGCAATGCCGATACCGCTGCGCCATCGCTCTTGACGCCGCGCAACGGATTGGCGGCGGCGATCACCGTGTAGCCGTCCTTCTCGAGAATTTTCGCCACGCCATTCCAGCTCGACGCGTCGGCAAACGCACCGTGCACCAGCACGACCGTGGGTTTGGCGGTTTGGGCGAAGGCATTGGCGCCCAGGCACAGGCCGGCAGCGATGCTGAGTGCAGTCAGTGTTTTTTTCATGTGGATGTTCCTCGTATGACAGATTCAGGGGGCGTATCGGGTGAAGACAAAATCGTGGTTCTGCACCCGCGCCTGATGGCAGGCAAAGCAGGTCTGGTGCTGGGCTTCATCGGCGGGTTTGCCGTTGATGAACCGGCCGAATCCCCAGCCACCGGTCGAGGCGTATTGGCGCGAGTCCTTGACCATCACCTGAACGGTGGTGGCCGCCCCCGGAATCGAGGCTGGCTCGAATTCCGGCGACTGCACGTGCTTCCACGCCAGCTTCACCAGCACCGTGCCCTCGGGAAACGGCAGCGTCTTGCCCTGGTAAGCCTTGATCGCCCGGTCATTGCCCAGTACCGCGCGCAGTTCATTCAGCGGCGCGGCTTCCTGTGCCGGAGCAATCAGTGCCCACTGGCGGTAGTTTTTCGGCAGCTTCACGCCGTAGATCGGCGACGCTTCGCCGTCATCGGCCTGGCCCAAAGCGACACCGGCAGCCGCCAGTGCCGCGAGCGCAATGGCCGCTGGCAGCACGGCCCAATGGTTGAGTTTCATCGTCGGATCCCCTTTAGCCAGCGATCAGAGATGATCGGCATCGATCACCGCCTGAGCGAACGCCTGCGGCGCTTCTTGTGGCAGGTTGTGGCCGATGCCGCCGCTGATCAGCCGGTATTCGTACTTGCCAGTGAAGCGTTTGGCGTAGGCCTCGGCCGGTGGGTGCGGCGCGCCATTGGCGTCGCCTTCGAGGGTGATGGTCGGCACGCCGATCGAGGGGAATGCCGCCAGTTTTTTCTCCAGCGGATCGTATTGCGCCTCCCCTTTGATCAGCCCCAGGCGCCAGCGATAGTTGAAGATCGACACGGCGACGTGATCCGGATTCTGCAACGCGGCGGCACTGCGGTCGTAGGTGGCGTCGTCGAAGTTCCATTTCGGCGAGGCCAGCTGCCAGATCAGTCTGGCGAAGTCATGGGTGTTTTTTTCGTAGCCCAGGCGGCCGCGCTCGGTCGCAAAGTAGAACTGATACCACCACTGCAACTCCGCCGCCGGCGGCAGCGGCGTCTTGCCGGCGTCCTGGCTGCCGATCAGGTAACCGCTCACCGCCACCAGCGCTTTCACCCGTTCGGGCCAGAGCGCGGCGACGATGTCGGCGGTGCGCGCGCCCCAGTCATAACCGCCGAGCACGGCCTGCTTGATCTTCAGTGCGTCCATGAAGTCGATCAGATCCTTCGCCAGCGCCGCCGGCTGACCGTTGCGCACGGTTTTGGCAGACAGGAAACGTGTGTCTCCATAGCCGCGCGCGTAAGGAATCAGCACCCGATAACCCTTCTGCGCCAGTGCCGGTGCCACGTCGGTGTAGCTGTGAATATCGTATGGCCAGCCGTGCAGCAGGATGACCACCGGACCGTCGGCGGGCCCGACTTCGGCGTAGGACACGTCCAGCAATCCGGCCTTGACGTGTTTCAGCGCGCCGAAGGATACGTTGGTGCCGGCGGTAATGGCGTCGATCTTGCCGGCGGGCACTTCGGTGGCGCTGGCGTATGCCGAGGCAATGCCCAGCGCAAGCGCCAGCATCGAAACGGTGAGCAAGCGCCGGGATGGGGTTAGAGCATTAGAGTCAGTCATGCCGAGTCTCCCTCGTGAACCGCCGGGCGGCGGTTCCGTTCTTTGGTTTGAAGGGCTTGCGGATTGAAGGGTTAGCGCGCTGCCTGCGCAGCGGTTTTCTGCGCAGCCGCACGCAGTGGCCGGAAGGCTTCGCGCAGTTCTTCGCTGAACAGTTGCGGTTGTTCCCATGCCGCGAAGTGCCCGCCCTTGCTGACTTCGCTGAAGTAGGCCAGCGAGGGATAGGCGCGCTGCGACCAGACTTTCGGCGCACGGTAGATTTCGTGGGGGAATACGGTGATCGCCACCGGCACCTTGATGTCCGCGGTCTTCTGCGCGGCGGCGCTGAAGTTATTGTTGTTGTTCTCCCAGTAGAAACGGGAGGACGACGCCCCGCTGTCGGTCAGCCAGTACAGGCTGATGTCATCGAGCATTTCATCGCGGCTCAGGACCTTCTCGGGCTGACCGTCGCTGTCGGTCCACGCGGCGAATTTTTCATACATCCACGCTGCCGTGCCGGCGGGCGAGTCGGCCAGCAGATAGCCGATGGTCTGCGGCCGGGTCACCATCATTGCGCCGTAAGCGGCGTTGCGGCCGAAGAACTGGCTGAGCGAATTGAAGGCCGTGACCTCCGGTGCGGTCAGTCCCGCTGGAGCCGGATCACCGCTGTTGATCGGTTTGACCAGTTCCGGCGGCACGGTGGCCGGCATGTTCAGGTGGATGCCCAGCAAGCCGGGCGGCGCCAGGCGGCCCAGCGCATCGGAAATCACCGAACCATGATCGCCACCCTGGGACACGTAATGGCTGTAGCCCAGACGTTGCATCAACACATCCCAGGCCTTCGCCACCCGGTCAGGCCCCCAGCCGAGTTCGGTCGGCTTGCCGGAAAAACCATGGCCGGGAATCGACGGGATCACCACATCGAACGAGTCCTCGACCTTGCCACCGTAGGCCACGGGATCGGTCAGCGGACCGATGGTCTTGAGGAACTCGAACTGCGAACCCGGCCAGCCGTGGGTGAGGATCAGCGGCATCGCATTGGGATTGCGCGAGCGCACATGGATGAACTGGATATCGACGCCGTCGATGGTGGTCACGAACTCCGGCAAGGCGTTGAGCTTCGCTTCGGCCTTGCGCCAGTCATAGCCATTGCCCCAGTACTTGACCAGTGCCTGGACCTGCGCCAGTTGCACACCCTGGGACACGTCGTTGACCGTTTCCTTGTCCGGCCAGCGGGTGTCGGCAATGCGTTTGCGCAAGTCGCTCAACTTCGCTTCGTCGACATGCACGGTGTACGGGCGAATGGCTTGCGATGAATCCGCGGCCGGCGTCGTGGCCCAGGCGCCGCTGCTGCCAGCGAGTACGGCAAGGCCGAGCGCGCCGCCCCTGATGGATGACGCCAGGCAATGGCGCCAGGTGAGACCGGACAGAACCGCAACCATGATGGATCTCCTTGTAGTCATTATTCGAAAGGCATCGCCAATCGGATCAGACCACCGCGCTGGCATCGGGACGATTACACGATGGTGTCGGTCGATACCTTGGTATGACGCGCTGGCCTGGCGCGCAAAATCGCGCTCGAATTCAGCAGCGGTTAACGGGCAGAATGCGGCGGGGAAACGGCCCATTTGAATGACAGAGCGGAACAAGGATTGCGGATGCGTAGGGAAACAGCGCTCGAACGCCTGAGCACTACGCCATCGACCACTTCGCAATGGTGGGTGATCGGGCTGTGCATGCTGTTCAACGTGATCGACGGACTCGACGTGATGGCCATGGCCTTCACCGCCAGCCGGGTTGCGGCGGAGTGGGCGTTGAACGGCGCGCAACTGGGCCTGTTGTTGAGCGCAAGCCTGGTCGGGATGGCGCTCGGTTCGTTGCTGGCTGCGCCCAGGGCCGACCGCTTCGGGCGCAGACCTTTATTGCTTGCCGGCCTGCTGCTCAGTGGCCTGGGTATGTTGCTGTCGTTCTGGAGTCCGGATCATCACGTGCTGATGTTCCTGCGTCTGCTGACCGGCATCGGCACTGGGGCGGTGCTGGTCGGCGCGAACGTGCTGACGTTCGAACACGCCAGCCCGCAGCGGCGCAATCTGGCCGTCGCGTTGCAATCTCTCGCCTTCGCCATGGGCGCCAGTCTGGGCGGTGTGCTGGCGCATGGACTGAATGACTTGATGGGCTGGCGGTATGTCTTTCTCGCCGGGGGCTGCATCACGCTGGCGGCGGCGTTGGCCGGTGTCTTTTGGCTGCGAGAGTCGCCGTCATTTCTGGCACTTGAACACCGCGCGCCAATTCCTCCTCTATCGCCTGACGACGTCAGCCAGCCGTTTTCACCCGGTCAGTGGCAACAGACTCTGTCGCTGGCACTGGCACTCTTTCTGTTGATGTTCTGCTTTTACTTCGTGATGAGCTGGACGCCGGCCCTGTTGGTCGACAATGGCTTTACCGACCAGCAAGGCGCCCGGATCGGGATGCTGTTGGCGCTGGGTGGCATGCTCGGCGCCCTGTTTCTGGGTCTGGCAGCCAATCGTTTCGGCTGCCGACGTTTGTTGTCGGGTTTTCTGCTGCTTGACGCAGCACTGCTGCCGCTGATGGTGCCGGCCTCGCACGTCCCCGGTCTGGCGGCACTCGTGGCGGTCACGCTGGGGCTGATGCTCAATGGTGCAGTCGCGGCTCTGTTTGTCCTGGCCCCTCAAGCGTTCTGCACGTCGGTTCGCACGACCGGCGTCGGTGTGGTGCTGGCGATGGGGCGTCTGGGGGCGATCATTTCGCCGGTGGTCGCCGGGTTTCTGCTGGATGCCGGATGGACCGCACAACACCTGTTCATGTTTTTCGCCGCTAGCCAGGTGTTGGCGGTCCTGCTGATCCGGCGTGGCACTAGGGAACGATGATCAACTTGCCCGTCGTGTTGCGCGACTCGATATCGCGATGGGCCTGTTGCGCATCATCCAGTGAATAACGCTTGCCGATCACGGCTTTCAGTTTGCCGGCACTGACCCACGCGAACAGTTGCCGGGATTTTTCCAGCAGCACCTCGCGGTTGCGCACGTAGTGCATGACCGAGGGATACGTCAGCTTGATGCTGCGCGGCATGCTGAAGATATCGATCGGCGGTGTCGGGTTCATGAACGGTCCGTACAAGGCCAGTGTGCCGAAGTAGTCCAACATCTCCAGCGAGTCGGCGAAACCTTCCGCGCCCGTGCCGTCGTACACCACATTCACCCGCTGGCCGTCGGTCAGGCGCAGGACCTGTCCGGCAATGTTTTGCGCCCGCCCGATCACCACATAGTCCGCCCCCGCCGCGAGTACCGCCTCGACCTTGTCGGCATGAGAAACCCGGCCTATGACCTTGCCGCCCAGCAGTTTGATCAGTTGGGTCAGCATCAACCCCACGCCCCCGGCCGCCGCATGCACGAAGGCTACGTCGCCCGGCTGGATCGCATGCACCTTGTCCACCAGATTGCTGGCGGTCAGGCCTTGCATCATCAGGCTGGCGGCGGTGGTGAAGTCGATCTCGTCCGGCAACGGCACCAACTGGCTGACCGGGGCGATCACCTGTTCAGCGTAGCTGCCCGGCACGTAATGCCAGGCCACGCGGTCACCGACACTGAACTCCGTCACCTGCGGGCCGGTGGCCAGAACGATGCCGGCGCCTTCTGCGCCCAGTGTCAGCGGCAGTTCCCAGGCAGCGCCGAGCCCGCGTCGGGCACCGGTGTCCATGAAATTGATACCCGCCGCCATGACCTTGACCAGGACCTGTCCGGGCCCCGGTTCTGCCAGTTGAATGTCTTTCACCATCAAGACTTCAGGCCCGCCGAAGGCCTCGATTACCACTGCTTTCATAATGTTCTGCCCTGTCAAAGGGACGGCCTGTCCTGCTGCCTTTGCGGTGGCAGGAGTGCGGACGTCACATCGTTTTCATTCAATCGTCGGAGGACGTTGAAACCAGGGCCAAGACTGCGCGGCGGATGTATCCTCGCGGTTTCTCGAACAGGCTGATTTGCATGTTTGTATGGCTCGAGGGGCCGTAGATACAGTGGCTTACAAAAGTGCCACTGTGATGTCCGTCGCAGCGTGCGATGGCGGCCGATATTCGCGACGGGCGACACCAAAGTATGATGGGCGCGCGCCATCCGAAGGCGCATCTTTGTTCAACGGTGACTGCACACAACGAGAATCGGTATGACGAACGAGCAGGAGCGCGTCATCGAGGACGCTTCAGGCCGCGCGGATGACGCGGTCATGCCAGCGCCGGGGGTCGAAGCCATCATCGACAGCATCCCGGCCATGGTCGCCTTCATGACGCCTTCCGGTGAGCTGGAACAGGTCAACCGGCAAATCATGGACTACATCGGCGCCCCGCTCCACGAACTGAAAAAATGGCAGACCAGCGAAACCGTGCACCCGGACGACCTGCCCTCGGTCATCGCCGCGTGGATGCATTCAGTCGGCACCGGCACACCCTATGAGAACGAGCATCGCATCCGTCGCGCCGACGGTGTCTATCGCTGGTTCCATGTGCGCGGCCTGCCGATCAGAGACAGCGAAGGTGCCATTACGCGCTGGTGTGTGCTGCAGGTCGATATCGATGAACGCCGGCGGGACAAGATCTTGATCGCCAGTGCCCTCGCCGAAGTCAGCGCTTCGGAAGAACGTCTGCGCGGGATCATCGATGCCGTTCCCGGTTTTGTCTGGAGCGCTTCGCCTGAAGGCAGCGTCGGTTTCGTCAATCAACGCTGGTGCGACTACACCGGCATGTCCCTCGAACAGGCTTGCGGCCATGGCTGGACGGCGTCCATCCACCCGGACGATGCGCCGGGGCTGGCGGTTTACTGGCAAACGATTCTGCAATCGGGCAACGCCGGTGAGTACGAGGCCCGCCTGAAGCGCTTCGACGGGATTTACCGCTGGTTTCTGATCCGCGCCGTGCCACAGCGCGATGACACCGGGCAGGTCGTGCGCTGGTACGGCGAGAACACCGACATCGAAGACCGCAAACGGGCGGAAGTCTTTCTGGCCAAGGCCCAGCGCCTGAGCGCCACCGGTACGTTTTCCTGGCGGGTGAGCACCGACGAGATCACCTGGTCGGACGAGGTCTACCGCATCCTTGAACTGGACCCGGACACCCCGCCCGGCTTCGATGCGATCTATCGCCGCGTGCACCCGGACGACATTTCCAGCCATCGGGAAATGATCAAGCGCCAGCGCCGCAAGGGGCGTGACTTCGAACATGAGCACCGGCTGCTGATGCCCGACGGTACGGTGAAATACGTGCGGCTGGTGGCGCACTCGATCCCCCACGCACCGGACGGTTTCGAATACATCGCCGCGCTGCAGGACATCACCCAGCGCCGGCTTGCCGAAGAGGTCTTGAGCAAGGCGCGCTCGGAACTGACGCACCTGGCCAGAGTCGCCAGCCTCGGCGCGGTGACGGCGTCGATTGCCCACGAGGTCAATCAACCGCTGGCCGGCATCATCACCAACGCCAGCACCTGCCTGCGCATGCTCGGTGCCGACCCGCCGAACGTCGATGGCGCCAGGGAAACCGCGCGCCGCACCATTCGCGATGGCAATCGTGCTGCCGATGTGATCAACCGACTGCGGGCGCTGTTCTCGAAGAAAAGCATCACCATTGAAGACGTCAATCTGAATGACGCGGCACGGGAAGTCATCGCCATGCTGCTGGGCGAACTGCAACGCAATGGTGTGGTGCTGCATCCGGAGTTTGCCGAAGCCCTGCCGCTGGTCAGGGGGGACCGGGTTCAGCTTCAGCAGGTGATCCTCAACCTGATCATGAATGCCGCCGAGGCCATGAGTGCGATCCACGAGCGGGCCCGGCAATTGATCGTCAGCACCGGTCTGGCGCCGGACGAGAGCGTTTACCTGGCGGTGAAGGACAGCGGCAACGGCGTCGATCCGCAGGACATCGAGCGCATCTTCAATGCCTTCTACACCACCAAAAGCTCGGGCATGGGCGTTGGTCTGTCCATCAGTCGCTCCATCATCGAGCGCCACGACGGCAAACTCTGGGCGACCGCCAACGATGGCCCGGGCGCGACGTTTACCTTTGCCATCCCGAATTCGACGGACTTGCCGCAAACCGCTAACCGCGACCTCACCGATCGCACCGTGGAGAATGATTGATGGGTACGCATTTGCTCGTATCGGTGGTCGATGACGACGAATCGGTTCGTGAATCACTGCCTGACCTGATCAAGGAATTCGGCTTTACCGTCCAGGCATTTGCCTCGGCGCAGGCGTTTCTGTCATCGCCCTACCTGGACCTGACGCATTGCCTGATTCTCGACGTGGCCATGCCCGGCATGTCGGGCCCTGATCTGCAACGGGAACTGCTGCGCCGTGACTATCGCATTCCGGTGATTTTCATCACGGCTCACGGCGACACCAGCGAACAGGCAAAGCTGCTGAACAGTGGCGCGGTGGAGTGCCTGTTCAAGCCGTTCAGCGAAGCTCAATTGCTCAAGGCCCTGAGTGCCGCCCTGCCCCTCGACTGAGCGTGCAGCCGAACAGAACAAGGAATCGACATGTTGAACGCGAACAACGCAATGGCCCTTTCTCGTGGAGCAATACCGATGAGTGATGTCACGCCCGTCGTATTCGTTGTCGATGACGACATTTCCGTGCGCGAGTCGCTGGAGCTGATGATCCGTTTCGCCGGATGGCAGCCACGGCTGTTCGAGTCCGCGCAGGAGTTTCTCGACGCGCCTCGGACGCTGGTGCCCAGTTGTCTGGTGCTGGACATCAACCTGCCCGACCTGAGCGGCCTGGACCTGCAGACCGCCCTTGCCGATGAACGTCACAACATGCCGATCATCTTCATCACCGGCTACGGCGATATTCCGCGCACGGTGCGGGCGTTGAAGGCCGGTGCGGTGGAGTTTCTGACCAAACCGTTCAACGACGAGGTGATCCTCACCGCCATGGCCGATGCGCTGCAAAGCAGTCGCGTGGCGCTCGAGGGCGAAAAGAACCTGCGCTCCCTGCTCGAGGCCTACAAGACCCTGACGCCGCGCGAACAGGAGATCATGGCTTCGGTGGTCAGCGGACGGCTGAACAAACTGATCGCCGCCGACCTCAACATCAGCGAAATCACCGTCAAGGCCCATCGCGGCAAGGTGATGCGCAAAATGAAGGCCCGCTCGCTGGCAGACCTGGTGAAAATGGCGGCACTGATTACGCCGGCGTAGCAGGCAGGCTCTGCCAGAAGCGTTCCAGCCGCCGCAGATCGAGGCTGTCAAAGCCTTCCGAAGCCTGCTCGCGGCAGGCGCCGAGCAACTCCCGGGCCTGATCCGGTCGACCCTGCTCAAGCCAGAACCGCGCCAGATCCATCGATGACCGCAACTCCCACGCCCACGCGCCCTGCTCGCGGCTCAGCGCTATGGAGTCCTCAAGAACCGCCAGCATGGCCTGGTCATCATCGACGTGGATGGCCTTGAGAATACCGGCCTTGATTCGCAGCAACTCCGGCAGTGCAAAAGCATCGCCGCTTCGACGGCAGTGATCGATGGTGCCTTCGACCAGCGTCAGGGCCTTTGCGTGTTGCCCCCCAGAATCAGGCCCTCGGCCAGTGCAATTTCGAATGAAGTGGTGAGCAGTTCGTATCGCATGTCGCGCAACCGCGCCAGACTCTCTTCCAGCATGGCAACTGCCTCCCCCGGCTCTTCGGCGCGGATGGCGATCGCCGCACGCAACCCGTGGCAGGCGGCAATATAGGGGCCGAGTGCGTTGGTTTCGGCGATGGTACTGAACCGTTCGAGGCTGGCAGTTGCCTGCGCCAGATCACCGGTCCAGATATAGATGCACAGAATCCAGACCATTGCGATGCAGTAAGTGACCGGATGCTGCAGCGCCGACGCTTCGGCCTCGATCTGCTCGGCCCAGCGCCGGGCCTGATCGGGGTAGCCCTGCAGCCAGAGTGAACGCGCCAGCGCCAGCCCCGTGCGATTGCGATGATCGAAGCCGTAGTAAATCGTGTTGCTGGGATGAGACGGCAAGCTGTTGCGCAGCGAGCTTTCCAGCTCCTCACGGGCCAGACGCTGGTTGCCGAGCAAATGATGGGAGATGCCGGTCAGCGATGAGGCAATCGCGATGGCAGCGGGCTCGTTGAGAATGTTGCCGACCACGGCGGCCTGCTCTGCCCACGCCAGCGACGAAGGGAAATCACCGATGCGCTCGTAGAAGATCTGCAAGCGGCCCAGCAGCCGCAATTGTGAGCCGTAGTCATTCAGCGCGACTGCAATGTCTTGGGCGCGAAGCAAGGCTTTTTCGGCGGCTTCACTGTTGCCTCGGGTGAACATCAGCACAAGCCCGAGCGCGGCTTGCAGTTCCATTTCGGTGGGCGTGCCGTAGTATCCCAGCTGCAGCAGCTCCACCGCCCGGGAGCACCAGGTGCGGCACTCGACCAGCAATGAAAAATGCAGGAACAACGGCGCGCTCGCAGCCGCCAGCGGCAACGCCAGCCCTGGATCGCCTTGGGGGCCGAAGCTCCATTCCAGCGCACCGCGAACATTGCCCAACTGGCTGGCCAGGCGCGTCGAATTACGGAAGATCTCGTCGGGGGAAGTCCCCAGATGCCCAAGCAGATCCATGTAAAACGCTGCGTGCCGGAACGCCAGCGCATTGACCTCGGCGTCGCCCCGCGCCGTCAACTTCTCCCGGGCATAGGCGCGCGTCATCTCCAGCAATCGATAAGAATCTGTCGAATCGCTGTGATCGACCGTGACCAGCCCCTTGCACACCAGATCGTCAAGGATCGCGGCCGCCGCAGCGCTCCCGTGTTGCGACTCGGCCACCACCTGAGCGGCGGCCTCCTGGGAAAACGGCCCGACAAAGACCGAAAACCGCTCCAGCGCCAGACGCTCTTGCGGCGACAACAAGTCATAACTCCAGTCGAGCATGGCGCGCAGGGTCTGATGGCGCGGCACCGCCGTCCTGCGCCCCGACCAGCCCAGCGAAAAGCGCTCACCGAGCAACGCGTGGGTGGCCTTCAATCCGTGGCTGGCGACCCGCATCGCCGCCAGCTCGATCGGCAACGCCATGCCCTCCAGCCGCTGGCAAATGTCCGCAATCATTTGCCCTCCGCCCGCTTCCAGCAACAGCGCCGCATTGCTCGACGACGCGCGTTCGACAAACAGCTTGATAGCCGGGAATGCCAGCAGTTCCTCAACCGAAAGGTGTTGCGACTCACGGGGAAATTCCAGCGGATTGAGCCAGTGCACGTATTCGCCACGCACCCGCAGCGGTTCGCGGCTGGTGGCCAGAACCCCGACATCCGGCGCGGTATCGCTGATCTGTTCCAGGAGCGTCGACACCGCGTCGATCAGGTGTTCGCAGTTGTCGATCACCAGCATCAACCGCTGCTCACGCAAATGTGCGAGCAGGACGAACATCGGGTCTTCCGCCTGCACCGGAATGTCCAGTGATCGGGCCAGCGCCGACGGCACCAGCGCACAGTCTTCCACCTGCGCCAGATCGACGAAGCAGACGCGCTCGTAGCCTTGGGCGGCAATGCGATGCGCCACTTCGATGGCCAGGCTGGTCTTGCCGACACCACCGGGGCCGACAATGGTAAACAGTCTTGGTTGCTGCATGTGGTCGATGACCAGTTGCAGGTCGGTCTCGCGGCCGATCAGTCTGGCCCGGGGCGGCAAACTGCAGACGCCCTCGGTGGCTCGGGACACGATGGGCGTCGGTTGAACAGCAGTCTGTTTTCTTTCCAGCGGCGCGACGAAGGCATAACCCACACCCACCTGAGTCGCGATGTAGCGCGCCTGCTCCTCGCCATCCCCGAGAATCCGTCGCAAACCGGTCATATGAAAGCGCAGGCTGCCTTCAGCCACCACGCTGTCGGGCCAGACTTTGTCGATCAAATCGTACTTGGACAGCACGCGCCCCGGTTGCTCGAGCAAGGCAATCAGCAGATCCAGAGCACGTCCGCCGATCTCGACCGCCCTCCCGTTGCGGGTCAGCAGCCGTTTGCCTGGTACGACGCAGAACGGACCGAACATGAATTCAGTCGTGAGGGATTCGTGCAATGCGTCCGGAAAAGACTCCACGAGGATCGATCTCTCTAAAAAGCATAGGGGCGGCGCCGGTTACAGGCAGCCAGCGCAGGCCCTTTGCATCATAGGAGTTTTGCTCGACCGTTCAAGCGCGGCACGGGCAGAGTGAGAACCTCACCCCTTTATTTCACCCTTGCGAATGGCAATCTTGATGGCCTGAGCAGTGGTTGCCACCCCCAGACGCCGACGAGCCGAACGCAGGTGATTTTCCACCGTGCGTCCGGAGAGGCCGAGCGTAGCGGCGATGTCCGCCTGCCGGCGACCGGCAGCGACCCACGCCAGCACTTCGCGCTCGCGGGTCGAGAGCTTGCCGGACGTCTCGTCCAGCGGCGCTTCGAGCAAGCGTCGAGCAGAATAAAACGCCACCGAAGCGAGCATGCCCAGCACCAGACGAATCCGCGCAGAAGCATCGATCTGCTCGCCACCCAGACTCATGGCGCCCTCAAGCCCTCGCGGGCCGAAGACCGGAATCTGCAAGCCATGCAGGCCAGGCCCGCTTGGCAAGCGAACCACCCGATAGAGTTCACCGCTCGGCTCCTGCACTTTGCTCCAGAAGAAGGATTCGCGGGTGTCCAGCAGATGGCGAGTCACGGGGCAGCGCTGAACATAGGTCTGGGCGTCGACAGCCATGTCGTCGCCGAACCAGTCGCCCTCCACCCAGTAAATGCGCTCGACCACGTCCTCTGCCGTCGAGGTGGCAGAGAACAGCACGAATCGATCGTAACCATAGGCCCCCGCGAAACCGCGGACGGCCTTCTGGATTGCCACCAGCGTGGGCGCCGCCTCGATCTCGAGGGCGGCGCGCAAGAGTGCTTCGGCAGGTCCGGGACTCACCCCGACGTGACCTCTTTCAAGAGCGCGGCGGCCGCCAGTTTGCCCAGCGCGTTGCCCGCCAGCGGGCTGTCACCGGTCAGCAACTTGCGATCCTGAAGCGTGGCCCCGGAAATGTCCTGGTTAGTGATTTCCACACCGAGCGCCTGCAACTGCTCGCCGAACTTCCAGGTCAGGTGGCCCGGCATGTAACCGATGTCAGGGGTTGTCGCATCCAGGGCATCGGGAAACGCGCAAATCCGGTAACCGTTGAAGATGCACGAGTCTTTTGTTTCACCGAGGCCGGCCGCCAGCAGCGCCGCCGGGCCGTGGCACAGGGTGATGACGAATTTGTCCTTGGCGACGGCCCATTGCAGGACCTTTTTCACGTCCTCGCTTTCCGGCAGGCCGATCAGCGCACCGTGCCCGCCAGGGATGAACACGCCGATGTAATCCGAGTCCTCGCCCAGCGCGTCTTCGATCACCTGGGACAGTTTGAGCGGACGCTTGAACTGATCGCGATAGTGCTCGTAGAAGCCTTTCACTTCGGCGTCTTCGGAGGGCATGGCCCAGAATTCGAACTTGACCGGATTGCCCGACAGCGTCGCGACGTCGAAGCCAAAACCGGCCTTGTCCAGGTGATACATCGGCAGCAAGGTTTCAACCGGATGATTGCCCGTGGAGAACATGGTGCCGTTGTCGGTCAACAGATAGCGTTCGTCCGCGCCGATCATCAGGATCTTCCAGCGCCCGCCCTTGTAGCGATTAGGGTACTCGGCATCACTGAGATCGGATTTGGGCGAGGTGAACTGGCTGAGGGAATACGGCGAGGGGAAAAAAGCGTTGTCCTCAGCCGGATCGGGGGTTGGGCGCTTGTCGTCAGTCTGCGTGGTAGCCATGGTGCTCTCCATCGAAAGGGTCGATTGCCGAGCCCTCATGCTAGTAACGCGACGGTATTCCGGCAATGAGGGTTTTCCCTCAACGAGGACATGTCCGGGAACCTGCAAACCCTCAAGAGCGTCGTTAGATGGCAGAATCCCCGCAATTGATCGTTTCGGAGACCCACAATGCTTCGCCTGTTTGAACAACGGCTCGACCCCTTCCCGCCCGACGAAGCGCCGCCACCGCCGGTCGGTCTGGCGCGGTTTCTGTGGGCCTGCACCCGCGGTGCTCGTGGTTATATCCTCGCGCTGGCGCTGCTCAGTGCCGGTGTGTCGATCTACGAAGCCTGGTTGTTTTCCTTTCTGGGCCAGGTCGTGGACCTGCTCTCGAGCTGGCAGGCCGGCGGCGATGTGAACGGCCAAGAGAGCCGCGTGCTGTGGGGCATCGGCATCGTGCTGCTGACTAGCGTCGGGCTGGTGGCGTTGCGCACGATGGTTCAGCATCAGGTGTTGGCGATCAATCTGCCGCTGCGCCTGCGCTGGGATTTCCATCGACTGATGTTGCGGCAGAGCCTTTCGTTCTTTTCCGACGAGTTTTCCGGCCGGGTCACGACCAAAGTGATGCAGACCGCACTGGCCGTGCGCGAGGTGTTGTTCACCGTCATCGAAATCGCCCCCGGCATCGGCGTTTACTTCATCGCGATCATCGCCCTGGCCGGCGGTTTCGCCCTGAAACTCATGCTGCCGTTCATTGCCTGGGTCGTGCTGTTCGGGCTGGCGATGCTGTATTTCGTGCCACGCCTGGGCCAGGTTGGACAAGAGCAGGCTCATGCGCGGTCATCGATGACGGGGCGGGTTTCGGATGCCTACACCAACATCACCACGGTGAAACTGTTCTCCCATTCCAAACGTGAGGCGCACTTTGCGCGGGCGGCGATGGAGGACTTCAAACAGACCGGTTTTCGCCAGATGCGTCTGGTCAGCCAGTTCGAGATCGTCAATCAGGCGCTGGTGGTCGGGCTGATCATGGGTGCCGGCGGTTACGCCTTGTGGCTGTGGCATCAGGGCGAAGTCGGTACCGGCGCCGTGGCGGCGATCACGGCCATGGCGTTGCGCATCAATGGCATGTCGCACTGGATCATGTGGCAGATGACGTCGCTGTTCGAAAACATCGGCACCGTGCAGGACGGCATGGGCACCCTGACCCGAGGCCCCAAAGTGCAGGATGCACCGGACGCCGGCGTACTGGTGCCTTCCGGCGGTGCAGTGACTTTCGACAACGTGAGCTTCAACTACAACGGCGAACGCCAGGTGCTCGACGGCTTGAGCCTGAGCATTCAGCCGGGGGAGAAAATCGGTCTGGTGGGCCGCTCTGGTGCCGGCAAGTCCACGCTGATCAACCTGCTGCTGCGCTTCTATGACGTCGATCGCGGCGAGATTCGCATTGACGGGCAAAACATCGCACAGGTGACACAGGACAGTCTGCGCAGCGCGATCGGCATGGTCACGCAGGACACGTCCCTGCTGCACCGCTCCATTCGCGACAACATCGCCTACGGCCGACCGGACGCGACCGACGCGCAAATCCAGCGCGCTGCGGCGAACGCCCAGGCCGACGGTTTCATCAACCAGTTGAGCGACCGTCAGGGCCACACCGGCTACGACACGCTGGTGGGCGAGCGCGGCATCAAGCTTTCCGGTGGCCAGCGCCAACGTATCGCCATTGCACGGGTGATGCTCAAGAACGCGCCAATCCTTCTACTTGACGAGGCCACCAGTGCGCTGGATTCCGAAGTCGAAGTCGCCATTCAGGAAAGTCTCGATGAAATGATGCAAGGCAAGACCGTGATCGCCATCGCCCATCGTCTGTCGACGATTGCGGCGATGGATCGACTGATTGTCATGGATGAAGGGCGCATCATCGAGCAAGGCACTCACACTGAACTGCTGGCTAAAAACGGCACCTATGCGCGGCTGTGGCAGCATCAGAGCGGCGGGTTTCTGGGTGAAGATCAGGGCGTGGCCGAGACGCTGGATCAGGCATAAATCCGGGTCACGTTGATCAGCCCCGCGATGACCACTGTGGGGCTGATCGCCGCTGAGAGGATTAGGCAAGGCTCGAAGACAAACCGGCATAGGTGAACCATTTATCGCTGGCTACCATGACGGCACACCTGATTTGCGGAGAACGTCATGCCTGACACCAAAACCCTCTTCATCACCGGCGTCAGCAGCGGCTTCGGCCAGGCGCTGGCCAAGGAAGCGCTGGCTGCCGGTCACCGCGTCATCGGCAGCGTGCGCAGCGAAGCCGACCTGCAAGCCTTTCAGGCGCTGTCCATCGATAAGGCATACGGCGTGCTGCTGGATGTCACGGACTTCGACCGGATCGATAGCGTCGTGGCGACCGTCGAAGCGACACACGGCCCGGTCGATGTGCTGGTCAACAACGCCGGCTACGGCCACGAAGGCATTTTCGAAGAATCGCCGCTGGAGGAGATGCGCCGCCAGTTCGACGTGAACGTGTTCGGCGCGGTTGCCGTGACCAAGGCGTTTGTGCCGTTCTTTCGCCGGCGGCGGGCGGGCCATATTCTCAATATCACGTCGATGGGCGGCACAATCACCATGCCGGGCATTGCGTACTACTGCGGCAGCAAGTTTGCGCTTGAGGGCATCTCCGATACGCTGAGCAAGGAACTGGCGCCATTCAATATCTTCGTGACCGCCGTCGCGCCGGGTTCATTTCGAACCGACTGGGCAGGTCGTTCGATGCAGCGTACACCCCGCAGCATCGCTGACTATGACGCCAGCTTCGACCCCGTACGCAAGGCGCGCGAAGACAAAAGCGGCAAGCAGCTCGGCGATCCGCAGAAAGCCGCGCAAGCGATGTTGCAGATCATCGCCAGTGCTGCTCCACCAGCGCATCTGTTGCTGGGCAGCGATGCATTGAGCCTGGTGCGCGACAAGCTGAAACGCGCCGCCAGCGAGATCGATCAATGGGAAACGCTGACGCGCTCCACCGACCATTGAACGGCCCACAGAGAGAACGCAATGAAACAGGCCGACTCAAGTATTTCTCGCATGGTGCAGCTGATGGAAGCGCTCGCACCGGTGGAGGGCTACAACCTCAGTGCACTGGAGGGCGTGCGCTTCCTGCGCTCGAACCGGCCACTGACTCGCACGCCGGTGCTGTACGATCCGGGCATCGTGATTCTCTGTCAGGGGCAGAAGCGCGGGTATCTGGGCAATGACGTCTACGTCTATGACGCTCAGCATTATCTGGTGGTGTCGGTTCCGATCCCCTTCACCATGGAGACCGATGCCTCTGAAGACGAGCCAATGCTCGCGATCTATATGCAACTCGATTTCCAGGTGGCCAGCGAGTTGATGCAGCAAGTGGATGACGTTCACGGTCCGAGCAGCGCGCCACCCAAGGGCATGTTTGCCTCACCGATGGACGACCGCCTGCGCGCTTCGACGCTGCGTTTTCTCCAAGCCATGAGCACTCCGGGTGAGGCGCAGATATTGGGACCGTCGCTGTTGCGCGAGATCTATTACCGCATCCTGACCGGTGAACAAGGCGGTTCGATGCGTGCCGCACTCAATCGACAGGGACACTTCGGCAAGGTGACGCGGGCGATCCGCAAGATCCACAGCAGCTATCAGGAGCGCCTGGACGTCGAGCAACTGGCCCGCGAAGCAAGCATGAGCGTGCCCAGTTTTCACCTGCACTTTCGCAGCGTGACGGATGCCTCGCCCATGCAGTACCTGAAGTCGACGCGCCTGCATCAAGCGCGACTTTTGATGTTGCGCCACGCAATGACGGCATCAGCGGCGGCGTTCAGTGTCGGCTATGAAAGCGCCTCGCAGTTCAGCCGCGAGTTCAAACGTTTTTTCGGGCGAACGCCGCAGGCGGAGATTGAATGGATGAAGGCAACGTATGCGCTGCCTGCACCGACGTCGCCGTCTGTTTATGTGTCTTCGCATTGACGCCGTGCTCGGGCGCGCTTGATTAAACCGTTTCAGCCACCACGATCTGATTACGTCCAAGGGCTTTGGCCCGATACAAGGCTTTGTCGGCGTTGTTCATCAAACTGTGAAGATCCGAGTCTTCGTTCTGCATCGAAGCAACGCCCAGGCTGGCGGTGATGCGATGAACCGGGCCGGTCATGATCCTGGGCATGGTCACAATCAGGTTTTCCAGCAGCTCCAGCGCCTTCTCGATCGAGGTATCCGGAAGCAGGATCGCGAACTCTTCGCCGCCTAATCGACCATGCACATCGGTGTCCCGAAAATATGTACAGATGATGCTCCCCATCTGCTGCAAAACACGATCCCCGACCTGGTGGCCGTAGGTGTCATTGATGTGTTTGAAATGATCCATGTCCAGCATGACGGCACACAGGTTCGACTGGCGTCGCCGGCACTCATCGAACAGTTGCTGTGCCCGTTCGAAAAACGCCCGCCGGTTGTTCAGGCCAGTCAGCTCGTCGGTTCGTGCGGCGAGCCTGGAGATGTTGTGCGCGCGCTCCATTTCCCGGGTCAGGCGAAAGGCCGCCTCCAGCGCTTCAGTCATTTTGCGCGTAGCACGGGCGACGAACGACGCAAAGACAAGGACCGCCAGCGCCATGCCCACTTGAAGCGTGGACGGTTGAAACAGCAGCCAGAACGTACACGGCAGCAGCACCAGAGCCACGGAGACCAGCGTCATGTATCGATAAGCCGAATAACAGGACACCGCGCTGACCGACATCCCGACCGTGAAGAGCATGACCAATGCCTGCGCCAACAGGTCGTCGGCCGGCATGATGATCAACGCACCTGCGCCCCATATGCCGGCGGACAGCACCAGGGTTGCCCAGTATTTGCGCTCCCAGCGCTTGGGTGTTCGCTCGCTCTCATCGCTGCGAAACCAGGCGACGAACATCGATATACGCAACAACGTGGACACCGTCAGCAGGCCGAGCCACACGAAAATACAGGCTTGTTCAAAACGATCCCAACACAGCCCACAGAGCATGAGCGCGGCCAGGTAGCTGCCGATAACGGCTGAAACGGATTGGCGAAACAACTGATGCAATCGATCAGTGTTGACCTGCTCGTCGATCGAAGCGCCGTGCTCACGCCGAAGATCTGATAACTCCATTCGATCCACCCACGCCTGACTGCTACATAAAACCGACATAAGCCCATTTCGGCACCGCCCGTGACGACGCCTTTGATACAAAGGCGCCAGAATCTCGTTCTAGCGCCTGTCCTCCATCAATTCTCGTGCCTAAACGATGTGCAACGCCTTGAGAATGACCAGCGTACTGTCGGCAAACACTTGGGCCTGACCGGTCAGTTCGGCAAGATTTTCTTCGGCGGTGGTCAGGGCCCTGCCATCCTTCAGCAGACCTTCGCCCTGGCCGCCAATGATGCCCCATGCCAGTTGCGCCCATTCAGCCGGGTGCTTTTTGCCCTGCTTGATCGATATCAGGAACAACTGCTGGAAGCGACTGACCGTCACACCTCCCCCCGTCACTGGACTCGCCAGAGTCTGAATTTTGCTGCCATACAACGAACGCTTGCACAGCTGCAGATTGAGGGTATTGCAGCGGGCCTGCACCAGTTTTTCGGCTGCCTCGCTCTGACAGGGCGCCACGGCTCCCATGCCGATCAACACGTTGAGCGCCTGCTCCACATCGCCATAGCCCAATGAGGGCACGAGATCCAGCAAATGCCGCAGGGTCTTCGGCACATAAGCGTCATCCGCCAGTGCAGAGAGTACCGGACCATAGATTTCTGCCTGCAAAGTGGCTGCGCCTGCCGGACCGGTGACGTTGACCGGTACGCTCTCGGCTACCTGCAACAGGACGAAGCGCGTGCTGAGCATACGCTCGCGGTGCTCGGAGGCGGACAGTCTGTTGGCGCCCCGCACATAAAGGTCGCGCCGGAAACTCTGGTTCACAAAGTAGTCACGCGCCTGCTCACGCATGACGGGATGCTCGATACCTTCCAGAAAGTCCATGCCTTCGGCGCTCAGGTTGAGCGGGTCGACGGAGTCCAACGGCACGGCTGTCGTGGCGTAATCGAGCTTGGCGGGCGCCAGGGCATCAACCACGTCGGTGAAATACATGCAGTTCCAGTCGCGATTGAAATACTCATGGGCGACGTACTGGCGATCCTGGCCTTTAATGCTCTGAAGCTTGGCATCCAGCCCAGGCGCCGAGTTGGCATATTTGGGGTTTGCAGCCAGCAGCGCTTCGGAAAACTGCAGCGCAGCGTCGATACGTTGATCAGGACGTACAGAGGCCGGACTGGCGAACCGGTCGTGCAAACTGAACAGTTGGCGCAAGGGTGCCTGAGGCGACCAGCCCGGGAAACAGTTGTAGCTGACGTAGAGCATTCCACCTGGCTTGAGATGACGGCGGACGAACTCCACGATCAGCTTGTGGTTGTCTCGACTGACCCAGGTCCAGATGCCATGCAGGCTGATGCTGTCGAACTGAGGTAAGTCATGACGGGCCAGCAATTGCTCGAAGCTATCGTCATACAGTCGCGCATCGCTGCCCCAGTCTCTGGCCAGAGCGATGGCATGGGACGCCTGCCCGGGGTGAAAGTCGGTGCCGACATAGGAGCCCGGATTGCCCGCAGCATGGATGTTGATCGAAACGCCCTGACCGAAGCCGAGCTCACAGTGGTAACCGTCCGTGCTTTCCAGCGTGGCGAAACCGCGCAACAGCAGGCAATAACGCTGGAAAACCGGATTGATTTCCCGGCTATACCCGTAGGTGTAGCCTTCGTCCGTGAAATATCCTTCGTTCCAGGCATTGCTCATGCGTGCACCCTTTTCTTATATCGGAAGTGAAAGTCGCTCTTATACGGGGTAGTCGTGGCGTATCACAAGAGGAAAAACGTCAGGCAAACGCGTCCTTGATAAACGCTTCCAACGTCGCCTCCTCCAGAATTTCAATCGAGAAGTGGCCAAAGCGTTTGGGCAGCCAGATGATGCGTGCCCCTGCCGGCGATTGCAGGTGTTCGCGAGCCAGCGGGTTACCGTTTTCATCTTCTGGCTGTACCCCATCGGCGACCAGTTCGTCGTAGGCTTTTTCGATGTCGGGAGTCGAATAGCAGTGGCGGTAGATCATGCCCTCGCCCGCGCTATCCAGGAGCTTTCGCAGATTCCCGGCCAATGGCTGGACCAGCATGAAACGCTCCTGCCCGATCAACGCAATCGCATATCGCACATGCAAGCCGCCCCGCTCCCACACCAGTGTCCTGGAGATTCTCGCCTTCAATATCCGAGCGTAGTACGCACAGGCTTCTTCGAGGTTATTGACGAGTACATCGACGTGACTGAACTGGAGTTGCATTGCCTGCCTCCTGGAAAACGGACGCTCATGGTAACCGTCAACGTGCTCGCTGACGCGAGCAAAAACTTTCCTGCAGGCAAAACAAAACCCCAACTGCTTTCGCAATTGGGGTTTCGGAATTTAATCTTGACGATGACCTACTCTCACATGGGGAAACCCCACACTACCATCGGCGATGCATCGTTTCACTTCTGAGTTCGGGATGGGATCAGGTGGTTCCAACGCTCTATGGTCGTCAAGAAATTCGGGTACTGACTCGTGACCAGATGGCCTCGCTTCAGCAAATTGGGTATGTGACAGCTTTCGGTGTTTTGTGAGCGTCGAACTTTCGGTTCATTGCGTCTTCACACACCGCAATCTGGTCTCTTTCGAGTCTGCAGATTGCTTGGGTGTTATATGGTCAAGCCTCACGGGCAATTAGTATTGGTTAGCTCAACGCCTCACAGCGCTTACACACCCAACCTATCAACGTCGTAGTCTTCGACGGCCCTTCAGGGAACTCAAGGTTCCAGTGAGATCTCATCTTGAGGCAAGTTTCCCGCTTAGATGCTTTCAGCGGTTATCTTTCCCGAACATAGCTACCCGGCAATGCCACTGGCGTGACAACCGGAACACCAGAGGTTCGTCCACTCCGGTCCTCTCGTACTAGGAGCAGCCCCTCTCAAATCTCAAACGTCCACGGCAGATAGGGACCGAACTGTCTCACGACGTTCTAAACCCAGCTCGCGTACCACTTTAAATGGCGAACAGCCATACCCTTGGGACCGGCTTCAGCCCCAGGATGTGATGAGCCGACATCGAGGTGCCAAACACCGCCGTCGATATGAACTCTTGGGCGGTATCAGCCTGTTATCCCCGGAGTACCTTTTATCCGTTGAGCGATGGCCCTTCCATACAGAACCACCGGATCACTAAGACCTACTTTCGTACCTGCTCGACGTGTCTGTCTCGCAGTCAAGCGCGCTTTTGCCTTTATACTCTACGACCGATTTCCGACCGGTCTGAGCGCACCTTCGTACTCCTCCGTTACTCTTTAGGAGGAGACCGCCCCAGTCAAACTACCCACCATACACTGTCCTCGATCCGGATAACGGACCTGAGTTAGAACCTCAAAGTTGCCAGGGTGGTATTTCAAGGATGGCTCCACGCGAACTGGCGTCCACGCTTCAAAGCCTCCCACCTATCCTACACAAGCAAATTCAAAGTCCAGTGCAAAGCTATAGTAAAGGTTCACGGGGTCTTTCCGTCTAGCCGCGGATACACTGCATCTTCACAGCGATTTCAATTTCACTGAGTCTCGGGTGGAGACAGCGCCGCCATCGTTACGCCATTCGTGCAGGTCGGAACTTACCCGACAAGGAATTTCGCTACCTTAGGACCGTTATAGTTACGGCCGCCGTTTACCGGGGCTTCGATCAAGAGCTTCGCGTTAGCTAACCCCATCAATTAACCTTCCGGCACCGGGCAGGCGTCACACCCTATACGTCCACTTTCGTGTTTGCAGAGTGCTGTGTTTTTAATAAACAGTCGCAGCGGCCTGGTATCTTCGACCGGCGTGGGCTTACGCAGCAAGTGCTTCACCCTCACCGGCGCACCTTCTCCCGAAGTTACGGTGCCATTTTGCCTAGTTCCTTCACCCGAGTTCTCTCAAGCGCCTTGGTATTCTCTACCCAACCACCTGTGTCGGTTTGGGGTACGGTTCCTGGTTATCTGAAGCTTAGAAGCTTTTCTTGGAAGCATGGCATCAACCACTTCGTCGCCTAAAGGCAACTCGTCATCAGCTCTCGGCCTTGAAACCCCGGATTTACCTAAGATTTCAGCCTACCACCTTAAACTTGGACAACCAACGCCAAGCTGGCCTAGCCTTCTCCGTCCCTCCATCGCAATAACCAGAAGTACAGGAATATTAACCTGTTTTCCATCGACTACGCTTTTCAGCCTCGCCTTAGGGACCGACTAACCCTGCGTCGATTAACGTTGCGCAGGAAACCTTGGTCTTTCGGCGTGGGTGTTTTTCACACCCATTGTCGTTACTCATGTCAGCATTCGCACTTCTGATACCTCCAGCAAGCTTCTCAACTCACCTTCACAGGCTTACAGAACGCTCCTCTACCGCATCACTTGCGTGATACCCGTAGCTTCGGTGTATGGTTTGAGCCCCGTTACATCTTCCGCGCAGGCCGACTCGACTAGTGAGCTATTACGCTTTCTTTAAAGGGTGGCTGCTTCTAAGCCAACCTCCTAGCTGTCTAAGCCTTCCCACATCGTTTCCCACTTAACCATAACTTTGGGACCTTAGCTGACGGTCTGGGTTGTTTCCCTTTTCACGACGGACGTTAGCACCCGCCGTGTGTCTCCCATGCTCGGCACTTGTAGGTATTCGGAGTTTGCATCGGTTTGGTAAGTCGGGATGACCCCCTAGCCGAAACAGTGCTCTACCCCCTACAGTGATACATGAGGCGCTACCTAAATAGCTTTCGAGGAGAACCAGCTATCTCCGAGCTTGATTAGCCTTTCACTCCGATCCACAGGTCATCCGCTAACTTTTCAACGGTAGTCGGTTCGGTCCTCCAGTCAGTGTTACCTAACCTTCAACCTGCCCATGGATAGATCGCCCGGTTTCGGGTCTATTCCCAGCGACTAGACGCCCTATTAAGACTCGCTTTCGCTACGCCTCCCCTATTCGGTTAAGCTCGCCACTGAAAATAAGTCGCTGACCCATTATACAAAAGGTACGCAGTCACAGAACAATGTCTGCTCCCACTGCTTGTACGCATACGGTTTCAGGATCTATTTCACTCCCCTCTCCGGGGTTCTTTTCGCCTTTCCCTCACGGTACTAGTTCACTATCGGTCAGTCAGTAGTATTTAGCCTTGGAGGATGGTCCCCCCATATTCAGACAAAGTTTCTCGTGCTCCGTCCTACTCGATTTCATGACTAAGAGACTTTCGCGTACAGGGCTATCACCCACTATGGCCGCACTTTCCAGAGCGTTCCGCTAATCTCAAAGCCACTTAAGGGCTAGTCCCCGTTCGCTCGCCACTACTAAGGGAATCTCGGTTGATTTCTTTTCCTCAGGGTACTTAGATGTTTCAGTTCCCCTGGTTCGCTTCTTGCACCTATGCATTCAGTACAAGATAACCATCTTATGATGGCT
This sequence comes from Pseudomonas sp. IAC-BECa141, assembly GCF_020544405.1. Classification (NCBI taxonomy): domain Bacteria; kingdom Pseudomonadati; phylum Pseudomonadota; class Gammaproteobacteria; order Pseudomonadales; family Pseudomonadaceae; genus Pseudomonas; species Pseudomonas sp. IAC-BECa141. Next base: position 2,524,131 of record NZ_CP065410.1, on the reverse strand, counting down.
GGGTTCCCCCATTCAGACATCTCCGGATCAAAGTCTGTTTGCCGACTCCCCGAAGCTTTTCGCAGGCTACCACGTCTTTCATCGCCTCTGACTGCCAAGGCATCCACCGTATGCGCTTCTTCACTTGACCATATAACCCCAAGCAATCTGGTTATACTGTGAAGACGACATTCGCCGAAAATTCGAATTTCTCAACTAAGAGAACTCACAAATTTTACCTTAGCCTGATCACCACCAGTGAAAGTGGATCTCAGTCTATCTTTCTATCACATACCCAAATTTTTAAAGAACGATCTAATCAAAAGACTAGAAATCAATATTCAAATCGAATATTCATTTCTAAACTCTCAAACTTCGAAGCAGTTTATGGTGGAGCCAAGCGGGATCGAACCGCTGACCTCCTGCGTGCAAGGCAGGCGCTCTCCCAGCTGAGCTATGGCCCCATAACAAAATTGGTGGGTCTGGGCAGATTCGAACTGCCGACCTCACCCTTATCAGGGGTGCGCTCTAACCAACTGAGCTACAGACCCAATTTCGAGCTTGTAACTGTTAGCTCAGAGCTATCAGCTTGGAGCTTAAAGCTGCTTCTATCGTCTTCTTCAATGAATCAAGCAATTCGTGTGGGAGCTTATGAAGCAGCTGATGTCGTCGATTAAGGAGGTGATCCAGCCGCAGGTTCCCCTACGGCTACCTTGTTACGACTTCACCCCAGTCATGAATCACACCGTGGTAACCGTCCTCCCGAAGGTTAGACTAGCTACTTCTGGTGCAACCCACTCCCATGGTGTGACGGGCGGTGTGTACAAGGCCCGGGAACGTATTCACCGCGACATTCTGATTCGCGATTACTAGCGATTCCGACTTCACGCAGTCGAGTTGCAGACTGCGATCCGGACTACGATCGGTTTTATGGGATTAGCTCCACCTCGCGGCTTGGCAACCCTTTGTACCGACCATTGTAGCACGTGTGTAGCCCAGGCCGTAAGGGCCATGATGACTTGACGTCATCCCCACCTTCCTCCGGTTTGTCACCGGCAGTCTCCTTAGAGTGCCCACCATAACGTGCTGGTAACTAAGGACAAGGGTTGCGCTCGTTACGGGACTTAACCCAACATCTCACGACACGAGCTGACGACAGCCATGCAGCACCTGTCTCAATGTTCCCGAAGGCACCAATCCATCTCTGGAAAGTTCATTGGATGTCAAGGCCTGGTAAGGTTCTTCGCGTTGCTTCGAATTAAACCACATGCTCCACCGCTTGTGCGGGCCCCCGTCAATTCATTTGAGTTTTAACCTTGCGGCCGTACTCCCCAGGCGGTCAACTTAATGCGTTAGCTGCGCCACTAAGAGCTCAAGGCTCCCAACGGCTAGTTGACATCGTTTACGGCGTGGACTACCAGGGTATCTAATCCTGTTTGCTCCCCACGCTTTCGCACCTCAGTGTCAGTATCAGTCCAGGTGGTCGCCTTCGCCACTGGTGTTCCTTCCTATATCTACGCATTTCACCGCTACACAGGAAATTCCACCACCCTCTACCATACTCTAGCTCGCCAGTTTTGGATGCAGTTCCCAGGTTGAGCCCGGGGATTTCACATCCAACTTAACGAACCACCTACGCGCGCTTTACGCCCAGTAATTCCGATTAACGCTTGCACCCTCTGTATTACCGCGGCTGCTGGCACAGAGTTAGCCGGTGCTTATTCTGTCGGTAACGTCAAAATTGCAGAGTATTAATCTACAACCCTTCCTCCCAACTTAAAGTGCTTTACAATCCGAAGACCTTCTTCACACACGCGGCATGGCTGGATCAGGCTTTCGCCCATTGTCCAATATTCCCCACTGCTGCCTCCCGTAGGAGTCTGGACCGTGTCTCAGTTCCAGTGTGACTGATCATCCTCTCAGACCAGTTACGGATCGTCGCCTTGGTGAGCCATTACCTCACCAACTAGCTAATCCGACCTAGGCTCATCTGATAGCGCAAGGCCCGAAGGTCCCCTGCTTTCTCCCGTAGGACGTATGCGGTATTAGCGTTCCTTTCGAAACGTTGTCCCCCACTACCAGGCAGATTCCTAGGCATTACTCACCCGTCCGCCGCTGAATCAAGGAGCAAGCTCCCTTCATCCGCTCGACTTGCATGTGTTAGGCCTGCCGCCAGCGTTCAATCTGAGCCATGATCAAACTCTTCAGTTCAAACATCTTTGGGTTTTTAAGAAACCCTAAACTTGGCTCAGCAATCGTTGGTTACATCTTTGATTTCTCGCGGAGTAACTTGTGATGCTGATAATCTTGTTGACTATCAGTCTGACTCCACAAGCACCCACACGAATTGCTTGATTCAGTTGTTAAAGAGCGGCTGGTTAAGATCTTTCGTCTCAACCGAGGCGCGCATTCTACAGCAGCCTCATTTACTGTCAAGTGATTATTTACAGAAGTTTTTGAAGATTTCTTCAACAACTTCAACCACTTGCGCTTCCGATCTCTCGTTAGCGGGAGGCGAATTCTACAGCGTTACACGCTGCTGTCAACACCTCTTTTTCTTCGCTTTCGACCGAGAAGATCAAATCGCTGAAAGCGCCCAACAAACCGGCATTTCCAACGCCTTCCAGGCTTCGATGAACTGAAGCGGCCCGCCTTCGAAACTTACTAACTCATTGAATTTAAAGGAGTTTTCCGTTTCGACTGCGCCGGAAGTGGGGCGAATTATAGAGACTCAGAATCTGCCGTCAACACTTAATTTGAGTTTTCTATCAACCTTAGGAAAACGCCGCTTCTATATAGACGCGAACGCGATGAGTGCATCCACCGGCAAGTCAGCACTCAACCAATAACCCTCGCATACACCGATCGGTCAATATTCCCCCCGGACAGAATCACCCCGACCTTTTTCCCCTGCATCCTTCCACGCTCCTGCATCAACGCTGCCAGCGCTGAGGCACCCGCGCCCTCTGCAAGGTTGTGAGTCTCGGTGTAATACACGCGCATGGCCTCGGCGATCTCGCCTTCGCTGACCGAAACGATCCTCGCCGCTCCTTCCTTATAGATGTCGAACGCCTGGGCAATCGGCTTGCGCACAGCCAGGCCATCCGCGAACGTATTCGCCGAAGCGGTTTCGCAGATCATGTTCGCGTCGAACGACAGCTTGGCGGCCGCGGCCTCTGTCGATACAACCCCCACCACTTCAGTATTCAGTCCCAGCGCGTCACGGGCAGCGATCACACCACAGATCCCCGATCCGCAACCAATGGGCACGTAAATCGTATCCAGATCCGATGCAGCACCAAACAGCTCCAGCGCATAAGTCGCCACGCCCTTGACCAGTTCAACGTGAAAAGGCGGCACCAGAAAAAGGTCATGTTCCTGCGCCAAACGCGCCGCCTCTTCACGCGCCTCGTCGAAATCGCGCCCGTACTCGACCACTTCACCACCGAAGCCGCGCATGGCATTGTTCTTTTCCAGCGAATTGCCCTGCGGCACCACGATCAATGCTTTCAGGCCCACCGCCTGCGCTGCCAGCGCCAGGCTCTGACCGTGATTGCCACGCGTCGCAGAGACAATGCCTTTGACAGTGGGATGTTCGCGACGCAGCCAGTGCATGAACGTGATACCGCCACGCACCTTAAAGGCACCGGTCGGCGTGTGGTTTTCATGCTTGACCCAAACTGTGCAGCCCAGCCGTTCTGCCAGCAGCGGCCAACGGTATTGGGCGGTAGCCGGCATCACTTGATAAACCTGGCGGGCAGCGTTCTCGATGTCGTCGCGAGTGAGTGCGTGCATATAAGTGGCTCCTTGGACTTTGGCCCAGTCTAGGCACGGACGCTTCACATCGGCTTTCAAAAAACAGACCTGACTTTTATGCACGCCCTTCACTACTATGGCGTTCATGAGCCATCGAAACCGTCGCCCCTCCATAACCGTCGCCGAGCCGATACGTCGTATCGAAGCCGGCCCGTGGGTGATCGAGTTGCTGCCGGGCGCAGCCTACTCGGCGCGGTACGTGGCGACCCAGTCAGCGATCGGCTTTGCCTTCGACAGCCAGCGCGGCGTGCACGCCATCGGTAGTGACCGGATACGCCCCTTCGATGCAATGCCCAATGGCCTGGCGTTTGTTCCGGCTGGCTGTGACGTGTTCTCCGAGTCGCCCATGGGCGGCGAATATCTGCGGGTGATACGCACCGACGGCACAGCATTGGCCGGCGACGAGGCGTTCAATAATCGCATCGACCCGCAAGCGATCTACCTCGCGTCGCGAATGCGCAGCGCACTGCTGAAAACCTCTCTGGAAGATGACTGGGAAAGCTGGGCGCTCAACCTGGCAGAACGGGTTGAAGGTCATGCGACCGCAACGCAGCAAGGTTCAATCACCGGCAGCCGCATGCGCCTGCTGGATGAATTCATCGACGCCGGCCTAGGCAACCCTCTCGGCGTTCCGGCTATGGCGCAACTGCTGGAGTTGTCCGAGGGCTATTTCATGCGCGCTTTCAAACAGGCGACCGGCAAAAGTCCCCACAGTTACCTGATCGACAGACGACTGGCCAAAGCCCGAGCGTCGATGCGCGATACAACCGACAGTCTTTCGCAGATTGCCCTCGCCTGTGGCTTTAACTCACAGGCGCATATGACCACAGCCTTCAGGCAGCGTCTCGGCGTGAGTCCGGCGCAACTGCGTACAGATTCGCGCAAAAGCCCTGCCCGCTCTTCTATTAAAGAAGAAGCGGCCACCTGAGACGTCTTGAATGACAAAAGCCCGGCAATGCGTCTGCAGCCGATCAACGTTTTTCAGCGAACCACCAGTGGCATTCAAACGCCCTTGCATGGTGTTCTGTTCGACAAGAGTCTGGCACGCTCGCTGTCCGGCTCAAGTCATTGCGGCATACAACCGATGAGGTCCGTTTCATGAGCAAGGCGCCCTACGCTCCACCCAAGGTCTGGAAACACATCGCTCCGTCCGGCGGCCAGTTCGCCAGCATCAATCGCCCGATTGCCGGGCCGACGCATGAAAAGACGCTGCCGATCGGCCAACATCCGTTGCAGTTGTATTCACTGGCCACGCCCAACGGCGTGAAAGTGACCATTCTGCTTGAGGAGTTGCTGGCGCTCGGACATTCCGGCGCCGAGTACGACGCCTGGCTGATCCGCATCAACGAGGGCGACCAGTTTTCCAGCGGCTTTGTCGAGATCAACCCCAATTCGAAAATCCCGGCGCTGCTGGATCGCAGCGTAGAACCGGCCATTCGCGTATTCGAATCCGGTTCGATCCTGCTCTATCTGGCAGAAAAATTTGGCGCCTTCCTGCCCACCGACCTGGCGGCACGCACCGAAACCCTGAACTGGCTGTTCTGGCAGATGGGATCAGCACCTTACCTGGGCGGCGGTTTCGGTCATTTCTATGCGTATGCGCCGGAAAAGCTCGAATACCCGATCAACCGATTCACCATGGAAACCAAGCGGCAGCTGGATGTTCTCGACCGCCGCCTGAGCGAAAGCGCCTTCCTCGCCGGCAACGACTACACCATCGCCGACATCGCGGTCTGGCCGTGGTACGGGCAATTGGTGCGCAACAACGTGTACTCCGCCGCCGAGTTTCTTTCCGCTCACGAATACACCCACGTGCAACGCTGGGCGCAAGTGATTGCTGACCGGCCTGCGGTAATTCGCGGCCAGCGCGTCAACCGGACGTGGGGCGATGAAGCCGGCCAGGTTCCGGAGCGGCATCAAGCAAGCGATCTGGACTGAAGTTCGCTGACACCACCCAACGCCCGCACTGCTCGGGCGTTGGGTGGTGTCCCACTCTTCTCAGGCCGTCTGCCGACGCATCGTCGCAGTCGCAGTCGCAGTCCTGAAGTAGCGGCATACAGAAGCGCGAGACAACGGACCTCCGGCCGCTACGCTTTACTTCTCGGTATCAGCAGCCCAATGATGGAAAACGGCACCGACCTCGAATAACGACAACGGAGGGTCGTCCAGCGATCATGAACATTCTCTATGACGAACAGGTCGACGGCGTTTTGCCCGATGTCGACAAAGCCGCGCTGTTGCAAGCCCTGCACCACCAATGGCCGGATCTTGAAGTCCTGCATCAGCTTGAAGAACTGAAGCCGTATGAATGCGATGGCCTCTCGGCCTATCGCACCACGCCGCTGCTGGTGGTGCTGCCACGGCACATCGATGAAGTTCAGGGCGTGTTGCGAATCTGCCACGAACGGCGGGTACCGGTGGTGGCACGGGGCGCCGGGACCGGTTTGTCCGGCGGTGCCCTGCCACTGGAAAAAGGCGTGCTGCTGGTGATGACGCGCTTCAACAATATTCTGCGGATCGACCCCGAAGCACGTACCGCACGGGTTCAACCCGGCGTGCGCAACCTGGCGATTTCCCAGGCCGCTGCGCCGTTCGGGCTGTATTACGCGCCTGATCCTTCCTCGCAAATCGCCTGCTCCATCGGTGGCAATGTGGCGGAAAACGCCGGTGGCGTGCATTGCCTCAAGTACGGCCTGACCGTTCACAACCTGCTCAAGATCGAGATTCTTACCGTGGATGGCGAACGCCTGACGCTGGGGTCCGATGCGCTGGATTCTCCCGGCTTCGACCTGTTGGCGCTGTTCACCGGCTCCGAAGGACTGCTCGGGGTGATCACCGAAGTCACGGTCAAACTCTTGCCCAAACCGCAAACCGCCAAAGTGCTGCTGGCGGCGTTCGACTCCGTGGAAAAAGCCGGCCGCGCAGTAGCCGACATCATCGCGGCCGGCATCATTCCCGGCGGCCTGGAGATGATGGACAACCTGGCGATCCGCGCCGCCGAAGACTTCATACACGCCGGTTATCCAGTAGACGCCGAGGCGATTCTGCTCTGTGAACTCGATGGTGTTGAAGCGGATGTCCACGATGATTGCGCGCGGGTTCGCCAAGTGCTCGAACAGGCCGGCGCCACCGAACTGCGCCAGGCCCGGGACGAAGCCGAGCGCGTACGGTTCTGGGCCGGACGCAAGAATGCCTTCCCCGCCGTAGGTCGGTTGTCGCCGGACTATTACTGCATGGACGGCACCATCCCGCGCCGCGAGTTGCCCGGCGTACTGCACGCGATAGCGCAGCTTTCAGCCGAATATGGCTTGCGGGTCGCCAACGTATTCCACGCCGGCGACGGCAACATGCATCCATTGATTCTGTTCGATGCCAATCAGCCCGGCGAACTGGAACGAGCCGAAGCGCTGGGTGGCAAGATCCTCGAATTGTGCGTGAAGGTCGGCGGCAGCATCACCGGCGAACATGGCGTGGGCCGGGAAAAAATCAATCAGATGTGCGCGCAGTTCAACCGCGATGAGTTGACCCTTTTCCATGCCGTGAAAGCAGCCTTCGACCCCGGTGGACTGCTCAATCCCGGCAAAAATATTCCGACCCTGCATCGCTGCGCCGAATTCGGTGCCCTGCACGTACACCACGGGCAATTACCCTTCCCCGAACTGGAGCGGTTCTGATGGGTGACACCAAAGATTTCGATGACAGCGCCGCACTGCTCGAACAGGTCAACCGGGCACTGGTAAACGCTACGCCGCTGCGCATTCAGGGAGCCAACAGCAAAGCGTTTCTCGGACGCATCGTCGGAGGGGAAATTCTCGATACCCGCGCCCATCGCGGCATCGTCAGCTACGACCCGACCGAATTGGTGATCACCGCGCGCTGCGGCACTCCGCTGGCAAAGTTGCTGGCCGTGCTGGACGCCTCGCAACAAATGCTGGCGTGCGAGCCCCCCGCCTTCGCCGACGACGCAACGGTCGGCGGCATGATCGCCACTGGGCTGTCCGGGCCGCGTCGTCCCTAGTCGGGATCGGTGCGCGATTTCGTGCTGGGCACGCGAATCATCACCGGTCATGGCAAACACCTGCGTTTCGGTGGCGAAGTAATGAAGAACGTCGCCGGCTACGATCTGTCGCGCCTGATGGCTGGCAGTTACGGGTCGCTGGGTGTCATCACTGAAGTGTCGCTCAAAGTGCTGCCCAAACCGCGCGCGTGCCTTAGCCTGCGTCTGGAAATGACCAGCGAACATGCCCTGCTGCGCCTGGCCGAATGGGGCCAGCAGCCGTTGCCGATCAGCGCCGCGTGTCACGATGGCCGGCAATTGCACTTGCGCCTGGAGGGTGGTGAAGGTTCAGTGGCGGCCGCCCGTGATCGCCTTGGCGGCGAGCTGATCGACAATTCGTTCTGGGCCGACCTCAACGAACAACGCCTGGACTTCTTCGATGAAGACCAACCGCTCTGGCGCCTGTCCGTACCACTCAACACACCGCCGCTGGACCTGCCCGGCAAGCAGTGGCTCGACTGGGGCGGAGCGCAACGCTGGCTCAAATCGACGGCCGAAGCGTCGGTCATTCGCAAAGCGGTCGGCGACGTCGGCGGCCATGCGACCTGTTATAGCCACGGTTTGATCGACGAACCGTTCCATCCCCTGGCGCCCGCCTTGCTTCACTATCACCGTCAACTCAAACGACAACTCGACCCCCGGGGCATTTTCAACCCCGGCCTTCTGTACGCGGAGCTTTGAGCCATGCAGACCACCCTCAGCCCGCAAGCCCGACAACTGCCCCGCGCAGAAGAGGCCGAAAGCATCCTGCGCACGTGCGTTCATTGCGGATTCTGCAACGCGACCTGCCCGACTTATCAATTGCTCGGCGATGAACTGGACGGCCCGCGCGGGCGCATCTACTTGATCAAGCAGGTGCTCGAAGGCAACGAAGTCACGGCCAAAACCCAGCAACACCTGGACCGTTGCCTGTCGTGTCGCAACTGTGAAACCACCTGCCCTTCCGGCGTGGATTATCACAACCTGCTCGACATAGGGCGGGCGGTAGTCGACGCCGCCTTCCCGCGACCGCCCGGACAGCGCCTTCTGCGAGAAGGACTTCGAAGTGTCGTACCCAATCCACGGTTGTTCAAAGGATTGGTCAATGGCGGGCAGATGTTCCGGTCGCTACTGCCCGATACCTTGCAAGACAAACTGCCACGCAATGCGTTGACGCCTGCATCACGTCCAGTCATCCGCCATGCACGGCAAGTGTTGATGCTGGAGGGTTGCGTGCAACCGGGTTTGTCACCCAATACCAATGCAGCAGCGGCACGGGTGCTGGATCGTCTGGGCGTCAGCGTGATTCCCGTCCGTGAGGCTGGCTGTTGCGGTGCCGTGGATTATCACCTCGACGCCCAGGTCACCGGCCTTGACCGCGCCCGCCACAACATTGATGCGTGGTGGCCGGCCATCGAACGGGGGGCCGAGGCGATCGTGCAGACCGCCAGCGGTTGCGGTGCGTTCATCAAGGATTACGGGCATTTGCTCGGCGCCGATCCGGTATACGCCGAGAAGGCAAGACGTGTCAGCACGCTGGCTCGGGATCTCGTTGAGGTGCTGCGCGAAGAACCGCTCGAATCCCTGGGCATCCACGCTGATCAGCGTCTGGCTTTCCACTGCCCTTGCACCCTGCAGCACGCACAAAAACTCGGCGGCGCGGTGGAATCGGTGCTGAACCGGCTGGGCTTCAACCTCACGACCGTACCGGACGCACATCTGTGCTGTGGCTCGGCAGGCACCTACTCGCTGACCCAGCCAACACTGGCCCGGCAACTGCGCGACCAAAAGCTCAACGCCCTGGAGAGCGGCCATCCTGATGTCATCGCCACCGCCAATATCGGTTGTCAGGCTCACCTCGACGGCGCGAGGCGTACGCCAGTCAGGCACTGGATCGAGCTGGTGGATGCCGCATTACCTTCGCTCAACGAGGCATAGACACGGCGACGACGCAAACGACAGGCGGAAAAAATCGCCTTTGCGGGGCTTTTTTTCGGCAAGACTCAGTGTGCGGAGGGTATGGCACTGGGCGACATCACGTTGTCGGTACGAAAAAAAGAAGTCTGCCTGGGCTTGCTGACCGGCGGCACCGTACCGCAGATGGCCGAGAAGCTGAGGGTCAAAAACAGCTCGATCGATACCTACCTCAAGCATGCGGCCGCCAAGCTCGGTGTCAGCGGACGACACGGTCTGGCCAGATGGATGGCCGGCGCCTGATCCACGCTTCCTTTTATCGGACGCCCGGCCTCCGCTCTTATTCGTGAACAAGGCTGTTTGATGTCCAGGCTCCCGATCTCCCTCCTGTCCGTGGCACTGCTGCTGGGCGGTTGCTCGTTGACTCCCGACTACCAGCGACCGGCATCGCCGAGCGCTGCGCAGTATCCACAAGGTCCGGCGTATGCCGCGCAATCCCCGCGCACACCCCGGGTCGAAGACTGGCGCGCGCTGTTCAATGACCCGGCGTTGCAGCAATTGATCGAAAGCGCGCTGATCAACAATCGTGATCTGCGGGTAGCCGCGCTGAACGTCGATCAGGAGTTGCTGACGCTGGCCCGGGAAACGCTGGCCGCCGACGAGCGAAGCCTGCACCTGACCATCCGCAACCGCGAGGCCGGCAAGGGTTGGCGCAACTGGTCGCGCAAGTGAACCTGTACACCGCGCTGGGCGGTGGCTGGAGCCCGCCCGAGCCGCCTTCGCCATCACCTTGAGTCATTTTTTCTTACACCTTTTGTCGCCCGCTCCGACATTGACGGGTGATCAAAAACCGACCTGCCGGATCATTTTGGTATCATGCGCCGCTTTTACGGTTAACCCGCCCGCCTGTCCTGCCGACTGGCGGGCTCCAAAGGGCGGTATGAAATGACGGCTTTGTTGACTCGCCGCAAGGTGCTTGCGGGAATGGGCGTACTCGGTCTCGGCCTGCTCGCCGGCTGCGACACCCGCGGCGAACTGTCGTACAAGTACGGCAAGGATCTGAGCGACAAGATCCTCGGACGCACCTTCAAGCTCAAGGACACCGAAGGCAACACCGTGACGCTGTCGAGCTTTCGCGGCCTGATGCCAATGATCTTCTTCGGTTTCACCCAGTGCCCGGCGATCTGTCCGACGACGCTGGCCCGCGCCGCGAAAATCAAGAAATTGATGGGCAAGGACGGCGACATCCTGCAAGTGGTGTTCATCACCCTCGACCCAGAACGCGACACCCCGGAAATCCTCGACGCTTACGTCAAGACCTTCGATCCAAGCTTCGTCGCGCTGTACGGCACCCTCGAAGAAACCAAGGCCACCGCCAAGGAATTCGACGTGTTCTACGAAAAAGTCCCGGCCGGCGACACCTATACCCTTTCCCACACCGCCACCAGTTATGTCTACGACACCCGGGGCACGTTGCGTGTGGGCCTGTCTCAATCGCTTTCGGCACAAGAGTGCACGGAAGATTTGCTTACCGTCATGGAGGTCTGCTGATGAATCCTTTTCTGAACAACATCAAACGTGCCGTATTGGGCCTGTCGCTGCTGGGCCTGGCTTTCCAGGTCTCGGCGCAGACCAGGGTCGACGACGCGTGGGTGCGGGCAACCGTGCCGAACCAGTCGGCCAGCGGTGCGTTCATGACCGTCACCGCCGACAGCGACAGCAAGCTGCTCAGTGTTGCATCGCCCGCGGCCAAGAACGTGCAGATTCATGAGATGACCATGAAGAACGACGTGATGAGCATGGGCCCGGTCAACTCGGTCGACCTGCCGGCCGGCAAAGCCGTCAATTTCGATCCGAATGGATACCACGTGATGCTGATGGGCCTGACCGCTCAGTTGAAAGAAGGCGACAGCGTGCCGCTGACCCTGACCGTCGAAAACGCCAAGGGTGAAAAGGAAACCGTTGAAGTGAAAGCGCCGGTCAAGGCGCTGACCATGGAAGGCCACGATCACAGCAAGATGCATTGATCGCTGATTGACAGATACGGCTTAAAAAAACAAAAGGGGCGGCATGATCGATGATCATGCCGCCCCTTTTGCGTCTGGAGGTCAGACCAGTTTCAATTCGACCTCGATGTTGTTGCGCGTGGCCTTGGAATACGGGCACACCTGATGCGCCGCATCCACCAACTGCTGCGCCGCACCGCGCTCCATGCCCGGCAGGCTTACATTGAGTCGCGCCTGCAGGAGATACCCTCCCGAATTAGTGCCCAGGTCCACTTCGGCATCCACCGCCAGGTCTGCCGGCAGGCTTATTTTCTGCTGCCCCGCCACCGCTTTCATCGCGCCGATGAAACACGCCGACCAGCCTGCGGCGAACAATTGTTCCGGATTGGTCCCGCCGCCACTGGAACCGGGCGACGACAGTTTTACATCAAGGATCCCGTCGGAACTGCGCGATGCGCCGTCACGTCCGCCGGTGGTGTGGGTTTTCGCGGTATAGAGGACTTTTTCAATCTGACTCATGGCGATCTCCTGAATGAAAAACAGCAGATTGTTCACTCGGCGCCTCCCGTCGCAGCTTGAGGTGCGCCACCCGTCTCACACAGCCCTCTCACTATAGACGCGGGTTTAACGCCCATCCGGCAAGCGGACGTGCGGGTTGTTCAACAATGACCAGTATTCAAGGCGTACGCTGGTTGAACCGGGTTTTGAGACCGTCGGCGTTCGACGACAAGCGTTTGGCGGTGTCCACGAACGGGGTGACGATCAGGCTGTACAGCGTCAGGTAGCGGGCGTGGTCCTGCTCGCCCGTTCCGAAGCGCAAGTCTTCGGGCTTTGAAGTGGTGACGTACAGCGTGCCGAACAGCCAGTCCCACAGTGAAAGATTGATCGCGAAGTTCTTGTTGAAATGTCGTGGGGCGTCGCTGTGGTGGATCTGGTGCTGGGCCGGGCTGTTGAGCACATGTTCGACCACTGGCCCGAACGACAGCCAGACATGGCTGTGCCGTAGATTGGAGGCCAGGCTGTTGATGATCAGCGCCAGCCAGGTCACGCCGAACAGCGTATAGCGGCTGACCTCGCCACCGCAGGCGTACCAGACCACACCCGCAAACGCGCCGAGGCCGGCGGTGATGACGATTCGTTCAACGATCGATTCGACGATGTGAATCCGGCTGGCGGTGGCCGGCACCAGCACCGGCGCCGAATGGTGAACCTTGTGAAACTCCCATAGATAGCGGGAGTGGAAAGCGCGGTGAATCCAGTAATGCAGAAAATCCCTGAACAGGAAAACGCCCAGACCGTAGAACAACGCAATCAGCGGGTGATCCGGAACCTGCTCGCGAGCGCCCCAGAGTTGGGTGAAAAACCGCGCATAGTCGCCCGAACGAAGGATGTACGGGTCGACGAGACCAACAACCGGCAATACCAGGGCCACCTTCAGAATCGCCTTGATGAAGTAATAACGGTAATCCAGCCAGGCCGAACGATGCCCGTGGACACGACCGCCGCCGACAAATTGCCAGAAGGAGCGGGCCTGTGTCAGGTGTCGGGATTTTCGGTAGCGATAAAGGCCGTACGCCACGCCGTAGGACGTGAGCAGAAACGCCACACCAAGACGGCCGTTCAAATCGAACAGGCCAAGGAACCGCTGGGTGACCGGATCGATCACCCAGCGGCTGAGCTGCGCATGAAGTTGCGTGAGTAAATCCACGACGACCGACTCCATCAGGGGGCGCGCATTGTAAATCGGACTGGTTCGCAAATGCAGCAGCAATGGATCAAAAGCCGGTTAAACAGCCTGAAACAATAAAACCGCTGCCTCGCTCAGGCCGAAAAATCGCCAGGACTGACGCCGATCAAGGCCCAGCCTCGTCCGGGTGGCTCACCGTGGCTTTCAAGATCAGATCACCCGGCCGTTTAAAAAGGCGATCAGACAGCCCACCCTTGGTATGATCGCCCACACTTTTGTGACGATTTGATGGCTGGAAGGTCTTTTTTGTGAGCGCTCTTTGTCAACGGTTGCGGCGCCTGGATGCCCGTCTTCTTTCTCTGGTTTTCCTGGTACTGATCGTGCCGGTGTGCCTGCGGGCGGCACTCGGCTGGTCGAGCCTGTTCGGTTATCTGTCAGATCTGGCCATCGGCAGTCTGTTGATGGTTTTGTTACACCGCCGTCCCTGGTGGCTGGCGCTGCCGGTGCTGCTGTTCTGGGGATTGCTGGCGGTAGCGACCGCGGAACTGGTCAGCGCGGTCGGTCGCCTGCCGACCGTGGCAGACCTGCATTACCTGATCGACCCGCAGTTCGTGGAAAACTCCACCGGCGGTGGCTTCGCCCATCCCGGTGTGGCGTTTGCACTGCTGGTGGCTCTCGCCCTGTGGCTGCTCAGTCATTGGAATCGACGTGCAACACCGGTTCGCGCTCTGCCCCGCGCAATCTGGGCGATGCCGGTGCTGCTGTTCTCAGCGTACTGGGGCGCGCAACACCTGGCCCCGAGCGATGACGACCCGTGGCGCCTGTACAACCTGCCGCACCAGTTGCTGGCCGCGCAGGTCGCCGATCTTCAGATGCAGACCGAAGAGTGGCTGGACGGCGACACTCAGGTCGCTCCTCCGCCCATGGCCGGGCTCACCGATGTTGATCTGAATGGTCACCCGTTGCTGGCGGCCAAGGGCAAGGCGCGCAATGTGCTGATCGTTGCCCTCGAAGGCATTCCCGGCGCTTACATCGGCGCCAATCGCCGGGCCATCGGCAGTCATTATCAGGAAGACCTGATGCCCAACCTCAGCCGCTGGGCCGAGCGCGGCATGAACACTCCGGATTACGTGCTGCACACCCACCAGACCATTCGCGGTCTGTACGCCATGCTCTGCGGCGACTACGACAAACTCGACAACGGCACGCCCAAAGGCGTGGAAATGCTGACCCAGCACGAACGCAATCAAGCCTGCCTGCCGGCACAGCTGCGCCAGCACGGTTTTGCCACGCATTACCTGCAAGGCGCAGGGCTGCGGTTCATGGCCAAAGACAAGATCATGCCGCACATCGGTTTCGACGCGACCCATGGTCTGGAGTGGTTCACCAACGCCAACTATCTCGAGTTCCCGTGGGGCAAGGACGACAAGGCGTTTTTCGAAGGCGCGCTGAAATACGTCGGCGAACTGAAAAAACAGAAACAGCCGTGGATGCTGACCTTGCTGACCGTCGGCACGCACCAGCCCTACTCCGCGCCCGAGCAATACCTGCAACGCTACGACACGCCCAAGCATGCCGCCGTCGGTTATCTGGACGATGCGCTGGAACAGTTTCTCAGTGGCCTGGAACGCCAGGGCGTGCTGAAAGACACGCTGGTGGTTATCACTTCTGACGAATCCCACGGCATCGACGGCGTCCGCCTCGCGTCGTCCTGGGGCTTCAACCTGACCCTCGCGCCGGAGCAGGCGCAATTGCCCCGCCTGAACGCCGGGGTCTACGGTCACGTCGATCTGAGCGCGTCGATCCTGGATTACTTCGACTTTCCTGTGCCTTCCGCCCTCAGCGGCCGCTCGCTGTTTCGCGATTACGATTCGGGCCGCGAAATCATGTCGTTCACCAACGGCAAGCTGCGCTATCACGACGGTCGCGGCCTCCTGACCGAATGCGACATGCCACGCCGTTGCCGCAATTACGCCAGCGAAGGATTCATCGCCGAAAGCGCCACGTTCAAAGGCAACGCCAGCGGCCAGAACGCCCGGGACATCGCCGCCCGCGCCTCGGCCCTGGACCTGTCGCTGTTGCGCACCCCGCTGAACCAGCGCTATCAGTTCGGCAGTACCAACGTCATCCCGCTGCAAGCGCATATCAAGGACGACTGGGCCGACAACCTGATCGGCGCGCAATACCTGGAAATGCCCAAGGGCTCCCACACCCGCGTGCGCCTGACCGTGCGTTCGGTCGACCCGCAGCAGGCAGCGTACATTCAGCTCAAGGCCAAGGAGTTCGAACAGGACGTGCAACTGGGACTGCCGACCGAGATGGTCGCCACGGCAGATCAGCCGCTGGAGATGGATTTCAGCTTCGACAACCCGCAACCGCGCAAGGCGTTCTCGTTCCACTTGTTGGGGTATGGGCTGGGCGCCGTGGAGGTCAGTGATTTCAGCGTGATCACAGAACTGCCGGGGCAACAGGATCTGCTGGACGAGATCCCGGAAGAAGACACCGCTCAATCGAGTTGAGATCAACGCCAGCGTCGCAACGACGCTGGCGCCTGTCCGGTGTGAACGATCAGAACGTGGTACGCAGCCCGACCTGAATGCTGCGCCCTTCTGCCGGCGCAATATCGCGCAGGATCGAGCTGGCGTAACGCACGGTCTGGTTGGTCAGGTTCTCGGCATTGACGAAGGCCAGCCATTTGCTCTGGCCGACATCAAAGTGATAACCCACATTCGCCCCCAGCGTGGTGTAGCCGTCGGTGCTGCTTTCGTTGTCCGGCACCCGGTGCTGGGAACTGGCGTGCTCCACATCGATCCGCGCCTGCCAGCGATCCAGCTCCCACAACAAACCGGTGTTCAATCTAAGCGGTGCGATGCGCGGCAGGTCCTGACCGTTGTCGAGGTTCTTGGCCCGGGTGTAGTCGCCCGACAGCTCCAGTGCAAACTTGCCGTAGGCGTTTTCGCCGAGGGTCCAGCGATCCTGCGCTTCGATGCCGCTGAAACGGGCCCGAACGCCGGAGTAGGTGTATTCAGGAATGCCGTCGGCGTCCTCCTCGCCTTCGTCGTTGAGTGTGCGGCCCGTCCCGAGCAGGCCGATGTAGTTGGAGAAATGGCTATAGAAGACGCCGACGCTGCCCTTGTGCGTACCGTTGTCGAAACGCAGGGCCAGGTCGCTGGAGACGGCTTTCTCTTTCGACAGCCCCGCGTCGCCGACTTCATAGGTGCCGGTGGCGACGTGAGCGCCGTTGGCGTAAAGCTCATAGAACGTCGGAGCGCGTTCGGTGTAGCCGAGCGTGGCAGCCACCGACCAGACCGGCGTCAGCGTGTACACCGCACCGGATGACAGGCTGCCGGCGGTGAAACTGCTGGAGCGATCGGCATTGGCGAAGCGCTCTTTGCCTTTGGCGTCGGGCTCGACCGTGGTGTGTTCAAGGCGTCCGCCGAGGGTGAACAGCAGGCGATCCGTGGCTTGCAGCTCTTCGAGAATGAATAGCGCGCCGACATCGGTATCAGTGTGCGGCACGAACGCTTCTTCGCCCAACGCCGAGAACTCGTTGCGACTGACTTGCGCGCCAATCACCCCGTTGAACGGCCCCAGCGGCTGATGCCGGGCTTCGACCCGCGCCTCGTAGCCCTTGTTCTTGAACGTGGTGCCGACCTCGCCGCCCTCGATTTCACGGTGCTGGTAATCGGTGTAGCCAGCGTCGAGCTTCACCGAGCTGAACGGGCCGTCGAGGTTGCGGATTTCCGAGGCGAAGGCGTAGTGCTCCTGCTCCATGCGGATGCGCACATCGTCTTCGGCCGGCGAGCCGTAGTTCGAATCGTAATTGCTGTACGACAGCCCCGCGTAACCGTCATCCCAGGTGTACGACCCGCCCACCGCACCGCCGTCCTGACGACCGTCGCTGTTGGCCAGCCGATGCTTCTTCGAGTCGCCATCGTCGTTCGCCCGTTCACGACGAGTCTTGGCGTAGCCGGGAATCTTCAGGTCATTGAACTCGCGGGCGCTGGCGTCCAGGTGCAAGGCGAACTGACCGTTACCGGCTTCGAGCTTGCCAGCGCTGCTGCGGGTGGTGTCGGCGCCGCCGTAGCGCAACTCGCCGGCACCGTGAATGCCTTCGATGGCTTCGGTCGGGATGCGGTTGTCGAAGGTGTTGACCACCCCGCCGATGGCACTGCCGCCGTACAGCAAGGCCGCGGGGCCACGGACGATTTCGATGCGCTCGACGTTGACGGGGTCCAGCGGCACCGCGTGATCGTAGGACAGCGACGAGGCGTCCAGCGCGCCGACGCCGTTACGCAGGATGCGAATGCGATCGCCGTCCTGCCCGCGAATGATCGGGCGACTGGCACCGGGGCCGAAGTAGGACGAGGACACGCCCGGCTGCTTGTTCAGGGTTTCGCCGAGGCTGCCTTTTTGCTGCAGCGTCAGGCTGTCGCCGCTCAACACGGTCGAGGGCGAGGCCAGGGTCTGACTGCCCAGCGGATTGCCGGTGATGACTTGCGGTTGCAGCTCCAGCGGGTCGGCGGCGAATGTCGGGGAAGCGATCAGCAGCGCAGAGGCCATGAGCGTCAGGCGGGGTTGGAAGGAGTGGAAACGGGAAGGCATTTCAGGAATCCGTCAGGCAGAAAAGTGAGGATCAATGCCGGCGAGACAGAGTGCGTGTGACCGGCATCAATCAGATGAAATCATTTTTATGTTATACAATAACATTTCCAATGACCATCACGTTTCTTCCACACATTGGCAAACCATCGCTCAAGCACGGGCATTTCAGCGCCCTGCCCGGCGCCGGCGCCCGACAGTTCACGTAAGAGACTGCGCCTATCAGGCACCAATAGTCGGCCTATTAGCTGACTCTCCGAGTCGGGTCTAGCCTTACTACTCCGAAGTCGGCACGAGCCGGCCGCAGATGACCTGATAAGGACCCGAACATGGCAAATGAATCGAAATGCCCGTTCAATCACGCCGCCGGCGGTGGCACGACGAACCGCGATTGGTGGCCGAATCAACTGAACCTGAAAATCCTGAGTCAGCACTCGCCCGCGTCCGATCCGCTGGGCAAGGACTTCGACTACGCCAAGGCTTTCAAAAGCCTGGATTTCCAGGCCCTCAAACGCGATCTGACGGCGCTGATGACCGACTCGCAGGAGTGGTGGCCAGCGGACTTCGGCCACTACGGACCGCTCTTCATCCGCATGGCCTGGCACAGCGCCGGCACCTATCGCACCGCTGACGGCCGTGGTGGCGCCGGCTCCGGCCAGCAACGCTTCGCCCCGCTCAACAGCTGGCCGGACAACGTCAGCCTCGACAAGGCCCGCCGCCTGCTGTGGCCGATCAAGCAGAAATACGGCCGCAACATTTCCTGGGCCGACCTGATCGTTCTCACCGGCAACGTCGCGCTGGAGTCCATGGGCTTCAAGACCTTCGGTTTCTCCGGCGGCAGGCCCGACGTCTGGGAACCGGATGAAGACGTGTACTGGGGCTCGGAAAACAAATGGCTGGGCGGCGACAACCGCTACGGCAAGGATCCGCAATCCATGCAGCCGCCGGGCGAAGGCACGCTGGTGGCCGAGCCCGCCGAACACGGCAATGAAGAAAGCCGCACCAATCAGGGCGAACGCAACCTCGAGAACCCGCTCGCCGCCGTGCAGATGGGCCTGATCTACGTGAACCCGGAAGGTCCGGAAGGCAATCCGGACCCGGTGGCCTCGGCCAAGGACATCCGCGAAACCTTCGGCCGCATGGCCATGAACGACGAGGAAACCGTCGCCCTGATCGCCGGCGGCCACGCTTTCGGCAAGACACACGGCGCGGGCCCGGCCGATAACGTCGGCCCGGAACCGGAAGCCGCCGGCCTTGAAGAACAAGGCCTGGGCTGGAAAAGCACCTTCGGCACCGGCAAGGGCGCCGACACCATCACCAGCGGCCTGGAAGTGACCTGGACCACCACCCCGACAAAGTGGAGCAACAACTATCTGGAAAACCTGTTCGGCTTCGAGTGGGAACTGACCAAAAGCCCGGCCGGCGCCCATCAGTGGAAACCGAAAAACGGCGCCGGGGCCGGCACCATTCCCCACGCCCACGACCCGAACAAACGCATCGACCCGACCATGCTTACTTCCGACCTGGCCCTGCGTTTCGACCCGGCCTACGAGAAGATTTCGCGACGTTTTCTGGCCAATCCCGATCAACTGGCCGACGCCTTCGCCCGCGCCTGGTACAAGCTGATCCACCGTGACATGGGCCCACTGTCGCGCTACCTCGGCCCGGAATTGCCTCAGGAAGAACTGCTGTGGCAAGACCCGATTCCCGAGGCCAGACATCCACTGGTGGATGACAGCGATATCAGGGCGCTCAAAGACAAAGTGCTGGCATCGGGGCTGTCCGTTTCGGAACTGGTCTCCACTGCCTGGGCGGCCGCATCGACCTTCCGGGGCTCGGACAAACGTGGCGGCGCCAATGGCGGGCGTCTGCGTCTGGCGCCGCAAAAGTTCTGGCAGGCCAATCAGCCGGAGCAACTGGACAAGGTGCTGAAAGTCTACGAAGGCATTCAGAACGAGTTCAACGCCGGGGCATCCGGCAAGCAAGTCTCGCTGGCGGATCTGATCGTGCTGGCTGGTAATGCCGGGGTCGAGCAAGCGGCGAAAAATGCCGGGCACACGGTGACCGTGCCGTTCAATCCGGGGCGCACCGATGCGAGTCAGGAGCAGACCGACGTCGAATCGTTCGGTTTCCTTGAGCCGCACACCGATGGCTTCCGCAACTACGCTGCCACCACCTATCGCGTGCCGGCCGAAGCGTTGCTGATCGACAAGGCGCAACTGCTGACCCTTTCGGCACCGGAAATGACCGTGCTGATTGGCGGCCTGCGCGTACTGGACACCAACGTCGGTAAAACCAGACACGGGGTGTTCACCGACAAACCCGGCACCCTGACCAACGACTTTTTCCGCAACCTGCTAGACATGGGCGTGGAATGGAAACCGACGTCCAAAACCGAGTTCGAAGGTCGTGACCGTAAAACCGGCAGCGTGAAATGGACGGCGACCCGGGTCGATCTGGTGTTCGGTTCCAACTCGGTACTGCGGGCGCTGGCCGAGGTGTATGCCAGTTCCGATGCGAAGGAACAGTTCGTCAACGACTTCGTTGCCGCGTGGGCGAAGGTGATGGACCTGGACCGGTTTGATCTGAAGTAACTGAGGAAACGCAAAACAACTGTGGGAGCGAGCTTGCTCGCGAAGAGGGAGTATCAGACACGCAGATGTCGTCTGAACTACCGCATTCGCGAGCAAGTCGAATCGTCGCACCGTCGCCCCCACAGTTTTAAGCGGTGCTATCCCAGCTTACGCCAGGCTTTTGCTGACCACTTCATACACATCACTGGACAGCTGACCCGACGCCAGAATCCGCTCCAGCTCCGCCTTCATCAGCGCCTGACGAGCACCGTCATACTTGCGCCAGCGAGTCAGCGGCGCCAGTTGACGCGAAGCGATCTGCGGGTTGAAGCCGTTCAGCTCGATCACCAGATCCGCAAGGAAGCGATAGCCCGAACCGTCCACCGCGTGGAAGTTGATCAGGTTCTGCCCGGCAAAGGCGCCGACCAGCGCACGCACCTTGTTCGGGTTCTTGATGTTGAACGCCGGGTGCTGCATCAGCGCCTTCACACGTTCCAGACCGCCCGGCAAGGTGCTGCCGGCCTGCACGCTGAACCACTGATCCATGACCAGCGGGTTGTCCTTGAAGTGCTCGGCGAAACTGGCCAGCGCCTTGGCTTTCTGCTCGTCGAACGGCGAGTTGACCAGCACGGCCAGCGCGGTCAGGCGCTCGGTCATGTTGTCGCAGCTGTCGAACTGTTCGAGCGTCGCCGCCAGCACTTCCGGCTTGCCGCTGAGCATCAGGTACGACAGCGCGATGTTCTGCAACGCGCGACGGGCGAAGTGCTCGGCTTCGGCCACGTACGGGGTTTGCTTCGACAGGTCGCGGTTGGCCTGATAACGCAGCCACAG
Source organism: Pseudomonas sp. IAC-BECa141 (assembly GCF_020544405.1). Lineage (NCBI taxonomy): Bacteria > Pseudomonadati > Pseudomonadota > Gammaproteobacteria > Pseudomonadales > Pseudomonadaceae > Pseudomonas > Pseudomonas sp. IAC-BECa141. Next base: position 2,502,687 of record NZ_CP065410.1, on the reverse strand, counting down.
CGCCTCGAACAGGTTGTCCGCCAGTTGCTGACGGGCGAATTCGCGGGCGGTGTGGATCGCCTCCACGTCGGCGATTTCGCTGATTTCGGTCAGGTAGGCTTCGCTTGGCAGCGAGAGCATTTCCGCGACCATCGCCTGATCCAGCGACTCGTCCGACAGCACGGTACGCAGCGCGGAAACAAGACGCGGGTCAAGCACCAGGCTTTCGCCCTTCTGCTGCTGACCGATCAACTCTTGCAACACCTGCACCGACAATTGCTGGCTGGCATCCCAACGGTTGAAACCGTCGGTGTCGTGCTGCATCAGGAACATCAACTGATCGCGGTTGTACGGGAAGCTCAGTTTCACCGGCGCCGAGAAGCCACGCAGCAACGACGGCAGCGGCTGTTCGGCGATGTCGATGAAGGTGAAGGTCTGCTCGGCTTCGGTCACCGAGATCACACGAGTGGTGCCTTGAGCAGCGCTTTCGCCGGCCAGACGCAGGGCGATTTCGTTACCTTGGCTGTCGAGCAGGCCGAGTTCCACCGGGATCACGAACGGCAGTTTTTCAACCTTGTCCGGGGTTTCCGGGCAGCTCTGGCGGAAGGTCAGGCTGTAGGTTTTCGCGGCGGCGTCATAAGACTCGCTGACCGCCAGTCGCGGTGTACCGGCCTGGCTGTACCAGCGCTTGAACTGGGTCAGGTCGACGCCGTTGGCATCTTCCATGGCCTTGATGAAGTCATCGCAGGTCACGGCCTGACCGTCGTGGCGTTCAAAGTACAGGTCGCTGCCCTTGCGGAAGCCTTCGGCGCCGAGCAGGGTGTGGATCATGCCGACCACTTCCGAGCCCTTTTCGTACACGGTCAGGGTGTAGAAGTTGGAAATCTCGATGAAGCTGTCCGGGCGCACCGCGTGGGCCATCGGGCCGGCATCTTCGGCGAACTGGTGGGTACGCAGGTACGCCACGTCCTGAATGCGCTTGACCGTGGCCGAGTTCATGTCGGAGGAGAACCCGGCGTCGCGGAATACCGTGAAGCCTTCTTTCAGCGACAGCTGGAACCAGTCGCGGCAGGTCACGCGGTTGCCCGACCAGTTGTGGAAGTATTCGTGGGCGACGATCGCCTCGACCCGCTGGTGCGCAGCGTCGGTGGCGGTTTCGGCACGGGCCAGTACGGCACTGGAGTTGAAGATGTTGAGGCCCTTGTTCTCCATGGCGCCCATGTTGAAGTCGTTCACGGCGACGATCATGAAGATGTCCAGATCGTACTCGCGACCGTAAACCTCTTCATCCCAGCGCATCGACTTCTTCAGGCTGTTCATGGCGTGCTGGCACTTGTCGATGTTTTCCGGCTCGACATAAATGCGCAGCGCCACGTTGCGGTTGGTCATGGTGGTGAAAGAGTCTTCAACGCACCACAAGTCACCGGCCACCAGCGCAAACAGGTACGCCGGCTTCATGAACGGGTCTTCCCAGGTTGCCCAATGACGGCCGTCTTCGCCGGGGCCGCTGGCAATCGGGTTGCCGTTGGACAGCAGCACCGGATAGCTGTGCTGCTCGGCCACCACAGTGGTGGTGAACTTGCTCATCACGTCCGGGCGGTCGAGGTAATAGGTGATCTTGCGGAACCCTTCGGCCTCGCACTGGGTGCAGAACATCGTGCCGGACTTGTACAGGCCTTCCAGTGCGGTGTTGGTTTCCGGGTGGATCCTGACGCTGGTGTCGACCGTGAATGTTTCGCTGGCCGGTTGCAGGGTCAGGTGGTTTTCCGTCAGCTGGTAGTCGGCGGCGCTCAGTTCCTGGTCTGCCAGGGTCACCGACAGCAGTTCCAGCTGTTGGCCGTCGAGCACCAACGGCGGCAGGCCCGGGCCACGGGCCGGGTTGCGGCGCATCACCAGTTGCGCGTGGACCAGACTGTGGTCCTCGAACAACTCGAAGGTCAGGTGTGTTTCATCGATCAGGTACTCGGGCGCCTGATAGTCCTTCAGGTAAATCATCTTCGGTTGTTCGGTGCGCATGCTGAAGTCCTTATTGATGCACGGCGAGCTGATAGGCCGTGTACTTGCGAATGTTGATCACGCCGGTGTCGAAGATCAGGTACTGGCCCTTGATCCCCAGCAGCGTGCCTTCGGCAATCGGGTTCTTGTCCAGGTTGAAGCTGACGATCTTGGCCGGGTATTGCTCGACCGGGTAGCGGATTTCCAGCGGCTCGACGTCGGCGATGGTCTGAATGGCCTGCAGACCGAATCGCTCCTGCAAACCTTGCAAACCCGGGGCGCAGCTTTCGAACAGCTGATCGCGCACCTGCGCCAGATCCACCGCCGCCGCGTCGCCCTTGAGCAAGGCGCGCCAGTTGGTCTTGTCCGCCACCTGACTGCGGAACAGGTCTTCGACGAAGCCCGATTGCTGGCGCGTGGAAACGCGCATGATCGGCAACGCTTGACTGGCGCCCTGATCGAGCCAGCGGGTCGGCAACTGGGTGGCGCGGGTGATGCCGACCTTGATCCCCGACGAATTGGCCAGGTAGACGATGTGGTCGGTCATGCAGAACTTCTCGCCCCACTCAGGCTCCCGGCAGGTGCCGGCCTCGAAGTGGCAGCGCTCCGGGCTCATGATGCATACATCGCATTGGGCCAGTCTGGTCATGCACGGGTAGCAATAACCCTGACTGAAACTGGTCTTGGTCTTGCGCCCGCAATGGGTGCAGTGAATCGCCCCCAGGTATTCCAGACGCACCGTGCTGCCGATCAACGGATTGACCGGCACCTCGACGTCATCCAGACGAAACGCGTACTGCACGTTCGGCCCGTCCAGGCGCGCCGACATTTTGCTGATTGCACCGCGGCCGATCTCGATCAATGGATGGCGTCCGACTTGAACAGGATGTTCGGCACTTCGATCGACTTCGACGCACATTCCTGCGGGCCCATGTAACCGGTGCGCTCTTCCTCGGGCAGGTTCTGGATTTCCCAGGCGATCATCGCCTGCAGCGACAGCTCACGCTGTTCGGCGGTGAGCTTGCCACCGTCCGACCATTTGCCGATCTCTACGGCCAGTTTCAGGCTCTGGTAGATGTCCGGGGTGATGTTCTTGATCAAATCGTTAAAAGAGGACATCAGGGTCTCCGTGCTCTTTATTCAAAAAATTCAGGCGGCCAGTTTACGGCGGTTGTACAAACCGCCCAACAAACCGGTGAAGCATCCGATGAGTAACCCGCCGACGTGGGCGGCATTGGCGATTTCGCCGAAACCGATCATCGAGATCAGCCCCGACATGCACACCAGCAACCACACCAGCATCATCACCAGCACACCGCGCGGCAGGCGATAGGCCGGGTTCGGCGCCAGCAGCTGGAAGATCCAGCAGTGACCGAGCAACCCGTAAAGTACGCCGGACAGACCGCCGAACAGGCTCGGGCCGCTCCAGGCGAATTGCGCGTAGTTGGACACCAGGCTGAACAGCAGCGTCAGGCCGATCAGGTTGACGCTGCCCTGGCGCGACTCGATGCGCCGCCCAAGCTCCCAGTACCACATGCCGTTCATGGCCAGGTGCAGGATGCCGAAGTGGATCAGCATGGGGGTGAACAGGCGCCACCATTGCCCCGCCGCCAGGCTGTCGGCCAACGGTGTGAAGTGGATGTAGTCGCCGACCACGCGAAAATCGAGGAAGGTCAGCCAGCGCATCGTGTCGAGGTTGTCGCCCAGATACGTCAGCCCCGCTACCAGCAGGCTGAGCAACAGGATGAAGCCGGTGGCCCTGGCATGTTTCAGTTGCTCGGCGAAGCTTGGTCGCTTGAACGTCGGCGCCGTCGGAATGTCCAGTTGCTGATCGGGGTCGCCCGCCGGGAAACGCTCGTACAGCGAGCGTACGTCTTCGCTGATTTCCGACGGCACCCACAACACCTGCTCGCCCGACTCTTCGCTGACGCGGTGAGGCACCTGCATGCGTTGCAGCAGTTTGACGAAACCGCTCAGGTCCACCGCCAGTGGCAGACGCAATACCGCTACCACGCTCATCGCAGCACCTCCGGCCGCTCGACGTCGACCCAGACAAATTTATGCGGATCGAGGCGGGTTTCCTGATCCAGACGATAGGCCACCAGTTTGCCGTACAGCACCGCGCTGTAATCCAGGCAGGCGAGGTTCGGCCGGATGGGCGCCGGTTTGCCGCTGCGCCAGTAATGACCGACGAACAGCAATGGCTCATCGATGCCATAGCGCAGCAGGGAATTCTTTTCGCTGGAGGTCAACGGCTTTTGCGCCACCGGTTCCGGCAGTGCGTCGGGCTGGAACACGATGTCGCCGTAAGTCTGCGGATCGTCTTCCCAGAATTTGGTGCGGAAGAATGAACGCACCAGGCCGTCGCCACTGGTCATGGTCAGGCCATCCGGCAGGCGCATGTCGGTGCCGCGCAGCAGGCGGTCGAACACGGTGCAGGCGAAACTGCCCGGTACCGCCGAGGCCTGGAGGAAGTGTTCATCGACGCAGCCATCAGGGAACAATGCGCGCAACGGCTCGATCAGGCCGGCGTCCCAACAGGCATGCACCACCCGGAAGCGACCGGCATCGACGAACAGCGGCAGCTCATAGAACCATTGCTGGAAATCGTGCCAGTCGCCGGGATGCTGTTCGAACTGGGTCAGGGTTTCGTGCAGCAGACGGGCATGGCGCGGCGTGTGCTCGCGCACGAACTGCTTGCCGCTGCCCGGAGGCGCCGGCGTGCTCCAGCCCAAGGCATTGAACTCGTGGTTACCCATGATGCACAACGCCTGACCGGCCTCGACCATGTCGTGGACGATGTGCAGCGCCTCGCGAATCCGCGGGCCGCGGTCGATGATGTCGCCGACAAACACGGCCATGCGCGATGGATGCCGCCAGACCCCGCCCTGCTTGTGGTAACCAAGACGGTCCAGCAGGTGTTCCAGGGTCAGGGCGCATCCGTGCACGTCACCAATCAGGTCATAACTGCGCGCGGGATCGAGCATCAGTCGCCTCCACCACCCAACTTGCTGCCCCAGCCGAGCTTGGTCCGGCAGACTTCGTAGTAGTTGTGGTCGAGCGGATGGATCAGCCGCAGCTTCTGCGCTTTCTTGCTGACGGTGATGGTGTCGCCCGGCGCGCAGGTGAAGTGGTTCTGCCCGTCGCAGGAGACCTGCGGGTAGATCTGCATATCTTTGGACACGACGATTTTCAGCTCACTGTTGCCATCGACCACGATCGGTCTGCCCGACAAGGTATGGGGGTACATCGGCACAATCACAATAGCGTCAAGCTTGGGATGCATGATCGGGCCGCCGGCAGACAGTGCGTACGCGGTGGAGCCGGTCGGGGTCGACACGATCAGGCCGTCGGCCTTCTGGCTGCAGACGAACTGGCCGTCGATGTACAGTTCGAACTCGATCATCCGCGTCGATTTGCCGGGGTGCAGCACCACGTCGTTCAGTGCATCGCCCTGGCCGATGGCTTCGGCGTGGCGACGGACTTCGGCTTGCAGCAGGAAGCGGTTTTCCACCAGATAGTGGCCGTCGAGCACTTCGGCGACCTTGATTTCCAGCTCGTCGGGGCGGATATCGGTGAGAAAGCCGAGGCTGCCACGGTTGATCCCGAGCACCGGAATATTGTGCTTGGCCAGTGCCCGTGCTGCGCCGAGCAGGCTGCCGTCACCGCCGACCACGATGACCATGTCACAGACCTCGCCAAGCATCTTGCGCGACGAGGTTTGCAGGCCATGGCCCGGCAGGACTTCGGCGATGGTGTCTTCGAGAATCACATGCAGGTGACGATCGAGCAGGAAGCGTTTCAGTCGGCGGACGGTATCCAGCACCTGGGAACTGCCCAGGCGACCGATGATGCCGATATTACGAAATTGCTCCATGGGACTCCTGCGGGGGACTGAGACGGCGAAAAGCACGATTATGGGCGAAAGCGCCGGATAGACAAAATCCTTTCAGCCCCGAGGAGGCCGCGGTGTTTGAGGCTATGCTCGCAAGATGATCCTATTTCCCGATTTGTTGCAGTTGCCCCACCAGTTGCGCCACCCCGAGGTGCGTGATCTGGCGTGGGTGATCCTCGCCCCGCCGATGCTCGCCGCTACCCCGTGGCCGCAGCGCCATCCGCTGGCGGGCAGCGACTGGGTCAGCGACCCCGAGCGTCTGGAACACTGGTTGCGCCAGCTCGACCGCGACAGTTACGGCCTGCTGCACTGGCTGTCCCAGGCTCGCACCCGGCGCCTGGGTCTGTATTACGAGCGGTTGTGGCAATTTGCGGTGGAACACGCGCCGGGCATTGAGCTGATCGCCGCCAACCTGCCGATCCGCCGCGAAGGCCACACCCTTGGCGAATTGGACATGCTGCTGCGCGACCGCGACGGCGTGCATCACCTGGAACTGGCGATCAAGCTCTACCTCGGCCCGCAGAACGGCGACGGCCATGATCCGGCGTCGTGGCTGGGGCCGGGTTGCCATGATCGACTGGACCGCAAACTGGCGCATTTGAACGAACATCAGCTGCCGATCTCCGCGCGCCCGGAGAGCCGCGAAGTGCTGGCGGCGCTGGATGTGGGGTCTTTGAGTGCGCAATTGTGGCTTGGCGGGTACTTGCTGTACCCGTGGCCCGGTCAGTCCGCACCTCCCAACGGCGCCCACCCGCAACATTTGCGTGGCAGCTGGCTGCATCAGAAAGACTGGCCGGCCTTCGTCGCCCAGCGCCCGGACGGACGCTGGCAACCCCTGCCCCGCCACGCCTGGCTGGCGCCGGCGCACTACCCGGCAGACCAGACCTGGAGCAACGGCCACTTGCAGGCCTGGCTCGACGAACTCGAACCGCTGGCCCCGGCGCAACTGATGGTGCGCCTGACCGAAAATGCCCGGGGCGAGTGGGAAGAAGCCGAGCGGCTGTTTCTGGTGTCGGATCTGTGGCCGAATGTGCCCGGCCAATCCTGATTTCTGTGGTGTCTGATCTGGCCCCTTCGCGAGCAAGCTCGCTCCCACAGGTTCAGTGTTCACCGCATCACCCGTGGGAGCGAGCTTGCTCGCGATTGAAGCCAACCTGTTCTAAAGGGATAACCGCACGGCGAGTGCCGCCAGGGTAACCAACAGAACCGGCACGGTCAGCACGATCCCGACCTTGAAGTAATAACCCCAGCCGATCTTGATGTTCTTGCGCTCCAGCACATGCAGCCAGAGCAGGGTCGCAAGACTGCCGATCGGGGTGATTTTCGGCCCCAGGTCGCTGCCGATCACGTTGGCGTAGATCATCGCTTCCTTCACCACGCCGCTGGCCTGGCTGGCATCGATCGACAGCAACCCGACCAGCACCGTCGGCAGGTTGTTCATGATCGATGACAACAACGCCGTCAGCACCCCGGTGCCCATCGCCGCGCCCCATACGCCGTAGCCGGCGAACACATCGAGCCAGCCGGCCAGATAATCGGTGAGCCCGGCGTTGCGCAGGCCGTAGACCACCAGGTACATGCCCAGCGAGAAAATCACGATCTGCCACGGCGCCTCTTTCATGACTTTGCGCGTGGAAATCTTGTGTCCGCGCGCGGCAATCGCCAGCAGCAGCGCCGCACATACTGCCGAGATCGCGCTGATCGGAATTCCCAGCGGCTCCAGCGCGAAGCAGCCGATCAACAGAATCAGCAACACCGCCCAACCGGCGTAGAACGTGGCTTTGTCGTGGATGGCGGTTTCCGGGTGCTCAAGCTGTTCCGGGTCGTAACTCTTGGGAATGTCTCGGCGGAAGAACCACAGCAACATGCCCAGCGTGGCCGCGACGCTGACGAAGTTGACCGGCACCATCACCGCTGCATAGCGGTTGAAACCGATGTGGAAAAAGTCGGCCGAAACGATGTTCACCAGGTTCGACACCACCAGCGGCAGGCTGGCGGTGTCGGCAATGAACCCCGCGCCCATGACGAACGCCAGGGTCGCCGCCGGGGAAAAACGCAGGGCCAGCAGCATGGAAATCACGATCGGCGTGAGGATCAGCGCCGCGCCGTCATTGGCGAACAGCGCCGACACCAGTGCGCCGAGCAGCACCATGAAAGCAAACAGCCTGCGCCCACTGCCCCGCCCCCAACGCGCTACGTGCAACGCGGCCCAGGCGAAGAACCCGGCCTCGTCGAGCAGCAGGCTGATGATGATCAGCGCCACAAACGTGCCGGTGGCGTTCCAGATGATTTGCCACACCAACGGGATGTCGCCCAGGTGCACCACACCAAAAATCAGCGCAACGATGGCGCCGAACGTTGCACTCCAGCCGACCCCGAGGCCTTTGGGTTGCCAGATCACCAGGGTAATGGTCAGCAGGAAAATCAGTGACGCAGCGAGCATTCGCGACAGCCTTCAATAAAGTTTTGGGGGAAATCAAACCACACAAAAAAACCTGTGGGAGCGAGCTTGCTCGCGATTGCAATGTGTCATTCAACTGATGTGTCAGCTGATACACCGCTATCGCGAGCAAGCTCGCTCCCACAAGGTCGATATCTTGTCAGAAAAAACGGTGGATCACTTCTTGTGCTGTGCCACCCACTCTCCAAAGGCATTGATGAAACTTTGCAGGAAAGGTTTCACCGATTCGTTCAGCTTGCCCGCCTCGTCGAACGCGGTGCCCGCGCCGCCCAGATAGGCTTCCGGCTGCTGCATGCATGGCACGTTGAGGAAAACGAAGGACTGGCGCAGATGCTGGTTGGCGCCGAAACCGCCGATGGCGCCCGGCGAAACGCTGATCACCGCCCCCGGTTTGCCACTCCAGACACTCTTGCCATATGGCCGCGAACCGACGTCGATCGCATTCTTCAACGGCGCCGGCACCGAGCGGTTGTACTCCGGAGTGACAAACAGCAGAGCGTCGGACGAACCCACTTTTTGCCGGAAAGTGCTGTAGGCTGCCGGCGGTGAATCGCCGTCGATGTCTTCGTTGTAGAGTGGCAAATCGCCAATTTCGACAATGTTCAGCTTGAGATTGGCCGGTGCCAGTTCCGCCAGCGCCAGGGCAACCTTGCGGTTGATGGACGCTTTGCGCAGGCTGCCGACCACTACTGCGACGTTATAGACATTGCTCATTGGAGGACTCTCGACTGTCCGTGGGAGGAGCCAGTAGTTATAGATGATCCGGCGACGATTCCACCAGACGCTGAAGGTAATTTCCTGCGTCTGGAATATTTTTTTCCTGTAGGAAAACTTACCAAGCTTGATGACGGTCTACCAAGCCGCAAATCAGGCGTTTTATCTCCAGAGGTTCTAAGCAGATGGCAGCAGTACTCGTCGGTCAGTTCCATGCAAGAGATGCGGAAGGCCGCGTTTATTCCGTGCATGAGTTCCAGGAATCCAACCCGTCGGCAGACGGTTTCACCGGCACGGAGCCCGTTACCACCTACAAACTGGCGATTGGCGACCGCGTCAACAAGATCGACGACAACGAGTTTTTGCTGGTTCAGTCGGGCATCACCCTGATCCGCGAACCCGAGCCATCGGTCGCTTCATAACCGATCGTTATGAGCAGAAGTCATCCGCGCCGAGTTGGGGTAGGATTCAGCCACTGACCCCAACGGCCGGACATGGACTTCACGCATGCGTTTACGTCATATCGAAGTGATTCAGGCGCTTTTGCAGACCGGTCACGTGGGCACCGCCGCCGAATGGCTGCAACTGGCGGCGCCCGAGGTCGAGGAGCGTTTGCGCGAAGCCGAGAGCCAGCTCGGTTTCATGCTGTTCGCCAGCGTACGCGGACGACTTCAGCCGACCCCGGAGGCCCGGGCGCTGCAAGTCGAGATCGGTCACATCTATGAAGCGCTGGAACCGGTGCAACGGCTGGCCAGCAGTCTCAAGCAATACCTTGCCCCGCCCCTGCGGATCATCGGCACCCCGCCGCTGGCCCAACAACTGCTGCCGCAAAGTCTCGCTGCCCTGCGTCGGCGTCTGCCCGACGTGCCCTGCACCCTGCTCAGCGAACCGACCCGCGACATCGTCCGTCACCTTCTGCTGCGCGACAGTGATCTGGGCCTGAGCCTGCACGATCCACAGCACCCCGATATTCATTGCCAGACGCTGGCCCAGGGCAAGCTGCAATTGCTCGCGCCCCACGGCTGGCTGCAACCGAAGCAGAAGTACATTTCCCTGCAGGATCTGGCCGGCCAGGCGATGGTCGGCCTCGAAGGCCAGGACCCGCTGAGCCCGGCCCTGGAAAACAAGCTTCAGGCCCTGCGCCCGGCGCCGACCATCCAGACCCGGGTGCAAACCCACCAGATGATGCGCGGCATGGTCGAGGCCGGCGAAGGTCTGGCGATCGTCGACCCGTTCACCGCCCTCGGCGCGCGGGCAGGCGGTCTTGATGTCTGCCCTCTGTCGCCGGCGGTGCCGATCAGCCTCTATGCCCTGACCTTCAAACACGCCACGCCGTCGGCGGCTATTCAGACGCTGCTCGCAATCGTCACGGAACAAGCCGAGGCGATGCTGGCGAGCTGATCGGGTGCTCCAGCGGGTTATCGAACAATCGATACCAGAACAGCGCCACTTCGGCGGTATTCGGATCGATACCGCGATAACGCAAGTGGTCGATGCCGCCAATCACATAACCGCAACGCTCATACAGGCGACAGGCGCCAAGGTTGTTGTTCTGGGTTTCGAGCATGATCCCCGGCAGCTTTTTCTTGCGGCTCCAGAACTGCGCCACGTCGAGCAAGGCCTTGGCCACGCCATGGCGCCGCGCCGGCGCGTGCACCGCCAGTTCATCGATATGGGCGAAACCGTTCCAGTTGGTACTGATCACCAGATGACCGACCGGCTCGTCCTCCAGATACGCCATGAAAATTGCACTGTCGGCGGCATCGCGAAAGCTGCTGAATTCCTCCGGATCGATGCCGTAGCACTTGCGGTACGGCACGATAGGTGTCACGCCCCATTGCGCCACGGGTTTGCCGATTTCGGCCACGCCGTAGGCGGCCACCTCGAAACTGAAATCGCTGCCCCAGATATATTCAGCAAAACCCTCGTCGGCGACCCGCACTGACAGCCCTGGGTATTTCGGATTCATGACCGGTTGCATACTCGGAAAAGCCCTCATTCCTTGACGCAATCGACGGTGTAATGCCGTCCATTGCCCTCATCTTCGTGTTGCAGACCGTGCACATCGACCACGAACCCCGGAAACATTGCGTCGAACGTGCGAGCAAACCTGAGGTATTCGATGATCGAGCGCGTGGATTCGGTAAAACGCTCGCCGGGCATGATCAGCGGAATGCCCGGCGGGTACGGCACCAGCATCACCGCCGCTACCCGGCCTTCCAGTTCATCGATCGGCACCGCCTCGACTTCGCCGCGCACCAACTGGTCGTAGGCGTGGGCCGGTTTCATGGCGATTTCCGGCAGCACCGTGTACATGCGCTTGAGGTGTTTGGCGGTGGCATTGCTGCGATAGCAGGTGTGGAGCTGATCGCACAGATCGCGCAGACCCATGCCCCGATAGCGCACAGGATCTTCCTGGGCAACGCATTTCAGGCAGGTGACGAGGCTGACGTTGGCGTCGTAACTGCGCTTGAACTCCAGCAGTTCGGTCAACAGCGTGCTCCACTTGCCCTTGGTGATGCCCATGGAGAACAGCACCAGAAACGAATAGAGCCCGGTTTTCTCCACTACCAGTCCGCGCTCCCAGAGGAAACGGCTGACCACCGCCGCCGGAATGCCCTTGTCGCTTAACGCGCCGCCGGCGGTCAGGCCCGGCATGACCAGGGTGACCTTGATCGGGTCGAGCAGGACGTAGTCGTCGCTGACTTCGCCGAAACCGTGCCAGTCCGCCTCGGGCTTCAGCAGCCAGTCCTCGGTCTGTACCCGGTCAATCCCCTCGACGCCCGGCGGCTGCCAGATCGAGAACCACCAATCGTCAGCCGCGATGTGCTGGCGCAAATTGGCCAGGGCCCGGCGAAAACTCAAGGCTTCATCGAAGGTTTCCTGTAGCAGCGAGCGGCCGGCCGGCCCTTCCATCATTGCCGACGCCACGTCCAGCGAGGCGATGATGCTGTACTGCGGCGAAGTCGAGATGTGCATCATGAACGCTTCGTTGAACCGGTCGCGATCCAGCTGCCGCGCGCCGCCGTCCTGCACATGGATCATCGAGGCCTGGCTGAACGCCGCCAGCAGTTTGTGGGTGGAGTGGGTGGTGAACACCAGCGGACTGTCATCGCTGCGCGAGGTGGCCATGCCGTAACGGCCGGCAAAGAATTCGTGAAACGCCGCGTAGGCATACCAGGCTTCATCGAAATGCAGGACTTCGACGCTGTTGCCCAGACTCTGCTTGATCAGCTCGGCGTTATAGCAGAGGCCGTCGTAGGTCGAGTTGGTGATTACCGCCAGTTTGACTTTCGGTTCGCGGCCCTTGGTCAGCGGGCTGGCATCGATCTTGGCCTGGATCGATTCGCGGCTGAATTCACTGAGCGGAATCGGGCCGATAATGCCCAGCTCATTACGCTCCGGGCACAGGTACAGCGGAATCGCGCCGGTCATGATGATCGCGTGCAACACCGACTTGTGACAGTTGCGATCCACCAGCACCAGATCATCGCGCCCGACCATCGAGTGCCAGACAATCTTGTTGGCGGTCGAGGTGCCGTTGATCACGAAAAAGGTGTGATCGGCGCCGAAATTGCGTGCAGCCCGTGCTTCTGCCTCGGCCAATGGACCGGTGTGATCGAGCAGCGACCCCAGCTCCGGCACCGAGACCGACAAGTCCGAGCGCAGAGTGTTTTCACCAAAAAACTGATGAAACGCCTGCCCCACCGGACTCTTGTGATACGCAACCCCGCCGCCATGGCCGGGGGTGTGCCAGGAGTAGTTGGAATCGGCGGTGTGCTGCACCAGCGCCTTGAAGAATGGCGGCAACAGGCCGTCCAGATATTTGCGCGCCGCCCGCGCCACCTGCCGGGCGAGAAACGGCACCGTGTCTTCAAACAGGTAGAGAATGCCGCGCAACTGGTTGAGCTCGGCCATGGCATCGGCCGGGGCGTTTTCCAGGGTGACTTGCTCGCCGAGGGCAAAGATCGGCAGATCCGGCGCCCGCACCCGGGCCAGACCGATCAGTTCGGCCATGTTCTGCAACAGATGGGAATTGGTGCTGGCATCTTCGGCAGCGATCAGCATGCACGCCAGACCATGGTGGGTCGACGCAACCAGCCGGCCCTCGGTGTAGTCCGTGGCCGAAACGATACTGAAACCTTCCTGCTCCAATTCATGGGCGATGCCGCGAATGCGTTCGCCAGCAACCGTATCGGCCTTGATGTCGCGGTGAACGATCAATACCGGGAACTTCAGATCTTTGTACATGGGGCTCAGTGTCCTGAGGCGGCGGAGAGTGATCTGCCAATGTCCTCAGGGTAGAGGGTCGGAGCGGATGTGGCGAGGGTGGCCAGTTGTCAGTACTGCCAAAAACAAAGGATCGCCCGAACACGGCTGGTATGTTCGGGCGATCCTCTTTGCCTTACGCCTGAGCTTCGGCTTCCAGCAGTTGAGTCCACAACGCCGGGGCGCCGGCCGACTTGGCGATGATTTCCAGGCGCACCTGGTGTTCGGCCAGTTCGGCTTCGGTGGCGCGAATGATTCGCCCCGGCTGACGATCTGCCGGCAGACGACGGATTTCGGTGGCGGAATTGTCCGCGCCCTCGCCCGTGCCATTGCCGTCGGAGGCATTGCCGGCCAGCGACAGGCTGGTCTGGCCGCCGGTCATGGTCAGGTAGACGTCGGCGAGAATCTCCGAGTCGAGCAGTGCGCCGTGCAGCTCACGGCCGGAGTTGTCGACGCCGTAGCGTTTGCACAAGGCATCGAGGCTGTTGCGCTGACCCGGGTGACGCTCCCGGGCCATTATCAGGGTATCGAGGATCGTGCAGTGCTGCGTGATATCGGCACGATCGTGCTGCCCCATCAAGGCGAATTCGTTGTTGATGAAGCCAACGTCGAACGCCGCGTTATGGATGATCAGCTGCGCACCGTTGATGAACTCGAAGAACTCGTCGGCCACTTCGGCGAAACGCGGCTTGCCGACCAGGAATTCATTGGTGATGCCGTGGACGCCGATCGCGCCTTCGTCACTCTCGCGGTCCGGTTGCAGGTAAACGTGAAAGTGCCGGCCCGTCAGGCGTCGACCGATCAGCTCGACACAACCGATTTCAATAATCCGGTGGCCGTCGGTCACCGGCATGCCGGTGGTTTCGGTATCGAGTACAACGGATCTGGTGGCCATCAGTGTTCAGCTCTCAACGGGTCAATCGTGCAAAAGCGGCGATGTTAACACGCTCGCCGGAAGGGTTTCAGTGCCAAGGGCTCAGCTCTGCTTGTAACCGCGAACCTCATCCACTCCACGGTTGGCCAACTGGTCGGCCCGTTCGTTGCCGTGGTGGCCGATGTGGCCGCGGACCCATTTCCAGGTGACCTTGTGGCGGTTGACCTGCTCGTCGAGCTCCTTCCACAGGTCGGCGTTTTTCACCGGCTCCTTGGCCGCGGTTTTCCAGCCGCGCTTTTTCCAGTTGGCCATCCACTCGTTGATGCCTTTCATCACGTATTGCGAGTCGGTCACCAGCAGCACTTCGCACGGACGCTTGAGGGCTTCCAGGCCGCGAATAGCGCCGAGCAGCTCCATGCGGTTGTTGGTGGTATTGGCTTCGCCGCCCCACAGCTCCTTTTCGACGCCCTTGCACACCAGCAAGGCGCCCCAGCCACCCGGGCCGGGGTTGCCCTTGCAGGCGCCGTCAGTGAACAGTTCTACGCTATCGACGCTTTCGCTCATGCCAGTCTATCCAGAAAAATGCGTGGCCTCGCCGATCACGAATCGACGATGGCCGAGGCCGGGATTGACCCGGCCGTAAATAAAAGAAGGTTTTACGGTTCGATGCGCCGGCGGTTGACCTTGGCCATCGGCAGCGGAATCAGCTTGCCCATCGGCTCGCGGCGTTCCTGCCGCACCGGACGCAGGCCGACCACGATCTTGCGTGCGACCAGTAAATAGAAGCCGCCGCCCGACAATTGCCAGTCACCGGCCTTGCGTTCCCAGCCGGCCAGACGGGCCTGCCACTTGGGTGACGCGAGCGGCGGACGATAGCACCCGAAGCGGCGTTTCTCCAGCGCGAAGCCCAGCAGATTGAGCCAGTCCGCCACACGTGACGGCGAGATGCAGCGCGCCTTGCGCAAGGCATCATGGGCGAACACATGGCGCAGTCCCCAAGTGCTCCAGGGGTTGATGCCGACGATCAGCAGATGCCCGCCGGGGCGCACGCTGCTGGCCGCTTCGCGCAAAAGTCCGTGGGGCGACAGACAGAAATCCAGACCATGCTGCAACACCACCACGTCGGCGGCGTGCTCGCTCAATGGCCAGGCCTGTTCTTCGCAGACGATCTCCACGCCCGGCAACGGCGCGCCCAGCCGCACATTGCGCTGCACTTGCGGCGCCGACGGCGGCGTCTCGGCGGACGGACCGTAATGCACCAGATAGCCGCCGAAGAACCGGCCCAGTTCGTCTTCGAGCATGCGCCGTTCTTCGTCCAGCAGAAATTGCCCGAGGGGGCCGGACAGCCATTCACGGGCTGCACCGATCAGCGCGAGCCAGTCAGGATCGGCCTGAGCGAACGCTTTATCGATCATTGCATTCTCCAACACGCCAGGAACCTCTAAGATGCGCCAATGTTACCCGCTTGGCGAATTCGACGATGATACAGATCAGTGCCCTGCCCGCCTTCACCGACAACTACATCTGGTTGTTACAGGATCATTCCACCCGGCGTTGCGCAGTGGTCGATCCGGGAGATGCCGCCCCCGTACAGGCGTGGCTCGACGCACATCCGGGCTGGGTGCTCGGCGATATCCTTATCACTCACCATCACCACGACCATGTCGGCGGCGTCGAGACGCTGAAAAAGGCCACCGGCGCCACGGTCTACGGACCGGCCAGCGAGAGCATTCCGGGGCGGGACGTGGCACTCAAGGACAACGACACGGTGCGCGTGCTCGGCTGGGACTTCGACGTCCATGCCGTGCCCGGCCACACCCTGGGACATATCGCCTACTACCATCACGGCCTGCTGTTCTGTGGCGACACCCTGTTCGCCGCCGGTTGCGGCCGTCTCTTTGAAGGCACGCCGCAACAGATGCACCAGTCACTGAGCCGTCTGGCAGCGTTGCCGGAAGACACGCTGGTCTACTGCACCCACGAATACACCCTGAGCAACCTGAAATTTGCCGCCGCCGTCGAGCCGGGCAACCGGGACATCGCCGCCCGTCTGGAAAAAGTCACCCAGCAACGTGCGAACGGCGTCATGACCCTGCCCTCGACCCTTGCACTGGAAAAGCTCACAAACCCCTTTCTGCGCACCAGTGAAATATTAGTTACACAAAAAGTGGACGAACGGAACGGCCCTCAAAACCGGGCGCCGAGTGAGGTTTTTGCGGCTCTGCGGGCATGGAAAGATACGTTCTAAGCAGCGCACCGCTTGGTTCAAAAGTTCTGAATGGTTGACCGCAGGGGGTGCGCTTTCTAGAATCGCCCGACATTTTTGCCCGGAACTTACTTCCAGCCAATGTCGTCATCCATACGTAAGTCCGTCAATTCAGATGCATTGACCCGCCTGGCGCAAGCCATCGCGGTGGCTGTGTCCGCCACACTGGCGGGTTGTTCCAGCCATGCTCCGCAGACTGAAGCGACGCATACGCCGAACATTGCTGCGCGAGCCAAGCAGAAGCCTATCTGGTTGTCGGAAAAGCCCAGCCCGCAGGTGCCCCAGGACATCTGGGAGCGCATGCGCAGCGGTTTCCAGCTGCAGGAAGGCCTGGGCGTGAACCCGCGCATCGAGCAACAGCGCCTGTGGTTCGCCAGTAACCCTTCCTTCCTCGAGAACGCCGGCGAACGCGGCAGCCTCTACATTCATTACATCGTCGAGCGCCTCGAAGAACGCAACATGCCGCTGGAACTGGCGCTGCTGCCGGTCATCGAAAGCGCCTACAACCCGATGGCCTATTCCCGGGCCGATGCGGTGGGCCTCTGGCAGTTCATCCCTTCCACCGGGCGCTACTTCAACCTGCGTCAGACCCGTTTCTACGATGGCCGTCGCGACATTACGGCTTCGACCACCGCAGCGATAGACTACCTGACCCGTCTGCACGACATGTTCAACGGTGACTGGCTGCTGGCACTGGCCGCGTACAACGCCGGTGAAGGCACAGTGAGCCGCGCCATCGAGCGCAACGAGAAGCTCGGCCTGCCGACCGATTACTGGAACCTGCCCCTGCCGGCGGAAACCCAGGCTTACGTGCCGAAACTGCTGGCACTCTCGCAAGTGGTTCTGACCCCTGAAGCCTATGGCGTGAACCTCAACCCGATCGCCAACGAACCGTATTTCCAGGTCGTCGAAATCAACCAGCGCATGGACCTCTCCAAGGTCGCGGCGGTGGCCAACATAGACGAAGACGAACTGTTCCAGCTCAACCCGGCGTTCAAGCAGCGCACCACCATCGATGGCCCGCAGCACCTGCTGGTGCCGACCTCGAAGGCGCAACTGCTGACCGCCAGCCTGCAAACCATGCGCCCTGAAGAGCTGATCAGCCCGCGTTCGCTGAAACCAGTGTTCGAAGGTGCCGATCCGAGCGAAATCGCCCAGGCCAAGCGCGCCTATCGGGTCAAGCGTGGCGACAACCTTGGCTCCATCGCCAAGGCCAACAAGGTCGAGGTCAAGGACCTGCAACGCTGGAACAAGCTGACCGGCAAGAACCTCAAGGTCGGCCAGACCCTGGTCATGCAGGACACCACCAAACGTACGCCGGTACGCAAGAGTGGCGGGCGCATCAATACGGTCATCGCCGCCAACAGCAAGACCAGCAGCAAGACCAAAGACAACGACGACGGCAAGCAGACCCAGTACAAGGTCAAGCGCGGCGACACCCTGTACGTGGTGGCCAAGCGTTTCAACGTCGAGATGCAGCACCTCAAGCGCTGGAATCCGGGCGCTGGCAAGGCGCTCAAGCCTGGGCAAATGCTCACGGTCTACCAGCCGCACTGACAAGGAGCCCCTGCTTTTCAGGGGCTTTTTTTCGTCTGTCATTTTTTTGATATTTGCGTAGATCGGCGCAGACGGCTCCCACAATTAACCGCGCATTAAGCCCCTGTCTTTTTCCTGTCCATACAAGCTGTTACTGTACGGCCCACAAAGCCCAAGCCGCCTGGATCGGATCTGACTTGAAGCGTCCCCTCCTCCTGCTCCTGATCAGCCTGGCCTTGAGCTCCCCCGTCAGCGCGACGATCACCGAAAGCCACGGTTATGCGCTGTTCGGCACGCTCAAGTACCCGGCCAGATTTACCCACTTCGACTGGGTCAACCCGCAAGCGCCCAAGGGCGGCACCTTGCGGGTGATGGCGTTTGGCACCTTCGATACGCTCAATCCCTACACCTTCAAGGGCACCAGCCCGGTCACCACGGCGAACTTCCTCCAATACGGCATCAACGAGCTGAACGAGCCGCTGATGGTCGGCACCGGGCAATACGCACCGTCGGGGGACGAACCAGCGTCCAGTTACGGTCTGATCGCCCAATCGGTGGAGTACAGCGAAGATCGCAGCTGGGTGGTGTTCAATCTGCGCCCGCAGGCGCGCTTCCACGACGGCACGCCGATCACCGCGTACGACGTGGCGTTTTCCTATCGCCTGCTGCTCAAGGAAGGTCATCCGCTGTACCGCACCGCCCTTCAGGAAGTGCTGCGCGTCGATATCCTCAACCCGCAACGTATCCGTTTTGTGCTCAAGCGCAGCGGCAATCCGTTGCTGATCCTGCGCCTGGGCGAATTACCGGTGCTGCCCCAGCATTACTGGAAGGGTCGCGACTTCAAGGCCACCACCTTCGAGCCACCGCTGGGCAGCGGGCCGTACCGCATCACCTCGGTCACGCCGGGGCGGCAGTTGATTTTCGAGCGGGTCAAGGACTACTGGGGCAAGGATCTGCCGGTCAATCGCGGCAAATACAACGTCGATCGCATGGAAGTCGAGTTTTATCGCGACAGCGATGTGGCCTTCGAGGCGTTCAAGGCCGGCGAGTTCGACATCTATATCGAGCATCAGGCCAAGAACTGGGCCAACGGTTACAACTTTCCGGCGATCCGTCGCGGCGACGTGATCAAGGCACAAATCCCCCACCAGATCCCGACCCAGAGTCAGGGCCTGTTCATGAACACCCGGCGCCCGGCCTTTGCCGATATCAAGGTGCGCGAAGCGTTGGGCCTGATGTTCGACTTCGAGTGGACCAATCGCGCACTGTTCAGCGACGCTTACAAACGCACCACCAGCTACTACCCCAACAGCGAGTTCAGCGCCGTCGGCCTGCCGGTCGGCCATGAATGGCTGATGCTCAAACCCTACAAGGATCAACTGCCGGCGCGCCTCTTCACTGAGCCATTCACGCTGCCGCAGACCGACGGCCGCGGCATCCCCGGGAAACCATGCGCAAAGCGTTGGCCCTGCTGGCCGAGGCCGGCTGGAAGCTCAACGGCCAGCGTCTGCAGAACGCCGCCGGCCAGCCGCTGCGTTTCGAGCTGCTGCTGGTCAATCCGAACCTGGAGCGAATCCTCCAGCCGTACATTGAAAACCTCAACAGCATCGGCATCGACGCGCGCCTGCGCACGGTGGACCGCGCCCAGTACAAACAGCGTCTGGACCAGTTCGATTTCGACATGATCCTGATGACCCTCAACCAGACCCTCAGCCCAGGGCTGGAACAGTGGCAGTACTTCCACTCCAGCCAGGTCGGGGTCAAGGGCAGCAAGAATTACGCGGGCATCGCCAACCCGGTGGTCGACCACTTGCTCGAGCAACTGCTCGCCGCCCGTACCCGCGATGAACAGGTCGCCGCCGGCAAGGCGCTGGACCGCGTGCTGCTCTGGCAGCACTACAGCATTCCCAACTGGTACCTCAATTATCACCGTCTGGCGTACCGCAACCGGTTCGCCTTTGTCACTACGCCGCCCTACACCTTGGGCCTGAGCGCGTGGTGGCTGAAATCTTCGGAGAAAGATCGATGAAGCCTATCCGCGCCCTGCTCGTGCAGGCCAGCGGTCTGCTGTTCGCCGGGCTGGCCTTTGCCGCCCCGCAACACGCCGTGACCCTGTACAACGAGCCGCCGAAATACCCCGCCGACTTCAAGCACTTCGATTACGTGAACCCCGACGCGCCCAAGGGCGGGATCTTCCGCCAGGCCGGCTTCGGCGGGTTTGACAGCCTCAACCCTTTCATCAGCAAGGGTGTGCCGGCGGACGATATCGGCCTGATCTACGACACTCTGGCCAAACAGGGTCTGGACGAGCCGTTTACCGAATACGGCCTGATCGCCGCCAAGATCGAAAAGGCCCCGGACAACAGCTGGGTGCGCTTCTACCTGCGCCCCGAAGCGAAGTTTCACGACGGCCACCCGGTACGCGCCGACGACGTGGTGTTCAGCTTCCAGACCCTGACCAAGGAAGGCGCGCCGATGTACCGCGGCTACTACGCCGACGTTGAAGAAGTGATCGCCGAAGACCCGCTCAAGGTGTTGTTCAAGTTCAAGCACACCAACAACCGCGAGCTGCCGCTGATCCTCGGTCAGTTGCCGGTGCTGCCGAAGCACTGGTGGGCCGATCGTGATTTCAACAAGGGCAACCTGGAAATCCCGTTGGGCAGCGGTCCTTACAAGGTCACAGAAGTTAAGGCCGGACGCTCGGTGCGCTATGAGCGGGTCAAGGACTACTGGGGCAAGGATCTGCCGGCCAACCGCGGTTTCTACAACTTCGATGTGATGACCACCGACTATTACCGTGACAATACCGTCGCGCTGGAGGCGTTGAAGGCCGGGCAGTTCGATTACTGGCTGGAAATGGCCGCAAAAAACTGGGCCAACGCCTACAACGTGCCGGCAGTGAACGAAGGGCGGCTGATCAAGGAACAGATTGCCAACAGCAACCCGACCGGGATGCAGGGTTTCGTCTTCAATCTGCGCCGCCCGGTGTTTCAGGACGTTCGGGTACGACAGGCTCTGGGCTTGTTGTTCGACTTCGAATGGACCAACAAGCAACTGTTCAACGGTGCTTATGCGCGCACCCGCAGTTATTTTGAAAACTCGGAAATGGCCGCCACCGGCCTGCCTGATGCCGAGCAGGTGGCGATCCTTGATCCGTTTCGCAGCAAGCTGCCGGCGCAGGTGTTCAGCGAAGCCTTCGAAAATCCGAAAACCGACGCCAGTGGCATGATCCGCGCGCAACAGCGCGAGGCGTATCAGTTGCTGCAAGAGGCCGGCTGGAAAATCGTCGACGACAAAATGGTCGACGCCACCGGCAAACCGGTGGTCATCGAATTCCTGCTGGCGCAGACCGAGTTCGAACGCGTGCTGTTGCCGTTCAAGCGCAACCTCAGTGACCTCGGCATCGATCTGGTGATCCGCCGTGTCGACGTCTCGCAATACGTCAATCGCGTGCGATCGCGGGATTTCGACATGATCGTCGGCAGCTTTCCGCAGTCCAACTCGCCGGGTAACGAACAACGCGAATTCTGGATGAGCGCGGCCGCCGACAAGGCCAGCAGCCGCAACTCGATGGGCCTCAAGGATCCGGTGGTCGATCATCTGGTGGAAAGCCTGATCAACGCCGATTCGCGCAAAAGCCTGGTGGCCCACGCCCGCGCCCTCGACCGCGTGCTGCAATGGGGTTACTACGTGATTCCGAACTGGCACATCAAGACCTGGCGCGTGGCGTACTGGAACCACATCGGCCACCCGAAAGTCTCCCCCAAGTACGACATCGGCATTAACACCTGGTGGGTCAAACCCGATGCGAAACCGGCGGTAGAAGTCGAAACCCAACTGCAAGCCGACCCTGCGGGCACGGAGTAATCAGATGCTGGCGTACATTTTTCGGCGACTGCTGCTGATCATCCCGACCCTGTTCGGCATTTTGCTGATCAACTTCGTGATCATCCAGGCCGCGCCCGGCGGGCCGGTGGAGCAGATGATCGCCAAGCTCGAAGGCTTCGAAGGCGCCACCAGCCGCATTGCCGGCGGTGGTGCCGAAGTGTCGGTGGCCGGTTCCTCCTATCGCGGTGCGCAGGGTCTGGACCCGGCGCTGATCAAGGAAATCGAAAAGATGTACGGGTTCGACAAGTCGGCCCCGGAGCGTCTGTGGATCATGGTCAAGAACTACGCCCGGCTGGATTTCGGCGACAGCTTCTTCCGCGACGCCAAGGTCATCGACCTGATCAAGGAAAAGATGCCGGTGTCGATCTCGCTCGGATTGTGGAGCACGCTGATCATGTACCTGGTGTCGATCCCGCTGGGGATCGCCAAGGCCACGCGGCACGGCAGTCATTTCGACGTCTGGACCAGTTCGGCGATCATCGTCGGTTACGCGATCCCGGCGTTCCTGTTTGCGATCCTGCTGATCGTGGTGTTTGCCGGCGGCAGTTATCTGGACTGGTTTCCCTTGCGCGGCCTGACGTCGAACAACTTCGATGAACTGAGCCTGGGCGGCAAGATTCTTGATTACTTCTGGCACCTGGCGCTGCCGGTGACGGCACTGGTGATCGGCAACTTCGCGACCATGACCCTGCTGACCAAAAACAGCTTCCTCGACGAAATCAACAAACAGTACGTGGTCACCGCCAAGGCCAAAGGCCTGACCCGCAATCGCGTGCTCTACGGCCACGTATTTCGCAACGCGATGCTGCTGGTGATCGCCGGGTTCCCGTCGGCATTCATCGGCATCTTCTTCACAGGTTCCCTGCTGGTGGAAGTGATCTTCTCCCTCGACGGCCTCGGCCTGATGAGTTTCGAAGCGGCGATCAACCGCGATTACCCGGTGGTGTTCGGCACCCTGTTCATATTCACCCTGCTGGGGCTGGTGGTGAAACTGATCGGCGACCTCACCTACACCCTCGTCGATCCGCGCATCGACTTTGCCAGCCGGGAGCATTGAGATGAACCTGTCCCCTCTCAACCGCCGGCGCTTCGAACTGTTCAAGGCCAACAAGCGTGGCTGGTGGTCGCTGTGGCTGTTTCTGATCCTGTTCGGCCTGAGCCTCGGTGCCGAACTGATCGCCAACGACAAGCCGCTGGTGGTGCACTACGACAACAACTGGTACTTCCCGGCGATCAAGCGTTACCCGGAAACCACCTTCGGCGGCGAGTTCCCGCTGGAGGCCAACTACAAGAGCCCGTACATCCGCGAACTGCTCAAGGCCAAGGACGCGTGGGTGCTGTGGGCGCCGATTCCGTTCAGCTACCAGAGCATCAACTACGACCTGAAAGTCCCGGCCCCCGCCCCGCCATCGGCGGACAACCTGCTGGGCACCGACGATCAGGGCCGCGATGTGCTGGCGCGGGTGATCTACGGCTTCCGTATCTCCGTGCTGTTCGCCCTGACCCTGACCGTGCTCAGCTCGATCATCGGCGTCATTGCCGGCGCCTTGCAGGGTTTCTATGGTGGCTGGGTCGATCTGGCCGGCCAGCGCTTCCTGGAGATCTGGTCGGGCTTGCCGGTGCTGTATCTGCTGATCATTCTCGCCAGTTTCGTCCAGCCGAACTTCTGGTGGCTGCTGGGGATCATGCTGTTGTTCTCGTGGATGAGCCTGGTGGACGTGGTGCGCGCCGAGTTCCTGCGCGGGCGCAACCTCGAGTACGTGCGCGCGGCCCGAGCGCTGGGCATGCAGAACGGCGCGATCATGTTCCGCCACATCCTGCCCAACGCCATGGTCTCGACCATGACTTTCATGCCGTTCATCCTGACCGGCGCCATCGGCACCCTCACCGCCCTGGACTTCCTCGGTTTCGGCTTGCCGGCCGGCAGTCCGTCGCTGGGTGAACTGGTAGCCCAGGGCAAATCCAACCTGCAGGCGCCATGGCTGGGCATGAGTGCGTTTGCGGTGCTGGCGCTGATGTTGAGTTTGCTGGTGTTCATCGGCGAGTCCGCTCGCGATGCCTTCGACCCGAGGAAGTGACATGAATCAGGACAATCTGATCGAAATCCGCGACCTCGCCGTCGAATTCGGCCTCGGCGATCGCGTGCAACGGGTGGTCGAGGGCGTGAGTTTCGACATCAAGCGCGGCGAAACCCTGGCGCTGGTCGGCGAGTCTGGCTCGGGCAAGTCGGTGACGGCGCATTCGATCCTGCGCCTGCTGCCCTACCCGCTGGCGCGACATCCGTCCGGCAGCATCAACTATTCCGGGCAAAACCTGTTGGGGCTGAGCGAAAAGACCATCCGTCACATTCGCGGCAACCGGATCGCAATGATCTTTCAGGAGCCGATGACCTCGCTCAACCCGCTGCACTCGATCGAAAAGCAGATCAACGAGGTGCTGGGCATCCACAAGGGCCTGACCGGCAAGGTCGCGACCAAGCGCACGCTCGAGCTGCTGGAAATGGTCGGCATCCCCGAGCCACACAAGCGTCTCAAGGCCCTGCCCCACGAATTGTCCGGCGGCCAGCGCCAGCGGGTGATGATCGCCATGGCCCTGGCCAACGAGCCGGAACTGCTGATCGCCGACGAACCGACCACCGCGCTGGACGTGACCGTTCAGCTGAAAATCCTCGACCTGCTCAAGCAATTGCAGGCCCGATTGGGCATGGCGCTGTTACTGATCAGTCACGATTTGAACCTCGTGCGAAGAATTGCGCATCGTGTATGTGTCATGCAGCGCGGTTGCATCGTCGAACAGGCATCGTGCGAAGAGCTGTTCCGTTCGCCGCAGCATCCGTACACTCGGGAACTGCTTGGCGCGGAGCCCAGCGGAGGCCCGGCAAGCAATAAAATCGGGGCGCCGCTGCTTGAGGTCGAGGACTTGAAAGTCTGGTTCCCGATCAGGAAAGGCCTGCTCAAGCGCACGGTGGATCACGTCAAGGCAGTGGACGGCATCAATTTCAGCTTGCCTCAGGGTCAGACCCTGGGGATTGTGGGAGAAAGCGGTTCCGGTAAATCCACCCTGGGTCTGGCGATCCTGCGGTTGATCGGCAGCCAGGGTGCGATCCGTTTTGAGGGCAAACAGCTGGATTGCCTGACGCAAAGCGAAGTCCGGCCGTTGCGCCGGGAGATGCAGGTGGTGTTTCAGGACCCGTTTGGCAGCCTGAGCCCGCGGATGTGCGTAAGCGACATCGTTGGCGAGGGTTTGCGGATCCACAGGATGGGCACCGCCGCCGAGCAGGAAGCGGCAATTATTGCGGCATTGAAGGAGGTAGGTCTGGATCCGGAAACCCGGCACCGCTACCCCCACGAATTTTCCGGTGGGCAACGGCAGCGAATTGCCATAGCCCGGGCCTTGGTGCTCAAACCGGCGCTGATCCTGCTGGACGAGCCGACTTCGGCCCTCGACCGGACGGTGCAGCGGCAAGTGGTGGAGTTGTTGCGTTCACTGCAAGCCAAGTACAACCTGACGTATTTGTTCATCAGCCATGACCTGGCTGTTGTGAAAGCGCTGAGCCACCAGCTGATGGTGGTCAAGCATGGCCAAGTGGTCGAACAGGGAGACGCGCAAAGTATCTTTGCCGCCCCCCAACATCCGTATACACAGCAGTTGCTGGAGGCCGCTTTCCTGGCACCAGCCACTGCGCAATAACCTGAAAGAGGAGCAACACATGGGTTTTCTCGCCGGTAAGCGCGTACTGATCGTCGGTGTCGCCAGCAAGCTGTCCATCGCATCCGGCATCGCTGCCGCCATGCATCGCGAGGGCGCTGAGCTTGCCTTCACTTATCAGAACGAAAAACTGAAAGGTCGCGTCGAAGAGTTCGCACAGGGCTGGGGTTCGAGCCCTGAGCTGTGCTTCCCGTGCGACGTGGCCAGCGATGAAGAAATCGCCAAGGTCTTCGAAGAGCTGAGCAAAAAGTGGGACGGCCTGGACTGCATCGTGCACTCCGTCGGCTTCGCCCCGGGCGACCAACTGGACGGCGACTTCACCGAAGTCACCACCCGTGAAGGCTATCGCATCTCCCACGACATCAGCGCCTACAGCTTCGTCGCGCTGGCCAAGGCTGGTCGCGAAATGATGAAGGGCCGCAACGGCAGCCTGTTGACCCTGTCCTACCTGGGCGCCGAGCGCACCATGCCGAACTACAACGTCATGGGCATGGCCAAGGCTTCGCTGGAAGCCGGCGTACGCTACCTGGCCGGCTCTCTGGGCCCGGAAGGCACTCGCGTCAACTGCGTATCGGCCGGTCCGATCCGCACCCTGGCCGCTTCCGGCATCAAGAGCTTCCGCAAGATGCTGGCCGCCAACGAAGCGCAGACCCCGCTGCGTCGCAACGTCACCATCGAAGAAGTCGGCAACGTCGGCGCCTTCCTGTGCTCGGACCTGGCGTCCGGCATCAGCGGTGAAATCACCTACGTGGACGGCGGCTTCAACACCACCGCCATGGGCAACATCGAAGAGTAATCTTCGCGCTGCCGATAAAAAGCCCGCCTGTTCAGGCGGGCTTTTTCATGCCTGCGATTCCAGGCAACGGGCAAACATCTGTTGAATCGGTTGAGAACGCTGACTGTAGCGCTGCAAAACCACCATCTCCCGATGAAACGTCAGTTCTCCCAGTTCGATCACCCTCACCTTCAGCGGATGCTCCAGCCATAGCCCGGCTCTGGGCAGCAACGAAACCCCGAGCCCGCACTCGACCATCTTCACGATCGCTTCCAGCTCATCCAGCTCCAGCGCTACGTGAACGTCTATCCGCTGCTCTCGCAGAAATCGCGTCACCAGCCTTCCGCCAAACGAATTACGGTCATAGCGGACGTGCGGCTGTTCTGCGAGCAATTGCAGCGGATCGTCGCCCTCGACGTCGGGCGGCACGATCAGCACAAACGGCTCGCGCCGGATCACCTGCGCCGACAACTCCTTGGGCAATTCGAACGGCGGCTTGATCATGATCGCCAGATCGACTTCCCCGGCATCCACCTGGCTCAACAGGTTCAACGACACACCCGGCACCAGCTTCGGCTCCACGCCCGGCGCCTGCTGGCGTAAACGCAGCAAGGCCTGAGGCAACAACCCGGTCTGTGCGGTGGCCACGGCACCGATTCTCAGCTCGCCGCGAAACTCGCTGGCGTCTTCACTGATCGCCATGCGGCTGAAAGTGGCGAGCATTTCCTTCGCCATCGGCACCGCGCGCTGTCCAGCCGGATTGAGGATCGCCTGCCGCCCGGTGCGATCGAACAGTTTTACCCCCAGCGCCTGTTCCAGATTGCGAATCTGCGCACTGACCGCCGATTGGGTCAGGCCGACATGCAGGCCCGCCGAGACAAAGGTGCCGTGCTGCGCCACTGCCAGAAAGGTTCTTAATTCACGCAGCATGGACACCTCGATTGATCGAAATAATTTGAGCTCGGCGCAAAAACTATCGTCTTTCAATCGAAATGCACAGCGTTAGACTCAACCCATCCCAATCGCTGATCGAGACCAGCCCATGCCACTCAGCCCCTTCCATCTGGCCATTCCCGTATACGACCTCGAAGCCGCCCGGCACTTTTACAGTGAAGTGTTCGGCCTGGAGGAAGGTCGTTCCAGCGATCACTGGGTCGACTTCAATTTCTTCGGTCATCAACTGGTGATTCACCTGGCGCCGAAAAACGCCTCACAGGAAGCCGCCCACACCAACGCCGTGGACGGGCATGACGTGCCGGTGCCGCATTTCGGTGTGGTGCTGGGCATGGAGGAATGGCACGCCCTGGCCGAGCGTCTGAAATCACTGGGCACGCGGTTCGTGATTGAGCCCGGCATTCGCTTTCAGGGTCAGGTGGGAGAACAGGCGACGATGTTTCTGTTTGACCCATGCGGCAATGCGCTGGAGTTCAAGGCGTTCAAGGATATCGGGCAGTTGTTTGGCAAATAGCAGCGTCTTCAAAGACGCCTCGCCAGAAGACTCTCTCCCACAATCCGGGTGGCAGCGAGCCGGCTGGCGAAGAGGCCCGCACTAACAACGCTTCAATGCCTGCTTGTGCTCATACATCGCTGCATCCGCATCCGCCAGCAACTTGTCTACCGTTTCATGCCGTCGCGGGTCGTATTCGATCTGGCCGACACTGAAGCGAATCGCGTAACCCCGGTGCAATGTGGCATTGCGCTCTTCGAGAATGTCCTTGAGCCGCGCCATGATCCGGGTGGTTTCCACGTGACTTGAGCCAGTCAGCAGCGCCACGAATTCATCGCCACCCAGGCGCCCGACCACATCACTCTCGCGAAAGGCGATGCGCAGCACATCGGCGAAGTTCTTCAGCGCGCTGTCGCCCTCGGCATGCCCATAAAGATCGTTGATCTGTTTGAAGTCATTGAGATCGAAAAACAGCAGCGTCGCCGGTTTTTCCAGGCGTGCGCAGGCGTCGAGCGCATGCTGGGCCAGCATCTTGAAGCCACGACGGTTGGACAGCAGCGTCAGCTCATCCATGCTCGCCATCTGCACGGCCATCAGTTCCTGTTCGGCCATGCCGGCCAGATCGCGCAACAAGGCGCGTTCCTCATCGTCAAGATCGCGGGGTTTGGTGTCGATCAGGCACAAGGTGCCCATCTTGTTGCCGTTGGGCACGGTCAGCGGATAACCGGCGTAGAACCGGATGTTTGGCTCCCCGGTAACCAACGGGTTGTCGTGGAAACGGTCGTCCTCTCGGGCGTCAGGCACCAGCATGAGCTCGTCCCTGAGAATCGCATGACCGCAGAATGAAACCGAGCGCGGCGTTTCGGTCGTGTCCAGACCCACGCAAGACTTGAACCATTGCCGCTCCTTATCCACCAGCGTGACCAGTGCGATCGGCACGTTGAACAGGCGCTTGGCCAGTCGCGTCAGCCGGTCGAAGCGCTCTTCCGGTGCGGTGTCGAGCAGTTTCAGGTCCTGCAACGCTTGAATACGGACAGCTTCATTGGCGGGTTTGCCGGGTACCAGCATCACACACTCCTTTGACGTCGATGCAGTTGAGAGTAGCCCGAATCAGCGATCACTCAACCTCTCACCCGCCGACCACCGGACACGGCCCGCCCGCATCGGCCCACAGTTTGAACTGGGACACGAAGATATCGTGCGGCACCGGAACCGGCGCGCGCCCTGCTCCGGGATTCCAGCCCCAGAGCACCAGTTTGTCCTCGCTGACGTGTTTGATCAGTGCGGCGAAATCCCGGTCGCCGTTGCTGGCGCGGTCCTTGATCATTGCGCACAAGCGGTCCGGCGGCAGACCGATCCAGGCCATTTTGTGGGCGGCGGGCGGCAGGCTCCAGTGCGGCGCGCCGGGTGGCGCGTGAGGACCGTAACTGGCCGGCGGATTGCTCTCGGCGTGGCAGGTGGCGCAAGGCAAACCAGCCGCGCCCTTGCCGTCCATGCCGCGCACCACGCTCATGGCGTGGGGAATGCCGGCGTCGAACTGCAACGGTGAATCGCCGGGAATGTGGCAGTTCTGGCAACGCGGGCTCTGGAAGACTTTCTGCACCGTGCCGAAGGCTTTCAAGGCTTCCTGATCGTCGGCAAACAGGTCCGACGCGTAACCGCCCAGCCCGACCAGCATCACCGTGCCCAACAACAGATGTCGTTTCATCTCACACCCCCGACAGTTGCAGCGGCAGTTCCCGCAAACGCTGCCCGGTCAGGGCGAACACCGCGTTGGCCACCGCCGGCGCGGTCGGCGGCACACCGGCCTCGCCGATGCCGCCGGG
This sequence comes from Pseudomonas sp. IAC-BECa141, assembly GCF_020544405.1. Classification (NCBI taxonomy): domain Bacteria; kingdom Pseudomonadati; phylum Pseudomonadota; class Gammaproteobacteria; order Pseudomonadales; family Pseudomonadaceae; genus Pseudomonas; species Pseudomonas sp. IAC-BECa141. The sequence continues at coordinate 2,473,054 of NZ_CP065410.1, read as the reverse complement.
TTTGTCGGTGCTCGGCACGATGTGCACCTCGACCACCGGCATTTCATTGAGCCGCAACACTTGATAGTCGTGATAGTTGGACTGCACGACCTGGCCGTCCTTGAGCGTCAGTTTGCTGTGCAGCGCCATGCCCAGGCCGAAGGTGATGCACGACTCCATCTGCGCCGCGATGCTCTGCGGGTTGACCGCGACTCCGCAGTCCACCGCGCAGACCACGCGATGCACGCGGATCGCCAGATTGTCCTGGGACACCTCGGCGACTTGCGCCACATAGCTGCCGAACGACTCATGCACCGCCACGCCCAGCGCATGACCGTCCGGCAGCGGCGCTTTCCAGTTGGCCTTCTCCACCGCCAGGTTCAGCACGCCGAGATGCCGGGCGTGGTCCTTGAGCAGCGTTCGTCGGTACTCCACCGGATCCTTGCCCGCCGCCGTGGCCATTTCATCGATCAGCGATTCCACGACAAACGCGGTGTGGCTGTGGCCCACCGAACGCAGCCACAGCACGTTGATCCCGGTGGTCGGCGAATGCAGATCGACCTGATGATGGGCCAGGCCCTTGATGTACGGGCTGTCCGAAACGCCTTCGACCGACGTCTGGTCGACGCCATTCTTGACCATGGTTTTCTCGAGCATGGTGCCGGCCATGATCGACTGCCCGACCAGCACATGCTGCCAGGCCAGCGGCATGCCGTCGGGGCCGAGGCCGATCTTCGCCTGATGCAGGAACATCGAGCGGTAATAACCGCCACGAATATCATCCTCACGCGACCACACGGTTTTCACCGGCATCGCGGCAGCCTTGGCCACTTGCACCGCTTCGGCGACAAAGTCCGAGGTCGGGTTGGCCCGGCGACCGAAACCGCCACCGAGGAACTCGGTGTGGATCTCGACCTGCTCCGGTTTAAGCCCGGTAATTTTGCCGGCGACCATCTGATCCAGCGTCTGGAACTGGGTGCCGGTCCAGATCTCGCACTTGTCGGCACTGATCTTCACCGTGCAGTTCAGCGGTTCCATCGGTGCATGGGCCAGGTACGGCACGCTGTATTCGACGTCGATTTTCTTCGCAGCCTTGCCGAAGTTGCCCTTGGCATCGCCAGCCTGCGCCGCCGAGGTGCCCGGCGTGGCCGCCAGTTTGCGGAAACTCGCCAACAGCTTTTCACTGCTCAGGTCAGCGTCAGGCCCAAGGTCCCAATCGACCTTTAGCGCATCGCGCCCGAGTTTCGCCGCCCAGTAATGCTCGGCGACTACCGCCACGCCGGTCGGCACCTGCACCACTTTATGCACGCCGGGGATCGCCAGCGCCCCAGCGCCTTCAAAGGATTTCACCGTGGCGCCAAACGCCGGGGCACGCGCGACCATCGCCGTCATCAATCCCTCAAACTGCACGTCCATGCCGAACTTCGCGCGGCCAGTGATTTTCTCCGGGGTGTCGAGGCGTTTGGTGGGTTTGCCGATGACCTTCCAGTCCTTGGCTTCCTTGAACGTGATCGACTTCGGATCCGGCACCGGCAGTTGCCCGGCGGCGTCCGCCAGTTCGCCGTAGGTGGCGCGGTTGTCACCGGCAATCACCACGCCGGACTCGGTGCGGATCGTCGAGGGTGCCACGTTGAAACGCTTGGCCGCGGCCTCGATCAACATCTGCCGCGCCGTAGCGCCCGCGAGTCGGTAGCGGTCGAACTCCATCCAGGTCGAGGTCGACCCACCGGTGATCTGCATCCCGCCAAACGCGGGCATGCCGTAATCGGCTGCCGACGCCGGAGAGTGCTCGACACGAATCTTCGACCAATCGGCGTCCAGTTCTTCGGCGATCAACATGGTCAGGCCGGTCCAGATACCCTGCCCCATTTCCGAATGGCCGAGCAGCACCGTGACGCTGTTGTCCGGGGCAATCCGCAGGAATGCGTTCGGCGCAAAGGCCTCGCCTTCATTTTCCGCTGCCGTGGCAAAGCGGTTGCCGCCGGGCACCACGAACGCCACCACCAGACCACCGCCAAGCACGGCGCTGCCCTTGAGAAATCCGCGACGGGATACAGGACTGTTCATCACTCACTTCCCCTCGCTCAACCAATGTCGGCGGCGCGTTTGACCGCCGCACGGATTCTTGGATACGTGCCGCAGCGGCAGATGTTGCCGGAGAGCGCCTGATCGATATCGCTGTCGGTGGGTTTGGGGATTTTCGCCAGCAACGCGGCGGCGGACATGATCTGCCCGGACTGGCAATAGCCGCACTGCACCACGTCCAGCTCGGCCCAGGCCTGCTGCACCGGGTGCGAACCGTCACTGGACAAACCTTCGATGGTGAGGATTTTCTGGCCGTGGGCCACGGCGGTGGCCGGCGTGATGCACGAGCGCAGCGGTGCGCCATCGACATGCACGGTGCAAGCACCGCACTGGGCCATGCCGCAACCGAATTTGGTACCGGTCAGGTGCGCGACATCGCGCAGAACCCAGAGCAACGGCATGTCCGCAGGGACATCGAGCTCCTGATCCTTGCCATTGATGTTCAAGGTCAGCATCGGGGATTTCCTCAGACTCACGGTGTTCTGAAGGGCGCGGCTACAGCTTTCGATGGCTGCGCGCGCCTCGGCTTATCCCTTTCAGCTAAGCGCATTTTGACTCGACGACCAGTTGCCGCGACCACCGGTCATGGATCTACAGCATCGCGGCAACACGTTGCGCCGTAGCCTTGGCCGATTGCGGGTTCTGCCCGGTTACCAGTTTGCCGTCGGTCACCACATTCGACGTGAACGGCAGAAACGCCTTTTCGTAGCGTGCCCCGCGATCTTTCATCTGTTGTTCCGAGTCGTACGGTACTTTTTTCGCGACACCAGCCAACACTTCTTCCATCCACGAGTAACCGGTGACCTTGCGCCCCGCCACCAGCAGGCTGCCGTCCGATAGTCGCGTGTTGAGCAACCCGCAATAACCATGGCAGACCGACGAAACGATCCCGCCGCGCTCGAAGATCTCCCGGGTCAGCCGTTGCAGACCGGGGTCATCGGGAAAGTCCCACATCACCGCATGGCCACCGGTGAAGTAGATGGCGTCGAAATCCGCGCTGTCGATCTGTTCCGGGCTGGCGGTATTCGCCAGTAGCGCCATGCTGGCGGGGTCGTTCAGCCAGGCCTTCGCCGAGCGGTCGAGCATCGGCCACTTCAGCGCCCGTGGCTCCAACGGACTTTGCCCGCCCTTGGGGCTGACCAGTTGCTGCTCAAAGCCTTTTTCCGCGAACACCTGCCAGGCATGGGTCAACTCCCCCAACCACAGCCCGGTGGGTTCGGTCGGATCGGCATAGTGAGCGACATTGGTCACGACATGCAGGATACGGTGGGTCATTTGGCAGCCTCTCTCTGGGTAACACCGGCCTGACCGAACGCCGTCAGCGGCACCGGCAGGTTCAGCACGATCTGCGCGTCCTTGATCACGTCCAGCCGCAGGATCCGCGTAGCCCCGAGGCCATCGAGCAACTGGCTCAGCGGGCCGCCGTTGCGATCCAGCTGCACATCGCGGGGAAACAGGCGTTGGGCAAAGGATAGTGTGTTGCTCTGCACCACGCTCTGGTGCCACAGGCCATCGACCTGATGAATCATGGTGGCGGTGCTCATGCGCGATTGCGGCGTGACGTTTTTCAGGGTTGGCAGCGGCGCTTTCAGCACCAGGTCCGGCAAGCCCTTGGGCCCGTCGATGTGGGCACTGACGCTGGTGCCGATGTTCACGTTGATGTCGGCGCGCCACTTGGGCAATTGATAGCCGTGCACGCCGCGCACCCGGGCGATTTCGGTGTTCACCGGCAGCGCCAGCACATGGGCGGTGAAACTGCGTCGGCGCATGGCGTCCATCAGTTCCCGCGCATGGGAGCCGCGGGCGCCGGGGCGACGCACGACAATCGCCACGGAGACTTCGTCGTACGGGTCGTTGTCGCAAACCGAATAGGAGAAAAACGTCAGCGCCACCAGTCCGTAACCGGGAAACGCCCGCAGCGGTTCAAGCGGCGCAGGCAAGGTGGCGCGCAGACGGTCCAGCGGCGCCAGGAACAGCAACTGCACGCTGCCGGAACGGTAATAGAAGTTCGGCGCCCAGGTCGGCCCGACTCTCGACGCGACCTGTAGCTTGGGAATGCGCCGGAAGAAGTCGATGTTGCCGGCTGCATTGTCCCGGGCCACTTCGTCGAGGTTGGGGTTCATCCGGAATCGGTCGTAGTAGCCGCCCTCCAGCACTTCAACCTTGTGCGTTCCGAATTCCACCTCTGTAAAGCGCTTGTTCATGTTCGCTGACCCTCTCGCTGATTGACCCGGCGAATGGCCGGTGAGCAAGAACTCTAAGGTTCAACCAAACTTTAAGGTCAAGCGCACAACGCCTATGACCCACCATTCACTCCAGCAATGACCGTTCGGAACTTGCTTGACCTTGAAGTGCACTTCAATCCTAGAGTTGATAACGCTTGTCATCACTCCCTTCGGGGTCACGTTCCGCATTTCCAGGAGTCGCAAACATGGGATTTGTCACAACGAAAGACGGCGTCGAAATCTTCTACAAGGACTGGGGCCCGAAAGACGCTCCGGTAATCCACTTCCACCACGGCTGGCCGCTGAGCGCGGATGACTGGGATGCGCAGATGCTGTTCTTCCTTGCTCAGGGCTTCCGGGTCGTGGCCCATGATCGACGGGGCCACGGGCGTTCGAGCCAGGTCTGGGACGGCCACGACATGGATCATTACGCCGACGACGTGGCGGCGGTGGTCAACCATCTGGGGACGCAGAAAGCCGTGCACGTCGGCCACTCCACCGGTGGTGGCGAAGTCATTCATTACATCGCCCGGCATGGCGAGGATCGGGTATCCAAAGCCGCGATCATCAGCGCAGTGCCGCCGCTGATGGTGAAAACCGAAAGCAATCCCGGCGGCTTGCCGAAGTCGGTATTCGACGATCTTCAGGCGCAACTGGCAGCCAATCGCTCGCAGTTCTACCACGACGTGCCGGCCGGCCCGTTCTATGGCTACAACCGGCCCGGGGCCAAGGCTTCGGAAGCGGTGGTTCTCAACTGGTGGCGTCAGGGCATGATGGGCGGCGCCAAGGCTCACTACGACGGTATCGTCGCGTTCTCGCAGACCGACTTCACCGAAGACCTGAAAGGCATCTCGATCCCGGTGCTGGTGATGCACGGCGATGACGACCAGATCGTGCCGTACGAAAACGCCGGCGTACTCTCGGCGAAGCTGCTGAAGAACAGCACGCTGAAGATCTACCCGGGCTTCCCCCACGGCATGCCGACCACCGAGGCGCCGACGATCAACGCGGATTTGCTGGCCTTTATTCGCGGCTGATTTTATTGGCCGGGGTCAGGCGCCCAGCCTGACCCCGCTTACTCTTCGGTTCGCCCCGTTCCCTCGCGATCACGCGCGTAGTGTCTGGCCAATGGAAACGCCGGCAGCCACGACTCGCGACGCACCGTCCACAGCTCATAGGCAGGCTGGAATTGATCCGGCGCATCCAGCACACCCAGATTGACCTCGACTTCATCGCCACTGCGGCCGAACACCGAGGAGCCACAGCGCGGACAGAAATGTCGCCCCGCAAAGTCACGGGTTTCGCCGCTGATCGCCACCGCGTCCTCGGGAAAGATCGCCGACACGGCAAACAGCGCGCCATGGTGTTTGCGGCAATCCAGACAATGACAAACGCCAACCCTGTAGGGGCGCCCCGATGCCTCGATCCGCACTTCGCCGCACAGACAACCGCCGGTCACTCGGTCCATGGGACACCTCGTCTGAAAATGGAATATCCGGTGAGTGAAAATAGCAGCCCAATGGGGGAACGCTTACAATCGTGGCCCATTAATACTACTCAGGCAGACCTGTTCTTTCATGGCGCTCGATCCTCTCACGATGCTCACCATTTCCACCGCCCTGGCCGCGGCGGCCGCCCTGTATCTGGCGGTCGAATGGCGCAGCATCCGCGAACCCTCCCTGCTGTTCTGGAGCGCCGGTTTCGCCACCATCACCGTCGGTTCGAGCCTGGCCCTGTTGCGCGCCAACGGTTATCCGCTGATCGGCATCTGGTTCGCCAACGGCTTGCTGGTGGTCGCGCACTGGCTGTTTCTGCTGGGGGTCGCGCGGTTTACCCAGCGCCGGTTGTCGCGAGCCTGGTACTTGATGTTCCTGCTGTGGCTGGCGTTGCTGCTGTTACCTGAAAGTCCATCGTGGTCAAAGATCATGCTGATGGCCAACTCGCTGCTGGTGGCCGCGTTGATGCTGCGGGCCAGCCTGTTACTGCGCCCGCATGGCAGTTCGCTGAGCGTCGGCGCGGTGCAATTGCGTTATGTGCTGCTGATCCACGGCACGTTTTATTTCACCAAGGCGATCATCGCGGTGATTCCCGGCACGCTGATCGATCTGGCGTCGCTGCGCGGCGAGATCATTCAGATTTCCCTGGTCGAGGGCGCAATGGCGATCATGCTGATCGCGCTGTCGATGACCGGCACCGAGCGCTATCGTCGGGAAAAACAGATCGCCGAACTGGCCGCCCGGGATCCGCTGACCGCGCTGTACAACCGTCGCGCCCTGGAAGTCCGTGCACCGCGCCTGCTCGATGAAGTCTCCAACGCCCGCCCCGGCGCCCTGCTGCTGATCGACATCGACAACTTCAAACTGATCAACGACCTGTATGGCCATACCGCCGGCGACCGGTTGCTCATTGCCCTCAGCGAAATGATCCGCGCGGTGCTGCCCAAAGGCGCGCTGGCGGCACGGCTGGGCGGTGACGAATTCGTGATGCTGCTGGGCGATGTATCCCACGCACAGATCATGCTGCTGGACAGTGCGCTGCGTGAGCAGTTTCAGCAGATGACGACCCAGACCTACACCACCCCGCAGGCCGTCACCCTGAGCATCGGCGCCAAGGTGTTCAATCAGCCGCCGGCCAGCCTCGCAGCGTTGATCGAGCAAGGTGACAGCGCGCTCTACGAATCCAAGCGCGCCGGGCGCAACCGCATTCAACTGGTTGACTACACCTGACCTATCCTTGCCTGCATCCCGCGATCCCGGAGTTTGTCATGTCCTCGCCTGAATCCACCCTCCTCCAGAGCTGGCACCACAACGCCCGGGCCTGGACCGAAGCCGTGCGCAGCGGCGCCATCGAGAGTCGCCGGCAAGTGACCGATCAGGCCATTCTGCTGGCGGTGATGGGACGCCAGCCCGAGCGCGTGCTCGATCTGGGATGCGGCGAAGGCTGGCTGTTGCGGGCGCTGGTCGAGCGAGGATTAGAGGCGGTCGGCGTGGACGGTGATGCGACACTGGTCGAGGCTGCGCAGTTGGCCGGTTCATCACCCGTGCATGTCGCCAGTTACGAAGATCTGGTTGAGGCGAAAGTCGAGATTGGCCGCGACTACGACCTGATCTGCGCCAACTTTTCCCTGCTGCATCAGGACATCATCCCGCTGCTCGCGGCGATGAATGGCCTGCTCGCGCCGGGCGGTGCGCTGGTGATCCAGACGCTGCATCCATGGGCGGTGGCCGCCGGTGATTATCAGGATGGCTGGCGGGAAGAAACCTTCGACGGGTTTCAGGGCGAGTGGTCGCCGATGCCGTGGTATTTCCGCACCTTGTCCAGTTGGCTGAATGCGCTGGACATGGCCGGCCTGCAATTGACCGACCTGCGCGAGCCGCAGCATCCGCAAAGCCCGGTGCCGCAGTCATTGCTGATGATTGCCGAGCGTCGCGGGTAAAACGCTAGAGCCTTGGCTAGAGCAGGATCCCGGTGTAATGCCGTAAAAACAGCCCGAACCCCGCGCCCCAGAGCACCACGGACAAGCCGAGGCCAAGGCTGGAAAACGGCACCACCAACACCCGGCAACCCGCCGCGATCAACACCAGTGCAAACCCAAGCACCACGCCCGAGCAGCCAGACCGACACCAACGCGATCAATGCCCCGCCGCGTACGCCGGGAATGCCGGTCCAGTTGGGCACCGCAGTCAACAGGAATCCGCCAACAATCGCCGCCGCAAAACCAAACGGCATTTCATGCCGATGCCAGGCGAGCATGCCGCCCGTCGGTTGCAGATCGAACCAATGGCCGTAAAGCCACAGACCCCAGATCAGCACCGTCAGAGCGGCGAATCCGGTCCCGGCCAGAAACAGCGGCCGAAAGCCAAGGCTGAACACTGGCACCGCCGCGAGTCTGCGCATCTCAGGCCACCGCCAGTGCGGGTGACTGGCCCAACCGATACTGCGACAGCAGGCGCATCACATAGCCAATCTTGATCAACGTCGGGCCGACGATGGTCATCGCATGCATCGCCACCAGCAACGCAATGGGCATGTGGCCCTGATACAGATAAGCGCCGTAGATTCCCGCCAGCAACATGACCAGACCGGCGACGAGCACTTTGCTCGACAGGTGCAGAACGTTCAGCGGATTCTCGAAGAAAGCGAACATGTTGTCGTACTCCTGAGCGGATCGGTTTGTACTCAAGACACTTCAACTTGCGTGCCAGATTATTCGCCCAGCAATATCAGTCAGTTGCGCAAACACGAGTCAATTTGACACAGACGAAAACAGTCGTTTTGACAAACAACAAGGTCAATACGACTACATCCCGTCCTCCTTGCATCCAACCATCGATCCGGGGCACAGCCAGCCGAGCACAGACTGGCTACGCTATTAATCCAGCGTGTCCAACCTGCCGAGGAAGACTGCCATGCAACGCTTTCAAAAACTCACACCCTGCCTGTGGTTCGACGATCAGGCCGAAGCGGCGGCGAAGTTTTACTGCTCGATCTTCGACCACTCGAAAATCACCACCGTCACCCACTACGGCAAGGCCGGCCAGGAGTTTCACGGCCGCCCGGAAGGCTCGGTGATGACCGTCAGTTTCGAACTCGACGGCCAGACCTTCACCGGGCTCAATGGCGGGCCGATGTTCAAGTTCAATGAAGCGATTTCGTTTCAAGTCAATTGCCAGTCCCAGGAAGAGGTCGACCACTTCTGGGGCAACCTCAGCGCCGGCGGGCCGGTGGAAGCGCAACAGTGCGGCTGGCTCAAGGACAAGTTCGGCGTGTCGTGGCAGATCGTGCCGGTAGCGTTGACGCACATGATGACCGATCCCGATCAGACCAAGGCGCAACGGGCGATGCAGGCCATGCTCGGAATGAAAAAACTCGACATCGCCGAACTGGAGCGAGCCTTCGCCGGCCAGAGCTAATACACTCGGGCACTGGTCTGCCGAGAATCCCAACAATGAAAGCTGCCACCAAGAACCCCGAACAAGCCCCGCGCTTCTGGCGCGACGACGCCCTGCCCTTTATCGAAGCGCGGGCCATCGCCGACGGGCGTGAGGTCTGCTATTCACGGCACTCCCACGCGCACTTTTCCATCGGCGCGATCACCGCCGGGCGCAGCACTTACGTGCATGAGCAATCCTCGTTCGAAGTGACGGCCGGCACCGTGGTGCTGATGAATCCCGGGGACGTGCACGCCTGCAACCCGATCGACGATCAGCCGTGGTCGTATTTGATGTTGTATGTGGAAACACCGTGGCTGACGGATCTGCAGCATCAGTTGGGGTTCAGTGCGGAGCTTGAGTTTCGGCGGTTTTCCGATACCCATTTGAATGACGCCCGCCTGTTTCGCGACTTGAACGGGTTGTACGCCGTGTTGGTCGACGAACAGCAAGACGTACTGCGCAAACAGAGTGCAGCGGTGGAGTTTTTCAGCGACCTGC